>NZ_RXLZ01000009.1 GCF_003970865.1 Stenotrophomonas maltophilia | reverse complement strand
CTCCCTGGTGAAATTAGCGCTGTGGAACCACCCGATCCCATCCCGAACTCGGAAGTGAAACGCAGCTGCGCCGATGGTAGTGTGGCTCAAGCCATGCGAGAGTAGGTCATCGCCAGGGTTTACACCCAAAACCCCGCTGCTCACGCAGCGGGGTTTTTCTTTGTGCGCAGTAAATGCGGGTAGTGCCGGCCGCTGGCCGGCAACCCGATGGCATTACATCGCCCGGTAGATCCACGCCATGCGTGGATACCCCCCGCGAGGAGCAGCGGTGCCAACCAAGGTTGGCAGCTACCAACAACAGGCGCACACAGCGATCGTTTGCCGGCCAGCGGCCAGCACTACCGGTAGATCCACGCCATGCGTGGATGCCCCCTGCGAGAAGCCAAGGTGCCAACCACGGTTGGCCGCTACCAACAGCAGGCCCACACAGCGATCGTTTGCCGGCCAGCGGCCGGCACTACCAGCAGGTGCGTGGATGGGTTGTTCCTGAGAAAAGCGATGCCAACCAAGGTAGGCATCCACCGGTAGAAGCTTGACCGCTACCCAAGGCAGGTCACGCATAAAAAGACGGCGCCCTGCGGGCGCCGTCTTGATCAGGATCGAATTGAAGGCCCGGATCAGGCGGCCCGCGAGACCTCGTGCGGTTCCTGCTGGCGGAATACCGAGACCGCTTCGGTCAATGTGCCGGCCTGCGACTGCAGCTCGCGTGCGGCCGCGGTTGCTTCTTCCACCAGCGCCGCATTCTGCTGCGTGGCCTGATCCATCTGCACCACGGTCTGGTTGATCTGCTCGATACCGATCGACTGCTCCTGCGACGCTGCGGAAATCTCGCGCATCAGGTGGCTGACATCCTCCACGCCGCCGACAATTCCCTGCATGCGCTGGCCGGCGTCGGCCACCAGCTGGGCACCTTCCCCCACCTGCCGGCCCGCCTCGTCGATCAGCTTCTTGATCTCCTGTGCGGCCGCCGCCGAACGCTGTGCCAGCACGCGCACCTCGCTGGCCACCACGGCAAAGCCTCGGCCCTGCTCGCCGGCGCGTGCCGCCTCCACCGCTGCGTTCAACGCGAGGATATTGGTCTGGAAGGCAATGCCGTCGATGACGCCGGTGATGTCGCCGATCCGCTTCGAGGCACCTTCGATGGCCTGCATGGTATCGACCACCCGCTGCATGGCCGTGTTGCCGTCACTGGCAGCGCTCTGCGTGGAGGCCGCCAACGCACTGGCCTCACGCGCATGGGCGGCGTTCTGGCGCACGGTGGCGGTCAGCTCCTCCATCGATGCTGCGGTCTCCTGCAGGTGCGCGGCCTGGCGCTCGCTGCGCTCGGACAATGCGCCGTTGCCGGCGGCAATCTCGCTGGCGGCGGTACTGATCGACGCCGCACATTCCTGGATGCGGCCGACCATGCGTGCCAACTGCCCGGCCGTGGCGTTGGCATCGCGCTGGATGGCAGCGAAGGCGCCGTGATAGTCGCCGTGCATGCGCCGATCCAGATCACCGTTGGCCAGTGCCGAGAGCATCTGCCGCACGTCGTTGACGGTGCTGCCGAGCGTATCGAGCAGCTGGTTGATGCCACCGGTCAGGCCATCGAGGAAGCTGGCGCCTTCAGTGGCCTGCAGGCGCTGGTCGAGGTCACCGGCCGCTGCCGCTGCGACGATGCCGGCCACGGCGTTCTCCAACGCGAGCTCATGGGTGCGGTCATGCCATTCCACGGCGAAGCCCAGGCGCACGCCCTGCGCGTCGAACACCGGGGTGACCACCTGGGCGAAGTGCACCGGGCCGATCTGCACCTTGCCGTTGTGCGTGACCTGCAGACCGTTGAGGATCGCGCGGATGCGGTCCGGGTTGGCGTGGAAGCGATGGATGCTGCTGCCGACCAGGCGCTCGGCGTCGAAATCGGGGAAGGCCTGTCGCAACGTCGCCTGCTGGTTGCGCAGCAGTGCCACCACCGAGCGGTTCACGTAGCGGATCACATGGTCGTTGTCGGCAATCATCATCGCGGTGCGCGAGGCATCGAGGGCCTGGCGGATCTGCGCGTTCTCGGCATGCGACGCGGCTTCGCGTCCCCGCTGGGCCTGCACGTGGCGCGCAGTGTCGGCCAGGGCGTGGGCCAGTGAACCCGGCGCATAGGCGCCGGTATCGGCATGCGCGCCAAGATCGGCACCGGTGGCGATGTCGCGTGCAAGCGCGGCAAGCCGACGCGGGCCGTGGCCAAGGGACTCGGTCTGCTGCCGAAGGCGCAGTGCGACCTGGCCGAGGAACAGGGTCAGGCCCGCGAACATGCCGGCCTGCAGCAGCGTCGGCCACAGCGCGGCACCGCCCTGTAGCGGTGCCAGCAGGGCGAGAGTGCCAACACCACCGGCCAGCCATACCGGCAGGCGATCGCGGTGGCTGAGCAGCACGCCCAGCAGCAACGCGATCGGCAACGCTGGCGACAGGCCGACGATCGCGCACAACACGGCCAGCTGCAGCGACAACAGCAACGCCAGACCGTTGCGGGCGACGGCCCGGCCTGCCTGCGGTCCGCCCAACCACGCGGCGGGCAGCGCGGCGACGGCTGCCAACGCCGCGGCCTGCACCTGCAGGCCACGCAGGGCCAGCACCAGGCCAGCCAGGGCCAGTCCCGCGCTGCCAATCAGCAGGCGGCGGTCAGCGCGGTGCGCGAGCTGCTGCAGATGCGGCAGGCGGGCAATATCGGGGGGACGGGAGGATGCAACGGACATCGGCGACTCCTGGATCAGCAAACGACAACGGCCACGCCGCGGCGCACGCAGGAGTGCGTGACCAGGGCGCGAGCCGGGAATTCGGGGAATGCGACGCGATCAGCGACGCGGAGACGGGACACCGTGGCCACATCCTGTGGATGACGGTGCAATGGAGCAGGCATGCGGACTTCCTTGCAGAACCAGACACACGCCGCAGGCCCGACCGGGCATGCGTGCTGCGGACGCAGGGGCCCGCAACTGATGTATCGGCCGCAGACGCGCAGAGTGAAGCGCGCCGGTGCCTTCGCTCAGCCGGCGTTGTCGTTGCTGAAGAAGCGCAGGATCACGCCTGCGATCTGTTCCGGATCTTCCATGTGCAGGTGATGGTTGCCGGGAAACACCGCCAGACGGCCATCGCGCAGATGCTGCAGGCGATCGCTGCGCATCGGCTCGGGATAGTACGACTGTGCCGGCGTGGCGTAGATCACCTGCGTCGGGCAGGCGATGGCCTGCAGCAGGTTGTCGATCTGGCCTTCGCTGAGGCGGATCGCGGTGGGTAGCATCAGGCGCGGATCGCTGCACCAGCGGTAGCCGCCTTCAACCGGTTCCACGCCACGTTCGACCAGCAGGCGTGCGCAGCCTTCGCTGAGCTGGTTGGTCATCATCCGCGCGCGGACCGGCGCGGCGAGGTCGGGGAATACGCGCAACTGCTTGCGTGCCAGGGCGCGCGTGGCATTCACATGCTCGCGCAGGCGGTTGGCGGTTTCTTCTTCGGGACCACGCAGGCCGCCGAGTGCTTCGATTGCCACCAGCCGTTCGACACGGTCGCTGACCGAGGCGGTGAGGCTGGCGATGCCGGCGCCCATCGAATGGCCGAGCAGGCTGAAGCGGTCCCAGCCCAGTGCATCGGCCACATCGAGCACGTGGCAGATCGCGGCCGCCGTGGTGTAGCTGGCACCGGCCGGCAGATGTGCACTGTGGCCATGACCGGGTAAATCGATCGCCACCAATTGCAGCGACGACAGATGCGGCGCCAGCGGCACGAAGCTGGCCGCGTTGTCGAGCCAGCCGTGCAGGGCCAGCACGCGCGGGCCATCGCCGTGGTTGCGCAGGCCGGCGACGCGCGCGCCACCGACCTCCAGTTCAAACGGTTGAAGGCTCATGCCAGCGAGGCCACGGCCAGCCGCGCAAGCGCACGTGCGTGCTCCGGTTCGGCGTTGAGGCAGGGGATGTAGCGCATCGTCGCGCCGCGCTCGGCCAGCGTTTCGGTGAAGCCCATCGCGACCTCTTCCAGCGTCTCCAGGCAATCGGTGGCGAAGCCGGGGCAGACCACATCGATCTGCTTCACGCCGGACTCCGCCAGCGCCCACAGGCTGGGTTCGGCATACGGCTGCAGCCAGCGCTCGCGGCCGAAACGCGATTGGTAACCCATCTGCCACTCGTCCCTGGCCAGGCCCAGTGCCTTGGCGATGGCCTGCGCACTGGCCTCGCAGCGCTGCGGATACGGATCGCCGGCATCGGCCAGGCGCTGCGGGATGCCGTGGAAGGAGAACATCAGTTTCTGGCCGCGACCGTGCTGTTCCCAGTAGCGGCGGATCGAGCCGGCCACGGCGTCGACCCAGCCCGGATCGACCGAATAGTCGCGCACCAGGCTCACGGTCACGCCCGGATTGCGGCGCTGCCAGGCATCGACGCGGTCTTCGACCGAGGCGGTGGTGGTGGTGGAGTACTGCGGGTACAGCGGCAGCACCACGATGCGGCGCACACCGTCGGCCGCCAGGCGGTCGAGCTCGCTGGCCAGCGCCGGCTCGCCATAGCGCATTGCATGGCGAACCTTCAGGGGCGGCAACAGCGCTTGCATGGCCTGCGCCAGCTGGTGCGTGTGCACCATCAGCGGAGAGCCCTCCGGCAGCCAGACTTGGGCGTACTTGGCCGCTGAACGGCTGCTGCGCAGCGGCAGGATCAGTCCACGCAGCAGCGGCTGCCAGAGCAATGCCGGGATCGAGACCACGCGGGGGTCGGACAGGAATTCAGCCAGGTAACGGCGTACGGCGGGGGCCGTCGGCGTCTCGGGCGTGCCTAGGTTGACCGCCAGCACGGCGGTATCGGGTGCGTCGAGCATGAGCGGTATTGTCGCCGATCCGGTGCCGCGCCGGGATGCAGGGTTCGGATTGCAGGCATAGCGCGCATCAATGTGAGCAGGGAACGCTCATTGGGGATTCATGACAACACTACTAATTTCAGTCACTTGCTATATCTTCCTATGGACTGACTTCTGGAGCCTGCCATGCGTCGCCCGATCCAAGCCCTGCTGATCGCCGCCAGCCTGCTGTCCAGCCAGGCCATGGCCGGACCGCAGGAAGACCAGCGTGCCCGCAATGCCGTGCGCGTGCTGGCTGAAATCCAGGAAATCCCTGAACAGGGCATTCCGGACAAATTGCTCGACGAAGGCCGCGCGGTCATCGTCATTCCCGACACGATCAAGGCCGGTCTGGTCATTGGCGGTCGTCGTGGCCATGGCCTGATGTCGGTACGCATGCCCAACGGCGCCTGGTCCAATCCGGTGTTCGTGAAGCTTACTGGCGGCAGCATCGGCTTCCAGGCCGGCGTGCAGTCCTCCGATGTGGTGCTGGTGTTCCGCAACGACCGCAGCCTGGACAACCTGGTCAACGGCAAGTTCACGCTGGGCGCCGATGCCGGTGTCGCCGCCGGCCCGGTCGGCCGCAATGCCGCCGCTGCCACCGACGGCCAGCTGAAGGCCGAGATCTGGTCCTGGTCCCGCGCCCGCGGCCTGTTTGCTGGCGTTGCCCTGGATGGTGCGGTGCTGCAGATCGATGATGCCGCCAATCTGGACGCCTACGGCAGCAACACCACGCCGCGCATGATCTTCGAAGGCCGCGCCGCCGGTTCGCCGTCGATGGATGTGGTCACTTTCCGCGATCGTCTGGAAGAGGCCACCTACGCCGCGCGCAACAACCGCAGCGGTAACGGCGGCAGCGCCCCGCGTCCGGCAGCGGCCCCGGCGGTTGCTCCGGCGCCTGTTCAGGCAGCGCCGGCCGCCCCAGCCGAAGCCACCACCGCGCCGCTGCAGAACGTGCCGCAGACCCCGCCACCGCAGCAGCAGGGCTTCCAGCCGGTCAACGACGGCGAAATCCGCACGGAAACGCTGGGCGGAAACTGACTTTCGTCACGCGCGCCGGCTAACACCCGGTGCGCTATGCTCGACAGCCTGATCACTAACGTAACGAGCGTCTTTATGGGCAGTTTCAGCATCTGGCATTGGTTGGTCGTGCTGGCCATCGTCCTGCTGGTGTTCGGCACCAAGCGCCTGACCAGCGGCGCCAAGGATCTCGGTTCGGCGGTCAAGGAATTCAAGAAGGGCATGCGCGACGAGGACAAGCCGAACGCGCAGCTGGGCGATGAGTCGCGCAGCCAGGACGCCTCGCGCACCGCGCAGGACGAGCACGACCGTAACGCTCGCTGATCCGGAGCGGTTGCGGTGTTCGATATCGGCTTCAGCGAACTGCTGGTGATTGCAGTGGTCGCCCTGGTGGTGCTCGGTCCCGAGCGCCTGCCCAAGGCGGCCCGCTTCGCCGGCCTGTGGGTGCGTCGTGCCCGCAATCAGTGGGATTCGGTGAAACAGGAACTGGAGCGCGAACTGCAGGCCGAGGACATCAAGCGGCAGATGCAGGACGTGCGCCAGGGCATGCAGGACACCGAGAATCAGCTGCGCGCCAGCGGTGAAGCGATCCGTCGCGAAGCGCAGGAGGCCCAGCAGCAGGGCGATACGCTGGCGCAGGAGGTTCGCGCACCGGCGCCTGCGGATCTGCCGCCGCATATGAGCGCTGTGCCCGACGCCGATGCGCCGGCATACGAGAGCGTTGCTCCCGAGCCGACGCCGGCGACGCCCCCTGAAGCCGGTGCACCGCCGCCGCAGAGCAGCCCGGAGCGCCAGCCATGAGTGAACACGATTTCGGCGAAAGCTCGCTGGTCGAACATCTGGTGGAACTGCGCGGCCGTCTGGTGCGCGCGTTGCTGGGCCTGGGCGTGGTGCTGCTGGCGCTGCTGCCGTTTACCCAGAAGCTGTACAACGCGCTGGCCGAACCGCTGGTCTCGCAGTTGCCGAACGGGCAGACGATGATCGCCACCAATCCGGCCGGTGCCTTCTTCGCACCGCTGAAGCTGACCTTCTTCGTGGCCCTGTTCGTGGCGGTGCCGTGGCTGCTGTACCAGTTGTGGGCGTTCGTTGCCCCGGGCCTGTATGCGCGCGAGAAGCGCCTGGCGGTGCCGTTGCTGGTGTCGTCGGTGCTGCTGTTCTACGCCGGCTGTGCCTTCGCCTACTTCCTGGTGCTGCCGGCGGTATTCCACTTCCTCACCACCTTCAGCCCGGACGTGATCGCGATCACCCCGGATGCGAACGCCTACCTGGACTTCGTGCTGGCGATCTTCTTCGCCTTCGGCGGCAGTTTCGAACTGCCGGTGGCGATGGTGATCCTGGTGCTGCTGGGCTGGGTGACGCCGCAGCAGTTCAAGGAAGGCCGTGGTTACGCGATCGTCGGCATCTTCGTGGTCGCGGCGGTGCTGACCCCGCCGGACGTGGTCTCGCAGCTGATGCTGGCGATCCCGATGTGCCTGCTCTACGAGCTGGGCATCCACGCCGCACGCTGGCTGGTGCCGTCGTCGGTAGTGAAGAAGCCCGCTGCCTGAAAAAGGGGACGGGGGGGATTAAGTCGTTTGTGCCACTGTGCGGCTAACGACTTAATCCCCTCCGTCCCCTTTTTCTATCCACGCATGGCGTGGATCTACCTGCGTTCTGGTCAGGCGTGGAACACGTCGCTGGAGGTCGGCGTGGTCGGAATCGGCGGGGCCGCGCGGCTGCCGCGATGCACGAACATTTGCTTCCAGGCGGCGTAGACCGCGCCGACATACAGCGGCATCAGCACCGTGGTCAGCACCAGCTGGGCGATGAAGGCCGCGGCCAGCGGGCCACCGATCAGCATCGCGATCTGGATCACGATCACGAACAGGATGTACATGCAGAACGCGGCGATCAGGCCGAGTACGGCGAACACGAACATCGCGCCGATGTTCTCGATGCAGCCCTGCAGGCTCAGGCGCAGCGCATGCATGCCGCTCTGCTTGTCGAACACCACCAGCGCCGGCTGGGTGAACATCGCCAGCGACAGTGCTACCGCGCTCAGGAACACCAGCAGCATCCACAGCGCGATGCGCTTGGCCGGCAGGTTGGCGACCAGCGCGGCGGCATCATCCGGCTTGATCTGCTGGCCACTGCGGCTGATCTCTTCCATCTTGGTCATGACCTCGCTGAAGGCGGTGAAGCCCTCGCGGCCGATCATCATGAACAGCAGTGCGCCCAGCAGCAGTACCGCCAGCACCTGGATCGCCAGCGGCACCAGCAGGTGGCTGACGCGGTGGTCGCGGATCGGCTGCAGCAGGTGCGAGGCCAGGCCCGGGCGGCCTTCGTCGATCTCGCCCACGGCGTACAACATGCCGCCGAACATGATCGGCGAGATGGCCAGGGTCATCAGCTGCACGGCCATGCCGGCGGCGCCGGGAATCAGCGTCGACAGCAGCGTGACCACCCAGCTCACCAGCAGCCAGGTCAGGCCGATCCGGGCCAGCTGCAGCGGCGCACGCCGGTACAGCGAGAACGTATCCAGCAACCACTGCGCGCCCGCCGAAGCCGGCAGCTTGCGAATCTCTTTCATGGACATCCGGGAAGGACAGGAGGGGGCCGGGCGGCTGCCCGTGCCGCCGATTATCCCTGTTTTGCCACCGGCTGGGCTGAAGACAGCCGCGCCTGGCGGACGAAGCGGCGCAACAGCTGGCGGGCCAGCGGTGCGGCACTGACCGCGCGCTCGATGCTGCGGGCACAGCCACCGTGGCGACCGATGCAGTCGGCGCGGGCGCGCACGTAGCCGCGCATGTGGTGGGTGGCGAATTCCGGATGGAACTGCACGCCCCAGGCCTGGCGGCCCCAGCGGAAGGCGTGGCAGCCGTCCAGCGGTGAGCGTGCCAGCACCTCGGCGCCGTCGGGGGCGCGCAGCACGGTCTGCAGGTGGGTGGCATGGGCGGCGAAATGCTGCGGCAGGCCCTGGAACAGCGGGTCCTGCGCGGCCTGCGGCTGCAGTTCCAGTTCGATCGTGCCGGACTCACGGCCGGCCGGGTTGTAGGCCACCTCGCCCCCCAGCGCGTGCGCCAGCAGCTGGTGGCCGTAGCAGATGCCGAACACCGGCAGATCGTCGTGGGCGGTCTGGCGCAGCCATGCGGCGCTGCGTTCGCTCCACTCGGCGTGGTCGGTGACGAAGGCGGCCGAGCCGGTCACCAGCACGCCAGCGAAGGCATGTGGGTCGGGCAGGGCGCCACCGTGTTCGACATCGACCACCACCGTCTCGTGCTCTTCCAGCCCGGCGGCAACGCGGATCCAGTGCGGAAAGCGCCCGTAGCGGCGCAGCGACGGTACCGGGCGACCGGTTTCAAGGATCAGGAACGGGGCTGGGTTCATCCGGGGGCGGCAGGACTGACAGGACTTCCTCGATTGTAGTCAGCCCCTGCGCCACCTTTTCAAGCCCGGCCTGGCGCAGGGTTCGCAGCCCTTCAGCCCGTGCGGCACGGCTGAAACCGGCCAGATCCATGTCGGCGCGGATCTGCCCGCGCAGCCGCGAGCCCAATGGCAGCAACTCATACAGCCCGATGCGGCCGAGGAATCCGGTGCGCCGGCACTCCAGGCAACCGACCGGCCGACAGGGCGTGGCGGCATCTGGATATGCAGCATGGCTATCAGCCAGCACGGCCCAATCGGCGGCGCCGAGGCTGTGTGGCTGCTTGCAGTGCGGGCACAGCGTACGCACCAGGCGCTGGGCCAGGATGCCGTTGAGGGTGCTGGCCAGCAGGTAGTGCGGCACGCCTAGGTCGAGCAGTCGGGTGACCGCCGAGGGCGCGTCGTTGGTATGCAGGGTGGACAGCACCAGATGGCCGGTCAGCGAGGCCTGCACCGCCATCTGCGCGGTCTCCAGGTCGCGGATCTCGCCGATCATGATGATGTCCGGGTCCTGCCGCAGCAGGGTGCGCACGCCGCTGGCGAAGTCCAGGTCGATGTTGGTCTGCACCTGCATCTGGTTGAACTCGGGCGCGATCATCTCGATCGGGTCCTCCACGGTGCACACGTTCACATCCGGCGTGGCCAGCCGCTTCAGCGTGGAGTACAAGGTGGTGGTCTTGCCCGAGCCGGTCGGGCCGGTCACCAGCACGATGCCGTGCGGGCGTTCGACCAGCGCATTCCAGCCCGCCGCCTCCTGTGGGCTGAAGCCGAGCTGGTCGATGCTCTTGAAGGCGGCATCCGGGTCGAAGATGCGCATCACGCACTTCTCGCCGAAGGCGGTGGGCATGGTCGACAGGCGCATCTCGACCTCGCGGCCGCCCGGCGAGCGGGTCTTGATGCGGCCGTCCTGCGGGCGCCGGCGCTCGGCCAGGTCCATGCGGCCGAGCACCTTGATGCGGCTGACCACGGCGGTCATCACTGCCGGCGGGACCTCGAACACCTTGTGCAGCACGCCGTCGATGCGGAAGCGCATGCGCCCCATCTCGCGGCGCGGCTCCAGGTGGATGTCCGACGCGCGCTGTTCATAGGCGTACTGCAGCAGCCAGTCGACGATATGCACGATGTGCTGGTCGTCGGCATTGACGTCGCCGGTGCGGCCCAGCTCCACCAGCTGCTCGAAGCTGGGCAGGGTGGTGTTGGCTTCGCCACGCACGTCGCCACGGGCGCCGCGCACCGAACGGGTCACCCCGTAGAACTCCATGGTGTAGCGGTGCAGGTCCAGCGGATTGACCACGGCCAACTCGATGCGGCGGCGGGTCAGGTGCTGCAGGTCGCGGCGCCATTCCTGCACCAGCGGCTCGCTGGTGGCCACCAGCACGCGCTCGGCATCCACCGCCAACGGCAGGAAACGGTGGCGGCGCGCGTAGGCGTGCGACACCAGCGCGGTCACCGCAGCGACGTCGACCCGGGTCGGGTCGATGCGCAGGTAGCGGCTGCCGGTGCGCTGCGCCAGCCACTCGGTGAGGCGCTCCAGGGTCAGTTCGCCACCGCCGCTGGCGGCCAACTTGAGGTTGGACAGCAGCACCAGCGGGTGCACTTCACTGGCATTGCGCGCGCCCTGTGCGGAAAACCGCATGCGCTCGCGGTCCTGCTCGGCCACCAGGTCATCGGCGACCAGGGCCGCGGCAATCTGCTCGAACTGCAGGCGACCCCACGGCAGCGGTACGCCGCCAGCCTCGCCGGGCGTGCCCACCGGCAGCCGATGTTCCATCTGCCTGCTCCTCCCGGGTACGGAATGCCCCGCAGGTCGGCCGTTATACTAACGCACCCCCTTGCCGGCCAAGACTCGTACGCATGTCCGCGACCCCGACCGTTCCGATCACCTTCCAGGGCCTGATCCAGACCCTGAACCAGTTCTGGGCCCAGCAGGGCTGCGTGCTCATCCAGCCGCTCGACCTGGAGGTGGGCGCCGGTACCTTCCACCCGGCCACCTTCCTGCGCGCGATCGGTCCGGAAAGCTGGAACGCGGCCTACGTGCAGCCCTCGCGCCGCCCGACCGACGGCCGCTACGGCGAGAACCCGAACCGCCTGCAGCGCTACTACCAGTACCAGGTGGCGATGAAGCCGGCGCCGGACAACATCCAGCAGCTGTACCTGGATTCGCTGAAGGCGCTGGGCATCGATCCGCTGGTGCACGACCTGCGCTTCGTCGAGGACAACTGGGAATCGCCGACGCTGGGCGCCTGGGGCCTGGGCTGGGAAGTCTGGCTCAACGGCATGGAGGTGACCCAGTTCACCTACTTCCAGCAGGCCGGTGGCCTGGAGTGCCGCCCGGTGCTGGGCGAGATCACCTATGGTCTCGAGCGCCTGTGCATGTACCTGCAGAACTGCGACAACGTCTATGACCTGGTCTGGACCTACGGCCCGGACGGCCAGCCGGTGACCTACGGCGACGTCTACCACCAGAACGAGGTGGAGCAGAGCACCTACAACTTCGAATACGCCGACGTGGAAGAAATGTTCCACCGTTTCGACGCCTGCGAGCGTGAAGCGCAGAAGCTGGTGGAAGTGAACCTGCCGCTGCCGGCCTACGAGCAGGTGATGAAGGCCAGCCACACCTTCAATCTGCTCGATGCGCGCCGCGCGATCAGCGTGACCGAGCGCCAGCGCTACATCCTGCGCGTGCGCGCGCTGGCCCAGGCGGTGGCCAAGGCGTACTACGAGCAGCGCGAGAAGCTGGGATTCCCGGGTGCGAAGAAGGCCTGACCGCCGCTTCCACTGCCATCCGCTTTTCATCAATTACCCGGGGCGCCGGACGCGTTGCGCGCTGCGCCCCCACCACAGGATCGAACCGATGAGCCAACTGTCCCCCCTGCTGATCGAACTGGGCACCGAGGAGCTGCCGGTCAAGGCGCTGCCGGGCCTGGCCCAGGCGTTCTTCGACGGTGTTGTCGAAGGCCTGCGCAAGCGCGGTGTCGCGCTGGAACTGGGCGATGCGCGCCCGCTGTCGACCCCGCGCCGCCTGGCCGTGCTGCTGCCGGGCGTCGGCCTGGAACAGCCGGAACAGCACAGCGAAGTGCTGGGCCCGTACCTGAACATCGCGCTGGACGCCGAAGGCCAGCCGACCAAGGCCCTGCAGGGCTTCGCCGCCAAGGCCGGGATCGACTGGACCGCGCTGGAGAAGACCACCGACAACAAGGGTGAGCGCTTCGTGCACCGCGCGGTGACCCCGGGCGCGAGCACCGCCAGCCTGCTGCCGGAGATCCTGCGCGAGGCGATCGCGGCGATGCCGATTCCCAAGCCGATGCGCTGGGGTGACCACGCCTGGGGCTTCGCGCGCCCGGCGCACTGGCTGGTGCTGCTGCACGGTGCCAACGTGGTCGAGGCCGAGCTGTTCGGCCTGCAGGCCGGCCGCGTCAGCCGTGGCCATCGCTTCCACCACGACCAGGCCGTGTCGCTGGCACAGCCGCAGGACTACGTTGAAGCCCTGCGCGCCGCGTTCGTGCTGGTCGACCCGAGCGAGCGCCGCGCGCGCATCGTCGCCGAGGTCGAGGCCGCTGCGGCCAAGGCCGGTGGCAGCGCCCGCATCACCGAGGACAACCTGGAGCAGGTGGTGAACCTGGTCGAGTGGCCGTCGGCGGTGCTGTGCAGCTTCGAACGCGCGTTCCTGGCCGTGCCGCAGGAAGCGCTGATCGAGACGATGGAGATCAACCAGAAGTTCTTCCCGGTGCTGGATGACAGCGGCAAGCTGACCGAGCAGTTCATCGGCATCGCCAACATCGAATCGAAGGACGTGGCCGAAGTGGCCAAGGGCTACGAGCGCGTGATCCGCCCGCGCTTCGCCGATGCAAAGTTCTTCTTCGACGAGGACCTGAAGCAGGGCCTGGTATCGATGGGCGAGGGCCTGAAGACGGTGACCTACCAGGCCAAGCTGGGCAGCGTGGCCGACAAGGTGGCACGCGTGGCCGCCCTGGCCGAAGTGATCGCACCCCAGGCCGGCGCCGACGCCGCGCAGGCCAAGCGGGCCGCGCAGCTGGCCAAGAACGATCTGCAGTCGCGCATGGTCAACGAATTCCCGGAACTGCAGGGCATCGCCGGCCGCCACTACGCCGTGACCGGTGGTGAATCGCAGGAGGTGGCGCTGGCCATCGACGAGGCCTACCAGCCGCGCTTCGGCGGTGACGACATCGCGCTGTCGCCGCTGGGCAAGGTGCTGGCCATCGCCGAGCGCGTGGACACGCTGGCCGGTGGTTTCGCCGCTGGCCTGAAGCCGACCGGCAACAAGGACCCGTTCGCCTTGCGCCGCAACGCGCTGGGCCTGGCCCGCACGATCATCGAAAGCGGTTTCGAACTGGACCTGCGCACGCTGCTGGCCAGTGCCAACGCCGGCCTGGCCGTGCGCAACGTGCAGGCCGACGTCGGTGAACTGTACGACTTCATCCTTGACCGCCTGAAGGGTTACTACGCTGACAAGGGCGTGCCGGCCACGCACTTCAACGCCGTGGCCGAGCTGAAGCCGGCCTCGCTGTACGACTTCGACCGCCGCCTGGATGCGATCGGCACCTTCGCCGCGCTGCCGGAAGCCGAGGCACTGGCAGCGGCCAACAAGCGCATCCGCAATATCCTGCGCAAGGCCGAGGGCGACATTCCGGCCCAGATCGACCCGGCACTGCTGCAGGAAGATGCCGAGCGCGCGCTGGCTGAGGCGGTCACTGCGGCGATCGACGACACCGGCGCCAGCCTGCACCAGAAGGATTACGTGGCCGTGCTGGCACGCCTGGCCCGCCTGCGACCGCAGGTCGACGCCTTCTTCGATGGCGTGATGGTCAATGCCGAGGATCCGGCGCTGCGTGGCAACCGCCTGGCGCTGCTGACGATGCTGGGCGAGCGCCTGGGCAAGGTGGCAGCGATCGAGCATCTGTCGAGCTGAGATGTGGTGCCAAGCAAGCTTGGCACCCACCGGTAGTGCCGGCCGCTGGCCGGCATTGCCCCCGCGCACCGAATCGCCGGCGGATGTCCATCGGGGTCATTGCCGGCATCGCGCACGATGCCGGCATCCTCGGCTGCGATCACGACGATCGCCACAAAGGCGCGTATTTTGACCGCCACTTAACAACCGATCCCCAATGACGTGATGCATTTCGCATCGTCACCTTCGGTCGGTATGCTGTGCCGCATGCAGCCAAAGAAATACGCCCTGCCGCTGATGGTCCTGTCGCTGGCCGCCACCTCCGTGGCCCACGCGCGCGGCACCATCGACAAGGTGGACATCAAGGGATTGGACAAGGGCGACGACGCCGCAATCATCGAGAACATCCAGGAATCGCTGTCGCTGTACGACACGATCGGCAAGGAACAGGGCGAATCGCGCCTGGAGTACCTGCTGTCACAGGCCGAGCGTCAGACCCGCCAGGCACTGGAACCGTTCGGGTACTACAACCCGGTGATCAAGGTCGAGGCGCCGCGCGAGGACGAGCACGTGCGCGTGCTGATCCATGTCGACAAGGGCACCCCGGTCACCGTCCGCCGCGAGCACATCGACATCACCGGGCCGGCGATGTACGACCAGTACCTGCAGGACGACCTGGCCGCGTTCAAGCCGCGCAAGGGCCAGCGTTTCGAGCACACGCAGTACGAAGCCAGCAAGATCACCGTCACCCGTCGCCTGGCCGAACGTGGCTATTTCGATGCCGACTACACCCAGCGCCAGGTGCAGATCACCCGTGCCGACAACGCGGCCGACATCGACCTGACCTGGGACAGCGGCCGCCGTTACAACATGGGGCCGGTGCGTTTCGAGCAGGATTATTTCGTCGACAAGCTGTTCGACCCGCTGGTGTACTGGGAACAGGGCAGCTACTTCCACGAGGGCAAGCTGGACCGGCTGCGCGAATCGCTGACCAAGCTGGACTACTTCAGCGTGATCGACATCCAGCCACGGCCCGACCAGGCCGATGCGAACGGCGAAGTGCCGGTGGATGTGAAGCTGACCCGTGCCAAGCGCACCATCTATACCGCGGGTCTGAGCTACGGCAGCGAGAGTGGCCCGGGTGTGCGCGGTGGCATCGAACGGCGGTGGCTGAACAACCGCGGCCACAAGATGAACACGCAGCTGGACTATGCGCAGAAGCGCAAGAGCCTGGTCACCAGCTACCGCATTCCGGCCTTCAACTGGCTTGATGGCTGGTACACCTTCGCTGCCAGCGCTTACGACGAGCAGACCGACTACATCGACCTGCGCAACTTCAAGCTGATCGCCAGCCGCAGCGGCGAGATCAACGAACACTGGACCGCGATCGCCTCGATCAACGCGCTGCGCGAGCGCTGGCGCTATGCCTCCGGCACCGAATTCACCGATGCGGTCTACAACACCTCGACGCTGGTCTACCCGCAGCTGGTCGCCGACTACGTCAACGTCGATGACGAACTGTTCCCGCGCAAGGGCATCAGCGGTACCGCGACGATGCGCGCCGGTGTGGAGGGCGCGGGTTCGGACACCAGCTTCATACAGGCCAACGCCGTGCTGCGCTGGTACATCCCGGTGGGCGAAAGCAACCGCCTGATCCTGCGCGGCGAGGGTGGCACCACCTGGACCAGCGACCTGGTGGCGATGCCGCCGAGCCTGCGCTACTTCGCCGGTGGCGACCGCAGCATCCGCGGCTATGCCTATCGCGAGGTGGGCCCGCGGACCCCGGCACCGGACAAGTACGCGCTGGGCGCCAAGAACCTGGTGATCGGCTCGGCCGAGTACGAGCACTACTTCAATGGCGGCCCCTGGGGTGCGGCGGTGTTCGTCGATACCGGCAGCGCCTTCGACAACACCATTGATCTGCACACCGGCGTCGGCTTCGGCGTGCGCTGGAAATCGCCGGTGGGCCCGGTGCGCATCGACGTGGCGCATGGCCTGAACAACCCGGATTCGCAGTTCCAGCTGTACCTCAACATCGGAGCGGACCTGTGAGTACGCCCGCACCCACTCCGAACCCGACCACGCCGCCGCGCGTGCGCTTCTACCGCCGCCGCCGCTTCTGGGCCTGGTCCGGTGTGGGCGTGCTGGGCCTGGTGCTGCTGGCCCTGCTGGCGGTGTACTGGCTGCTGCAGACCGTGGCCGGCCGTGACGTGCTGCTGGCACAGGTGGTGGCACGGCTGCCGGTGGGCGCCAGCTTCACCTGGGACAAGGTGGAAGGCCCGGTGGCCGGCCCGCTGACCCTGTACAACGTCGACTTCCGCTACGACGACATCCATTTCCATGCCGAGCGCGCGCACCTGGAGCCGGACCTGCGCCCGCTGCTGGGCCGCAAGCTGCTGCTGGACAAGCTGGAGCTGACCAACGCGACGCTGAACCTGGCCAAGAGTGACGAGCCGTTCAAGCTGCCGTCGTGGCCGGATTCGCTGCCGCAGATCGAGATGCCGCTGGCGATCCAGGCCGATGCCATCGCCATCGATGGCTTCCGCATCAGCCAGGCCAACGAACCGGTGATCGACATCAGCCGCGTGCGTGGTGGCATCGAGATCGCCAACGGCGAGTTCCAGGCGCACAAGCTGGTGGTGGACAGCGACATGGGCAATTTCACCGCCCAGGGCCGCTACATCCCGGCCAAGGACTACGACACCGACGTGACCGTCACCGCGGTGCTGCCGGCGCCGCGTGGCCGCACGGCCGCCACCGTCGGCCTGGTCGCCCGTGGTGACCTGTCGCACATGGAAGTGGCCGTAGCCGGGCGCGCGCCGAAGCCGTTGCACGCGATGCTGGTGTTCGATGGCCGCACCGATCCGAGCTGGAGCGCCAGCATCCGCAGTGACGAGCTGGATCTGGCGCTGCTGTCGCCGGCACTGGCCAGCTCGGCGATCGCGCCGCTGGCGCTGGACTTCACCGCTGCCGGCAAGGGCGGCAACGCCAACCTGCGCGGCAAGGTGAAGCAGGGCGATCAGGAACTGGAACTGGCACCGTCGGTGGTGTCGCTGCAGGACCAGGTACTGAAGGTCTCGCCGCTGCTGGTGAAGGGCCTTGGTGGCGAAGCACGGCTTGAGGGCACCGCCGATTTCAGCCAGGAAGACCAGCAGAAGCTCAACTTCTCGGTGGTCGCACATGATCTGACCTACGTGCCAGCGGCGGACCCGAACACCGCCGGCAGTGCACCGGTGCCGGTCACCTTGAACGAGGCACGCTTCGGTCTGGCCGGTACCCTGAAGGCCTGGGCCGCGATCGGCCGCGCCGAGGTCGAGCGTGACGCGCAGAAGGCGCAGCTGCACTTCGATGTGCGCGGCAACGACCAGGCCGCGTCGATCCACCAGCTGCAGGCGCAGACGCCGGGTGGCCAGCTGCAGGTGGAAGGCCAGGTGGCGTGGGCACCGCAGCTTGACTGGGATGCCAAGGCCACGCTGAAGGACTTCGACCCCGGCTATTTCGTGCCGGGCTGGAATGGCCGCCTGTCCGGCAACCTGGCCTCCAAGGGCCGCCAGCTGCCGCCGCCGGCAAACGCGCCGCCGGGCACCGCCGGCACGCTGGAAGCCACGGTCGATCTGCCGTCGCTGAAGGGCGTGCTGCGCCAGCGCAATCTCGATGCGCAGGGCAAGTTCGCGCTGCAGGGCGCGCAGGGCCAGGGTGACCTGAAGCTGGCGCTGGGCAGCAGCCGGGTGACCGCTTCGGGCAAGGTCGGTGATCGCCTCGACATCGATGCGCGCTTCGAGCCACTGCAGCTGAGCGATCTGCTGCCGGGCGCCGATGGCGGCCTGCGTGGGCAGGTACAGGTGAAGGGCCCGCGCGATGCGCCGGACATCACCGCCGACCTGGTCGGCAACAACCTCAACTGGGACGGCTACGGCGCCGAGAGCGTGAGCATCAAGGGCCACCTGCCGTGGCGCGGCGACAGCGGCACGCTGGCGATCCAGGGCCAGCAGGTCAATGCCGGCATGCTGCTGGAACGCTTGAACGTGGATGCGCAGGGCAGTGTCTCCAACCTGCGCCTGGCCGCGCAGACCCGCAACGAGATGGGCGCGATCGAGCTGCAGGGCAGCGTCCGCCAACAGGGCGCGCAGTGGCGCGGCGAGCTGGCCGCGCTGCGCATCGCACCGGTGAAGGGTGATGCCTGGTCGCTGCGTGCACCGGCGGCGTTCGCGATCAATGGCAGCAACTACACGCTGGGCGAAGCCTGCCTGGCCGCTGCCAGCAGCGGCACACTGTGCGCACAGGCCAACTGGCCGCGCGAGGGCCTGGTGGTGCGCAGTGATGCACTGCCACTGGCGCTGGTGCAGCCGTGGTTGCCGCCGCAATCCGGCCGTCGCATCTACCTGCGCGGCGATGTCAGCCTGGACGCGCAGATCCGCCCGCGCGGCAACGCCTGGGAAGGCCATGTGGAAGTACGCTCGAAGGAAGGCGGCGTGCGCCTGGGCGAGAACCGCAACACCGTGGGGGACACCACCCGCGGCGAGCTGGTGCGCTATGACCAGTTCTCGCTCAAGCTCGACATGACCCCAGCCAGCATCAAGGGCTATCTGGGCATGGGCTTCCAGGGCAACGGCTTTGTCGATGCCAGGATGCAGACCGGCTGGGAAGCCAGCGCGCCGTTGAACGGCGAGCTCTATCTCAACATGTCGCGGCTGTACTGGCTGGAGCTGTTCTCGCCGGACATCGTGCGCCCGACCGGCCTGATCGAAGGCCACGTCAGCCTGCGCGGCACGCGCGGCCAGCCCTCGCTGGGCGGTGACGCCCAGCTGAGCAATTTCAAGGGTGAATTCCCGGCGCTGGGCCTGACCTTCGACCAGGGCAAGGGCAGCTTCGTGGCCCAGCCCGACGGTTCGGCCAAGATCACCGCGCAGGCCAACTCGGGCCAGGGCACGCTGTATGTCGATGGCGGCCTGTCGTGGTTCGGTGATGCACAGCCGCTGCAGTTGAAGATCCACGGCGACAACGTGCTGCTGTCCAACACCAGCGAGCTGCGCATCGTCGCCAACCCCAACCTCGACTTCACCCTGGCCAAGGCGGCGATGGAACTGCGCGGTACCGTGCACGTGCCCGAGGCCGACATCGACCTGGAGCGCCTGGACCGCGGCACCTCGGTGTCCGAAGACGTGGTGGTGCTGGACCCGGCCGATCCGGAAGAGTCGCGCACCTCGCCGTTGGACATGGAGCTGGTTGTCAGCCTTGGTGACAAGGTGAAGATGACCGGCTTCGGCCTGAAGGGCGCGCTGACCGGGAAGATGCAGGTCTGGGCCAAGCCCGGCCGCGAGATGACCGCCAATGGCGGCCTGGAAGTGAGTGGACGCTACAAGGCGTATGGGCAGGACCTGACCATCACCCGCGGCAACCTCACCTGGAACTACAACGCGGTGTCCGACCCGCGCATCAACATCCGTGCCGAGCGCCGGATCGGTGATGTCACCGCCGGCATCGACGTGACCGGGCGTGCGCAGCAACCGCGTGCGGACGTGTGGTCCGATCCGGCGATGTCGCAGTCCGAAGCACTGGCCTACCTGGTGCTGGGCCGCAGCCTGACCGGTGCCAGCAGCGACCAGACCCAGCAGGTCAACGCGGCCTCTGCCGCATTGTCTGCGGGCAGCGGCCTGCTGGCCTCGCAGCTGGGTGCCAAGCTGGGCCTGGACGATGCCGGCGTGAGCCAGTCGCGCGCGCTGGGTGGTTCGGTGATCGGCGTCGGCAAGTACATCTCGCCGAAGCTGTACGTCGGCTACGGCGTGTCGCTGGTCGGTGCTGGTTCGGTGATCACGCTGAAGTACCTGCTGCGTCGTGGCTTCGACGTGGAAGTGGAGTCGAGCACGGTGGAAAACCGTGGGTCGATCAACTGGCGGCGGGAGAAGTAGAGCCCGCCATGCGTGGCTGCGGTAGCGCCGGGCACGGCGCTGCCGCAATCAACGGTTAGGCCATCGCAGACGGCCTTGATGAGCATGAAGGTCTTTCGCCCAGTAGACCTGCATCCGTACCGGCGCGACCATCACGACCGTGTCCACCGAACCGGGCTCAGCGCGTCGAGCCCCTTCGGGGCGAAGCGTTGCAAGAACTGATGGGTGATGCGCAGTAAGTACCGCTGTCGACGACCAGCAGGACCAATGCGCTGACCGAACCGCGGTCGTGACCCGCAACCCAATCATTCGCTCATGGGCTGGCTTCATCGGGACCCTGCACCGATCGATTCACGGTAGAGGCCCTGTAGACCATCGCTACAACGCCCAACAGGGTGCACGCCAACAGCAGCGCCACGACAACACGCTGCCACAGGGGCCTTCGGCGGCGCGGCGCTGAAGGCAGCCGATTACCGGCCGCTGCCGCCCAGAACAGGACCTGCTTGCGCTGCAACGGCGGTGGCGGAACCACGAACCACATGATGGGCTCGCCGACCAGGTAGTGCAGAGTGTCGCGCATCTCGCGTCGCGTGTGCGCTGACCGCGCCTGCCAGCGTGCGCGTAGCGGTCGCCAGGGCCCACTCAGCCGAGCCACGCGCGCGCGGGCTTGTGCCACAGAAACCGGTGCATCATCGCGATGCATGTAGCGAGCAAGAGCAACCTCGTTGCCTCGCAACAGCAACCAGCGGATGTGCATGTTCCGGCCATGGGCGGCCATGTCGTAGGATTCGCGTACGTTGCCTCGGTCGTACCACTGGAAGTGTGCGTCAAGCCGCTCGAAATTCGCGCTCTGCAACGGCACGTTCCCGCCCATCAGCAGCCGCCATGTTGCCAGCTTCAGTTCTTTGCAATCGGTCAGCTTCTGCAGCTCCAGGCACTGCTGGAACCACAACGCGAAGGCTGCCGGATCGCACTGCTGGCCCTTGGCGATGATGCGGTGGGCAAGGTCCTCGGCGGCAGTGCGTTCGGTCAGTTTCGATGCGTCGCTCATGCGTGGCAGCTCCAGAAATGGGCCGATGGATTGCGCCCCCTCAAATCCGGTGGCAACAGTCCCTCGCAGCAGAAGCTCCGATCGCACAGCCGGATCTGACGGCCTGGGCCCATCCGGCGCTTGAAATTCGCCAGACCGTGCACCGGATGGCCGACAACCGAAGGCGTCAGTAGTTCGCCGTCTGCAGTAGGGAACAGCCGACTGCCACCTGTCTCGTGAATGCTTACCGGCGAATAGGGGGTGCCCGGGTCGATGCCGACGCTCATGCCGCTTCCCTGACCGCATGTGATGGGATATCGATTGTAGGCGGCGAACATCGTCAATGAACGTGCCGCCCCAACCATCGGCCGTTGCCCCATCCGGCCCCAGCGGCTATGGTCCCGGGCTGTTCTGTCGTACCGGATTGCCTCATGTCACCACGCAAAGCCCTTCCCACCGCCCTGGCCCTGGGCCTGACCCTCGCCGCCGGCGCCCACGCCGATGAAGGCATGTGGATGCCGACCCAGCTGCCGGAACTGGCCAAGCCGCTGCAGGCCGCAGGTTTCAAGGGCAATCCGGCCGACCTGGCCAATGTCACTGCGCCGCCGCTGAGCGCCGTGGTGCGTGCCGGTGGCGGCACCGGCTCGTTCGTGTCCGCCGACGGCCTGCTGCTGACCAACCACCACGTGGCGATGGGCGTGATCCAGTACAACAGCTCGCCCGAGCACGACCTGATCAACGGTGGCTTCATCGCCAAGGACCGTGCCGACGAGCGCCCGGCCAACCCGGACTTCCGCGTGCTGGTCACCGTCGGCTTCGACAAGGTGACCGACCAGGTGCTGGCGCAGGCGCGTGGCAAGACCGGCCGCGCCTACTTCGATGCCGTCGATGCGGCCAGCAAGCAGATCGTGGCCGAGTGCGAGAAGGACGGCAGCGTGCGCTGCTCGGTGGCCAACATGTACTACGGCACCGACTTCTACCGCATCGCCCAGCTGGAACTGAGCGACGTGCGCCTGGTGTACGCGCCGCCGCGTGCGATCGGCAACTACGGCGACGAGATCGACAACTTCATGTGGCCGCGCCACACCGGCGACTTCACCCTGCTGCGCGCCTACGTCGGCAAGGACGGCAAGCCGGCCGCCTACAGCAAGGACAACGTGCCCTACCAGGCGCCGGCGCACCTGCAGATGTCGGTGGAAGGCCCGAAGGAAGGCGACTACGCGATGCTGGCCGGTTACCCGGGCATCACCTACCGCCACCGCACCGCGGCCGAATTCGCCGGCCAGATCGATGCTGTGCTGCCACGCCGCGTGTCGGTGTTCCAGCAGATGATCGACACCATCGAGGCCGCCAGCGCCAAGGATGCGCAGGCGCGCACCCGCTATGCCTCGCAGCTGCAGTCGCTGAAGAACAACCGCAAGCGCGCTGCCGGTGAACTGGAAGGCCTGCTGCGCAGCGATGCCAAGGCCCAGCGTGCCGCCGACGAGACGGCGATGCTGGCCGCGACCGACCGCAAGTACCAGGGCGACATCCAAGCGCTGCTGGGCAACCTGTCGCAGGGCGCGGCGGTGGGCGAGCGTGACCTGCTGCTGGACCAGATGGCCGCGCAGAGCCAGCTGCTGCGCTCTGCGCTGCTGCTGGAGCGCCTGCGCATCGAATCGGCCAAGCCGGACGCGCAGCGCGAGAGCGGTTTCCAGCAGCGCGACCAGGCGATGATCGAAGGCGTGCTCAAGCAGGTCCAGCGCCGCTACGCGCCGGAGGTCGAGAAGGCGCTGCTGACCACCCTGCTGACCCGCTACCAGAAGCTGCCGGACGCGCAGCGCGTGGCCGAGTTCGACGCGGCCTTCGGCCGTACCCCGCAGCAGCTGGCCAAGGCGCTGGACACCCTGTATGCCGGCACCCAGCTGGGTGACGAGGCGCAGCGCCTGTCGCGCTTCGCTGCTGCGCGCGAAGGCAAGTCGCTGGCCGCCGATCCGCTGATCGCCGTGGCCGGCCCGCTGGTGGCCGCGCAACTGCGCATCGAGAACGAGAGCAAGACCCGCGAAGGCGAGCAGCTGCGCCTGCGCCCGGCCTACATGCAGGCGCTGTTCGCCTGGCGTGCCAAGCAGGGCCGCGCCGTGTACCCGGATGCCAACCGCACCCTGCGTATCAGCTACGGCAAGGTGGAGGCGCTGCACCCGCGCGATGGCGTGACCTACTCGCCGGTGACCACCGTGGCCGGCATCGTCGAGAAGAACACCAACGCCTATCCGTTCGATGCACCCAAGCCGCTGCTGGCAGCCATCGCCAAGGGTGACTTCGGCAGCACCGCCGACCCGGCACTGAAGACCCAGACGGTCAATTTCCTGACCAACCTGGACACCACCGGCGGCAACTCCGGCTCGCCGGTGCTCAACGCCAAGGGCGAACTGATCGGCCTGAACTTCGACAGCAACTGGGAATCGGTCAGTGCCAGCTGGTGGTTCGACCCGCGCTACAAGCGTGCCGTGCACGTGGACATGCGCTACCTGCGCTGGCTGCTGGCCAAGGTCTACCCGGCGCCCGAGCTGCTGAAGGAAATGGGCGTGCCGGCCCAGTAAGAAGCCGGGCACGACCAACGGTCGTGGCCCGCACCGCGTAGGCCCCCACCTTGGTGGGGGTGGTTGCCCCCAACGAGCCCGCACCCCCGGCCACGCCTGGCCTACACTGCGGGTTCTCCCGACGGAAACGCGCGCGTGGTCTCCAGCTGGATCCTGCTGCTGGTCTCGGTTGCCTATGCCGCGCTGCTGTTCGGCGTGGCGTGGTGGGGCGACCGTCGGCCGATGTACCCCGACCGGCCGTGGCTGCGGCCGGTGGTCTACAGCCTGGCGCTGGCCGTGTACTGCTCGTCGTGGACCTTCTACGGCGCGGTCGGCACCGCCGTGCGCAACGGCGTGGGCTACCTGCCGATCTACATCGGCCCGCTGCTGCTGCTGCTGTTCGGCTGGCGCATCATCGAGCGCCTGGCGCTGATCGCACGCAGCCAGAACGTGGTCTCCATCGCCGATTTCATCTCCTCGCGCTTCGGCCGCTCGCGGCGGTTGGCGGCACTGGTGGCGATCATCGCGCTGATCGGCATCATTCCGTACCTGGCGCTGCAGTACAAAGCGGTGGCGATGAGCCTGCAGGTGCTGACCGGCAACACCGGCCCGACCGGCTTCTTCACCGATCCGGCGCTTTACGTGGCGCTGCTGATGGCGTTGTTCGCCACCCTGTTCGGTACCCGCCAGGTCGATGCCACCGAGCACCACCACGGCATGATGCTGGCCATTGCGCTGGAGTCGGTGATCAAGCTGGTGGCGATGGTGGCGGTGGGCGTATTCGCCTACGTCTGGCTCAGCGACCGCAACGAGGCCGTGGTGGAGTCGGTGCATACGCTGTTCACCGGGTTGCCGCCAGTGGGTTTCATCTCGCAGACCCTGCTCAGCTTCCTCGCCATCATCTGCCTGCCGCGCCAGTTCCATGTGGCGGTGGTCGAATGCGGTGATGTGCGCGATGTACGCCGTGCACGCTGGATGTTTGGTGGCTATCTGGTGCTGATTTCGGCGATGGTGCTGCCGATCGCCACGGCCGGTGTCAGCCTATTTGGCGTGGGCAGCGGCGTTGCCGATGACTCGATGGTGCTGGCGCTGCCGTTGGCTGAAGGGCGCAATGCGCTGGCGCTGATCGCCTATGTGGGCGGCTTCTCGGCGGCCACCGGCATGGTCATTGTCTCGTCCATCGCGCTGGCTACCATGGTCAGCAACGACCTGGTGATGCCGGTGCTGCTGCGTCGCAGTGGCGATCACCAGGAAGCGGCCGACGTCGCCTCGCGGGTGCTGTGGATCCGACGCCTTGCGATCCTGCTGCTGGCGCTGATGGCGTACAGCTACTACCGCAGCAGCAGCAATGACAGCACCCTGGCCTCTTACGGCCTGATGGCGTTTGCCGCCGTGGCGCAGTTCGCGCCGGGCCTGATTGGCGGCCTGTACTGGCGCGGTGCCAGCCGCCGCGGTGTCGAGACCGGCATGCTGCTGGGCTTTGCCACCTGGTTGTATACGCTGTTGCTGCCGGCGATGACCATGGCCGGCTGGATGGATGCCGGCTGGGTGCAGGACGGCCCGTTCGGCATCACCTGGCTGCGTCCGCAACAGCTGTTTGGCATGACCGGGTGGGACCCGCTGACCCATGGCACGTTCTGGTCGCTGCTGGTCAATGCGGCAACGATGATGCTGGTGTCCGCGCGCTGGCGGCCCGGTGTCGACGAGCGCCTGCGCGCCGCACCCTTCCTCGACCCGTATGCCGAACGCCCCTCGGTGGCGGGTGGTTGGCCGGGTCACGTGCATGTGGGCGATCTGCTGGCGCTGGCCTCGCGCGTGGTCGGCGAGCGCCATGCGCGGCGCTCGTTCTTCGAGCAGGCGCAGTCGCTGGGCCGGGAGCTGCAATCCTCGGCGCCAGCGGACCGGCCGTGGGTGCAGTTCACCGAGCGCCTGCTGGCCGCGTCGATTGGTGCGGCCTCGGCGCGCCTGCTGCTGACCAGCCTGCTGCGTGGCTCGGGCATGGACCTGGGCGAAGTGGTGGCGGTGCTGGACGAAGCCGGACAGGAACTGCGCTTCAACCGCGAGATCCTGTCGACCACGCTGGAGAACATCAGCGCCGGGGTCAGCGTGGTCGATCCGGACATGCGGCTGACCGCGTGGAATCGTCGCTACCAGGACATGTTCGGCTACCCCGACGGCATGCTCTACGTGGGCCGCCCCGTGGCCGACCTGATCCGCTACAACGCCGAGCGCGGCGAGCTGGGCGAGGGCGATATCGAAGTGCAGATCAATCGCCGCATCGGCTACATGCGCGCTGGTTCACCGCACGTGTTCGAGCGCACCCGCAGCGACGGCAAGGTGATCGAGATGCGTGGCCAGGCGCTGCCCGGTGGCGGTTACGTGACCAGCTACAACGACATCACCGACTACAAGCACGCGGAAAAAGCACTGTTGGAGGCCAACGAGACGCTGGAACAGCGCGTGGCCGAGCGCTCGCATGAGGCCGAGGTCGCGCAGCAGTCGAAGACCCGCTTCCTGGCGGCGATCAGCCATGACGTGCTGCAGCCGTTGAATGCAGCGCGCCTGTTTGCTTCCGCGCTGCGCGACAGTGATCACGTGAGCGACGAGCAGAAGCATCTGGCCGAACGCGTGGATGCGTCGCTGCGCGCGGCCGAAGAACTGCTCGATGGCCTGCTGGATGTATCGCGTCTGGATGCCGGTGGCCTGCATCCGGTGATCGGCGAGTTCGACGTGAGCGCGCTGATGCGCGAACTGGCCGCACAGTACACCCCGGTCGCCGCCGGTCGTGGCCTGCGCCTGGACCTGTTCGCACGACCTGCATGGGTGCGCAGTGACCGCCGTCTGCTGCGCCGCGTGCTGCAGAACTTCATGGCCAATGCGCTGCGCTACACCCGCCAGGGCCGCATCGTGCTGGCCGTGCGCCAGCGCGGTGACGAGGTGGAGCTGCAGGTATGGGATACCGGCCCCGGTATTCCCGAGCACCACATGCGGCAGATCTTCGAAGAGTTCCACCGCTACCAGCAACCGTTCGATTGGGGTGAGCAGGGGTTGGGGCTGGGCCTGTCGATCTGCCAGCGCATCTCGCGCCTGCTCGACCATCGCCTCAATGCACGCAGTCGCGTGGGTCGTGGTTCGATGTTCTCGATCATCCTGCCGCGGGTGGCGCCGCTGCCGGGCTACACCGAGCTGGCCACGCCGGTACAGGCCGTGACCGTACCATTGCGCAGCGATTCACTGGCGGGCCTGCGCGTGCTGTGCGTGGACAACGATGAAGAGATCCTCGACGGCATGCGCGCGCTACTGGGTCGCTGGCAGGTGCAGGTGATCACCGCTGCCACCGTCGACCAGGCGCTGGAGAAGATTGCCGAGCGCCCTCAGGTGATGCTGGTGGATTACCACCTGCACGACCGCATGGATGGCCTGGATGCGCTGGTGGCGCTGCGCGAAGCCGCCGGCTACCCGCTGCCGGGTGCGTTGCTGACCGCCGATGGCCGCGACGAGCTGAAGCGGATGGCACGCGAACGCGGCTATCGCGTGCTGACCAAGCCGATCAAGCCGGCCTCGCTGCGCGCCTTCCTGGGCGCGCTGCGCGACGCGCAGTAGATCCACGCCATGCGTGGATGTGACGTCAGGTAGTGCCGGCCGCTGGCCGGCAACCACGTAATCGCGGAAGCGTTACCCCACACCGTGCAGGTGTTCGTACAGGATCGTCGCGCCGATGATCACCAGGATCACGCCACCGATGATCTCGGCACGCTTGCCCACCATGCTGCCCAGCACACGGCCGAGCATGATGCCGGCGGTGACCATGGTCAGCGTGCACAGGCCGATGACCGCGGCCATCACGCCGATATGCACGTCCATGAAGGCCAGGCCGATGCCCACCGCCATCGCGTCGATGCTGGTGGCGAAACCGGTCAGCGCCAGCTTCCAGAAGCCGTGGTGCTGCGAGGGGTCTTCGTTTTCCTCGCCACTGTCCGGACGCAGGCCGTTGTAGATCATGTGGATGCCCAGCGCACCGAGCAGGCCGAAGGCGATCCAGTGGTCGAAGGCTTCGACGTACTGCAGCGCGGCGCGGCCGAGCAGCCAGCCGATGATGGGCGTGATCGCCTCGATGACGCCGAAGATGATGCCGGCACGCAGTGCATCGCGGAACACCGGCTTGCGCATGGCCGCACCCTTGCCGATCGCCGCGGCGAAGGCATCGGTGGACATGGCAAAGCCGATCAGGAGGATCGAAATGGGGGACATGGGCGGCTGCTGAGGTCGGGCTAGGACGGACGCACGGCCTGCGCTCGCGCCCAACCTGACGTTGCGCGCGCGGGCCGCTGGTCTCGCCAACCATCATGGTTGTCCACGCCACGGCGCACTGGCCGAGTATGTTGACGTGGACGATTCCTGCGTAGGAATCCGGCTACTCCCCAAGGGGACGCGAAGCTTAGCATCGCGATTCGCGCGTGGCGCATTTCCAGCGAAACGCGCAGGCAGGGCTGGTTTGTATAGCGATGGCTATAACAGGGCGAAGCAAAGGCGTGCCAAGCAAACTTGGCACCCACCGGGGATGCGGTAGTGCAGGCCGCTGGCCGGCAGGGCAGCGTGGAGAGCGTGCCAATCAAGCTTGGCACCTACCGGGAATGCGGTAGTGCCGGCCGCTGGCCGGCAGGGCAGCGTGGAAAGCGTGCCAAGCAAGCTTGGCACCTACCAGTGCGGTTTCAGATGATGTTGCACGTTCCAGGCCAATGCCGGCCAGCGGCCGGCACTACCGTCAATCTTCTTCCGGCGGCAGCACGATGGCGTCGTCGTCGATCGCCAGCTTGCCGGCCATCAGCACCGCCTGGGTGCGGTTGGTCACGCCCAGCTTGCGCAGGATGGCGGTGACGTGGGCCTTGATCGTCGCTTCGGAAACGTTGAGGTCGTAGGCGATCTGCTTGTTCAAGCGGCCTGCGCCCAGCATCTGCAGCACGCGGAACTGCTGCGGGGTCAGCTCGCGCAGGCGCTGGCCGACTTCGCGTTCTTCGCTGCCGGTAGGCGGCACGTTGTGCGCTTCCGGCGGTGCCCAGGTCTCGCCATCGAGGATGGTGCCCAGTGCGTGGCCGATGGTGTCCGAATCCGCAGACTTCGGAATGAAGCCCAGCGCGCCGTGGTCGAGCGCGCGGCGCATCACCGTGGCTTCTTCGCGTGC
The DNA here is from genome assembly GCF_003970865.1 of Stenotrophomonas maltophilia. Classification (GTDB taxonomy): domain Bacteria; phylum Pseudomonadota; class Gammaproteobacteria; order Xanthomonadales; family Xanthomonadaceae; genus Stenotrophomonas; species Stenotrophomonas maltophilia_AR. The sequence goes on along the minus strand of NZ_RXLZ01000009.1, from coordinate 69,887 downwards.
GGACACTACCACCACCGGCAGCTGCGGGTGCAGTGAGCGCATGTGCACCAGTGCGTTGAAGCCCTGCGCACCCGGCATGTTGAGGTCCATCAGGACCAGGTCGGCGTCGTTGTGCTGGTCGGCCAGCGCGTACAGCGCTTCCACGCTGTCGGCCTCGAACAGTTGTACGCCCGGGATGACCCGCTGCACGGCCCCACGCAGGGCTTCGCGGAACAGCGGGTGGTCATCGGCAATCAGGAGGGTGGTCATGGGTCGAGCTTATCGATCAGGAAAAAGAGCGACGTGATGGCAGGTGCAGGACGGGTCGGACACGGCCGGGTCCCTCCTCCCGGCCACGTCCCTGGCGCGTCCTGCGCCTGCAGTCACGCCATCAGCGCACCTTGCGCTCGTCCACCAGCGACGCCACCACCGACGGATCGGCCAGGGTCGAGGTGTCACCGAGCTGGTCAGGCGCGTTCTCGGCGATCTTGCGCAGGATGCGGCGCATGATCTTGCCCGAGCGGGTCTTCGGCAGGCCCGGCGCCCACTGCAGGTGGTCCGGCGTGGCGATCGGACCGATCTCCTTGCGCACCCAGGCAACCAGTTCCTTCTGCAACTCGTCGCTCGGTGCCTCTTCGGCCACCAGGGTGACGTAGGCGTAGATGCCCTGGCCCTTCACGTCGTGCGGGAAGCCGACCACGGCCGCTTCGGCCACCTTCGGGTGCGAGACCAGCGCGCTTTCCACTTCGGCGGTGCCGATGCGGTGGCCGGACACATTGATCACGTCATCGACGCGGCCGGTGATCCAGTAGTAGCCGTCTTCGTCGCGGCGGCAACCGTCGCCGGTGAAGTAGCTGCCCGGGTAGGTACGGAAATACGTATCGATGAAACGCTGGTGGTCGCCGTACACCGTGCGCATCTGGCCAGGCCAGGAATCACGGATGATCAGGTTGCCCTCGGTCGGGCCGTCCTGGATCTCGCCATCGGCATTGACCAGCGCCGGCTGCACGCCGAAGAAGGGCAGGGTGGCCGAACCCGGCTTGAGGTCCATCGCGCCGGCCAGCGGTGAGATCAGGATGCCGCCGGTCTCGGTCTGCCACCAGGTATCGACGATCGGGCAGCGGCTGTCACCGACCACCTCGTAGTACCAGCGCCAGGCTTCCGGATTGATCGGCTCGCCGACGCTGCCGAGCAGGCGCAGCGACGCGCGTGAGGTCTTCTTCACCGGTTCCTCGCCTTCGCGCATCAGCGCACGGATGGCGGTCGGGGCGGTATAGAAGATGGTCACCTTGTGCTTGTCGATGACGTTCCAGAAGCGCGAGGTGTCCGGGTAGTTCGGCACGCCTTCGAACATCAGCGAGGTCGCGCCGTTGGCCAGCGGGCCGTACACGATGTAGCTGTGACCGGTGACCCAGCCGACGTCGGCGGTGCACCAGTAGATGTCGTCTTCGCGCAGGTCGAACACCGCTTCATGGGTGTAGGCCGCATACAGCAGGTAACCGCCGGTGGTGTGCAGCACGCCCTTCGGCTTGCCGGTGGAACCGGAGGTGTAGAGGATGAACAGCGGGTCTTCCGCGTTCATGCGTTCCGGCTCGCAGGTGGCCGGCTGGCTGTCCACCACGTCGTGGAACCAGCGGTCGCGCGGGGCCTGCATGTCCACCGCGCCGCCGGTGTGGCGCACCACCAGCACGGTTTCCACGGTATTGGTGCCGGGCAGCTTCAGCGCGGCATCGACGTTGGCCTTCAGCGGAATCCTGCGGCCACCGCGCAGGCCTTCGTCGGCGGTGATGATCAGCTTGCTCTGGCAGTCGCTGACGCGGTCGGCGATCGAGTTCGGCGCGAAGCCACCGAACACCACCGAGTGGATCGCACCGATGCGCGCGCAGGCCAGCATGGCCACGGCGGCGTCGACGATCATCGGCAGGTAGATGGTGACGCGGTCGCCCTTCTTGACGCCCAGGTTGCGCAGCGCGTTGCCGAGGCGGCAGGTGCGCTCGTACAGCTCGCGATAGGTCACGTGCTGGGCCGGTGCATCCGGGCCGTCCGGCTCGAACAGCAGGGCGGTCTTGTCGCCGCGCGTTTCCAGCTGGCGATCCAGGCAGTTCACGCTGGCATTGAGCTCGCCATCCTCGAACCACTTGATGTGGAAGTCGGACAGGTCGTAGCTGACGTTCTTGATCTTCGTCGGCTTGCGCATCCATTGCAGGCGCTCGGCGGCCTTGCCCCAGAAACCATCCGGGTCGGTCACCGAAGCCTGGTACTGCTGTTCGTACGACGTCTTGTCGATGCGTGCCTTGGCGGCGAACTGCGGATCGACGGGGTAGATATCAGCCATGGCACCCTCACTTGCACGTTGACTTTGTATGTGCGGTCGCAGCATCGCAGCGACCGATCCCCTTCAGTTTGCCCCATCCACCCCCGGCCGCGTCACCACCTTGGTTAGACCATGGTCGAAAGTGAGCGCCCAGCAGGGCCGGGTTCGACCAATGGCCAATAGCCGCTGTGCGTGAACGCCCCGCAGTCTCGGCTCGACCGTGCCCCACGCGCGGCATCACCTTGCCACTTGGGAGAGAGGGCAACATGAGCCACCGTACGTTGAAAGCCGTGCGCAAACCTTTGGCGGCCTGCCTGTTGGTCGCCCTGGTCGCACCGGGCATGGCGTTCGCAGAGACCGCCAAAGAGAAAGCGCTGGAAGCACGCGTTGCTGAACTGGAACGCCAGGTCCAGCTGCTGCTGTCTTCGCAGCAACAACAACAGACCCAGATCAGCCAGACCCAGCAGGCGGTGACCGAAGTCCGCACGGTGCAGGCCGAGCAGAAGCCGGTCGCACAGGTGCCGGCGGGCAAGCAGCCGATCCAGGTCACCACCATCACCCCGGGCGCGGCGCCGGGCACCACGGTCAAGATCGGCGGCTTCATCAAGGCCGACTTCCTGGCCACCCAGACCAGCGATGGCCAGTTGGCCGACGACGCCACCGGCCGCTCACTGTACCTGCCGGGCCAGACCCCGGTGGAAGGCGCCGGCGGCAGCGGCAAGCGTTCGGGTACCGACTTCAATGCCCACGCCAAGTTCTCGCGCTTCAACCTGGGCATCGACAACGTGAGCGAATCGGGCAACAAGGCCGGTGCGTTCTTCGAGATGGACTTCTTCGGCAACTCGCTGGGCAACCAGACCGCCACCAATACCTACGGTGTGACCCTGCGCCACGCCTACATGTACTGGAACAACTGGATGGCCGGCCAGACCTGGTCCAACTTCATGGACGCGGCCGCACTGCCGGAAGCGGTCGACTTCGTCGGCCCCACCGACGGCGTGATCTTCGTGCGCCAGGCCCAGGTGCGCTACACCCAGGGCGGCTTCAGCTTCGCGCTGGAAAACCCGGAAACCACCACCCTCACCGGTACCCGCAATCCGGTCACCGGCGCGTGGACCAACGCCAGCGCCAACTCCGACCGTGGCAGCCTGCCCGATCTGACCATGCGCTATGGCTGGAAGGGCGAGTGGGGCACCTTCGGTGTCGGCGGTATCGTCCGTCAGCTGAAGGTCGACAACCAGGCCACCGGCGCCAAGGCCGACAAGGTGGCCGGCGGCCTGACCCTGGGCGGCAAGTGGGTGATGGGTGACAGCGATTCGCTGCACTACCAGCTGACCGGCGGCGAAGGCATCGCCCGCTACATCGGCCTGGGCATCACCGCGGACAGTGCCTATGACGTGGCCCGCGACGAGCTCAACCCGACCGGCGTGCTTGCCGGCTACGTGGGCTGGCGGCATGCGTTCTCGTCGAAGCTGCGCACCAACCTGATCTATGCGCGCAGCGACTACGACAACGACAGCATCCTCGGCCCGCTGGTGACCAAGAGCGTGCAGAGCATCCGCGGCAACATCTTCTACTCGCCGCTGCCCAAGGTCGATATCGGCGCCGAGCTGATGTACGGCCGTCGCGAAGTGGAGAACGGCAACAAGGGTGATATCACCCGGTTGCAGTTCACCACCAAGTACAGCTTCTAAATGAGTGCCGACCAAGGTCGGCACCTACAGAGATTGTGTGCCGACCAACGGTCGGCACCCACCAACAACGATTGCTTCGGAGGGGAAGCGTCTTATGTCCAGCACTGCATCAAGCCCGCACAATGCGGCGGGCACCCTGACCAAGGGCCACAAGAAAGTCATTTTCGCCTCGAGCCTCGGCACGGTGTTCGAGTGGTATGACTTCTTCCTGTACGGCTCGCTCGCGGCCATCATTGCCAAGCAGTTCTTCAGTGGCGTCAATGAAACCACGGGCATGATCTTCGCCCTGCTGGCGTTCGCCGCCGGCTTCTTCGTGCGTCCGTTCGGCGCGGCCTTCTTCGGCAGCCTCGGCGACCGCATCGGCCGCAAGTACACCTTCCTGGTCACCATCCTGATCATGGGCATCTCGACCTTCCTGGTTGGCGTGCTGCCCAACTACGCCTCGATCGGCTTCGCCGCACCGGTGATCCTGATCATCCTGCGCCTGGCCCAGGGCCTGGCGATGGGCGGCGAGTACGGCGGTGCCGCCACCTACGTGGCCGAGCATGCGCCGGACGACAAGCGCGGCCTGTACACCAGCTTCATCCAGTGCACCGCCACGCTCGGCCTGTTCATGTCGCTGCTGATCATCCTGGCCTGCCGCTACTTCCTGGGCAATGAAGCCTTCGAAGCCTGGGGCTGGCGCATTCCGTTCCTGGTCTCGATCCTGCTGCTGGGCGTGTCCGTGTGGATCCGCCTGCAGCTGAGCGAGTCGCCGCTGTTCCAGCAGATGAAGTCCGAAGGCAAGGGCTCCAAGACGCCGTTCCGTGACAGCCTGAAGGGCGGCAACCTGAAGCTGATGCTGCTGGTCCTGCTCGGCGCTGCAGCCGGCCAGGCCGTGGTCTGGTACGGCGGCCAGTTCTACGCGCTGTTCTTCCTCAGCAGCATGCTGAAGGTCGATGCCACCACCTCCTACCTGCTGATCGCGGCCGCGCTGGCGCTGGGCGTGCCGTTCTTCATCTTCTTCGGCTGGCTGTCCGACCGCATCGGCCGCAAGAAGATCATCCTGGCCGGCTGCCTGCTGGCGGCTGTTACCTACATCCCGATCTTCAAGGGCCTGACCCACTTCGCCAACCCGGCCATCGAAGAAGCCCGCAGCAGTTCGCCGGCCCTGGTCGTGGCCGATCCGAATACCTGCTCGTTCCAGTTCGATCCGGTTGGCCTGCGCAAGTTCACCAGCTCCTGCGACGTGGCCACCGCTGCGCTGACCAAGGCCGGTGTGCCGTACGACGTGCAGCCCGCCGCCGCCGGCTCGCTGGCGATGGTGAACGTGGGCAGCGCCAGTGTCACCTCGTATGAGGCCGCCGGCCTGACCAAGGAAGACGGCAAGGCCAAGGCCGATGCGTTCGGTGCGGAACTGAAGACCGCCCTGACCACCGCCAGCTACCCGGCCAAGGCCGATGGCGCCCGCATCAACATCGCCGGCACCATCTTCATGCTGTGGCTGCTGGTGCTGTACGTGACCATGGTCTACGGCCCGATCGCCGCCTACCTGGTCGAACTGTTCCCGACCCGCATCCGCTACACCTCGATGTCGCTGCCGTACCACATTGGCAACGGCTGGTTCGGTGGCTTCCTGCCGGCAATCTCGTTCGCGCTGGTGGCCGGTACCGGCAACCTGTACTACGGCTTGTGGTACCCCATCATCATCGCGCTGATGTCGGTGGTGGTCGGCGGCCTGTTCCTGCGCGAGACCAAGGACGTGGATATCACCAAGTAACCGGTGGGTTCCATGCAATGAAGGGAGGCCGCGGTGCAGACCGCGGCCTTTCTGTTTGTGGGCCGTGCCCACTCGGCTCGCATTCCGGTAGTGCCGGCCGCTGGCCGGCAACCTCATGAATCTCCGCGGACATGAAGCCGTTGCCGGCCAGCGGCCGGCACTACCATTGCGTTGCGCAGCACGCCGTATAGTCAGCCCATGACTACCACCACGCTGACCGACCTCCCCGCCATCCTGCACACCCTGCGCAGCGCGTGGCAGGCCCAGCGCCCGCTGCTCGACCAGCGCGAAGCCGACCTGCGCCGCCTGCGCGAGGCATTGAAGCCGCGCCTGGACGAAATGGCGCAGGCCATCGCCGAGGACTTCGGGCATCGCGCCCACGTTGAATCGAAACTGGCCGATGGGATGAGTGTGCTGTCGGCCATCGACCACCTGCGCCGCCACCTGCGGCGCTGGTCGAAGCCGCAGCGGGTAGGTGCCGGTTGGCGACTGTGGCCGGCGCGCGCGCAGCTGCGGCCGACGCCGCTGGGCGTGGTCGGGGTGATCTCACCGTGGAATTACCCGGTCACCCTTGCCCTGGTGCCGCTGGCCACCGCGATTGCTGCCGGCAACCACGTGCTGCTGAAGCCGTCTGAGCACACGCCGCGCACCAGCGCGTTCCTGGCCGATCTGCTGGCCAGTGTGTTCCCGCCCGATCGGGTGGCGGTGGTGCAGGGCGGGGCGGACGTGGCCGCAGCGGTGTCTTCGCTGCCACTGGACCATCTGCTGTTCACCGGCTCGACGGCGGTCGGCCGCAAGGTGATGGCGGCCGCTGCCGAGCATCTGGTGCCGGTCACGCTGGAGCTGGGCGGGAAGTCGCCGGCCATCGTCTGCCGTGATTTCCCGCTGGACAAGGCAGCCGCACGGCTGGCCACCGGGAAATGGTTCAACGCCGGGCAGACCTGCATTGCGCCGGACTACGTGCTGATCGATACCGTGCGCCAGCGCGAGTTCGTGCAGGCGCTGCAGCAGCAGGTACGCGAGCGCTACGGCGATTTCAGCAGCGCCGACGACTACACGCGCATCATCAACGAAGGCCAGTACCAGCGCCTGCAGGGCTATCTGGCGCAGGCGCGGGAACGTGGGGTGCCGGTGATTCCGCTGGCGCAGGTGGATGAGGCGCGCGCTGACCGCGAGCGCCTGCTGGTGCCGACCGTGGTGCTGGACCCGCCGGACGACCTGGATCTGATGCGCGAGGAGATCTTCGGCCCGATCCTGCCGGTGCGGGCCTACCCGGATCTGGATGCCGCGCTGGCCGACGTGCTGTCCCGTGACCGGCCGCTGGCGCTGTATCCCTTCAGCCATGACACGGCGACGGTGGAGCGCATCCTCGGCCAGGTGATGGCCGGCGGGGTGACGGTGAATGACACGCTGCTGCATTTCGCGGCCGATGGCCTGCCGTTTGGCGGGGTAGGGGCCAGCGGCATGGGCGCGTACCACGGCCGGGCCGGGTTCGATGCAATGAGCAAGCGGCTGCCGGTGCTGTGGCAGTCGCGCTGGGCGGCCAGCGACCGGCTGCGGCCGCCGTATTCGAAGATTGCGGGGTTGTTGAAGCTGCTGCTTCGGTAGTGCCGGCCGCTGGCCGGCAAATGCAGGGTCTCGCCGAGGGTTCATGGGGTTGCCGGCCAGCGGCCGGCACTACCGGTAGATGCCAACCCGCGCGGCCCCTTCCGGTAGGTGCCAACCTTGGTTGGCACAGGGTGATTGCCGGCGCCAACCAAGGTTGGCGTCTACCGGGGTATATGGGCGCCCATCAAGGCCACCCGGGTAGAATGGCCCCATGAAAATCGCCTCGTGGAACGTCAATTCGCTCAATGTCCGCCTGCCGCACCTGGAGCAGTGGCTCAAGGATTTCGGCCCGGACATCGTCGGTATCCAGGAAACCAAGCTGGAGGACCACAAGTTCCCCGATTCGGCGCTGATCGCCGCGGGCTACCGCAGCGTGTTCGCCGGCCAGAAGACCTACAACGGCGTGGCGCTGCTGTCGCGTGAGCCGGCGCAGGACGTGCAGATCGGCATCCCCGGCTTCGAGGACGAGCAGAAGCGCGTCATCGCCGGTACCTTCGGCGATCTGCGGGTGATCAACCTGTACGTGGTCAACGGCCAGGACGTCGGCACCGACAAGTACGACTACAAGCTGCGCTGGCTGGAAGCGGTGCATGCGTGGATCGCCGAAGAACTGCAGCGGCATCCGAAGCTGATCGTGATGGGCGATTTCAACATCGCCCCGGACGCGCGCGACGTGCACGACCCGGAGGTGTGGAACGAAAACCACATCCTGACCTCCACCGCCGAGCGCGGCGCACTCAACAAGCTGCTGCAGCTGGGCCTGCACGATGGCTTCCGCCTGCACAATGACGAGGCGGGCACCTTCAGCTGGTGGGATTACCGTGCAGCCGGCTTCCGCCGCAACCTGGGCCTGCGCATCGACCTGACCCTGGTCTCCGACGCGCTGAAGGGCAGTGCGGTGGCCTCGGGCATCGACCGCGAGCCGCGTACCTGGGAACGCCCGAGCGACCATGCGCCGGCGTGGGTGGAAGTAGAGTCGAGCTTGCTCGACTGATCTCCCATGCAGTCGAGCAAGCTCGACTCTACAGAACGGGGCCCGACGATTGCCGGGCCCCGTTGTGATGCGTCTGCCGGCCAGCGGCCGGCACTACCATCAGATCACCGTATGCTCTTGCGGGTGAACAGGTTGACGATCGCCAGCAGGATCACCGCACCGATCAGCGAGAACAGGAAGGTGCGGATGGTGATCGCTTCGTTGATGCCGCCGCCGAACAGCCAGCCGGAAATCAGCGCGCCGACGATGCCGACCACGATGTTGAGGATGATGCCCTGCTGGGCATCGCGCTTCATGATGATGCTGGCCAGCCAGCCTACGATGCCGCCGACGATCAGCCAAACGATGATGCCCATGATCGAACCTCCGGTGGGGAACTGTGACCAGTTGACGCGCAGGCCTGTGAACCCGTCGTGGAATTGCGTGATGGGCGCGTGCGGATGAGCCTGCCAGCGACCCTCGACGGCCCGTGGCGCTTCGGTCCGGTGACGGTCTGGCGGTGCCCGCACGTGCCGGGCCACCGCGGTGAACCGCAGGCGCGGCAGGTGCTGGCGCAGGCATTGGGCGCCGACCCGGAGACGCTGCCGCTGCTCCGCGATGACAAGGGCCGGCCGGAACTGAGCGGCGCGCTGGCCCACTACGGCACCGGTTGGAGCCACAGTGGCGAGGTGCTGCTGGTGGCGCTGGGCGAAGGCGTGCGGCTGGGTGTCGACCTGGAACTGCTGCGGCCGCGGCCGCGTCTTCTGGAAATCGTACGGCGCTTCTTCCACCCCGAGGAGGTGGCCTGGCTGGAAAGCCTGGACGAGGCCGGACGCGAGCACTGGTTCTTCCGCGTGTGGTGCGTCAAGGAGGCCATCCTGAAGGCGCACGGGCAGGGCATCTCGTTCGGCCTGCACCGCCTGCAGCTGGCGCCGGGGGCCGATGGCGCCCTGCACCTGCGCTGGTGCGACCCGGAACTGGGCGAGGCCGCGCGCTGGCACCTGCACGAATGGCAGGCCAGCGGCCAGTTCCGTGCGGCATTGGCCTGGTATCCGCACTGAAGCGGGGAATCAGCGCGCAAAACCGGCGATAATGGCGGCATGAGCGAACACCCACTTCCCGCCAGCGTGGCTGCCACGCTGGAACAGGGCCTGGCCAGCATGGGCCTGGACGCCGCGCTGGCGCCGCCGCTGCTGCGCTACCTGGCCCTGCTGCACCGCTGGAACGGCACCTACAACCTCACCGCCATCCGCGACCCGCAGGAGATGGTCACCCGCCACCTGCTCGATTCGCTGGCAATGCAGCCGTTCGTGGCTGACGGCAGCCTGGCCGACCTCGGTACCGGCCCCGGGCTGCCCGGCATCCCGCTGGCGATCGCCTGCCCGGGCCTGCAGGTCACCCTGGTCGAGAGCAACGGCAAGAAGGCGCGCTTCATGCGCGAGGCCGTGCGCCAGCTCGGCCTGGACAACGCCCGCGTGGCCGAATCGCGCGCCGAGGCGCTGGACGAGGCCGGTCGTTACGACCAGCTGACCGCGCGCGCGATGGACACCCTGGCCGGCATCGTCCGCGTCGGTGGTCACCTGCTGCGCCCCGGTGGCGTGCTGCTGGCCATGAAGGGCGTCTACCCGCATGAGGAGATCTCGGACCTGCCGGCTGGCTGGCAGGTGCGCGAGGTGACCCCGCTGAGCGTGCCCGGCCTGGCCGGCGAACGCCATCTGGTCACTGTTACAGGTCCCTGATTCCCGCCGCCAGCCCCTTGTGGAACAACGGGTTGGCGATTCACGATTTCCGCAAGGGGCCGGTTGTACGCATAATGACCGGTCCCAGCACACGTCGACGAGGCACACCCGCATGGCCCGCATCATCGCCATCGCCAACCAGAAGGGTGGCGTCGGCAAGACCACGACCGCCGTCAACCTGGCCGCTTCCCTGGCCAACGCACCCAAGCGCGTGCTGTTGGTCGACCTGGATTCGCAGGGCAACGCGACCATGGGCAGTGGCGTGGACAAGCGTGAGCTGGTCTCCTCCACCTACGATCTGCTGCTGGGCGAGTCCAGCGCCGCCGATGTGCGCGTGCAGACCGCCGAAGGCTACGACCTGCTGCCCGGCAACATCGACCTGACCGCCGCCGAGATCCAGCTGATGGCGCAGAGTGAGCGCGAGCAGCGGCTGAAGCGCGCGCTGGCACCGATCCGCGACGAGTACGACTACATCCTGATCGACTGCCCGCCGGCGCTGTCGCTGCTGACGCTCAACGCACTGGCCGCCGCCGATTCGGTGATCGTGCCGATGCAGTGCGAGTACTACGCGCTGGAAGGCCTGAGCGCGCTGGTGGAAACCATCGAAGCGCTGCGTGCCAACCTGAACCCGGCGCTGGAGATCGAAGGCGTGCTGCGCACCATGTTCGATGTGCGCAACAACCTGGCCAACGCGGTGTCGGCCGAGCTTACCGAGCACTTCGGCGACCGCGTGTTCCGCACCATCGTGCCGCGCAACGTGCGCCTGGCCGAGGCGCCCAGCCATGGCCAGAGCATCGTGGGCTACGACCGCGCCTCGCGCGGTGGCGTGGCCTACCTGGGCCTGGCCGGCGAGATCATCCGCCGCAACAACGAACGCAACAAGGCCGCCAAGGCCGTGGAGACCGTCTGATGACCAGCAGCAAGCCGGCAGCCAAGAAGCGAGGCCTCGGCCGTGGCCTGGATGCGCTGCTGGGTCCCAAGGGGGCGGTCAGCCAGGTGCAGGCCACCACCGCGGTGATCGAGCCGCTGCCGGGTGAAGTGCTGCGCAAGCTGGCCGTTGGCCAGCTGCAGCCGGGCAAGTACCAGCCGCGCCGCGAGATGGACGAGGGCAAGCTGTCCGAGCTGGCCGACTCGATCAAGTCGCAGGGCGTGATCCAGCCGATCTTGGTGCGCCAGCTGCCGGCGGGCAACTACGAAATCGTCGCCGGTGAGCGCCGCTGGCGCGCATCGCAGCTGGCCGGCCTGGACGAAGTGCCGGTGGTGGTGCGCGAGCTGGAAGACCGCACCGTCATCGCGATGGCGCTGATCGAGAATATCCAGCGCGAAGACCTCAACCCGCTGGAAGAAGCCGAGGCGCTGCAGCGCCTGATCAGCGAATTCACCCTGACCCATGCCGAGGCCGCCGAGGCCGTCGGCCGCTCGCGCGCGGCGGTGTCCAACCTGCTGCGCCTGCTGGAGCTGCCGGTGGCGATCCGCCTGCTGCTGGAAACCCGCCGCCTGGAGATGGGCCACGCCCGCGCGCTGCTGACCCTGGCTCCCGAGCTGGCCGGCAAGCTGGCGCAGGAAGCGGCCGATGAAGGCTGGTCGGTGCGCGAGGTCGAACGCCGTGCGCAGGCCTTCGCCGCCGGCAAGGTGCCGAGCAACCGCCCGGTGGCGACGCCGAAGGTGCAGCAGGCCGACATCGCCTCGCTGGAAACCGAACTGTCCGAAGCGCTGGGTGCCAAGGTGGCGATCAGCCACGGCCGGGGCGGCAAGGGCAAGCTGATCATCCATTACACCGACCTGGATACCCTGGACGGTGTGCTGGAAAAACTGCGTACGCGCCAGGGCTGAGCCCGGCGCAGCGACAAGGGGTGCGGCCTGTTCCCGCCGCGTCCTGCAGATGACAGGGAACGCACCGCCGCGTGTGCCGGGGGATGCACTGCTCTCCGGTCCGTGGCCTCATCCAGGGAACAGGACGTGAGCAACGAATACGAGGACATCAGCCCGGACGGCACCCAGATACTGGTACATCGCCGCGAAAAGGACTTCGCGCTCGCCATCGGCGAAGAAAAGCACATCGAGGCGATCAGCGCACACATCACGCATCATCTCGGGCCGATCGAGACGGTTCTTCACGAGCTCATCTCCGACCTGGTGCACATCGACGTGCACGTGGTGCCGGCCAATGAACACTGCCCGTACCTGCGCCTGGTCACCTCCGGCATGAGCGACCTGCCGATGACCGTGCCCGCCGAGGCGGATGCGGACGTGCCGCGCTACATGGAGCTGATGGTGACCCTGCCGGCCGACTGGCCGATGTCCCAGGATGCCTTCGAGGATGAGCGCAACTATTGGCCGGTGCGCCTGCTGAAGGGCATGGCGCGGCTGCCGCACGAGTACGACACCTGGTTGGGCTTCGGCCACACCATTCCCAACGGCCATCCCAGCGAGCCCTACGCGCCGGGCGTGGGTTTCGACGGCGCCATCGTGCTGCCGCCGGTGACTACCCCGGAGAACTTCGCCACGCTGGAACTGGACGACGGCAGGATCATCAGCTTCATGAGTCTGGTTCCGCTGTATCCGGAAGAGATGGACCTGAAGCTGAAGAAGGGCGACGACGTCCTGCTCGACCGCTTCGATGCGAAACAGATCAACGATGTGATCGAGCCCGGCCGCACCAACGTGGCGAAGAAGCGTTTCGGTTTGTTCTGAGACCGGTAACATCGGGGGCCTGAACTTCGTTTCCAGGCCCCTGTCATGACCATTCTGCTCACCGGCGCTGCCGGCTTCATCGGTGCCTACACCGCCCGCGCGCTGCTGGAGGCCGGCCAGCCCGTGGTCGGCCTGGACAACTTCAACGACTACTACGACCCGCAGATCAAGCGCGACCGCGTGGCCGCGCTGTGCCCGGCACTGGACCTGCGCACCCTGGACCTGACCGATCAGCAGGGCCTGGCGGCACTGTTCGACGAGGTGCAGCCGACTGCGGTGATCCACCTGGCTGCACAGGCCGGCGTGCGCTATTCGCTGGAGAACCCGCACGCCTACGTCGACAGCAACCTGGTCGGCTTCGTCAACATGCTCGAGCTGTGCCGCCACCGTGGCGTGCAGCACCTGGTCTATGCCTCCAGCAGCTCGGTCTACGGTGATTCGGCCACGCCGCCGTTCTCCGAGGACCAGCGCGTGGACCAGCCGCGCTCGCTGTACGCGGCGACCAAGGCCGCCAACGAGCTGATGGCCTACACCTACGCGCAGCTGTACGGCCTGCATGCCACCGGCCTGCGCTTCTTCACCGTGTATGGCCCGTGGGGCCGGCCGGACATGGCACCGCTGCTGTTCTCGCGCGCGGTGCTGGCCGGGCGGCCGATCGACGTGTTCAACGAAGGCCGCATGCAGCGCGATTTCACACATGTCTCCGACATCGTGTCGGGTATTCTCGGCGCGCTCGCGCATCCGGCCGATGGTCCGGTACCGCACCGGGTGTTCAACCTCGGCAACCATACGCCGGTCGAGCTGGAGCGCTTCATCAGCGTGATCGAGCAGGCCGCCGGTCGCCCCGCGCAGAAGGTCTACAAGCCGATGCAGCCGGGCGACATGGTGCGCACGATGGCCGATACCCGGCGCGCCCATGACGCATTCGGCTTCGACGCGGTGACCCCGATCGAAGAAGGGTTGCCCCCCGTCGTGCAGTGGTGCCGCGAGTATTTTGGCGATCGCGCCTGAGGACGGATCCTCACACAGCCGGATTCATCTTCGGATAACCTCGGCTTCGGAGAATGCGCGGTCTTTGTCCCCCTTTGGCCGAGTGCCTTATGAGCCAACCCGAGCTTTCCGTTGTCGTCCCGGTGTTCAACGAACGCGACAATGTCGCCCCGCTGGTTGCCGAAATCACCGCTGCACTGCGTGGACTGCTGCCGTTCGAGATCGTCTACATCGACGACCACTCGCGCGATGACACCCTGGCGGTGCTGCAGGGCCTGAAGGCGACCACGCCGGAACTGCGGGTGCTGCACCACGTGGACCAGAGCGGGCAGAGCACCGCCGTGCGCACCGGCGTCAAGCACGCACGTGCGCCGTGGATCGCGACCCTCGATGGCGACGGGCAGAATGATCCGGCCGACATTCCCAAGCTGCTGGCCGCGCGCGATGCGGCCGAGGCGCAGGTGAAGCTGTTCGCCGGCTGGCGGGTCAACCGCCAGGACAGCGGCAGCAAGCGCTGGGCCAGCAAGTGGGCCAACGCCATCCGTGCACGCATGCTGCGCGACGATACGCCCGATACCGGCTGCGGCATCAAGCTGTTCGAGCGCAGCGCGTTCCTCGACCTGCCGTACTTCGACCATATGCACCGCTACCTGCCGGCGCTGATGCAGCGTGCCGGCTGGAAGACCATCAGTGTGCCGGTCAACCACCGCCACCGCACCGCCGGCGTCTCCAAGTACAACAACCTGGGCCGTGCGCTGGTCGGCATTCGTGATCTGCGCGGCGTGGCCTGGCTGATCACCCGCAGCAAGCGCACTGCGGTGGAAGAGCGGTGATGGGCCTGGAACTGCACTGGCTCGACCAGCCGCTGACCTGGCTGTACTGGACCGGCCTGCATGTGACCGGCTGGAAGCTGATCGGCTATACCGGCGCGCTGATGTTCGGTGGCCGCTGGCTGGTCCAGTTCGTCGCGTCCAAGCGTGCGGGCAAGCCGGTGATCCCGCGGCTGTTCTGGTACATGAGCGTGGTCGGCAGCCTGATGACGCTGAGCTACTTCCTGTTCTCGGCCAAGCAGGACTCGGTGGGCGTACTGCAGAACCTGTTCCCGGCGTTCACCGCGCTGTACAGCCTGCAGCTGGACATCAAGCACCGGGGCTGGAAGCGGGACAAGGCGAGCCACTGAGGCCTGCGGGGCCCATCCTGTAGGTGCAGGCCTTGGTCGGCGCAGGTGTATCCGGGCCCGGCGCATCTACGCATGGCGTGGATCTACTGCTTGCCTGGCTACCGTGCCTGGTAGCTGCCAACCTTGGTTGGCACACGGGGAAATCCAGCGCCAACCAAGGTTGGCCGCTACCGGGGCCCGGCCTGCTGCGCAGGCAGGACCTTCGTCCCATGCCACGGACGGTGAGCGGTGCCATCATCGGGGTCTGCCTTCCCGGGAACCTGTGCTCGTGAAAACCCGTCTTGCTGTAGCCCTGCTGCTCGCCCTGTCCGCCCCCACCGTGGCCCTGGCCGCCGCGCCGCCCGCCACCGCCGCGCCGGCCAGCGTGGCCGCCGAATCGCCCGCCGACGCCGCCTTCCGCGCGCTGTACGAGAAGGAATGGAAGTGGCGCCAGCAGGGCGGCGGTGAGGCCAGCGAGGACGAGGACGCCCCGGCCAATGCTACCCGCATGCCCGACATCGGCCCGGCCGCGCAGCAGGCGCGCCTGAAGGTGTGGGACGAGACCCTCGCCGCGCTGAAGAAGATCGACCCGAAGACCCTGTCGCCCGACAACCAGGTCAACTACGCAATCTACCGCGACCAGGTGTTCAACCTGGCCGAAGAGACGCGTCTGCGCGGCTACGAGATGCCGTTCAACGCCGACTCCTCGTTCTGGTCCAACCTGTCCTTCATGGCCCGGCGCGAGATGAAGACCGTGCAGGACTACCAGAACTACATCGCACGGCTGAACGATGTGCCGCGCTACTTCGGCCAGCAGACCGAGAACATGCGTGCCGGCCTGAAGCGTGGCTTCAGCGTGCCGCGTGCCGTGCTCGATGGCCGCGAGGTCTCCATCGCCACCGTCGCCGAGCTGATGGATCCCACCGAGTCGCCGCTGTACGCGCCGTTCAAGAAGCTGCCCAACAGCATTCCGGCCGCCGAACAGGCCAGGCTGCAGGCACAGGCGCGTGAAGCGATCAGCGGCAAGGTGGTGCCGGCGTTCCAGCAGCTGCGTACCTTCTTCGTCAACGAGTACGTGCCGCAGGCGCGTACCACGCTGGCCGCCGAAGCGATGCCCGATGGCAAGGCGTACTACAAGCAGCAGATCCACGAATACACCACGCTGGACCTGTCGCCGGATGAGATCCACCGCATCGGCCTGGATGAAGTCGCACGCATCCAGAAGGAAATGAACGACATCATCAAGCAGGTGAAGTTCAAGGGCAGCTTCGCCGAGTTCCTGACCTTCCTGCGTACCGATCCGCAGTTCTACGCCAAGACGCCGGAAGAGCTGTTGTCGCGTGCCGCGTGGATCTCCAAGCGGGCCGATGGCCAGCTTGGCAAGTACATGACGCTGCCGCGCGCGCGCTTCACCATCGTGCCGGTGCCGCCGGACATCGCCCCGTTCTGGACCGCCGGCCGCGGTGGCATGGGCACCTACTGGCTCAACACCTACAACCTGCCGTCGCGCCCGCTGTACAACCTGCCGGCACTGACCCTGCATGAGTCCGATCCGGGCCACGCGCTGCAGGGCGCGATCGCCGCCGAGCAGAAGAACCTGCCCGAGTTCCGCCGCAACGCCTACATCTCCGCCTATGGCGAAGGCTGGGCGCTGTACTGCGAGAAGCTGGGCGTGGAAATGGGCATCTACGAAACCCCCTACGAGGATTTCGGTCGCCTGACCTACGAGATGTGGCGCGCCACGCGCCTGGTGATCGACACCGGCGTGCACAGCAAGGGCTGGACCCGTGAGCAGGCGCTGGCCTACCTGCGTGACCACACCGCGCTGAGCGAGCACGAAGTGACCACCGAAGTGGACCGCTACATTTCCTGGCCGGGCCAGGCGCTGAGCTACAAACTGGGCGAGATCGCCATCGTGCGCCTGCGTGCGCAGGCCGAGAAGGAACTGGGCGACAAGTTCGACATCAAGGGCTTCCACGACACCCTGCTCAAGCAGGGCTCGGTGCCGCTGCCGGTGCTGGAACAGCAGATCCAGGCCTACATCGCCGAACGCAAGAAGGCCTGACCGCTACCGGGTAGTGCCGGCCGCTGGCCGGCAACCTGCACGCACCGCGATCGTTCGACATTGCCGGCCAGCGGCCGGCACTCCCTCGGACCGGGAAACGGGGTCGGATCACAGGATCCGACCCCGTGGTCTTTCAGCCCACCGCCCGCGGCTTGGCCACCCGTGCAGCGAAGGTCGGCAGCACCAGCAGGGTCAGCACGGTGGCGGTGATCAGGCCACCGATCACCACCGTCGCCAGCGGCTTCTGCACCTCCGCACCGGAACCGCTGGCAATCGCCATCGGAATGAAGCCGACGATCGCCACCAGCGCGGTGGTCAGCACCGCGCGGATACGGCTGGAGGCACCGTTGATCGCCGCCATCATCGGCAGGTCACCGGCATCCAGGCGCTCGCGGATCGCCTGCATCAGTACCAGGCCGTTCAACGTGGCCACGCCGGAGACGGCGATGAAGCCAACCGCCGCCGACACCGAGAACGGCATGCCACGCAGCAGCAGCGCGAGGATGCCGCCGACCAGCGCCAACGGTACGCAGCTGAACACCAGAATGGCCTCCTTGCCACTGCGCAGGGCCATGAACAGCAGGCTGCCGATCAGCAGGAACACCACCGGCACCACCGTCGCCAGTCGCTTCTCCGCGCGCTGCAGGTTCTCGAACTGGCCACCCCAGGTCAGGTAGGCACCCGGCGGCAGCGCCACGTCGGCCACCGCCGCCTGCGCCTCGCCGACGAAACCGCCCAGATCGCGGCCACGCACGTTGGCCTGCACCACCACGCGGCGGCTGCCGTTGTTGCGGCTGATCTGGTTCGGCCCTTCGCTCACCGTGATGCGCGCTACCGATGACAACGGAATCACCAACCCCGAGGGCGTAGCAATCGGCAGCGAGGCCAGCTGGTCCGGATCGTTGCGCGAGGCATCGTCCAGGCGCACCACCACGTTGAAGCGGCGGTCGCCTTCGAAGATCTTGCCGGCCGCCGTGCCACCAATGCCGGTGGACAGTGCATCACTCACATCCGCAGCAGTCAGGCCGTACTGCGCCGCCGCCACGTGGTCGATTGCCACGTTGAGCGTAGGCAGACCGGAGATCTGCTCCACCCGCACGTCGGCCGCGCCGTTCACCGCACGCAGCTTCAGCGCCACCTGGTCGGCCACCTTCTGCAGCTGGCTGAAGTCATCGCCGAAGATCATCACCGCCAGGTCGGTACGCACGCCGGAGATCAGCTCGTTGAAGCGCAGTTCGATCGGCTGGCTGAACTCGAAGCTGTTGCCCAGCTGCTGCCCGGCCAGTTTCTCGAAGCGCGCCACCAGTGCTTCCTTGTCCAGCTTCGGATCGGGCCAGTCCTTGCGTGGCTTCAGCACGATCACGCTGTCGGAGATATTGGTCGGCATCGGGTCGATGGCCGCCTCGGCGGTACCGGTACGCGAGAACACGGTCTCCACCTCCGGCTGCTTGGCAATGGCCTTTTCCAGTGCCAGCTGCATCGCCAGTGACTGCTCCAGCGAGGTCGACGGCACGCGCAGGGCCTGCATCGCCACGTTGCCTTCGTCCAGCGTCGGCATGAACTCGCGGCCCAGCAGCGTGAACGAACCGATGCCCACCACCACCATCATCACCGCACCGGCCAGCACCGTACGCGGATGTGCCACGGCCTTGCGCACCACCGGTTCGATGCGCCCACGCAGCACGCGGATCAGCTTGGTTTCGTGCTCGCCGTCGTCCGCATGTGCATCGCCATCCTTCACCTTGGGCTCGCGCACCAGCAGCGCGGCCATCGCCGGCACGAAGGTGAAGGAGAAGATGAAGGCACCGACCAGGGCCAGCATGAAGGTCGCTGCCATCGGGTGGAACGTCTTGCCCTCCACGCCTTCCAGCGTGAGGATCGGCGCGAACACCAGCAGGATGATCAACTGTCCGAACGCCGCCGGACGCGCCATCTTCATTGCCGAATCGGCGGCCACGCGCAGGCGTTCCATTGCGGTCAGCGCACGGCCCAGTTCGGCGCGGCGCTGGCCCAGCATCAGCAGCGTCGACTCGACCACGATCACCGCACCGTCCACCAGGATGCCGAAGTCCAGCGCACCCAGGCTCATCAGGTTGCCGCTGATGCCGAAGCGGTTCATGCCGATCACTGCGAACAGGAACGACAGCGGAATCACCAGCGCGGTGATCGTCGCCGCACGCAGGTTGCCCAGCAGCAGGAACAGCACCACCACCACCAGCAGCGCACCCTCGGTGAGGTTCTTGGCCACGGTCTTGATGGTGGAATTGACCAGCACGCTGCGGTCCAGCACCGGTGCCGCCACGATGTCGGCCGGCAGCGACTTGTTGACCTGCTCCAGGCGCGCGGCCGCGGCCTGGGCCACGGTGCGGCTGTTGCCACCGGCAATCATCAGTGCGGTACCGAGCACGGCTTCGTGGCCGTTGCGGCTGGCCGCACCCAGGCGCGGCGCGCGGCTCAGGTCGACGTCGGCCACATCAGCCACGCGCACCACCACGCCATTGCGGGTCGCTACCGGGGCCTGCGCCAGGTCGTCGGTGGTCAGCGCCAGGCCGTCAGCTCGTACCACCAGGCCCTCACCGGCACGCTGCACGAAACCGGCACCGGCCTGCACATTGGAACGCTGCAGGGCAGTGACCAGGTCGGCCAGGCCGAGGCCATGCGCGGCCAGCCTGGCGCTGTCCGGATGCACGCCGTATTCCTTGACGTAGCCACCGACCGTATCGACGCCGGCCAGCCCCGGGCTGGAACGCATCTGCGGCGCGATGATCCAGTCCTGCACGGTGCGCAGGTAGGTCGCACGTTCTTCGGGTGTCCGCAGCAGGTTGCCTTCCGGCGTGCGGTAGACCTCGCCGGCCTGCCAGCCGGCTTCACCGGGCTTGGCCAGCTTGGCCGGATCGAACGCGGTGAAGTCCACCGTCCACATCAGCACTTCGCCGAGACCGGTGGTGACCGGCGACAGCATCGGCGACGCGCCATCGGGCAGGTCTTCAGACGCTTCGCGCATGCGCTCGGCCACCTGCTGGCGGGCGAAGTAGATGTCGGTGGCATCGGTGAAGATCGCGGTGACCTGCGAGAAGCCATTGCGCGACAGCGAACGCGTGGTGGTCAGGCCGGGAATGCCGGCCAGCGCGGTTTCCAGCGGATAGGTCACCTGCCGCTCGATCTGCTCCGGCGTCAGCGCCGGTGCCACCGTGTTGATCTGCACCTGGCGGTTGGTGATGTCCGGCACCGCGTCGATCGGCAGCTTGCCCAGCTGGAACAGGCCCACCGCGGCGATCAGCGCCGCCATGAACACCACCAGCCAGCGGTGGCGCACCGCTGTTTCAATGATCAGCTTGAACATGGTCGCCTCCTCAGTGGCCGTGCTCGGCTTCGCCCTTGGCCAGTTCGGCCTTGAGCAGGAAGGCGTTGCTGCCAACGATGCGCTCGCTGCCGGTCAGGCCACCGAGGATCTCGATGCGGTCACCGGCACGACGGCCAGCCAGGACCGGCTGCACCTTGAAGCCGCCTTCGACGGCGACGAACACCGCACTGCTGCCATCGACGTTCTGCACGGCATCGGCCGGGACGCTAAGCGAGCCGTCCTGGCCTTCGGTGACCACCACGGCCGATACCGGCGAACCGGCCGGCGGCAGCGACGCATCCACCGGCGTGGCACGGATCACCGCGACGCCGCCCTGCTGGCGGACATCGGCGGCCGAACCGGTGACGGTGGCGGTGAAGCTGCCACCCGGTACGCTTACTTCCAGCTTCATGCCGGGCGTGACCTGTGCGGCCAGCGCCGGCGGTGCGGTGAACACCAGCTCGTTCATCGTCGGGTCGGCGACGTCGGCCACCGCGCTGCCGGCGGCGACCACGCCACCCGGGGTGACCTGCACGTTGCCGACGATGCCGGCTACCGGGCTGGTGATGCGCACGCGACCGCTGCTGTCCGGCGAACCGTTGGCGGCGGCCTGGGCCTGCGCGGCGGCGGCCTGGGCCTGTGCCGCCAGCGAACGTGCGCGCGAGGTTTCCATTTCCTGGCGGGCGACCACGCCCTGGTCGACCAGCGCCTTGTCGCGGCCATAGGCCAGGCGCGCGGCTTCGGCTTCGGCCGATGCGGCCAGCGCATTGGCGCGGAACACCGCGGCCTCGCCACTCACCACGATGGCCAGTGCCTGGTTCTGCTTCACCGCCGTGCCCGGCGCGACCAGCACGCGCTCGACGCGGCCGGTCACCGTGGAGGCCACCGAAGCGCGGGCGCCCACGGTGGGCTCGACCCTGCCGGACAGCCGGGTCGAGCCACCACCACCGCGACCGATCGCAACCACTTCGATACCGGATGCCTTGATCTGTTCCGTGGTCAGCGCAACCACGCCTTCGTCAGCATCAGCGGGGGCCTTGGCGGCTTCCGCCTTGGCTTCCTTGCTGTCGGTCGCGTGGCCATGGCCATCGTCGGTGCCCGCCTTGGCCGCGGCGGGGTCTTCATTTGCAGGTGTCTGCGCGTTGCCAGCGCAGCCGGCCAGCAGGACGGTCAGCAGCACGCCGCCGATCAGCGGGAAAGTACGGGAGAGAGTCATGGGGCCTCCACAAAAGGTGCGCGCCCTTCAAGGCGGGCAAGATCGATTTCCGCGCCGACGCGCGACAGGCGCGCGTCCACGGCGGTGCCGCGGGCGGCGATGAGGGCGCTGCGGGTGCTGCGCAGTTCCAGCTGCGAGATGCGTCCGGCATCGAAGCCGACGCGGGCCAGGCGATACGCCTCTTCGGCGGCAACCACGCTTTCATCGGCGGCGCGGGTCCGGCTGCCGGCGGCTTTCAGTCCGGCTACGGCGGACAGGCGTGCGGCCTCGCTGTCGCGGCGCTGCTGGTCCAGGCGTGCTTCGGCCGCGCGCTGGTCGGCATTGGCGGCGCGGATGCCACCGCGGTTGCGGTCGAACAGCGGGATGCTGAGGCTGACCCCGAGGTTGTAGGCACGCTCGCCGCCTTCGCGGAAGCGGGTCTGCGCGGCGGTGACACTGAGGTCGGGCAGGGCGCGCTTGCGCTCCACGTCGACCAGCTTGCCCGCCGCATCGGCTTCGGCTTCGGCGATGCGCACTGCCAGTGCCACGTCGGTGGCGCCACGCGGCAGCGGCGGCGCACGGTCGAGCAGGCTGTCGTCGATCGCCTGCACCGGCGCATCCAGCAGCGCGGCTCCGGCCAGGCGGGCCAGCGCGGCATCGCGGAAGGCCTGCGCCTCATCCAGTGAAGCACTGGCGTTGGCCACTTCGCTCTGCGCCTGCACCGCGCGAAGCTGCGGCTCGCGGCCCTGCTTGACCATCGCGTTGACGGCGTTGGCGTCATCGCGGGTGAGGGTCAGCGCTTCTTCGGCCAGGGTGTAGCGGCGCAGTGCACTTTCCGCCTGTGCGTAGACCACCGCGAGCTGGCTGGCCACATCGCTGCGACTCTGCGCGCCACGCAGGTTGGCCGCCTGTGCCTCGGCGCGGGCGGCACGGACACGCGCGCCACGCTGGCCCCAGACCTCCAGCGGCTGGGACAGGGTGAGCACGGTATCGGCCTTGCCCATGCCGCCATAGGAGCCGGTGCCCCAGGCGTTTTCGGCGGAGTAGGAAAGGGAAGGGTTGGGCAACGCACGGGCCTGGTCGGCGCGCGCATCGGCGGCCTCGGCCAGCGCCGTACCCACACGGGTGCCGGGCAGCTGGTCCAGGCGTTCAAGCAGGGTGTCGTAGGAAGGGGCGGCTTGTGCCGACGCCTGCATTGCCGGGGCCAGGCCCAGCAACACGGCGACGACCAGCCCGGCCGCGCGCGGCGACCGAGGTGTCAGGATCGACATAGGGGGATTCCGGTTGTGAGTGAAACGGGAGCCCGCGATTGCGGGACGCGCTCAACTCACGCCCGGGGGGGACGCGTCAATTCATCCTGGGCGACCGCATAGGTTGCCACGTCGCCGGCATTCATCCAGCGCGCCGGCAGCGGCGTACCGAAGGCGGCGAAATCGTTCGCTGGCAGGCTCAGCGTGGAGTGATGGCAGTGGTTATGCGTGCAGGCACCCGTGTGCTTGCTGTCGCTGTCACCGCCTGCATCGTCCGCAAGGGACTCGACATGGGCGCTGCTGGCATGCGGTTCCACCGCACACACCAGTGCGTCGGCCACCGGCACGACCACGAATGCCGCCATCAGCAGCATCATCAGGTACGTACGCAGTTGGCGGGTGATCCGGCGCATGGAAGGGAGGCTAGCAAGCGGTTTTCGCCGGATACAATATCAATGGCCACCTCGGGAATTCGTCGGAACCTCCCGTTCAGGTGGGCCGCGCACGCCAGCTCTGGCAGGTGTCGACCTCCTGCCTTGGTGGGTGCCGACCTCCTTCTATGGTGGGTATCGACCTTCTGCCCTGGTGGGTATCGACCTCCTGCCTTGGTGGGTGTCGACCTTGGTCGACACGCTTTTCGACCCCACCACGCTGCCGGCCAGCGGCCGGCACTACCCATGTCACGGCAGCTTCGCGATCACCTTGATCTCGAACTGGAACCCGTACAGCCAGGTCACGCCGATACCGGTCAGGGTCGGGTGCGGCGCCTCGCCCCAGTACTCGGGCACGATCGCCCAGGCCTTCTCGAAGTTCGTTTCCGGGTCGACCAGGAACACGGTCACGTCGACCACGTCATCGAACGTGCAGCCTGCGGCGGCCAGCACCGCATTGAGATTCTCGAAGGCGCGGTGCACCTGCGTTTCGAAGTCCGGCTCGGGCGAGCCGTCCTCGCGGCTGCCGACCTGGCCGGAAACGAACAGCAAGCCATTGGAACGGATCGCCGGCGAGTAGCGGTTGCGCTCGTACAGGGCCTGGCGGCCGGCGGGGAAAACGACATCACGCTGTGACATGGGGAAGATCCCGTGGGAGAGAACGCCATCCTCCGCGCCAGCGCTGTCTGGATAAACCGCGATGATCGGCCTAGATTGATTGCCAATTCCAAACAATCATGGCCCGCCATGGACCGTTTCGAGGCGATGCGGGCGTTTGCCCGGGTGGTGGAGACCGGCAGCTTCACCCGTGCCGCGCAGACCCTGCAGATCAGCCGCACCACAGCCACCCAGCTGGTGCAGCAGCTGGAGGCGCACCTGCGGCTGCGCCTGCTCAATCGCACTACGCGCCGGGTCAGCGTCACCGCCGATGGCGCGGCCTACTACCCGCGCATCGCCCGCTTGCTGGCCGAGCTGGAAGAGGTGGAAGGCGGGCTGGGCGACGCGGCCACCCAGCCGCGCGGGCGCCTGCGCGTGGATGTGCCCGGGCCGTATGCGCGGCTGCAGCTGGTGCCGGCGCTGCCGGATTTCCAGGCGCGCTACCCGGAGATCCAGCTGGACATCGGCGTCAGCGACCGCGAGGTCGATGTCATCGCCGACAACGTCGACTGCGTGATCCGTGGTGGCACCCCGGCCGACCCGGCACTGGTGGCGCGGCCGCTGGCGGCGCTGCCGATCGGTTTCCACGCCAGCCCGGGCTATGTGCAGCGCTTCGGCCTGCCGGCCGACCCGCACGCGCTGGAAGGGCCCGATCACCACATGGTCGGCTTTCTCAGCCCGCGCAGCGGCCGTGCCCGAGTGTTCAATGCCCAGCGCGGCGATGAGCGCGTCGAGGTGCAGGGCCGCTATACGGTCGGCTTCGACGACGGTAACGCCTATCTGGCGGCTGCGCTTGCGGGGCTGGGCGTGGTGGCGCTGCCCAGCTATATGGCCGAGCCGCATGTGGCGCGTGGCGAGCTGATGCCGGTGCTGCAGGGCTGGCAGCTGCCGCCGATGCCGATGCACGTGATGTTCCCGCCGAACCGGCA
This sequence comes from Stenotrophomonas maltophilia, assembly GCF_003970865.1. GTDB lineage: Bacteria > Pseudomonadota > Gammaproteobacteria > Xanthomonadales > Xanthomonadaceae > Stenotrophomonas > Stenotrophomonas maltophilia_AR. The sequence continues at coordinate 45,108 of NZ_RXLZ01000009.1, read as the reverse complement.
CATGAGCCAGCGGCTGCGGGTGTTCATCGATTGGGTGGTGGAGGTGTTGGGGTGACACGCACCGGGCGTGCGAAAATCACCACAGCACGCAACAGGAAACAGCCCCACGCATGAGTCGCATCGTCGCACTGGATACCGAAACCACCGGCATCTCCCACCGCCTGGGGCACCGGGTGATCGAAATCGGTGCCGTCGAACTGATCGATGGCCAGCTCACCGGCCGCCAGTTCCACACCTACCTGCAGCCGCAGCGCAAGGTCGATTGGGGCGCGCAGCGGGTGCATGGCATCAGCGATGCGATGCTGGTGGGCAAGCCACTGTTTTCCAGCAAAGCCGCCGAACTGCTCGACTTCCTGCGCGGCAGCGAGATGGTCGCGCACAACGCCACCTTCGATGTGGGGTTCCTGGACAACGAGCTGCGCCTGTCCGGCATCCCTGCCAGCTTGGCCCAGCATTGCCGCATCACCTGCAGCCTGAAGCTGGCGCGTGGGCGCTGGCCGGGCCAGGGCAACAAGCTGGACGATGTGCTGCAGCGCCTGCGCATTCCCGGCAACCGGGGCCTGCACGGCGCGTTGAAGGATGCCCATCTGCTGGCTCAGGTGATCCCGCACCTGCGTTGAGCCGGCCCGGCTCTACAGGGGAGCGGCCGTAGCATTCAGTCCCGGCCTGTGGGTAACTTGCGCAAGTGCTTGAACCCGTGCATAATGCGCGGCTCGCTGTGTCCGGTTTTCTACCGGGCGGCGCCCCCGGGAGCACGTCCCCGGCCGCCCAACGCCAGCGTAACCCTTTGATTCTCTTGACGTGTGGTGGGCAACCATCGAGGCCGCCGTCTCCCGGGCTACGGGCTGACACAACTTACTATCGAGGTGCGCAATGTCCCGCGTATGCCAGGTTTCCGGCAAGCGAGTGCAGACGGGTAACAACGTCTCGCACGCCAACAACAAGACCCGTCGTCGTTTCCTGCCGAATCTGCACGAGCGCCGCTTCTGGGTTGCCAGCGAAAACCGCTGGGTGAAGCTTCGTGTTTCCGCGCATGCACTGCGCACCATCGACAAGAACGGTATCGATTCCGTTCTGGCTGAGCTGCGTGCGCGCGGCGAAAAGGTCTGAGGAGTAGACGATCATGGCAGGCAAGCGCGATAAGGTCCGTATGATTTCGACCGCTGGTACCGGTCACTTCTACACGACCGACAAGAACAAGAAGAACACCCCGGGGAAGATGGAATTCTCCAAGTACGATCCGGTCGTGCGCAAGCACGTCCCGTACAAGGAAGGCAAGATCAAGTAATCCGCAAGGATTGCTGATCCCCGCGAAGAAACCCGCCCTTGTGGCGGGTTTTTTCATGCCCGATGTTCCCGTGGTGGGTGCCTGTGGGTGCCGACCGTTGGTCGGCATGCTCCCTCCACCCCCGGTAGGTGCCAACCTCGGTCGGCACATCTGTCCCGCCCTGGTAGGTGTCGACCTTGGTCGACACGCTGGTTCAAAGCAGTCGAGCGCAGCTCGACTCTACACACCCCGCTGGGCAGAATGGCCCATCACCTCCCGACGGGCGACGCGATGCTGTTCGAGTGGTTGCTGGGTTCGTACCTGCTGCTGATCGACTGGCTGATCCGGCTGGTCGCGCTGTGCTGGATCCCCACCCGCACCACGCCGGGTGCGGCGCGCAGCTGGCTGCTGCTGGTCGGCTTCGTGCCCCTGCTGGGCCTGCCGCTGTACCTGCTGTTCGGCCACCCGTGGCTGTCGCGTGAGCGCATCCGCCGCCAGGCCGAGGCCTCGCAGGTCATCCGCGAGGAGCAGGCGCTGCAGCATCGCCTGCGTTGGACCCCGCAGCCGGACACCGCCTGCGCCGAGATCGTGCCGCTGGTGCAGCGCCAGGGCGACTTCATGCCGGTGCACGGCAACGCGGTCGACCTGCTGACCGACTACGACGAATCGCTGCACACGCTGATCGCCGACATCGACCAGGCCGAAGACCGCGTGCACCTGCTGTACTACCTGATGTTCGACGACGCGGTGGGCGAGGCGGTGGTCGAGGCACTGCAGCGTGCCGCCGCCCGTGGCGTGCAGTGCCGTGTGCTGCTCGACGCGGTGGGTGCCAAGCGTGGCCTGCGTGCCTATCGCAAGCGCCTGCAGGCGCGCGACATCGAAGTGCGCGCGATGCTGCCCGGTGGCCTGCGCTGGCGCCGCAGCGGGCGCATGGACCTGCGCAACCATCGAAAGATCGCGGTGATCGACAACGAAGTGGCCTATGTAGGTTCGCAGAACCTGGCGGGCCCGCAGTTCGTGCCCGGCCACCCGAACCGCGAGCTGGTGGCGCGCGTGCGCGGCCCGGCGGTGGCGCATCTGGAAGCCGTGTTCGCCAGTGACTGGTACATGGAGACCGGCCAGCGCCTGGATGTGATCACCGATGTGCCCGAATGCGGCGACGATATCGCCACCCAGCTGCTGCCCAGCGGCCCGGCCTACCCGTACAGCAACGCGCGCGACGCGGTAGCCGCGCTGATCCATCTGGCACGGCGCCGGCTGGTGATGGTCACCCCGTACTTCGTGCCGGACGAAGCCACGCTCAGCGCCTTGCGCATTGCGGCGTTGTCCGGCGTGCAGGTGCAGCTGATCCTGTCGGCCAGCAACAATCAGCGGCTGACTTCGTGGGCGCAGGAGGCGTACTACGACGAGCTGCTGCGCTGTGGCGTGCGCATCGCCTTGTACGAACCGCAGTTCCTGCACGCCAAGCACATGAGCGTGGACGAGGACATCGCCGTGCTCGGTTCGATCAACATGGATATCCGCTCGTTCGCGCTGAATGCCGAAATCGGCCTGATCTGCTACGACCGCGCGCTGGTGCAACAGCTGTGCGCGATCGAGGATGGCTATCTGCGTGAGTCGCGGCAGCTGGATCTGCAGCAGTGGCGCAGCCGCCCCACGTGGCGGCGCAGCCGCGAGGGCATCGCACGGCTGGCCGATGCGTTGATGTAAGGCACTGCCGGCCGCCCATTTCGGCAATCCGGCCTGTCATCGCCGATGGCCTACAATCGGCACATGACTGATTCACCGCGTAATGGCGAACTGGACCTGGCGATCATCGGTGGTGGTGCGGCCGGGGTGCTGGTGGCGATCCAGGTATTGCGCCAGGCCAAGGCGTCGTTGGCGCTGGCCATCTTCGAACCCGCCTCGCAGCTGGCCCAGGGCATCGCCTATGCCACGCCGTGGCCGGAGCATCTGCTGAACGTGCCGGCGGCGAAGATGAGTGCGTTTGCCGACCAGCCCGGCGACTTCCTCGACTACCTGGTGGCCGCCAACGCTTACCCGGGCGAGGCGCGCGAGGTGCTGGGCGAGCGCTATGTGTGCCGCCACTACTTTGCTGCCTACCTGCAGCAGCGCCTGCAGGAGGCCGCCGCCGCCAGCCCGGCGCAGCTGCGGGTGATCGCGCAGCCGGTGCTGGGACTGCAGCCGGATGACCATGGCTACCGTCTGCAGCTGGGCGATGGCCAGGCGCTGCACGCCGCGCAGGCGGTGCTCGCCACCGGCAACAGCATGCGGCCGCTGCCGGTGGCCGGTGCCGAGGCACTGCCCGCCGATGACGTGATCGAGGCCTGGGACTACGACGGCGTACGCACCCTGGCCGGCGAGCAGGCCGTGGCCATCGTCGGGTCCGGCCTGAGCATGGCCGACACCGTGTTGGCATTGGTCGCCGCCGGCCACACCGGCCCGCTGCACGTGATCTCGCGCCACGGCCTGCTGCCGTTGCCGCATGCGCATGGTGGTCTGCCCACGTTCGACCCGGCTGCGCTGTTGCCGATGAACCTGCGCCAGCGCCTGCGCGCGTTGCGCGGGTTCGCACGCCAGGCACAGGCCGACGGCCTGCCATGGCAGGGCGTGATGGACCGTATCCGTCCGCACGGGCAGGCGCTGTGGTGCAGCCTCGATGAGGCCGACCAGCGTCGTTTCCTGCGCCATGTGGTGCGCTACTGGGACGTACATCGCCACCGCATCGCCGAAGAGGTGGACGCGCAGCTGCAGTCCCTGCAGGACAGCGGCCAACTGCGCATCCATCGGTCACGCCTGCAGCGCGTCTGGCGCGAAGGCGATGCCCTGCGGCTGTCTGGCCGCTCTCCCTCCGGCAATGAACAGCAGTGGACGATTGGCGGGGTGATCAACGCCACCGGTGTGGAAACCCGTGCCAGTGCACTGCGCAATCCGTTGCTGCAGCAGCTGCAGGCCGATGGGCTTGCCCGCCCCGGCCCACATGGGCTGGGCCTGGACAGCACGGTGCCGGGCGACCGCCTGCTCGCAGTGGGTGGCCAGCCGCAGGCGCGGCTGGGCGTGCTTGGCAGCCTGCGCATCGGCAGCCTGTGGGAAAGCCTGGCGGTGCCTGAACTGCGTCAGCAGGCGCAGGCACTGGCCACCCAGGTGGTCGCAGGAGCCGCGACGGCGATGCCGTAAAATGGGGGCATGGATGTCTCCCACCTGCTTGATGGCCTGAACCCGGCCCAGCGCGAAGCCGTCTCCGCTCCCCCCGGCCACCACCTGGTGCTGGCCGGTGCCGGTTCCGGCAAGACCCGCGTACTCACCCACCGCATCGCCTGGCTGCATGAAGTCGATGGCGTGCCGACCCACGGCATTTTCGCGGTGACCTTCACCAACAAGGCGGCCGGCGAAATGCGCCACCGCATCGACGCACAGCTGCCCAACGGCAGCCGTGGCATGTGGATCGGTACCTTCCACGGCCTGGCCAACCGCCTGCTGCGCCTGCACTGGCAGGACGCGAAGCTGCCCGAAGGCTTCCAGGTGATGGATTCGGACGACCAGCTGCGGCTGGTCAAGCGCGTGGTGCAGGCGCTGGAACTGGATGACGGCAAGTACCCACCCAAGCAGATTGCGTGGTGGATCAACGAACAGAAGGACGAAGGCCGTCGCCCGCAGCACATCCAGCCCGAGCCGCACGACGCGTGGCTGGAAACCATGCGCCAGGCCTACATCGAGTACCAGGCGCGCTGCGACCGCGCCGGCCTGGTCGACTTCGCCGAGCTGCTGCTGCGCGCGCACGAACTGCTGCGCGACAACCCGGCGCTGCTGGCGCACTACCGCGCCCGCTTCCGCGAGATCCTGGTGGACGAGTTCCAGGACACCAATGCCATCCAGTACGCCTTCGTGCGCGTGCTGGCCGGCGATTCCGGCCACGTGTTCGTGGTCGGCGACGATGACCAGGCCATCTACGGCTGGCGCGGTGCCAAGGTCGAGAACGTGCAGGGCTTCCTGCGCGACTTCCCGGGCGCGCAGACCATCCGCCTGGAACAGAACTACCGCTCCACCGCCAACATCCTCGGTGCCGCCAATGCGGTGATCGCGCACAACCCGGATCGCATCGGCAAGCAGCTGTGGACCGACAGCGGCGACGGCGAGCCGATCGACCTGTACGCCGCGTACAACGAGATGGACGAGGCGCGCTACATCGTCGAGCGTGCTCGCCAGTGGGTGCGCGATGGCGGCAGCTACACCGAAGTGGCTGTGCTCTACCGCAGCAACGCGCAGTCGCGCGCGCTGGAAGAAGCGCTGCTGAGCGAACAGGTGCCGTACCGCGTGTACGGCGGCATGCGCTTCTTCGAGCGTGCCGAAATCAAGGACGCGCTGGCCTACCTGCGCCTGCTGTCCAACCGCAACGATGACGCCGCCTTCGAGCGCGTGGTCAATACGCCCACCCGTGGCATTGGCGATCGCACGCTGGACGAAGTGCGCCGCGAGGCACGCGCGCAGGGCATTTCGCTGTGGGAAGCGACCATGCTGGTCACCCAGGGCAGCACGCTGGCCGCACGCGCGCGCAATGCGCTGGCCGGTTTCCTGGTGCTGGTCAACGAGCTGCAGGCGCAGACCCTGCACATGACCCTGGCCGAGCGCGTGGACCATGTGCTGGCGCGCTCGCAGCTGCGCGAGCATTGGAGCAAGGAAAGCCGCAACGCGCTGGACTCCGAATCGCGCACCGACAACCTCGACGAACTGGTCTCGGTGGCCTCGCGCTTCGTGCGCCGCGCAGACGATATCGAGGAAGTGGGCGAGGACATGGATGAGCTGGTGGCCTTCCTGGGCTATGCCGCGCTGGAGGCCGGTGAGGGCCAGGCGCAGGCGGGCGAGGAGGGCGTGCAGCTGATGACCCTGCACTCGGCCAAGGGCCTGGAATTCCCGCTGGTGTTTCTGGCTGGCGTGGAAGAGGGGCTGTTCCCCAGCGCACGTTCGCTGGAGGAAAGCGGGCGGCTGGAAGAAGAGCGCCGCCTGGCCTACGTCGGCATCACCCGCGCGCGCCAGAAACTGGTGCTGAGCTATGCCGAGTCGCGCCGCATTCATGGCCAGGACAACTACAGCCTGCCATCGCGCTTCCTGCGCGAGATTCCGCGCGAGTTGCTGCACGAAGTGCGCCCGAAGGTGCAGGTCTCGCGGCCGGCCTCGATGGGCGCAAGCCGGGTGATGGGCCATGCCTCGATCGAGGCACCGCCGCTGAAGCTCGGCGCGCTGGTCACCCATCCCAAGTTCGGCGAAGGCATGGTGACCGACTACGAAGGCAGCGGCGCCCACGCTCGCGTGCAGGTCGAGTTTGCCGATGCCGGCAGCAAGTGGCTGGTGATGGCCTACGCCAACCTGACGGTGATCTGATCACCGCAGGCATCCTGTAGAGCCGAGCCCATGCTCGGCTGCCTGTACCGGGAAAATCAGCCGAGCATGGGCTCGGCTCTACAAGGGCGAGTACCCATGACCCGCAACGTGCTCTTCCTCTGTAGCCAGAACCGCCTTCGCAGCCCGACGGCCGAGCAGGTATTCGCCGATTGGCCGGGCATCGAGACCGCCTCGGCCGGGCTGCTGGCCGACGCCGAGGAAGTGCTCAGCCCGGAGCTGCTGCAGTGGGCCGACCTGGTGTTCGTGATGGAGCGCGCCCACCGCAACCGGCTGTCCAGCCGCTACAAGGCCTGGTTGAACGGCAAGCGGGTGATCTGCCTGGATATCCCGGATGACTACGACTACATGGACCCGGTGCTGGTGGAGTTGCTGAAGCGCAAGGTGGCGCCGTTCCTGCGTTGACGGGATGTTGTGGAGCCGAGTCCATGCTCGGCTGCTTCTGGCGGGAAAGGCAGTCGAGCAAGCTCGACTCTACAATGGGGCCTGACATCTTCCAGGAACGCCCCCATGACCGAACCCACGCTGTACGTCACCGTGAAGTTGAACGCCCGACTGCAGCCGGAGCATCGCCACGAACTGTTCGAGGATCCGCTCGACGCGTTGCTGCAGGCGGCCCAGGTGGGCGAGCTGACTGGCGGCGGCACCGCGATGTCCGACCTCGGTGAGGTCGAATACGGTGATATCGAAGTTGCCCTGGTCGATGCGGCCGGCGTGCCGAAGCTGATCGACCTGCTGGAACAGCTGGGTGCGCCGAAGGTTTCGCAGCTGCAGGGTGCGGGCGAGGCCGACCGCAGCTTCGGCGTGACCGAGGGCCTGGGCATCTACCTGGATGGCCTGAACCTGCCGGACGAAGTCTACGAACAGTGCGATTCGAACCACGTGTTCGAACAGCTGTCGGAGAACATCGACGGCCTTGGCGAGATCTGCAGCTGGTGGCAGGGCCCGACCGAGACCGCGCTGTACATGTACGGCGAATCGTTCGAAGCGATGCGTGATGCGATTGCCGAATTCGTGGCCAGTTATCCGCTGTGCCAGAACGCACGCGTGGTGCAGATCGCCTGAAGATGGGGGCGCCGTAGAGTCGAGCTTGCTCGACTGCCTTTTGTGAGCAGAAGCAGTCGAGCAAGCTCGACTACGGCAGCAGGTTATCGGCCGGCTGACTGCCGGGCGTTGTCGCGCTGGGCAAGATCCTTGCCCAGATAATAGCCGCCGCAGAACAGCACGAAGGCGGCGATGAGGCTCCACAGGATGATCCTGAGCGTTCTTGGTGGTGTCGGCTTGCTGTCCTGCATGCGGGGTCTCCCAGGGCGGCCCGATACCGCTTGGTCAGCATGCGCCGCGGTCAGTGGGTACGCAAGCCGGCGGTGCGCACACGCCGCTGCGCGGCGCCGGATTGATCCTGCTCAAGGCGCGCCCTGCACATCCGGTGTGCAATGGTGTTGTTCCCATCTGGCAGACCGCCACGGAGCCCCACCATGTACAAGCGCATCCTGATTGCCACCGACGGATCCGAGCTGGCCGACAAGGGCCTGGCCAAGGGCCTGGAGCTGGCCAAGGACCTCAACGCCGAGGTCGATATCGTGACCGTTTCCGAGCCGTGGGCCGTCGGCATGTACGACGCCATGGGCTGGAGCGTGGGCTACATGAACAGCCCCGAGTACAAGGCCGACCGCGAGGAAGGCGCGCAGAAGGTGCTGCAGCCGGCGCTGGCCAAGGCCGCCGAGCAGGGCATTACCGCCAATCCGGTGCATGTGCTGGACCGCTATGCGGCTGACGGCATCATCGAGACCGCCGGCGAGCGCAATAGCGACCTGATCGTGATGACCTCGCATGGCCGCCGTGGCGTGACCCGCGTGCTGCTGGGCAGCCAGACTGCCGAGGTGCTGGCACGCAGCACGCTGCCGGTGCTGGTCATCCGCTGATTCAAGCGTTCCCGGGGAGGGGACCCGACGCCGGCCGCAGGATGCGCGCCGGCGTCACCTTTTGTGGGCCGCACAAACGGCCATCCACGCATGGCGTGGATCCAATACCGCGGTTCCGGTAGATCCACGCCATGCGTGGATGCGGCCAGGCCCCTCATGAAAGGTGCATTGGCTGGCCGCGGCAGGCACGGCGCCACTGCGCCGGTGACATCCCATAACGGGCCTGGAAGGCACGCTGGAACTGGCGCTCCGAGGCGAAGCCCACTTCATACAGCAGCCAGGTGACGCTGCAGCAGGGGTCGCGGTCGAGGTGGCGGTGGGCCAGCCACAGGCGCCGTTCGCGGATGTAGCGGGCGACCCCGCCCAAGGCCTGGAACAACCGGTACAGCGTGGGCCGCGAGAGCGCGAAGGCATCGCGGATCATGCGCTCGTCCAGTTCGCACTCACCCAGGTGCGCATCGATGAAATCGAGGATCCGCCGCAGCCGCGGATCGGAAGGCGAGGCCGCCGACGCCGACGGCAGTGAAGCAAAGGCAGCGGTACCAAGGTCGGCGGCAAGTACGCCGACCAGCGAGGGGCAGTGCTGGAGTGTCATGGCAGCGTCTTCACGGCCCATCCCCTGGGCCTGTCCTGTCGATACCGACAGTTGCGCTGAAAACCCATCATCGGCCCGCCGCGAACCCCGGCGACCACGCTGAGACGAATTGTCGGGAGGCCTGCGTGGCGGTCTCCCAGACTTGCCCGGCATCGAGGCCGACGCCCGCGGGCGCCCGGCACGACCCGTTTCCATCGGAGGCCAGGCCATGGCGAACAGCCAGAAGTTCATTGCCCGCAATCGGGCACCGCGGGTGCAGATCGAGTACGACGTTGAGGTCTACGGGGCGCAGAAGAAGGTACAGCTGCCCTTCGTGATGGGCGTGATGTCCGACCTGTCCGGCGCCAACGCCGGCGACCTGCCGTCACTGGAAGAGCGCAAGGCGCTGGAGATCGATGTCGACAACTTCGACAGCCGGCTGCAGTCGATGAAGCCGCGGGTCGCCTTCAGCGTGCCAAACACGCTGACCGGCGAAGGCAGCCTGAGCGTGGACATCACCTTTGAGAGCATGGACGACTTCTCGCCGGCCGCCGTGGCGCGCCGCGTCGAGCCGTTGGCCAAGCTGCTGCAGGCGCGTGCGCAACTGGCGAACCTGGATACCTACATGGACGGCAAGGCCGGTGCGGAGGCGTTGATCGCGCAGGCGATCCGTGACCCGGCGCTGCTGCAGGCACTGGTCGCCGCGCCGAACAGCGATGGCAAGGACGGGGAGTAACACCATGTCGACCGAACAGCTGATCGAAGCCGGCAGCGATACCGGCACCGCACTGGAATCGGGCGGCTTCGCCGAACTGCTGAACAAGCAGTTCCGGCCGAAGAGCGACCGTGCCCAGCAGGAAGTGGAATCGGCGGTACGCACGCTGGCCGAACAGGTGCTCAGCCGCGCGGACATCGTCAGCGACGATGTCTCGCAGACGATCAAGGCCTACATCGCCGAGATCGATCGAACGCTGACTGCACAGCTCAACCAGATCCTGCACCATCCGGACTTCCAGCAGCTGGAAGGTGCCTGGCGCGGCCTGCATTACCTGGTCAACAACACCGAGACCGATACCCAGCTGAAGATCCGGGTCTTCAATGTATCGAAGAAGGAACTGGGCAAGACCCTGAAGCGCTACAAGGGCACCGCCTGGGACCAGAGCCCGATCTTCAAGAAGGTCTACGAGCACGAGTACGGCCAGCTGGGCGGCGAGCCCTACGGCTGCCTGGTGGGTGATTACTACTTCGACCAGAGCCCGCAGGATGTCGAGCTGCTGGCCGGCATGGCCCAGGTGGCGTCGGCAGCGCATGCACCGTTCCTGTCGGCGGCGGCACCGCGCCTGCTGGGCATGGATGGCTGGGATGAACTGGCCAACCCGCGCGATCTGGCCAAGATCTTCACCACGCCCGACTACGCCGCCTGGCGCTCGCTGCGCGACTCGGAAGATTCCAAGTACATCGGGCTGGCGATGCCGCGCACGCTGGCGCGCCTGCCCTACGGCGCCGCCACCGATCCGGTGGACGAGTTCGATTTCGAAGAAGACACCTCCGGTGCCGATTCGAGCCGCTACACCTGGCAGAACGCGGCTTATGCGATGGCGGTCAACATCAACCGCTCGTTCAAGCAGTACGGCTGGTGCTCCAGGATCCGCGGCATCGAGTCCGGTGGCGCGGTGGAAGGCCTGCCCACGCATACCTTCCCGACTGACGACGGTGGCGTGGACATGAAGTGCCCGACCGAGGTGGCGATCACCGACCGTCGCTCCGCCGAGCTGGACAAGCTCGGCCTGATGCCACTCGTCCATCGCAAGAACTCGGACATGGCGGCCTTCATCAGCGCGCAGTCGTTGAACAAGCCCGCCGAGTACGACAACCCCGATGCCACCGCCAACGCAGCGCTGGCGGCCCGGCTGCCGTATATGTTCGCCTGCAACCGCTTCGCGCACTACCTCAAGTGCATCGTGCGCGACAAGATCGGTTCGTTCTCCAGCCGCGAGCAGATGCAGAAATGGCTGGGCAACTGGATTCTCAACTACGTCGACGGCGATCCGGCCAACTCCAGCGAGGAGTACAAGGCCAGCCATCCGCTCGCCGCTGCCGAGGTGGTGGTGGAGGAGGTGGAAGGTGCGCCTGGCTATTACACCTCCAAGTTCTTCCTGAAACCGCACTACCAGCTGGAAGGACTGACCGTTTCGCTGCGGCTGGTTTCGCGCCTGCCATCACAGGCCAAGGCCTGATCTTCCCGTTCCCCTTCCCGCGCTGGCCAGGCCCTGGCCGGCGAACCGATTCGACAGCCGATTGAAGGAGCAGTTCCATGGCATTCGACATGCATCTGAAGTTCAAGGGTGGCAGCGTCACCATCGAAGGTGGCTCGACCCACGCCAAGCACAAGAACGAGATTCCGGTACTGGCCTGGTCGTGGGGCGTCAGCAACAGCGGCGACCTGCACAGCGGTGGCGTCAGTTCCGGTGGCAAGGCCCACGTGCAGGACATCTCCATCACCAAGTACGTGGACAAGAGCTCCAACGCGCTGCTGCAGGCTGCCAGCACCGGTGCACGCATCGAGGAGGCGTGGTTGTACGTGACCAACGCCACCGGCGAGCAGACCGACTACGTGACCCTGCACCTGTCCAACGGCGTGCTGATCACATCGGTATCCACCGGCGGCTCCGGCGGTGAGGACCGCCTGACCGAGAACATCACCCTGCATTTCGGCAAGTTCCAGTATGGGTTCCAGCCGCAGAAGCCCGACGGCACCGCCGACGGCGCGGCCAAGACCTTCACCTACGACATGCAGGCCGTGGCCAAGGGCTGATGCATGAACGTGCCGCCCACCACCGCTTCCGCACCGGCCGTGGACCTGCTGCGGGCCGGTGACCTGGGCGGCGCGCTGCAGGCGCAGCGCGAACGTGTGCGTGCCGCACCGACCGCCGCCGCTGAACGTGTTTTCCTGTTCCAGCTGCTGGCCGTGCTCGGCCAGTGGCAACGGGCCGGGGCCCAGCTGCAGGCGGCCGTGCAGCTCGACGCCAGCCTGTCGCTGCTGGGCAGTGCCGGCCACGCCCTGCTGTGTGCCGAGCAGGTACGCGCCGAGGTATTCGCCGGCACGCGCCTGCCGCCTGTACTGGGCACGCCGCAACCCTGGCTGGCACCGCTGCTGCAGGCGCTGCAGCTGCAGCAGCAGGGCCACATCGACGCAGCCATTGAACTGCGCGAACAGGCGTTCTCGCAGGCACCGGCAATCGCGGGTGACTGTGATGGCGAGCCGTTCGAGTGGATCGCCGATGCCGACCCGCGTTTCGGCCCCTGCCTGGAAGTGATCACCCCCAGCGGCTATGCGTGGCTGCCGCTGGATGGCCTGGCTGAACTGCGCATCGATCCTCCCGAAGACCTGCGTGACCTGGTCTGGGCACCGGCCGAACTGCACCTGCGCCAGGGCAGTGCGCTGCGTGCGTTCGTGCCGGTACGTTATCCGGGCAGCGAAGCCGGCGATGACAGCGGCCTGCAGCTGGCCCGGCGCAGTGAATGGGACGAGCACGGCATCGGCAGTGGCCAACGCATGCTGGCCACCGACAGCGGTGATCATCCTCTGCTGCAGATCCGGCAGCTGCGGCTGCAGCGTGCGGACTGAGATGCGCCGATGGCCGAGCTGACCACCACCGAGCGCCTGCAGCCGTCCCTGCTGGACCGGTTGACCGACGATGCACCGCTGCAGCGCGACGAAAGCCGCGAACAGCGAGTGATCTCCGCCAGCCGACTGCGCGAGTGCGTGATGCGCGACCTGTCGTGGCTGCTCAACAGCGTGCACCTGGCGGCCAGCATGCGCCTGGACGATGCGCCCGACGTCGCCGGCTCGGTGCTCAACTACGGCATTCCGGACCTGACCGGGCTGGAGCTGGCCGGACTGGATGTCGCAACGCTGCAGCGGCGGCTGCGCGAGGCCATCCTCGCCTTCGAGCCGCGCCTGATCGCACACACGCTGCAGGTTACCGTCCAGGCCAACGCGCAACGGATGGACCGGCGCTCGCTGGTGTTCGACATCCGCTCGGAAATGTGGGCGCAGCCGATCCCGCTGAATCTCTACCTGAAGACCGAGGTGGACCTGGAGACCGGCCGCATGGACCTGGTCGAGGGCAATGCCTGATGGATCCGCGCCTGCTCCGCCACTACAACCGCGAGCTGCAGCACATCCGTGGCATGGGCGCAGAGTTCGCCCGCGAGTTCCCGAAGATCGCCGGGCGCCTCGGCATGGATGGCATGGAGTGTGCCGATCCCTATGTCGAGCGCCTGCTGGAAGGCTTTGCCTTCCTTGCCGCTCGCGTGCAGGTGAAGCTGGAGGCGCAGTTTCCGGTATTCACCCAGCACCTGCTGGAGATGGTGTATCCGCATTTCCTGGCGCCGGTCCCTTCCATGGCCGTCGTGCAGCTGCAGCCAGACCTGAAGGACGCCAAGCTGGCTGCGGGCCACCGTGTGCCCCGCCACAGCCGCCTCGTTGCCACGCCAATGGCCGGTGAGCGCACGGCCTGTGAGTACCGCACCGCGCATGAGGTGACGTTGTGGCCACTGCAGCTGGTGGAAGCGCGCTATTTCGAGAATCCGGCGGCATTGGCTGCGGCGGAGGTCGCAATTCCCACCGACAGCGCGGCGCGTGCGGGGCTGCGCCTGCGCCTGCAGGCACAGGCGGGCGTACCGCTGGAGACGTTGTCGCTCGATCGCCTGCCGTTGTTCCTGGCCGGCACCGATGGCCTGCCACGGCGGCTGTATGAGCAGCTGATGGGTAACGCGTGTGGCTGCTGGCTGCGCGCGGGAGGCCCGGCCCACTGGCAGCCCGCTGAGGCCCTGCAGCCGGCCGGTTTCGATGACACGCAGGCATTGCTGCCGTATGACGGGCGTTCGTTCAGTGGCTACCGGCTGCTGCAGGAGTATTTCGCCTGCCCGGAGCGGTTCCTGTTCGTCGAACTGACCGGGTTGAGGCCGGTGCTGCAGCGGGCCACCGGCAACCAGCTGGAAGTCGTGATCCTGTTCGATCGCAGTGAGCCCGGCCTGCACAATGCGTTGGGCGCGGACAACTTCCGCCTGTACTGCACGCCGGCCATCAACCTGTTTCCGCAGGCGGCCGACCGCGTGCACCTGTCGCCCGGACGCCACGAATACCATGTGCTGCCCGACCGTACCCGTCCGCTGGACCTGGAAGTGCATAGCGTCATCGCCGTGGACGGCTACGGTGACGGCCAGTCGCCCGAGCAGCGCTTCGCGCCGTTCTATGGCAGCCAGGCGCGTACCTGGCACGATCCGCAAGGCGCGTACTACACGCTGCGTCGCGAGCCGCGCCAGCTGTCGGCTCGCCAGCGGCGGCAGGGCGCACGCTCCAGCTATGTGGGCAGCGAGATGTTCATCAGCCTGGTCGATGCTGCCGACCGACCCTTCCCCAGCCGGCTGCGCCAGCTGGGGCTGCAGCTGCTGTGCAGCAATCGTGACCTGCCGTTGCAGATGCCGGTGGGCAAGGGACGCACCGACTTCAGCCTGGACGATGGTGCACCGGTCACCGCGATCCGCTGCGTGGCCGGACCGACCCGTCCACAGCCGGCCGGCGACGGCGGCGAAAGTGCCTGGAAACTGCTCAGCCACCTGCAGCTGAACTACCTGTCGCTGTTCGAGGACGGCGACGCACGCGGTACCGATGCGTTGCGCGAAATGCTGGCGCTGTACTGCGATCCACATGATGCCGGCGCGCAGCGCCAGCTGGAGGGACTGCGGGGCGTGTCAGCGCGTTCGATCGTGCGCCGCATCCCGGTGCCCGGCCCAATCACCTTCGGCCGTGGGCTGGAGATCACCCTGACCTGCGAGGATGCTGCTTTCGAAGGAACCGGGGCCTATCTGCTGGCGGCAGTGATGCGCCAGTTCTTCGCACGCTACGTTTCGATCAATGCCTTCACCGAAACCGTGCTGCGCACCGTTGAACGCAACGAGGTGGCCCGATGGACGGCCAGACCGGGCGCGCTGCTGGCGCTGTAGGCGCGCGCGCTGCGCTGCTGCAGGCGCTGGCCGCGGCACCGCACGCGTTCGAGGCGTTCACAGCGCTGCGCCTGCTGGAACGGGCGCACCCACACCTGCCGCGCTGGGGGTGCTCGACGCGCCCGGAGGAGGATCCGCTGCGGTTGCGGCAGGCACCGAGCCTGGCCTTCGCCCCCCGGGATGTCGATGCGATGGTCCCGGCAACCCGCACGTGCCCACCGCAGTTGCGCACGCTCGGCTTCGGCCTGTTCGGACCGAACGGTCCCTTGCCACTGCACCTGACCGAGTACGCACTGCAGCGGCAGCGCAGCGCACGCGATGACAGCCTGGTGGCGTTCGCCGACCTGTTCCATCACCGTCTGATGAGCCTGTTCTACCGCGCCTGGGCTGATGCACAACCCGTGGTACAGGCCGACCGGCCAGAGGACGACCGCTTCCGCCTGTACCTGGGGGCGTTGGTCGGCATCGCATCCCCCGCACTGCAGCGCCGTGATGCGCTGGACGATGACTTCCGCCGCCATCACGCCGGGCACCTGTTGCCGATGGCGCGCAATGCCGGGGGCCTGCGTGCGCTGACAGAAGCGGCGTTGCAGGTGCCGGCACAGGTGATCGGCTTTGTCGCCGAATGGATGCGCCTGCCCGAGGATGCGCAGCTGCACCTGGGGGTGCGCAGCAACCGGCTGGGCCGCAGTGCGGTGCTGGGCGCGCAGGTACGCGGGTGCCAGCATCGTTTCCGCCTGCGCATCGGCCCGCTTGACCTGGCCAGCTTCCGCCGCTGGTTGCCGGGTGGCACGCAGCTGCCACGCCTGGCAGCCCTGATACGCAGCCACAGCGGCGACACCCAGGCCTGGGATGTGCAGCTGCTGCTGCGCGCCGACCAAGTGCCGACGCTGCGACTGGCCCGCAGTGGGCGCCTTGGCCTGGACACCTGGCTGGGTCGACGCGCCTGGAGCGTGGCCGACGCCGACGACGTGGTCGTGCATCCGCGCGCCGCGATGGCCTTCACCGACCGACCTGGACCCCTGCCATGACCGAGATCCGCCGCAGTGCGCTGTTCGGCAAGCTCAACCCGCTTGCCTACCGTGCCATCGAAAGCGCCACCGTGTTCTGCAAGCTGCGCGGCAACCCCAACGTGGAGCTGGTGCATTGGCTGCACCAGCTGTTGCAGCTGCAGGATTCGGACCTGCACCGCATCGTGCGCCATGCGCAGCTGGACCCGGCGCGGCTGGCGCGTGACGTCACCGATGCGCTGGAGCGCCTGCCGCGCGGAGCGGGTGCTGTCACCGATCTGTCCAGTGCGGTGGAGGAGGCGGTCGAACGCGCCTGGATCCAGGCGTCGCTCGGTTTCGGCGAAGCGCAGGTGCGCAGTGCGTACCTGTTGCTCGGCGTGCTTTCCAGCCGCAGCCTGCGTAGCGGGCTGTCGGCGATCTCGCGCGAGTTCGACAAGCTGAAGCCGGAAGCGCTCAGCGAGGGCTTGGCCGGCATCATCGCCGGCTCGCCGGAAGAGGGCCAGCGACCGACCGATGGCTTCGCACTGGGAAATGCTGCCGCACCGGGCGATGCCAGCGGTGCCATCGCACCCGCTGCGATGGGCAAGCAGGAAGCGCTGGCGCGGTTCACCACCGACCTGACCGCCCAGGCCCGCGATGGCAAGCTCGATCCGATCATCGGACGCGATGATGAGATCCGCCAGGTGGTCGACATCCTGATGCGGCGGCGGCAGAACAACCCGATCCTGGTCGGCGAAGCGGGGGTCGGCAAGACCGCCGTGGTCGAGGGCCTGGCCCAGCGCATCGCACGCGGCGACATACCCCCCGCGCTGAAGGATGTGCAGCTGCGCGCGCTGGACGTTGGCCTGCTGCAGGCGGGCGCCAGCATGAAGGGGGAGTTCGAGCAGCGCCTGCGCGCGGTGATCGACGAAGTGCAGGCCAGCCCGGCGCCGATCATCCTGTTCGTGGACGAGACCCACACCCTGGTGGGTGCCGGGGGTGCGGCCGGCACCGGCGATGCGGCCAACCTGCTGAAGCCGGCATTGGCGCGCGGCACGCTGCGCACGGTGGGCGCCACCACCTGGGCCGAGTACAAGAAGTACATCGAGAAAGACCCTGCGCTGACCCGGCGATTCCAGGCGGTGCAGGTGGAGGAGCCGGACGAGGCGCGTGCGGTGCGGATGATGCGCGGCGTGGCCAGCATGATGGAGAAGCACCACCAGGTGCAGATCCTGGATGAAGCGCTGGAAGCTGCGGTCAGGCTGAGCCATCGCTACATCCCGGCGCGGCAGCTGCCGGACAAGTCGGTCAGCCTGCTCGATACCGCGTGCGCACGCGTGGCGGTGAGCCTGCACGCGGTGCCAGCGGAGGTGGACGACAGCCGCAGGCGGATTGAATCGCTGCAGACCGAGCAGGCCATCATCGACCGCGAATCCGCGATCGGCATCGTGGTGGCCGAGCGCGGCGCGACCTGCGCGCAGGCGCTGGCGGATGAGCAGCAGCGCCTGTCCAGGCTGGAGCAGCGCTGGCAGGCCGAGAAAGCGCTGGTCGATGAGTTGCTGGATCTGCGTGCGCAGCTGCGCAGCGGCAACGTGCCCGTGGAAGGTACCGGCAGCGCACTGGAAGCGGCGGCGGCACAGGCCGATGGTGATGCCGTGGTGGCCTCGGTACCGGTGCAGGCACGCGACCGTGATGTGTTGCTGGCACGCCTGCAGCTGGTACAGGCCGAACTGGCGGCACTGCAGGGCGAGGCCCCGCTGATCCTGCCGACGGTCGATCACCAGGCGGTGGCGGCGGTGGTGGCCGACTGGACCGGCATTCCGGTTGGGCGCATGGCACGCAACGAGATCGACACCGTTCTGCGACTGCCGGAGTTGCTTGGCCAACGCGTGATCGGCCAGGACCATGCGATGGAGATGATCGCCAAGCGCATCCAGACCAGCCGCGCAGGCCTGGACAACCCGGACAAGCCGATCGGTGTGTTCCTGCTGGCGGGCACCTCTGGCGTGGGCAAGACCGAAACCGCGCTGGCGCTGGCCGAGGCGCTGTACGGCGGCGAGCAGAACCTGATCACCATCAACATGAGCGAGTACCAGGAAGCACATACGGTGTCGTCACTGAAGGGGGCGCCGCCGGGCTATGTGGGTTATGGCGAGGGTGGTGTGCTGACCGAAGCGGTGCGCCGCAAGCCGTACTCGGTGGTGCTGCTGGACGAGGTGGAGAAGGCACACCCGGATGTGCACGAGCTGTTCTTCCAGGTGTTCGACAAGGGCTGGATGGAAGACGGCGAAGGCCGCCGCATCGACTTCCGCAACACGCTGATCCTGCTGACCAGCAACGCCGGCACCGAACTGATCGCCAGCCTGTGCGCCGATCCGGAACTGGTTCCCGACCCGGAAAGCATGGCCAAGGCATTGCGCGCGCCACTGCTGAAGGTGTTTCCGCCGGCGCTGCTGGGGCGGCTGGTGGCGATTCCGTACTACCCGCTGAGCGCGGACATGCTGGGCCGCATCGTGCGGTTGCAGTTGAACCGCATCAAGAAGCGGGTGGAGGCACGCTATCGCATTCCGTTCGAATACGACGACTCGGTGGTGGAGCTGGTGGTGAGCCGCTGCACCGAAGGCGAATCGGGTGGGCGGATGATCGACGCGATATTGACCAATTCGATGTTGCCGGAGATCAGTCGGGAGTTTCTGGCGCGGCTTGTATCGGGGGAGGGCGTTGTCGGCGCCAACGTGGCCGCAAGCGAGGGCCGATTCAACTACCAGTTCTAGATGCTTGGGTTCGCACTGGCCGGGCTTCCACGCACAAACGGAGAACATCGATGCCGAACATCAAAAAGCCTTACACAATCGAGGAAGCGGCTATCGCGATTGACAGGAGCAATGGTCAAAAACTTGATCACGGCCCCGACGATCCGCGGACACGGAATGCATACAACAACACAGGGAAAAAGCTTGGGCATGAGTATATGCACAGAGGTGCCGTTGGAATCTACAACACGACGGGTGACCATCCGACCGGCATGCGCGTGTTGACTCCGCTCGAGAACAACGTGCTGAACAAGAGCCGGGCGGCCAATCGATCCTGCTCCTACCGGCTTGCGCACTTTCTGTTGAACTCCAGCCAGGTGCAGGTCGAACTTGGAAATGCTGATGCCGGGATCGGGCCCGCGCAGAAATGGTTGAAGACAGTTGCAGTCACGGATTCGTCCATCTATGGCTACGAGGCGGGGTCGGATGTGCCAAAGCGCGTATGCGAAGCGGCGATAAACTTCAGAAAAATAGGCGATGAACTTTTCATCGCTTCCCTCTATCCGACAAAGTTCCTCGCGGAAGAGGAACTTCAGATATCGTCGCTCTTTGAAGGACCCTAGCAGCCTCTTCGTGGGCATCTGAGCAGAACTTGGGATACCGGCCCGGGAAACAGGAAGAACTGCACATGTCAGCTGATCCGAACGATCTATCAAAGAAGTTGAACCAGACTTCCACGACTTTCAACGTGGCCAACCACATGATGATGATGGGCCTGGTCGGGAAACTGCCAATGCTCCGCAGGTCTATCCAGTGCTCACCGATACGCCACGCATCAAGTGCAACCAGCATTGTGACTTCGAAATCAGATACAGCAGCGGATGTCGCCAGCATCGCCATGAGTGCTTATACGTACATCGGCCATGTGCCTGTTCTCTTTGGAAAATCCGCATTCCGATTTGCGCCGGTCATCGGCCAACTGATGTTTGCCAAAGACGCTTACACATTGGCAAACGGAGTGATCGACGCACGCGCGGCGGCAGGCAACGAACATTGCCAGGTACTGAAGATGCATATCGGAAGCATGGAAGAATGTGTGACTCGGGGGGCGACCAAGATGATCGACATGCTT
Source organism: Stenotrophomonas maltophilia (assembly GCF_003970865.1). Taxonomy (GTDB): domain Bacteria; phylum Pseudomonadota; class Gammaproteobacteria; order Xanthomonadales; family Xanthomonadaceae; genus Stenotrophomonas; species Stenotrophomonas maltophilia_AR. The sequence continues at coordinate 25,059 of NZ_RXLZ01000009.1, read as the reverse complement.
TCCAATATTCAGCCAACCGACCTTGGTCCGGGCCCATGGGATTGATACGGATCTGACGATGCAACCCGCCGCCCGCCTGACCGATCTCCACACCTGCCCGATGGTCACCGGCGTGGTTCCCCACGTCGGTGGCCCGATCACTGCGCCTGGCGCACCGGCCGTGCTGATCGGTGGCCTGCCGGCAGCGAGGGTGGGCGACCTGTGCACCTGCGTCGGTCCGCCCGACAGCATCGTCAAAGGTTCGGTGAAGGTCTTCATCAAGGGCCAACCGGCGGCGCGCCTGGGTGACAGCACCGCGCATGGCGGTGTGATCGTGCTCGGGTGCTTCACCGTGCTGGTTGGCTGAGCTGGTGCGCGAAGGCCACCACCAGGACATCTGCGGACATTCCCCAAAGGCTTCGGGTCAATTCCGGTCAGACGATGCAACGATCGTCGGGACGGATGGAGATCGCCCGTACAACCGGCTTCTGTGATGCGTGACCACTTTAGGTCGATCCAAATCTCCGTCATCGCGTTCAAGTGAGACGAATCGCCGCCTGATACTCCTTCACACCGTCGGAGAATTCAGCCTATATGCGTCACGTCCTGACTATTTCTACACGCTTTGCTCGCGTAGGATCGACCGCGCCGCGCCTGGGGATCCGCGGCCACGTCCCGGATGACCGCCCTCCCGATACTGTCGCCCCAGCGGCCAGCGCGACGTCTCTTCGTTGCGGGCGGGCAGCGTTTCGCCATGCATCCCTGCATGGCGGCGCATCCGGCGTCGAGCGAGGGATTGCCATGAATGACACGCTGCCGCCCGTCGAGGGCATCACCCACCTGCTTGCGCGCTGGCAGGACGGCGAAGCACCGGCCAGCGATACGCTGGCGCGACTGGTCTACGACGAACTGCACCAGATCGCGGTGCGCAGCCTGGCACGTGGCGTGGCCGATGGTTTCCAGCCGACCGAGCTGGTCAACGAGGCCTGGATGCGGCTGTCGGCACGCGAGCATGGCTTCGCATCGCGCGGGCATTTCTATGCAGTGGCATCGTTGCAGATGCGCCACCTTCTGGTGGACCTTGCGCGCATGCGCGATCGTGGCAAGCGGCGCGGGCAGCAGGTCACGCTGACGGTGAAGCTGGTCGATCCCGGCGTGCAGCCGGTGGACCTGCTCAGCATCGCCGAGGCGTTCGATGAGCTGGCCAGGCTGGATGCCCGCAAGGCGCGTGCGTTCGCGATGACCGAACTGGTCGGGCTGACCGTGGCTGAAACCGCAAATCTGCTGGACATTTCCATTCCCACCGCCGAGCGCGATCTGCGTTTCGTGCGCGTCTGGTTGGCCGCACGGTTGTCGTCATGCTGAGCCTGGAGCGCTGGCGCCAGTTGGAAAGTCTCTTCCACCGGGCCAGCGCACTGAGCGGCGCGGCGCGTGCGGCGTTCGTACAGGCGGAGGTCGGACATGACCCGCCATTGCGTCGCGAACTGGAGGCGATGCTGGCGGTGGAGGCCGAAGCTACGGTGCGCCTGCGGGTGCCGCTGCGCCAGGCGGTCTCAGAGATCGGCCGCGAACCGCCCCCGATCCTGCCACCGGGTACCCGCTGCGGCCCGTGGGCGGTAGACGCGATGATCGGCACGGGCGGCATGGGCCGGGTCTACCTTGGCCATCGTGCCGACGGCGCCTATCGGCAGCAGGTGGCCATCAAGATGATGGCCAACCCGGGGCTGGATGAGAAAAGCCGAGCGTTCTTCGAGTTCGAATGCCAGATGCAGGCACAGATGCATCACCCAGCCATCGCGCAGATCTATGACGCGGGGATGCATGAGGACGAACGTCCCTACCTGGTAATGGAGTACATCGACGGCGAGGGCATCGACCGCTGGTGCGCCCAACGTCGCGCACCGCTGGACCTGCGGGTGCGGCTGATGATGCAGGTCTGCCAGGGCGTGCAGCATGCACACCAGAAGGGTGTGATCCATCGCGACCTGAAGCCGAGCAATGTGCTGGTGGGTGCCGTGGATGGCGCACCGCAGCCGAAGATCATCGACTTCGGCATCGCCATTGCCGGCAGCCATGACGATACCGATCGCTGGTCCGGCGGCACGCCGGGCTACATGAGCCCGGAGCAGACAGGCCTGGAGATCGATATCGACGCGCGCAGTGACGTGTACTCGCTGGGCGCGATGCTGCATGAGCTGCTGTGCGGGCAACGGCCACCGGCACGGATGCCGGAGCCGCTGTCGCCGTTGGCAGTGTTCCTCGATCTGACGGTCGAGGCGCAGGCCGGGCTGGCTGCTTCCTGCCAGTGCAGCCGACGTGAACTGCGGCGCGCTCTGGAGGAAGGCCTGGATGCCATCGTGCGTCGTTCCACCGACCCGCAGCGCTCGGGACGCTATGACGGTGTATCGGCGCTGCTGGCCGACCTCGACCGCTGGTGTCGCAACATTCCGCCGTTGGTCTCACGCCAGCAGCGGTTGCTGGTGGCCCGCAAGTTCCTGCAGCGGCACCGGTTGCCGGTGGTCCTGGCGGCCTTGACCCTGGGCTGCGTGGTCGTTGGCCTGGCGGCATCGCTGTGGGCGCTGCAGCAGGCGCGCAGCCAACAGGCCGTGGCCAGTCACCGCCAGCAGCAACTGGAGCGCATGGTCGAATTCCAGCAGGAGATGCTGCAGAGCGTGGACGTCGATGCGATGGGGCACGCGATGGCCGCGGCCAACGGCGAGGCGATGCAGCGGGCGTTGCAGGATTCAGCTGACGCGCCGCTGGATCTGGAATCACTGCGGGCCAAGGTTCCGGCCTCGGACATCGCTCGTGATCTGCTGGAGCGCTACGTGGTGGCCCATGCACTGGATCGCCTGCAGCAGGACTTTGCCGATGATCCATCCCTGTCTGCGGACCTGCGCCAGTCGCTGGCCCGCGTGCTGATCTCGATCGGCCGTTACCCGGCAGCGGTGCGCGAGCTGCAGTCGGTGCTGTCGGTGCAGCGCGAGCAGCATGCAGGCGGCCTGCGCCTGGTATCGGCGCTGGCGGATCTGGCCGATGCGCTGTATCGCCGCGGCAACCTGGTCGAGGCGCGCGGCCTGCTGGATGAAGCCATGTCACTCCAGCGGCCGGAGCTGGCGCCGGATAACCCGCTGTGGCTGCGCGTAGGCGCGCAGCAGGCGCAGGTGATGGCGGGGCAGGGAGAACTGGAGAAGGCCCTGCAGCGGCAGCAGGCCCTGGTCACGGCGTGGACGCCGCGCCTGGAGAAGGATGCCCCGGCGCTGCTGGAGCTGGAGCTGGGCATGGTGACCACGCTCAGTGAGCTGACCCGCCGTGAAGAAGCCCTGGCGCGGCTGGAGCCCTTGCTGCCCCGGTTCCGCACGCGTTTCGGCGACAACGCGCCGCGCACGCTGGCGGCGATGCTGATGCTGGCGCGCCTGCAGAACACGTTCAACGAATACGAGAACTCGCTGGCGCTGGCCAGCGAAGTGCGCCAGCGGCGCGAGCGCAGCCTCGGCTCCGAACATCCAGACACGCTGTCGGCGGCTGCCCTGCAGGGCTTCAACATGGTGCGTCTGGCGCAGGCTGAGCCGGCATTCACCCAGACCCAGGCCTTCATGGAGCACCTGCTGGGCGAGCAGCAGCGCGTGCTGGGGGCCGACCATCCGGATGCCCTGCAGACCAAGGCGGAGCTGATCCGGGTGCTGGCCAAGCAGGATCAGCCGCAGCGCTTCGAGCGCGCCGTGCAACTGCAGCGCGAGCTGCTGCAGCAGCGCACGCGCACGCTCGGGCGGATGCATCCGGACACGCTGTTCACCCTGGGCGGACTGGCCAGCATGCTGGCCAGGACCGATCACTACGATGAGGCGCGCGAGGCGGCGTATGCCGCGCTGGAAGGCAACCAACGGCTGATGCCGGACGACTACCGCCTGATCTCGGCGACCTGGGACGTGGTGGGGCGGGTCGAGAATCGTGCCGGCCGCTTGCCGGCCGCGCGCGATGCCCATGCCAAGGCATTGGAACTGCGCGCGTCCAGCCGCGGCGTACTCGACGCACACACGACGGAGAGCGCGTCGCGGCTCTACGCCGTGCTCAAGCGCATGCATGCCACCGAGGCGATGGCCGACATCGAGCGGCACTATCTCGATCCGGTGATCGCACGGGATCCGGCAACGCTCAATACCTCGCAGCGCAGCGTGCGCGATGAAGCACTGAGGGCGCTGAAGGAACCGGGGGAGCCGGGCAGCCTCGGCCGGTGAGACGAAATGCCGGTTGCGCGCCGGCAACGCGTGGGAGCATCCGGTCGCGGATCCGGCCAGCACCCGCGCGGGCCGGACGAATCTTCTCCACCGTGGACGGGCATGGCGCGCACGATCTCCCTGCAGTCGGACCTGGGCGGACGACTGCGCTTCCAGCAGCTTCAGGGCCGTGAGTCGCTCGGCCAACCCTACCGCTATGTGCTGTCGGCACTGTGTAGTGGAGATCCGCCGGATCCCTCCCGTCTGCTTGGCACGCCGTTCGGCATCAGCCTGGTGCACGACAACGGCAACCGACACCTGCATGGCATCGTCGCGGCCGTCGCCCTGCTGGGGCAGCGCGAGGTAGGCGAAGAGCGCTTCACCACGATCGAAGTCACCCTGGTACCGCGTCTATGGTTGCTTGGCCAGCAGCACGACAGCCGCATATTCTCCGGGCAATCGGTGGTGGACATCGTGCGCACGCTGCTGTCGGAGATCGGTTGCACCGATGTGCGGGTGCAGCTGGGCGGGAATCCTGTCGTGCGCGATTACTGCGTCCAGTACGATGAGCCGAGCCTGGACTTCATCCATCGGCTGTTGCAGCAGGAAGGCCTCTACTACTACTTCGAGCACACTGCAGATCGCCACACGCTGGTACTGGCCGATGGCCTGGGCGCCCATGCCACGGCGGCACCGTTCGAGCGCCTGCCCTGGCAGGCCGAGCGTGAGCCCCCGGCGCTGGGAGCACCGGGCATGGCCGACTGGCAGCAGCAGCACCAGCTGCGCCCGACGCACTGGCAGCTGGATGAGTTCGATCCGGCGAAGCCGCGCGCGGTGCTGCTGGGAGAGGCACAGGCCGATGGCGATGACGGTGCCGGTACGCGTTCCATCTACCGTGGCCATGGCCGGCAGCAGAGCGCCGAACAAGGCCGGCAGCGGGCACAGGTGCGCGTTGAAGCCGAGCAGGCTGCACGTGCGCAGTGGCATGGCCGTACCCGCGCCTGGAACCTGGGTGCCGGCCATCTGTTCGACCTCGAAGGCTGCCCGCAGGCCGGCTGCAACCGGCAGTATCTGGTGGTGACCAGCGAGCTTGAAGTCGTCGAGGCGGCTCCCGGCTCCGTAACGGCCAGTGTGGGTCCATCACTGCAGTGCCGGTTGCAGGTACTCGACAGTCGCGTGCCGTACCGTTCACTGGCCGACACGCGGTGGCCGCGCATTGCAGGCCTGCAGAGCGCCATCGTGGCCGGCGACACCGACGAAGACATTGCCGTGGATGTGCAGGGACGGGTGAACGTGCATTTCCACTGGAGTCGCGCGGCCCGCAGCCATGGTCGGGCTTCGTGCCCGGTACGCGTGGCGACCTCCTGGGCGGGCAAGGGGTGGGGCGCGCAGAGCCTGCCGCGGGTTGGCCAGGAGGTACTGGTCGCGTTCCTCGAGGGCGACCCGGACCGGCCACTCATTGTCGGCAGCGTCTTCAATGCAGACCACGTGCCGCCCTATGCGTTGCCGGAACAGCGGACGCGGTCGGGCATCCGTAGCCGCAGCCATCCCGATGGGGGCGCGGATGACTACAACGAGATCTGCTTCGAGGACCGCAAGGGCGCCGAGGAGCTGCGCCTGCACGCGCAACGCGACCTGCATGTGGAGGCCGAGCACGATCGCATCCTGAAGGTCGGCCATGACCAGCAGGCCACCATCGGCAACGACCAGACCCTCACCGTCGAGCATGACCAGCGCGCCACGATCCGCCACGACCGCAGCATCAAGGTCGACAATGAAGACACGCTGGACGTGGGCACCCATGCGCGGATCCACGTCGGCCAACGCTTCCGGCTGGAGGCCGGGCAGGAGATCGAGCTGGTCACCGGCGCGTCGCGCATCGTGATGAACAGTGCCGGTGACATCGCGGTCGAGGGCGTGAACGTGCGCATCGGTGGCAACAGCACGGTGGAGATCGAAGGAGGGGTGGAGGTCCGCGTCAAGGCGGGCGCCAGCATGGATATCGGCGCGGGGGCCAGCCTGAAGATGCACTCCGACGCCACCCTGCAGGTGCAGGGTGGGGCGATGGCCGAGGTCAAGGCGCCGATGCTGACCCTGTCCGGCGACGCATTGGCCAAGCTGGCCGCCGCGCTGGTGACGATCGGATGAGCATGCACATGGATACCGTCGCGCAGGCCTGTGCGGACATGCAGATCGACGCGCAGGCCTGCGCAGTGCTGGCGCCCGGGCTGCCGCCGGCCCAGGCAGTACAGGTGCTGCTGCAGGCCGGCTACGTGCAGGCCGCATTGCAGCTGGCCGCGCGCCTGTTGCCCAAGCGCTACGTAGTGGCCTGGCTGTGCCAGTGCGCACGTGGTGAAACGCTGGCGCCGGAAGCACGTGCGGGCGCCATGCTGGCCGAGCGCTGGTTGCGCGAGCCCAGTGAAGGTAACCGCCGTGCTGCCTTCGAATTCGCCAATGCCGGTGGCTACCGCAGCGTGGGTGCCTGGCTGGCAGCCAGTGCCGGCTGGGCCGAGGGCAGCCTGGCACCGGCGGGGCAACCGGTGGTGGTGGTGCCGCCGGACCATCTGGTGGCGTGCGCCGCCGTCGCAGCGCTGGGGCTGCTTGCCGCCGAGCAGCCGCAGGCCTTCCAGCAACGCCGGCGTGGCTATGCCGAACAGGCGCTGGCGCTGCTGGACGCAGCGCGATGAACCGCTGTTCCACGCATGACGCCTACATTGACGTTGCTGACGGAGCACTGCCGCTGTGAATGCCATCCACAATCTGATCATGACCGTCAGTGGCCGCCAGGCCGCGCAGTTCGGGCCCGCGGCACAGAAGGTCTTCATGCAGGGCGGGGGCAGCCTGGGCCGTTCCGACGAGTGTGACTGGGTGTTGCCTGCCTCGGGTGTGTCGCGGACCCACGCGGTGGTGCGCTTCCTCAACGGCATGTACTTCATCGAGGACTGCAGCACCAACGGGCTGCTGCTCAACGGCCAGGCGCTGGTGCGTGGCGAGCCGGCCGCACTCGGCGACGGTGACCGCCTGCAGCTGGACAGTTTCGAGATCGATGTCCGCCTGCAGAGCGTGGGGCCATCGTCGATGCCGCTGCCGGGCGCCGACGCCGGCAATCCCGATCTGACCCAGGTAGTGGTGGCCGCGCTGCCACGGCACGAGGGTGCAGCCGTGCCTGCGTTGGAGGATCCGTTTGATGTGCTGTGGGGACGCGCGACGGGAACGGCCTCCGCCGCGCCGGATGCCATGGTGGCGGACCTGGGACTGGCGCCGCAGGACGAACTGGATCCGTTGCGTCTGCTGCCCGCCAGTGCAGCAGCGCCCGCACCGCCGCGCAGTGACGCCGATGGCTGGCACCATGCCGCCGCCAGCCACGATCATTTCCGTCCGCCCGCACCGGTACAGGCGACGCAGCCGTTGCCCGACGACTGGGATCTGACCCAGGGGGACTTCAGTGCGGCAGCGCCATCGGCACCCGCCGCTGCCCCCGCCCGCATGCCGGGGACAGCGATGCCGGAAGATCTGGACCGGGTGTTTGCGATCGTGGTGGAAGGGGTGATGGACGTGCTGCGCGCCCGTGCGGAGATCAAGAACACCTTCCGCCTTCCGGTCACCGTGATCCAGCGTTCGGAGAACAACCCACTGAAGTTCGCCGCCACCACGCAGGAGGCGATGCAGAAGCTGTCGGCGCCCGCCGGTGGTGCGTTCCTCAGCGGCGCTGCGGCGTTCGATGATGCCTTCGATGACATTCGCTGCCACCAGATGGCCATGCTGGCCGGCATGCGCGCCGCCTACGAGGCAATGCTGTTCCACTTCAGTCCAGACCGGATCGAGCAGGAGGCCGATGGCAACGGTCGCCGTCTGGCGTTCGCTGGCAAGGGACGCTACTGGGACCGCTATCGCGAGAACTTCCAGCGCATGGTCAAGGATCCGGACGACTGCTTCCGCCGCTTGTTCGGTGATGAGTTCGCGCGGGCCTATGAAACCCAGCTGGCTCGCTATCGCAGCAGTCGCAGCAGCGGCGGTCCACGCCAGGGCTGAGACGAATTGTCGGGCCGACACCGGTGTTGCTGCCGACAATCGCGGGCAGCTGGCGCATGGGGTCGTGGCGTATTCGCGCATCGCCCACGCATGCGCCATGTCCCGCCGCCACCTGTGAGCCGCACGGATGACCCAGAACAACAAGGTCGTATGGAGCGAGGGGCTGTTCCTGCGGCCACAGCACCTGCAGCAGCAGGAGCGCTACCTGGAGCGCTACGTCGACCTGCGCGTCGCGCAGCCGCCGTCACGCGCCTGGGGTTTCACCGAACTGGAACTGGAGAGTGACCTGCTGGCGGTCGGCAAGCTCGGCCTACGACGTGCGCGCGGGGTGTTCCCCGATGGCACGCCGTTCGCGATGCCAGCCGATGACCCACTGCCGGCCGCACTCGATCTCGATCCCAACGGACGCGACCAGACGATCTACCTGACCCTGCCGTTGCGCCTGGCATCGCAGGTGGATGTGGGACGTCCTGAATCACCCGGTGATCAGCTGTATCGCTACCGGGTGCGCGAAAGTGAAGCGCTGGATGCATCCGGAAGCGTGGACGAGCGCGTGCTGATGGAGGTGGGTGGCCTCAACGCCCGCCTGCTGCCCGAATCGCAACCGCAGGAAGGATTGGCCCGGATCGCGGTGGCGCACGTGGTGGAAACCCGGGCGGATCGTCGCGTGGTGCTCGATGAGGCCTTCATTCCCAGCGTGGCGTCCAGTGCGTCGTCGTCGCGACTGGCAACCTTCCTGGTCGAACTGCTGGGTCTGTTGCATCAGCGCGGTGAGGCGCTGGCGGCGCGGGTAGCGGTCACTGATCGCGGTGGCGCTGCGGAGATCGCCGACTTCCTGCTGCTGCAGGTGGTCAACCGCTGGCAGCCGGTGCTGTCGCACTGGGCTGCACAGCCGCAGCTGCATCCGGAAGCACTGTATCGCGCGCTGCTGGCTCTGGCCGGCGAGCTGAGCACTTTCACCGCAGCCGGGAAACGCCCGCCGGTGTTCGCGGGCTACCGTCACGAAGCACTGCGCGAGAGCTTCGAGCCGATCATTGCGGCCCTGCGCGGCAGCCTCAGCGCGGTGCTGGAACAGACTGCACTGGCGATTCCGGTGCAGGAACGCAAATTCGGGGTATGGGTGGCGGTGATCCCTGATCCCGGCCTGCTGGACAGTGCCCAGTTCGTGCTCGCGGTGCGCGTGGACCTGCCCAGCGAGGAACTGCGGCGGCGGCTGCCGTCGACCGCCAAGATTGGTCCCGTCGAGCAGATCCGTGATCTGGTCAATCTGCAGCTGCCGGGCATCGGGCTGGAACCGATGGCGGTGGCACCACGGCAGATTCCCTACCACGCCGGCCACGTCTACTTCGAGTTCGAAACGCAATCGCCCTTGTGGCGGGCACTGCGTGGCGCCGGTGGCCTGGCTCTGCATCTGGGCAACGAGTTTCCCGGTCTGGGTGTGCAGCTGTGGGCGATCCGGGGGTAGCCGATGAACGCACGGGACATGCGCAATCCGCTGATGCAGGATCGGCCCGGCAATGCGCCTGCCGATTCACCGGATTCGCGCGCGGAGATCAGCGAGTTCCTGGGTGACAGCCTCAACCCTCTGGTGCAGGCGGCAACGCCACTGCTGCTGCTGGCGGTACAGCTGCGCCACAGTGCGCAGGTTCCTGACGTTGCGCGCCTGCGGGAACAGGCCGAGCTGCAGGTTCGGCGTCTGGAGGCCCGGCTGCGCGAAGCGCGCTATCCGGCTGATGTGGTGATGACCGCACGCTACGTGCTGTGTGCGGTGGTCGACGAAGCTGTGCTCAACGCGCCGTGGGGCGAACGCAGTGGATGGGCCCAGCGCACCCTGCTGACCGCCTTCCACGGTGAATCCTATGGAGGCGCCAAGTTCTTCGTGATCCTTGAACGGCTGCTGCAGGATCCAGCCCGGCATCTGGAACTGCTGGAGCTGCTGTACCTGTGCCTGGCAATGGGATTCGCTGGCCGCTACCAGATCGAGGCCGATGGCAGCCTGCGCCTGTCGGCGATCCAGGACGATCTGTATCGCCGCATCCGCAGTCAGCGTGGCGCACCGCCGGAAGAGCTCTCGCCACGCTGGCAGGGCGTGGCCGAGCGGACCTGGCGCGGCCGTTGGCATCTGCCGCTGTGGGTCAGCGCGGCGGTTGCAGCCAGCGTGCTGCTGGTGGCGTTCCTGTGGGCGAACGCGCGCCTGAATGCACTGGCGGCACCCATCAATGCCGAAGCGGCGCGGATGGGCCTGCAGACCAGCCACGTACCGAACGCAGCCGTGCAGGCACCGACGCTGGGCCTGAAGCAGCGATTGGCTGCGGAGGAGCGTGCCGGCCTTCTCAGCGTGGAGCAGGCCGCTGATGGCAGTGCCCGCATACGACTGAATGCTGCAGCCATGTTCAGTTCGGGTGGTATCGAGCTGGAGGCCGCGCAGCGGCCGCTGCTGGCCTCCATTGCGCGTGCGATCGATCCACTGCGGGGCCGGGTGGTGGTGGTGGGCCATACCGATGACCAACCCGTGCGGTCGGCGCTGTGGAGGGACAACTATGCCCTGTCGGCTGCACGCGCGCGGGCGGTGGCCGATGTGCTGGGCGCCGGCTTGCGCGATCGCGCCCGGGTCGAGACCGTCGGCGCCGGCGATTCGCAGCCATTGGCCACGCCGCCGCAGCTGCCGGCCAACCGTGCACGCAATCGCCGTGTCGACATCCTGTTCCAGCCGGGGGACTGAACCATGCAGGCAATCATGGGCGCGCTGCGCCGGGTGAACTGGGTGGTTGCCGCCGGCGTGTTGCTGCTGGCGCTGCTGGTGTGGTTCGGCGGCCCCTGGGTCGCCATTGCCGGACACGTGCCGCTTGCGGGCGTGATGGCGCGGCTGCTGGTGCTCCTGGTACTGGTGCTGACGGTGATGGGAATCGTGCTGGTGCGCCGCTGGCGCAGGCGCCGCCGCGAGCAGCGCATGGGCGAAGCGCTGCGCCAGGGGGATGACCCGACGCAACGCCTTGCCAGCGAGCGCAGCCAGCTTGAGCGCCGCTTCGAGGAGGCGTTGGCCCTGCTGCGCCGGCGCCGTGGCGGTGGCATCGGCCAGCTGCCGTGGTACCTGCTGATCGGTCCGCCTGGATCGGGAAAGACCACGCTGCTGCAGAATTCCGGCCTGCAGTTCCCGCTGGCCGCGCGGCTTGGCAACGATGCCGTGCGCGGTGTGGGCGGCACCCGCCAGTGCGACTGGTGGTTCACCGATCAGGCCGTGTTCCTCGACACCGCTGGCCGATATACCACCCAGGATTCGGACCGTACGGTGGACGCGGCGGGTTGGCGGGACTTCCTGCAGCTGCTGCGTCGCCATCGCCGCGCGCGCCCATTGAATGGCGTTGTGGTCAGCATGAGCCTGTCCGATCTGCTGCAGCTTGATGCAGGCGAGCGTGAGCAGCATGCACGTGCGATCCGGCAGCGCCTGGATGAGTTGGCCGAGCACCTGCAGCTGCAGGTGCCGGTCTACCTGGTGCTGACCAAGTGCGATCTGCTGGCGGGGTTCGGTGAGTTCTTCGACGACCTGGGTACAGACCAGCGCAGCCAGGTCTGGGGCACTACCTTCCCGCTGCAGAAGACGCTCGATGGCAGCGCGGCGCGTAGTTTCGCCGATGCCTATGCGCGGCTGCTGGACCGGCTCAACGCGCGGGTACTGCAACGCCTGCACGATGAGCGCGAACGTGGCCGTCGTGCGGCGCTGCTCGCGTTCCCGCCGCAGTTCGCTGCGTTGGGCGAGAGCGCGCGGCAGTTCATCGAGTCCGCCTTCGCCGGACATGCCTACGCCCCCGCCCCCCTGCTGCGGGGGGTGTACTTCACCTCGGGTACCCAGGAAGGCACGCCGATCGACCGCATGCTCGGTGCGGTGGCACGCAGCTTCGGCCTGGATGCAGCACGCGCACCTGCGCCTTCGGCTGCCCCACGGACCTTCTTCGTCGAGCGGCTGCTGCGCGACGTGGTGCTGCCCGAGCATGGACTGGCCGGCTTCCAGCCGCAGGCCCAGCGCCGTCGTCGGCGCTGGCACTGGGCTGCCCAGGCTGCCGTGCTGGTGGTGTGTGCAGGAGGGCTGGCGGCGATGGCGGCCAGCTACCAGGGAAACCGTGACTACCTGCTGCAGGCGCGGCAGGTGATGCAGCAGCGCCCGCAGACTCCGGATCCGGGCGCAGCGACCGACCTGCGCGGCTATCTGGAGCGGGCGGTGCAGCGAGGCCAGGCAAGTGCCGCTGCGGTGGCGGCTGCTGCACCCACGCAGCCGGTGCCGTGGCGCATGCGCTGGGGCCTGTACCAGGGGGATGCCGTGCAGCAGACGTTGCGCGAGGCCTACCTGCGCGAACTCAACGCGACGCTGTTGCCTGGTGTGGCCGCGCAGCTGCGCGAGGGTCTTGGCGACAGCGCGTCCGATCCGCAGCGTCTTTATTACTACCTGAAGGGCTACCTGATGCTGGGCGAGTCCGCGCGCCTGCAGCCGACGCAGCTCGGCCTGCTGGCAGGGCTCGACGCACGGCGCCGTTTCGGCGGTGACACAGTGCTGGCCGACGCCTATGACGCGCAACTGTCGGCATTGCTGGCTGCGAAGGGGCAGCTGCGCGCGATCCGTCCCGATCCGGTGCGCGTGGAACAGGCGCGAGCCAGCCTGCGCGCAGCGGAGCTGGCGACGCTGGTCTACAGCGACCTGAGCCTGCAGGCCCGTGCGCAGCCTGCCACGCTGCGCCTGGACAAGGCGCTGGGCCTGCAGGCCGACGCGTTCGAGCGGCGTAGTGGCGTGCCGTTGTCGTCGCCGTGGCCGGCGCTCTACACGCAACCCGTGTTCGCCCAGCTTGCCCGCGAAGGCGTGGACGATGCCGTTGCGCGCTTCGTTGCCGATGACTGGGTGCTGGGCCCGCAGCGGATCGACGCCCTGGGGCGTGCGCGGCTGGTACAGCAGGTCCTGCGTCTCTATGAGCGTGACTACATCCGCGCCTGGGATGAACTGCTGGCCGATCTGCAGTTGCGACCCGGTGCCGATGATGCGGAGGCTTCCGCGCAGCTGGCACGCATTGCAGGCCCGACCTCGCCGCTGCGCCTGCTGCTGGTGCTGTTGCGCGATCAGACCCAGGATCTGCTGCGTGTGCCCGCCGGCAATGCGGCCAGTGCAACGGCTGATGCCGCGAAGGCCAAGGTGGGTGCGGCGGCGCTGGCCAAGGCCGGGGCGGGTGGCGCGGCGCTGCAGGCCGCGCTGGCACCGGCTGCGGGGGGGGCGGCCGCACGCCCTGCCGGAGCAGCGATCAGCGATCACTTCGCCGCACTGGCCCAACTGTGTGCAGGCGCTCCCGGCGCGACGCCGCTCGACCAGGCCTTGGCCAGCTTCGCGCAATTGGGTGAGCGGTTGCTGGCGCCCCCTGCGGCGGGCTCGGTTGATACCCGGCTGCAGCAGGCCAGGCAGCAGGCTGCGCAACTGCCCCCACCCGTTTCGACCTGGTTGCTGGCGCTGACCGGCCAGAGCGCCGCGGCCATCGGCGCGCAGGACCAGGCCGTGCTCGACGAGCGTGTCGCCACCAGTGTGGGCCAGGTCTGCGGTGAATTCACTGGTCACCGTTATCCATTCGATCGCAGTGCCAGCGAGGACACGCCGCTGCAGAATTTTGCCGAACTGTTCGGCAACGGCGGGCGTTTTGATGGCCTGTTCCGTCAGACCCTGGCGCCGCTGCTCGATACGCGTACGTCCACCTGGCAGTGGAAAGAGGATGCGCCGCCTGGCAGTGACCCGGCGCTGCCGGCGCGCATGCAGCTGGCCGATGCGATCCGCCAGAAATACTTCCGTGGCGGCGAACAGCCGCTGGTCGAGTTCACCCTGCTGGCACCGCAGCTGGATGAAGGCGTGGCACGGCTGCAGATCGATATCGAGGGACAGACGCTGGACTATACCGCCGGTGCCGTAGCCAGCCTGCCGGTCAGATGGCCGGGCCCGACTCCCGGCCATGTTTCGGTAGCGGCGTTCGACGCAACCGGTACGCCACTGGGCGCGCTGCAGTTCCAGGGCGACTGGGCACTGTTCCGCGCGTTGCAGGCGGGCATGCTGGAGGCGCGCTCGGATCTGCGCTACGTGCTGCATCTGGACATCGGTGGCCACCCCATGGCGCTGCCGCTGCAGGCCCGCAACCTGCGCCATCCCTTCAATGACGCCGACCTGGCACGGTTCCGCTGTGGCAGCTGATGCGCCGTCCCTGGCGCCGGTGGTCGGCTTCCACGGCAAGTTGCCCGGTATCGGCGATTTCGCGCGGCGCCGCCTGTCTGATGCCCTCGTGCAGGCCTGGGACGCGCATGCCAGCGTGCAGTTGTCCCGTCATTCCCAGCTGGCCGGGGCAGATGGCACCGGCTGGTCGTTCGCTCTGGCCGCCGGGCTCTGCGACGTGCTGGGCTGGGCGGGCGTGGTGGCGCCATCGCGTGATCGGGTGGGCCGCGCCTTCCCCTTGCTGCTGGCATTGCCATTGACTGCTGAGGACGCGATGCAGGCTCCGCAACTTCCCTCTGCGTGCTGGTTCGACGCGTTGCACGCGCTGCAGGCACAGGTGAGGCAGGGCGCGCTGCAGCTGCCGGATGCGTTGGACAGCGCCTGTCACCAACTGCCGCCGGCATGGCCGGGACAGGCCGGCCCCGTAGCGTGGCAGACGTGCTGGGCGCAGCACGGCAGCCTGTGGTGGCGCGATGCGCATGCACCCTGCAGGCTGCCGGGCCTGCCTGTTGACGGTGTACTGCCGCACGCGATCCAGGCCCCGTGCATTCTCGAAGAGCGTGCGCCATGAATGCCGTGGGTACCCGCTATGCATCGGCCGGCCACACCGATACCGGAAAGGTACGCCGGCTCAACGAGGACGCGATCCTGCTGCGTGACGACGTTGGCCTCTGGGTGGTTGCCGATGGCCTGGGTGGCCACGCCGCTGGTGATTTCGCCAGTGGCCTGATCGTCGAGCGGTTGTCGCGCCTGCAGCGGCAGGAGGACGTGGTCGATTTCATCGAGGCCATCGAGGACACGCTGCAGCAGGTCAACCAGGAACTGCTGCGACGCGCGCATGACCTGCGTGTGGACCTGATCGGCTCGACCGTGGTGGTGCTGGTGCAGGACCGCGATTTCATGCTGTGCGGCTGGGTGGGGGACAGCCGCGCCTATGGCATGGAAGACGGCTGCCTGCGCCAGCTGACCCGTGACCATGTGCACGGCATCAAGGACGACGCCACCCAGTTCGCCGGCTCTGCCGCCGTGGCCGCGCCTGGCACGCTGACCCGGGCAGTCGGCGCGCAGGAGGACCTGCTGGTCGATTGGATCGTTGCCAGCCATGCCACTGGCACGCCGTTCCTGCTGTGCAGCGACGGAGTCAACAAGGAAATCCCCGATGCCGAGCTTGATATGGAATGCCGTCGCCAGCGCGAGCCACGCGTGCTGCTGGCGCGGCTGTTCGAACTGGCCCTGGGACGCGCCGCCCGCGACAACGTGTCGGCGGTCATCGTGTGCAGGCAGGAGTGAACGACGTGCAAGAGGACACGACCTCCGTGGTTGAACTGGTCACCGCCTTCAGCAGGGGAACGCTGGACCTGCCTGCACTGCTGCAGGCGCTGGCCCGGCATGACCATGTGGCCGATGCCGATTATCGCAACGGCGTGGACACACTGTGGCGCATGCGCCAGCAGCAGGCGATCGATGAGGTGTCGATGAACACCCTGCTGCAGCGTCTGCAGGATCTGCGCGATGCCAGTGGCAGCACGCTGTCGCGCGATGACGATGTCACCGTGGTCAAGCCCGCACGCAGCACCGTGCCGGACGAGATGACACGTGTGCAGCCCGGCGAGGATGCCGCGCGCACGGATGCCGCTGCCGAGGGGCGCACCAGCGGTACCGCGTCGCAGAGTTCGAGCCTCTCGGCATGGCAGCAGGTTGCGGCAGCCGCGGGCCAGACAGTGACGGTTGGCAGCCTGCTGAAGGGACGCTTCCAGCTGGAACGCGAACTGGGCCGCGGCGGCATGGGGGTGGTGTACCTGGCCCGCGATGCGCGCAAGGTGGAGGCGCGCGATCGCGACCCCTGGCTGGCGGTGAAGGTGCTCAGCGATGAGTTCCGTCGCCACCCCGATGCGCTGGTGGCGCTGCAGCGCGAGGCGCGACGCTCGCAGCAGCTGGGGCACGACAACATCGTACGCGTGTATGACTTCGACAAGGATGGCGCCATCGTGTTCATGACGATGGAGTACGTCGATGGCCAGGACCTGCGTACGCTGATCCGCGAGCAGGCCTTCGATGGCATGCCGATGGCCCGTGCCTGGCCGCTGATCGAGGGCATGGCCGGCGCACTGCGCCGCGCGCACGCCTCGGGCATCGTCCATTCCGACTTCAAGCCCGGCAACGTGATGGTCACCGCGCAGGGGGTACCGAAGGTATTCGACTTCGGCATTGCCCGCGCCGGCAAGCATGCGGTGGATGTGGCGGGCGAACAGACCGTGTTCGATGCCGCCTCGCTGGGGGCGCTGACACCGGCGTACGCCAGTCTGGAGATGCTGCGCGGCCAGCCGCCGACGCCGGCCGACGATGTCTATGCGCTCGGTTGCGTCTGCTTCGAATTGCTCGGTGGCCGCCATCCCTACGACAAGGCCAGCGCCGAAGTTGCACTGCGCGAGGGTCGGCGCCCGCCCGCGCTGCGTGGCCTCGGACGGCGCCAGTACCGTGCCCTCTGCGCGGCGGTGGCCTTGCCTGCAGACAGGCGTCTGACCAACGTCGATGCGCTGCTTGAGGGCCTGCGCCCGCGCAGCTGGCGTGAACGCGTACTGCCACGGGTGGGTTATGCCTCTGCGGCGGTGGTGGTGCTGGCCGGCGCCGGTGTGCTGGTCAACCGCCATGTGCACGAGCAGCGCCTGGCCGAAGTGAGTTCGCGGTTGGGAGCCGACGATCCGCAGCGCTATGAAGACGCCGCGCAGGCCTGGGAAGGTCTTTCCAGTCTCGATCACGAACAGCGTGCCAAACTGCTGCTGGACCACCCGGGACTGATCGAAGGCTTCCTGCTGCGGCGCCTGGATGCGCTGTGGGCACCCTCCGCCGGCCGCTACGACTACCCGGGGACGCAGGAAGTGTTCGCGCTGCGCGATCGCCTGCGACTGTACTCACCCACGCTCGATACGCGGCGCGAACGCCTGCAGGCCGAGCGGGACCAGGTGCTCAACACGCTCGACACCCAGCGCCAGCGGCACATTGCCGAGGAGGATCTGTTCGGTCATGGCAGTGGCAGCCTGTCAGGAGCACTGGCAGCCATTGCCGCGATCGATCCGCGCAATCCGCTGCTGCGCGATCCGGCGCTGGAGCAGGCCTATGAACAGGCCATCGCCAGTGCATTGGGACAGGGTGACACCGCGCAGGCGGAATCACGGCTGCAGCAGGCGCAGCGCAGCTTCCCTGATTCGCTGGGGCTGCGCCTGCAGGCGGCGCAGCTGCGGGTGGCATCGCAGCCGGATCTGCAGGTGACCGCGCTGCCCGCCACCGTCGCGCAGGCGCGGGAGCACCTGCAGCAACGCCTGGCCAACCCCAGCGCCGATGCGGCCTGGCAGACCGATGTCGCGGCGGCACTGCAGGTGATCCGGCGCGATGCCGGCGCCGAACTGCCTGCGGCGCAGAACGCGCTGGCCACCGCCGTCGCTGCCATCCTGGGGGGGCACCGGGAACCGACGCAGCTACCTGATGACCTTGTGCTGCTCGACTTCGCACGTCGCCAGGCGCCGGACACGGCCGCGTTGGCGGCGGCGGCCGGCCAGCTGCAGCAGCGCCAGCAGGCACTGCAGCAGTCGCTGGCCGACAGCCGCAGTGATGCTGCATTGGCTGCGCAGAGTGAATCGCTGCGGCGCGCAATCGCCGCTGGGGACCTGGACAAGGCACAACGCACCTGGCAGCAGCTGCATGCGGTGCAGCCCGATGCCCCGTTCGTGCGTGAGCAGGCGCCCGCACTGCTGGACCAGGCGACCCAGGACCAGGCGGTGCTGCGGCTTGCCCAGGGTGATCCGGCGGCCGCCGACGCACTGCTGGCGCGCGCGCTGCAGGTGATGGGCGCGCGTCCCGTACTGCAGGCGGCACGTGCACGTCTGGATGTGGTGGCTGCGGTACTGGCCGCCAGCACGCAGGCATCGACGAAAGACAGCGAGCGCGAGCGGCTGCGCCAGCAGCTCGATGCACAGTACCGCCGCGATCCGCAGGCGATGGAGCGGTTGGAGAAGGCGCTGCGTGCGCATGGGCGTTTGAAGGGTGATTCGCTGCAGTCGCTGCTGCAGGGAGAGAAGGGCGCGACCGTGGCAGCACAACCACCACCGGCCTCAGCAACGGCCACCGGCACGCCGCATGCACCCCGCAATACACCGCGTCCGCCTGCGGCAACGCCGGTCAGCGCCGCCGTCGCTGCGGCGGCCGATGCGGACGATGCGCCATTGCCACCGGTGCCCGACGGCCCCGATCCCTGTGCGGGTCTGGCTGGACGCGCACAGCCCTGCTACGACGCGCTGACCGATGCCCGTGGACCGATGCTGGTGGTGGTGCCCGGGGTGTCGGGCGGGCCTGCGTATGCACTTTCGCGCGGGGAGATCGCGGTGGATGACTTCAACCGCTACTGCCGGGCCAGTGGTCGCTGCAGTGTGCAGCCGGCATCCGGCGAGCAGGGGCGATGGCCCGCACGCAATCTCAGCCTCGCCCAGGCGCAGGGCTACGCGCGTTGGCTGACCCGTGCCAGCGGCGGCTGGCGCTACCGCTTGGCGAGCGATGCCGAGTGGCTGCACGCCGCGCAGGCGCAGCAACAGTGGCGGCAGGCACCGGACAGCAACTGTATTCCGCCCAGTGCCAGCACTGGTAGCGGTACGCCGGTGGGTGTACGTGGCCGCGAGCCGAATCCGTGGGGCCTGGTCAACATGACCGGCAACGTCTGGGAATGGACCAGCAATGGCAGCGTACGTGGCGGCAGCTACGCCAGTTTCTGGTCGGACTGCACGGTGCAGGCGCAACGCGCGCTGGCGGGTGCCGCGCAGCCGGATGTCGGCTTCCGGGTGTTGAGGGAGCTGAAGTGAGCGGCTGGGAAGAGCACGCCAACCGCAGTCTGCAGTCGCTGGCCGACGCCCTCCAGCGCGGCCAGATCGATCTGCAGGAATACCGTGCACGGCGCCGTCGGGTACTGCAGGGCGTGCGTGAACGTTGCATGCAGACCCAGCGGCACCGGCCTGCAGCCCCTGGCGTTGGAGCCCCTGCGGCTCCGACGAACGGTCATTCACGAAGTGCGCTGGTTCTCATTTTGTATGTCATGCTGACGATGGGGTTGTTGCTGTGCATCTATGTCTTGGCAGTTGGCTGATGGCCACCTGGACGCCAGGGGCGCGTCGCCGTGCCCGGATCTTTCTTTGTCTGTGCCGCCCGCGGAGGGGCCGTACGGAGGACGCGACGCCCCGGCATCCATTGTCATCGGAGGACAGAGCCATGCCATTGAAGCGTTCGTCGTATGCGTTGCTGCTGTCGGCAGCCCTGCCAGTCACGGCGATGGCCCAGCAGGCCGAGGGGGTGCCGGCGACCGCGCTGCCTGACATGGCCGCGCGCACCGGCAACCAGACCCTGCAGGTGCGCGGCTTCCGTGCCAGCGACGTTGGTGAGCATCCGCGGCGTGGCATCACACCTGCGCAGGTGCAGGCCGTACTGGATGACTACTTCGCCGGCTTGGCGCATGGCGCGGATGCGGTCGCGATGGACTTCGCGCAACTGCAGGGGGCGGCCGATGCGGTTACTGCGGCGTATCGCAAAGCGGGCTTCCTGGTCAGCGTTGCCTACCTGCCACCACAGAAACTCGATGCCGAGGGCCGCATCGAAGTCCGCGTGCTGGAAGGGCGCATCGGCAAGGTGGTGGTGCAGGGCAACCAGCGCTACCGCACGCATACACTCAGCAACGTGGCAGAGCGCCTGCGCGGGCAGCCGCTGCGTCAGGCCGACATCGACAGCGCATTGCTGTACGCACGTGACCTGCCGGGCGTGTCCGTGTCTTCGGTGCTGCAGCCTGGTGAGAATGTCGGAGAAACCGACCTGGTGCTGGTCGCGCGTGAAAGCGGCCGGCCGTATGAGGTCAGCACCAGCGTGGACAACCACGGCACTGAACTGACCGGGCGCGGGCGTGCACAGTTGGGCGTCACCTGGAACAGCCCGCTGGGCCTGGGCGACGTATTCGCGGCCAATGGGACCTATGCGTTCGATCCGCAGGCCAGTCGCGCCGGTGCGCTGTCCTACAGCGTGCCGTTGCAGGCGGTACAGGGACTGTCGGTACTGGCAGGTGCCAACCGCAGCGAGCTGGAGGTAGACGACGGCATCCTGCGTGGTTTCAAGCTCAGGGGGCCCGCCTCGCAGGCGTATGCCGGCACCGACTGGAAGTTCATCAACCGCCCCGACCTGCAGGTCACCAGTTCGGCGCGTTACATCCGCGAGAGCTCGCGTTTTGAAGCATTGGGCCTGGTGCTGTCCAAACAGAAGTACGACGTGGCCGAGGTGGGCGCCAGCCTGCGTCATAACGATGCGCGCTGGCATGGCATCAACCTGGCACAGTTGAGCGTGCGCCACTCGCTGCGCGATCGCTCGGCCGATTTCGATGCGATCAACCCCACCCGCGACAGCCGGTTCAACGTGGTGCGCCTGGGCCTGCTGCGGCTGCAGTACCTCAGCCGCAGCCAGCGCCTGCTGTTCAAGTTCAATGGCCAGTACAGCAACAACTCGCTGCCGGCGCTGGAGCAGTTCCAGGTGGGTGGCAACGACAGCGTGCGGGGGTATGCGCAGGGCGAGACGCTGGGCGATCGTGGCTGGTACGGAGCGCTGGAGTACCACGTCGATGCGCCGGGTTTCGGCGACGTGGCCTCGCCGTTCCGCGGGGTGCCGTGGCGCGAAGTGCTGGAGCTGGACGTGTTCGCCGACCAGGCGCGCGTGTTCGATGTTGATGGGTTGGAGGCACCGGCCGATCTGGCATCGGTGGGCATGGGCGCGACTTTCCGCCTGCGCCAGTGGAAGAACCTCGAACTGCGCGTGGCGGCGGCCAAGCCGACCAGCGCCCTGCGACCGGGTGACGGCCGCGATGTCCGCGTGTATGCGCGGCTTGGCCTGACCTTCTGAGGAGCGACCATGAACCGTATCTACCGACTCGTCTTCAATCCTTCGCTGGGCCAGGTGCAGGTGGCTGCGGAATTCGCACGTGGGCCGCGCCGCTGTGCGCCACAACGCACGCGCCGCACGCTGTGGCTGGCGCCGCTGACGGCAGCGCTGCTGCTGACCGGCAGCCTGCCTGCCATGGCGCAGGTTGTCCTGCCACAGAACGGCAGCATCATCGCAGGCTCCGGGGCGATCAACACCAACGGCAACGTGATGACCGTCACCCAGGCCAGCCAGTCCGCGCTCATCCAGTGGAGCAGCTTCAGCATCGGCACCGGCGATGTCGTGCAGTTCAACATGCAGCAGGGCTCGCAATCGACGGCCATCAACCTGGTCACCGGCAGTTCGGCCAGCATCATCAGTGGCCAGCTGCTGTCATCCGGCCAGGTGTTCCTGATCAACCCGGCGGGCATCACCTTCACTGGCACTGCCAGCGTCAATGTTGGCGGACTGCTGGCCAGTACCCTGATGCCGGGTACGCCGGGACTGCCGATGGATGGTGGTCCACTGCCGGCCGCCTTCCAGCTGGCTGGCGGTGGCAGTACTGGCGTGGTCAGCAATCTGGGGGGCACGCTGCGCGCTGCGGCCGGTGGCATCAGCCTGATTGGTGGCGCGGTCTCCAACAGCGGTTCCATCTACGCGGCCAACGGCAACATCGATCTGGTGGCCGCCGGTGCAGCCACGGTGGTGAGCGGCGTGTCCCCGGACGGCATGTCGCGCCTGGCATTTGCCGCCACTGCACCCAGCACCGTGGCCGGTACCGGCGTCAGCAACGTCGGCGTCCTCGATGCACGCAGCATCAGCATGACCGCCTTGATGGGCCCGGGTTTGTCCAGCACAGGCATTAATGCCGGCGGTACGATCACCGCCAATGCGATCAACGCCGGTGATGGCAGTCTCACCATCCACAGCACGGCCCCGGTGGTGACCAGCAATGCCGCCATCACCGCCGATACGGTGGCGGTGGTCGGCAACGCAGTCGGCGGCCCCGTTGCGATCCAGATCGATGGTGGCCGTCTCCAGGCCGGCTCCGTCGCGCTCAATGGCGGAGCCAACGGTGACGTCATGCTTAACGGTGACGTCAAGGCCGACTCGATCAACGTTGCAGCGAACAATGTCGTGCAGGCCAGCGGCGCGCTGGAGGGAGCACTGACCCTGGCCCTCCAGGGCGGCGCAACCCTGGGGCAGGGCAGCAACCGCATCGGAAGCATCGGCGGCAGCGTGGGCTCCGACCTGACGCTGGCCACGTCCATCGGTCTGTCCAACGGCGACGCCTTGTCGGTCGGCGGCTTCACCGCGCTTGACGCCGGCACCGGCAACATCACCTTGACCCATTCCGGAAACAGCTTCGGCAACCGGGTCAGTGCCAATGGCGGTGGTATCGCGCTGGTCAGCAGCGGCACGCTCGGGTTGGGCAACATCAACGCCCGCAGCCTGGCCGCGCAGGGCAGCACCATCGACCTGAGCGGCACGATCATCACCACCGGTGATCAGACCTATCAGTCACCGGTGATACTGCGGGGTAACTCGACGCTGCAGGGCAGTACGGTCCAGTTCGATGGCAGTGTCGATGGCAGCTACCATCTGGCGGTTGAATCCAGCGGGCTGACGACCTTCTCCCGTGCCATCGGTGGAAACACCGCTCTGCAGAGCCTGTCCGTCACCACCGGTACCGGCGCTCGCCTGTTCGGCGATGTCAGTGCCACCGGCATGCTCGCTTTCGATGGTCCCGTGCAGGTGTTCGGTTCGCGCAACCTGTCATCCGTGGGTGGCAGCCTGCGCTTCGGTGGCACACTCGATGGCGATGGTGGCTCGCTGAACCTGAGCGCTCGCCAGCTCACGCTGGGTGGCGCAGTGGGGACCCGCGGCGCATTCGATCGCATCTACGGCGGTGCCGACACCCTCACACTGGGCAGCCGCATCGTCGCCAATGGTGAAATCCTGCTGCAGGGTGACGTGCGCCTGGCCGGCGCTACCCAGCTGGTCAGCACCGGTGGCGGCACCATCACCACCGACGGCATCTCCAGCAATGTCAGCGGCGGCTACAACCTGGCGCTGAGCACCTCTGGCCGGGTCCAGGTCAACGGCAACATCAGTGCCGCCGATGTCAGCATCACCGGACAGCTCTTCAACGGTCGCGGCATCATCAGCAAGGGCAATCTCGACATCGATTCCGTGGCGAGCCTGGTCCAGCTGGGCAGCTACCAGGTCGATGGCCGCGCGCGGTTCAAGAGCCTGGGCGACATCAACCTGGTTGACGGAGGAAACCGCTTCAGCGGCGAGGTCAGCCTCCTGGGCAGGAAAGCCGAACTGCGTGCGGGCAATCTGCAGCTGGGCAACACCATCCTGTCGGACAACCTGCGGCTGAATCTGGGTGGATCGCTCCAGCAGACCGCCGGTAGTGCGCTGGATATCGGTGGGACCACTCACATCGACGCCAGTGGTTCGGTCATTCTGAACCAGGTGGACAGCATGGGCAGGCCGGTCAACCAGTTTGCCGGTGCGGTGTCGCTGAAGGGCGGTGCCAGCTACCTCTACGCCAAAGGCACGCTGGCGTTCTCCGATTTCGACGTGACCAGCCTGTGGACGATCGCCGACACGGTGCAGCTCCCCGCCAGTGGCAGGAGCATCGGCCTGCAGTACTTCCAGGGCGATGCCGTGCTCACCGGCGACAGCACGCTGAACAGCCAGCTCGGCCAGATCAACTTCCGCGGCCGTATCGATGGGTCGCATGCGTTGACGCTCACGAGCGGACTCGACGTGGTGTTTGCCGGTGACGTCGGCAGTCGCCAGGCGCTTGCCAGCCTGGGCATCAACAGTGCCGGTCCGCTCCAGCTCGGCGGCAGCATCACGACCGACGGCGCGATCCAACTGGGCAACGTCAACCTGGCCGCGAGCACGCCGCGCTGGCTCAGCATCCGCAGCAACAATGGCAATGTGGTGGTCGGTCGCGTCGACGGCAGCGGTGACGGGCTGAGCAGCCTGGCGCTCAACGCGCACGGCACGCTTGAATTGCAATCGGGAGCAGGGACCACCGCTGGCGCCTGGTTGACCGATCTGGAGCTGAAGGGCTCGAGCGTGACCACCAAGGCGATCCGGACGACCGGTCGGCTTGACGTCACCAGCAGCTCCGGCTTCACCCAGGGCGGTGCGTTCACCGTTGGTGGCGGCGCCAGCTTCAGCGCAGGCCCCACCGGCAATCTGGTACTCGATGCCTATCCGAACACCTTCGGCGGCAAGGTTGCCCTGACGGGCGCCACAGCACGCATCCAGGCGCTGTCGGGCCTGGCGCTGGACGGCATCAATACCACCACGCTGGACGCCTACAGTGGCGGTGCGATGTCGCTGGCCAATGCCAATGTCGCTGCAGCTGCAAGTCTCAACGGCACATCGCTGCTGTTGGACGGCGCATCCATTGGTGGCGCGCTGTTGGCGACCGCACGCACCGGCGACATCCGCCAGGGCACCGGTATCGTGGCCATCGGCAGCAACAGCCAGCTGACCGCCAGCACTGATATCACGCTGGGCGGAACCGGCAATCAACTGGGCAGCGCACTGCAGGTACAGGGCCGTGACATCACCCTGTCCAGCAGCACGGCACTGGACGTCCAGCAGCTGCAGGCTGCGCGCGATGCTGTGCTGGCGGGT
>NZ_RXLZ01000099.1 GCF_003970865.1 Stenotrophomonas maltophilia | reverse complement strand
CAAAACAAACGGGTGCTGCACCAGCTTTTATTGTGTTACGTGAGGGAGGTCACCCCGCGTGTGGGGTGACCCCAAGGTTGGGGGAATTGGTCGAGGGGGGGGTGGGGCGGGTGGCGGGGGGGGGGGCCGCAGGGACGGGGCGACCGGACTTACATGGACGTACTTGCGGGGTCCCCCGCAACCGGACCCACCCCGACTCCCCACATGAAACCGGCTTCTGCTGTTGCTGTTGCTGTTGCTCCAGCTTGTAGCAGGTGCAGGGCGCAGCCCTGCCGCCCCCCCTTTCATGCTGCGCCGCAGAATGCATTCGGCTGAACCTGCATGCTCTACTTGAATCGATCTAAATCCACGGTCTGGTGGGTCGGGCGTCATTCCAGGGGGAGCCTTCTGCCGGTCCAGGCAGAGCTCAGCGGAACGGTGCCGGACGGCCCCGGCCGTATGCCTCCGCGTCATCGACTACAGGAACCCGACATGCGTCCAGTGCCGTCCGCTCCCGCCGTCCCATTGTCCTCGCGCCCGCTGGCGCGCCTGGCCTGCCTGCTCGCACTGTCGGCGTCGCCGATGCTGCTGCAGGCCGCGCCGGCTGCGCTGGAGCGCGAGGTCAACACCTTCATCGGCAGCAAGGACGACGGCAACACGTTCCCGGGCGCGTCGGCGCCGTTCGGCCTGATCCAGGTCAGCCCGATCGGCAGCCACTATTCGGGCTGGCGCTACGACGACGAGAAGATCCGCGGTTTCGGCCACTCCTTCATCTCCGGCGCGGGTTGCTGGGAGCAGGGCGGCCAGGTGTCGGTGCTGCCGGTGACCGGTTCGATCGGCCCGGGCGGCGATTTCGATACCGGCAACGCCAAGCAGTTCGACCACAAAGCCTATGCCGCGTCCTACACCCATGACGGCGAGATCGGGCAGGCGGGCTATTACAAGGTGCGGCTGACCAGCTACGGCGGCATCGACGCAGAAACGACCGCGCGTACGCGCGCCGCAGCCGAGCGCTACACCTTCAGCCAGCGCCAGGGCGATGGCCACGTGCTGGTCAACGTCGGCCAGGCCAATGAACGCCACTCGGTGATCGGCAGCGTGGTCGATGTGGTCGGCGACCGTGTGGTGGAAGGCAAGCTGGTCACCAAGAGTTTCTGTGGCGGGCACCAGTACACAACCTGGTTCCGCATCGAGTTCGACCGTCCGTTCAAGGCGCATGGCACCTGGGGCGAGGGCGGTGGCCTGCCGGGCGCGCGACACAGCATGGAAGGCGAGCAGAAGCCGAACGGTGCCTGGCTCAGCTTCGACCTGGCCAAGGGCCAGTCGGTGACGGCGGTCAGCGCGATCTCGCACGTGGATGCCGAAGGTGCGCGCATCAACCTGCGCGCGGACGGCATGCAGGGCGGCGCACTGCTCGGTTTCGACCGCATGCGTGCGCTGTCCCAGCAGTCGTGGCGTGAGCAGCTGGGCCGGGTGCGCGTGCAGGGCGGCAACGCCGACGACCGTGCCGTGTTCTACAGCGCGGTCTACCATGCACTGCTGCAGCCGATGACCGGCAACGACGCCGACGGCCGCTACCGCGGTTATGACGATGGCATCCACCGTGCCGACGGCTGGACCTACTACGAGTACTTCTCGCTGTGGGATACCTACCGCGCGCAGAACCAGTGGCTGGCACTGACCCGCCCGGACGTGGCGCGTGACATTGGCCGTACCCTGCTGGCGATCGACGAGCAGGGCGGTTGGCTGCCGCGCTGGGGCTATGCCAATTTCGAGACCAACATCATGACCGGCGATCCGGTCACGCCGTTCATGGTCGACCTGTGGCGCTTCGGTGCACTCAAGGGCCGTGAATCGCAGGCGTGGGATGCGCTGCGCCGCAACGCGTTCGGCACGCCGCCGCTGAACTCGCGCATGGCCGGCCGTTCCGGTAATCCGACCTATCTGGACAAGGGCTATGTGGTCTACGACCGTGCGTTCCCGTCCAAGGGCATGGACGTCGATCCGCACCATGGTGGTTCGGCCACCTTGGAATACGCGCTGGCCGACTGTGCGCTTTCGCAGATGGCCGATGGCCTCGGCCACGCGCAGGACGCGGCGACGCTGCGTGAGCGCGGCCGCAACTGGCGCAAGGTGTGGGACCCGCAGGTGCGTGACGCCGAGACCGGCTTCACCGGTTTCCCGCGCCCGCGCACCGAAGATGGCCAGTGGTACACGCCGGCCGATGGCCACTACAGCCCGCGCTCGCATCACGGTTTCCATGAAGGCACGGCGTGGCAGTACCAGTGGCTGGCGCAGCAGGACGTGCCGGGCCTGGTCGAGGCGATGGACGGCCGCGAACAGGCCGGCCGCCGCCTCGATGCCTTCTTCGCGATGGACGCGCTGCAGGCCGATCCGCTCAACGCCGCCCGCAAGGAGTGGGTGGTCGGGCCGTACAGCTACTACAACCAGTTCCGCTACAACCCCAACAACGAGCCGGATCTGCACTCGCCGTGGCTGTATACGCTGATCGGCCAGCCGTGGAAGACCGCGGCCGTGGTGCGTGCCGCGCAGCAGCTGTTCACCAATGCGCCCAACGGCGTGACCGGCAACGATGACCTCGGCACGATGTCGGCCTGGTACCTGTTCAGTGCCATCGGCGTGTACCCGGCGGTGCCGGGCAGCGGCCAGTTCCTGCTGCACACCCCGCGCTTCAGCAAGGTGGAAGTGGACATGGGCAATGGCCGCACGCTGCGCATCGATGCGCCGGGTGCCGATGGCCGCCGCCTGCAGTACGTGCAGGGCGTACAGGTCGATGGCCAGACGCATGCACCGGTGTGGCTGGACTGGAACCGGCTGCAGCAGGGCCCACGCCTGCAGTTCGCACTCGATGCGAAGGCGCCGGAGCAGGGCTGGGGCACGGCGGTGAAGGACCTGCCGGTATCCTGGTGCGCGGCACCGGGCAGCCAGCTGCGCTGAGACGGACTGTGCCGTTCGCGGTGACCCAGCGAACGGCACGGCACGACAGGGCCCTGATCCATTAGGCTTGAGCATCCAGCGGAGTCCGGGAAGACGATGAACGACAACGGCAGCAGTCCCAGCAAGCGCGCCGGCAAGGCGGTGACGGTGACCGACATCGCGCGTGCCATCGGCGTGTCACGGGCAACCGTGTCGCTGGTGCTGCGCGGCAGCCCGCTGGTCAACGTCGATACCCGCGCCAAGGTCGAGGCCGAACTGCGCCGCCAGCGCTATGTCTACAACCGCGCGGCGGCCAACCTGCGCCGGCGCACGTCATCAAGCATCGCGCTGGTGATCAACGATCTGTCCAACCCGTTCTTCGCCGAATTCGCCTCCGGTGTGGATGAGGCGCTGGGTGGACGCGGCTACGTGACCCTGCTGGGCAGTACCGGTGAATCACCGGAGCGCCAGCAGGCGGTGCTGTCCACGCTGATGGAGCACACCCCGGCCGGCCTGATCCTGTCGCCGGCCGAGGGCAGCGATACCGCGCTGCTGCGGCAGGCACTGGGTGCCAATGCCAACGTGCTGCTGTTCAACCGCGAGCTGGACGGGGCCGACTGGGATTTCCTGACCCTGGACAACCAGCACGGCGCCTATCTGGCCACGCGCCACCTGATCGAACGCGGCCATCGCCAGATTGCCTTCTTTGGCGGCCACGCCGCATCGAGCTCGTGCCACCAGCGCCGTGCCGGTTTCCAGCAGGCGCTGGCCGAAGCGGGGCTGTCGCTGCCGCCGGGCTGGATGATCGAGTCGGCGCCGAACCGCCTGGAAGCCGCGGCGCGCACCGATGAGTTGTTTGCCGACGGCCATCGCCCGAGTGCGGCGGTCTGCTACAACGACACCGTCGCGCTGGGCCTGATGCTGGGCTTGAATTCGCGCGGCATCCGCCCGGGCGGCGACTTCGCCGTTACCGGTTTCGATGATATTTCCGAGGCGTCGGTCGCGGTGCCGCCGTTGACCACGCTCACCGCCGATCCGCGCGAACGTGGCCGGCAAGCTGCGGCGCTGCTGCTGCAACGACTGGACGAACCGGACGCACCGCCACGGCGCACGGTCGCGCCGGTGCAGTTGCGCATCCGCGAAAGCAGTGCCGCACGACCGAACTGATTTCTTCCAGACACCCCTTCCACGCAACAACGACCTTCCGCGCATCGAGGCGCGTACCGCATGCCGATCTCCGCAACGCCCCGTCCATCGGGTTCTTCGGGCAACGCACCCGCCGTCACCAACGGCAAGGCGCTGGCCGTGGTCACCACGATCTTCTTCATGTGGGGCTTCCTGACCTGCCTCAATGACATCCTGATCCCGCACCTGAAGGCGGTGTTCGAGCTGAACTACGCCAAGGCGATGCTGGTGCAGTTCACCTTCTTCGGCACCTATTTCCTGATGTCGCTGCCGGCAGGTCGCCTGGTGGCGGCGCTGGGCTACAAGAAGGGCATCGTGGCCGGCCTGGTGATCGCCGGTATCGGCGCGCTGGGCTTCTGGCCGGCGGCCGAGCTGCGCGTATATGGCGCCTTCCTCGGTGCGCTGTTCGTGCTGGCCACGGGCATTACCGTGCTGCAGGTCGCTGCCAATCCCTACGTCGCGCTGCTGGGCCCGGAGCAGACCAGCTCCAGCCGCCTGACCCTGGCGCAGGCACTGAACTCGCTGGGCACGGCCATTGCGCCGATCTTCGGCGGCATGCTGATCCTGTCCAACACGGTCAAGAGCGCCGATGAACTGAGCGCGCTGCCGGCCGCCGAGCAGCTGGCCTACCGCGCCGCTGAGGCGCAGGCCGTGCAGGGTCCGTACGTGGGCCTGGCGGTGGCGCTGGTGCTGCTGGCACTGTTTGTCTTCCTGTTCCGCCTGCCGGCGCTGAGTGACGCCACCGAGCAGGCTGACCAGGGCCATCACCACAGCTATCTGGATGCGCTGCGCAAGCGCCACCTGCTGCTCGGTGTGCTGGGCATCTTCTTCTACGTCGGTGCCGAAGTTTCGATCGGCAGCTTCCTGGTCAACTACCTGTCGATGCCGAGCATCGGCGGCTTCAGCGAACAGGAAGCCACGCACTACGTGTCGGCCTACTGGACGATGGCGATGATCGGCCGCTTCGCGGGCTCGGCGCTGCTGGCGCGCTTCTCGCCCAGCCGCCTGCTGGCGATCTTCGCGCTGGTCAACGTGGCCCTGCTGGCCACGACCATGCTGACCTCCGGCAGTGTCGCGCTGTATTCGGTGGTGGCGATCGGCCTGTTCAACTCGATCATGTTCCCGACCATCTTCGCGCTGAGCATCGAGCGCCTGGGCCCGCTGACCAACAAGGGCTCCAGCCTGCTGATCATGGCCATCGTCGGCGGTGCCGTGGTGCCGTACCTGCAGGGCGTCCTCGCCGATCACATCGGTGTGCAGGGCAGCTTCATCCTGCCGTTGCTGTGCTACGGCTACATCATTTTCTACGGACTGGTCGGCGCACGTACGCCGGCTTCCGCAACGCAGGGAGGCTGAGTCCGGAATGGGTGCCATTGTTTGCTTCGGCGAAATTTTGATCGATCTACTAGCGCAACCGCCGGCCTCGGCCGACACCCCGCGCGCGTTCCTGCAATACGCCGGCGGTGCGCCGGCCAACGTCGCCGTGGCCGCCGCACGGCTGGGCGCGAAGACCCAGTTCGTCGGCATGCTGGGCCGTGACATGTTCGGTGACTTCCTGGCCGACAGTCTGGTCGAGCACGGCGTGGGCACGGATTACATCGTGCGTACCGACGCGGCGAAGACCGCGCTGGCCTTCGTCGCGCTGGATGCCAACGGCGAGCGCAGTTTCAGTTTCTACCGTCCGCCGGCGGCCGACCTGCTGTTCCGTGACAGCGACTTCCAGGCTGCGTGCTTCGACAGCGCGCAGTGCTTCCACGTCTGTTCCAACAGCCTGACCGAGCCGTCCATCGCCGAGGCGACCTTCGCCGGCATGGAGCGCGCCCGTGCCGCCGGAGCGGTGGTCAGCCTCGATCTCAACCTGCGCCCGGCACTGTGGCCGGCCCACGAAGATCCGACGCCGCGCCTGTGGCAGGCGCTGGAACGCGCCGATCTGGTCAAGCTGTCGCGCGAGGAGCTGGATTACCTGGCGGCACCGCTGGGTACCGATGGCGAGGCGGCGGTGCTGAAGCGCCTGCTGGCCGCGCAGGCGCGTTGGGTCATCGTCACCGATGGTGCAGCCACGCTGCACTGGTACACCCGCGACAACCACGGCACGGTCACCAGCTTCCGCGTGGCCACGGTCGACACCACGGCGGCCGGCGATGCCTTCGTCGGTGGTGTGCTGGTCGGCCTGTTGGAGCGCGGCGGGGCGGGTGCTGGTTTCGCCGCGTTCTGCCAGGACCCGGAGGCGATCACCGCCACGCTGCGCTTCGGCGCCGCCGTGGGGGCGCTGGCGGTTACCCGCAAGGGCGCGTTCGCCGCGATGCCCTCGCTCGATGAAGTGCAGCAGCTGCTGCAGGCCCAGGACATTACCGCATGAGCACCTCGCCCGATTTCCGTTCGCCCGTGTTCCTGCGTGCACACATCGCCGACACGATGGCGTTCTACCACCCGCGCTGCGTTGACCCGAACGGCGGCTTCTTCCACTACTTCCGGGATGACGGCAGCATCTACGATGCCAGCCACCGCCATCTGGTGAGCAGCACCCGTTTCGTCTTCAACTACGCGATGGCCTACCGCGAGTTCGGCAATGTCGAATACAGGGAGGCCGTCGAGCACGGCGTGCGCTATCTGCGCGAGGTGCACCGCAATCCGGCCACCGGCGGCTATGCCTGGACCCTGCGCGACGGCAAGGTCGAGGACGACATGAACCACTGCTACGGTGTGGCCTTCGTGCTGCTGGCCTACAGCTGCGCGCTGAAGGCGGGTGTGGAGCAGGCCCGCCAGTGGATGGACGAGACCTGGCAGCTGCTGGAAGCGCGCTTCTGGGAGCCGCAGCACGGCCTGTACAAGGACGAAGCCGACGGCCAGTGGAACTTCACCGGCTACCGCGGCCAGAACGCCAACATGCACATGTGCGAGGCGATGCTGGCGGCGTTCGAGGCCAGTGGCGAGCAGCGCTATGTCGAGCGTGCGCTGCAGCTGGCCGACAACATGACCCGCCGCCAGGCGGCCAAGGCCGGGGGGCTGGTCTGGGAGCACTACGATGAGAACTGGGAGATCGACTGGGACTACAACCTGGACGACCCCAAGCACCTGTTCCGCCCGTGGGGCTTCCAGCCGGGTCACCAGACCGAGTGGGCCAAGCTGCTGCTGATCCTCGATCGCCATGTGCAGGCCGACTGGCTGGTGCCGACCGCGCAGCACCTGTTCGACGTGGCCGTGGCGCGCAGCTGGGACGACGCGCGAGGCGGCCTGTATTACGGCTTCGCACCGGAATCGCGCCGGCAGCCGGGCATGGATGGCGCGCCGATCGGTGGCGACAGCTTCGTCTGCGACGACGACAAGTACTTCTGGGTGCAGGCCGAAACGCTGGCCACCGCCGCACTGATGGCCAAGCGCACCGGCGATGACCGCTACTGGCAGTGGTACGAGCGCATCTGGGCGTACTCGTGGGAGCACTTCGTCGACCATCAGTACGGCGCCTGGTTCCGCATCCTTGATGCCGACAACCGCAAGTACAGCGACGAGAAGAGCCCGGCCGGCAAGGTGGATTACCACACGATGGGTGCGTGCTACGAAGTGTTGAACGTCGTGGGCTGAAGATCGTTCGAATGCAGTAGTGCCAGGCCATGCCTGGCAATCCGGAATCGGTAGCGCCGGGCCACGCCCGGCGGAAAAACAGGAGCTTCGCGTGCATCGTCTTTCCCTCGTTGTCCGTTTGCTCCTGCTGCTGATCGCGGCCTCTGTTTTCCCGGCAACTGCAGCGTCTTTGCAGGCACAGTGGGAGTTCCGCATGCTGCCCGGCGATGCCGAGGGCGCAGCCCACCCGGGCCTGCAGCAATGGCGGGCGGCGAAGGTGCCGGGCAGCGTGCACACCGATCTGCTGGCGCATGGGCTGATCCGCGATCCGTACGTTGGTGCGCCTGAGGCCGAACTGCAATGGATCGGCCTGGCTGCCTGGGAGTACCGCGCCCACTTCGACGTGGATGCGGCGACGCTGGCCAAGCCCAATGCCGAGCTGCGCTTCGATGGGCTGGATACCTATGCCGCAGTCAGCCTCAACGGCAAGCCGCTGCTGCGTGCGGACAACGCGCACCGCACCTGGCGTGCGCGCGTGGAAGGGCGCCTGCGGGCGAATGGCAATGAACTGCAGATCGTGTTCCGTTCACCGATCCGCACACTGCTTCCCGGTGTACAGACGATGCCGCACAAGATCGCCGGCAACTATCCTTCGCCCTATGGGGATGAGCCCAAAGACGCGATGGTCGGCAACTTCGCGCGCAAGCCGGCCTACCACTTCGGCTGGGACTGGGGCCCGCGCTATGTCACCGCCGGTGTCTGGCGTGGGGTCGACCTGCAGGCCTGGGATGCGCACCGCCTGACCGATCTTGCCGTGCGCACCGATGCATTGAGCGCGGAGCAGGCGAGGCTGGCGGTGCTGCTGCAGGTGGAGCAGGGCGCTGCAGCCGGCTCGGCAGTAGTGAGTGTGGACGTGCGCGATCCTCAGGGCCGCAGCGTGGCCCAGCAGCAGCGCACGGTGCTGTTGAAGCCGGGTCAGAACGCTGTCGAACTGCCGGTCGAACTGGCCAAGCCACAGCGCTGGTGGCCGGTCGGCCATGGTGCGCAGGATCGGTATACCGTGCAGGCCCGCCTGGATGATGGCGCCGATGCAGCGCTGGCACGCGAGCAGCGCATTGGCCTGCGCACGGTTGAACTGCGCCGTGAGGAAGACAGCAAGGGCGGCCAGGGCTTCGCCTTCGTCATCAATGGCGTGCCGATCTTCGCCAAGGGCGCCAACGTGATTCCGTTCGACGCCTTCCCCGCCCGTGTCGATGCCGCGCGCCTGCGCCAGGTGCTGACCGCCGCGCGCGACGCCAACATGAACATGCTGCGCAACTGGGGCGGCGGTTACTACGAGGACGATGCGTTCTTCGACATCGCCGACGAGCTGGGCCTGCTGGTCTGGCAGGACTTCATGTTCGGTGGCGGCATGCAGCCGGGCTACGATCCGGCCTTCCGTGCCAGCGTGGTGGCCGAGGCGCGCGACAACGTGCGCCGCCTGCGCCATCACCCCAGCATCGTGCTGTGGTGTGGCAACAACGAGGAAGAAACCGCCTGGAAGGACTGGGGCCACGGACGCGACCTGAAGGCCGCTGACCCTGCGTTTGCAGCGAAGGTCTGGCAGGGCTATGTCGACCTGTTCGGCGACGACCTGCGCCAGGTGGTGGGCGAGGAGGGGTTGGGCGTGCCGTACTGGTCCAGCTCGCCCAGCAACGACCTGGATGAAAAGGCGAACGATTCCACCCGCGGTGACAAGCATTACTGGCAGGTCTGGGGCAATCCGGCGCTGCCGGTGCAGGCCTACCTGCGTGAGACCCCGCGTTTCATGTCCGAATACGGATTGCAGGCGTGGCCGTCGGTGGCGACGGTGGACCAGATCGCCACCCGTGCCGAGCAGCGCATCGACAGCGCGGTGATCCGCGCGCACCAGAAATTCATGGCTGGCGAGGGCAACAGCCGCCTGCTGCACTACATCGAGCTGGGCTATGGCACGCCGAAGGACTTCGAGGACTTCGTCTACCTCAGCCAGGTGATGCAGGCCGATGGCATCGCACTGGCCGCGTTGCATCATCGCGCGTCGCGGCCGTATACCATGGGCTCGCTGTACTGGCAGCTCAACGACGTCTGGCCGGGTGCTTCATGGTCCAGCGTGGACTACTTCGGTCGCTGGAAGGCGTTGCACTTCGCCGCGCGGCGCTTCTTCGCACCGGTCACGCTGGCGGCATTGCGTGATGAGGGCAGTACGCGGGTGCGCCTGATCAATGATGGCGCTGCCGCAGATGCACGATGGCGATTGCGGGTGATGGATGTGGACGGCAAGGTGCTGCGCCGTCGCGAGGACGCGGTGACGTTGACGGCGGCGGGTGTCACCTCGATCGGTGATTTCCGCGATGCCGAGCTGCTGGCCGGTGCTGACCCGAAGCGCACCGTGGCGGTGTTCGAGCTGCTGCGGGATGGCAATGTCAGTGCGCGCCAGGTGGTCGGTTTCGTCGAGGCCAGGGACCAGGTGCTGCCGCGGCAGAAGCTGAAGGCCACGCTGTCCATTGAAGGCGACCACTACCGTCTGCGCCTGGAGAGCGCGGCTTACGTGCGCGCGACGTGGATCGATTTCGGTGCGCTGGACGTGCAGGTCGAAGACAACCTGCTGGACCTGCTGCCGGGCGAAACCCGCGATATCGCGGTGCGTGGCCCGGTGGACCTGACGACGCTGCGCGAAGCAATGAAGCTGAAGACCCTCAACGATCGTTGAGGGCAGCGTATCCAGCATTGGTAGGTGCCAACCTTGGTTGGCACACCCGGAACATGCCAACCAAGGTTGGCATCCACCAGACGCGGAGCCGGGCAGGTGCGGACCGCTGGTCCGCACACCTCGATCGTTGAGGGCGGCGCATCCTGCTTTGGTAGGTGCCAACCTTGGTTGGCACACCCGGAACATGCCGACCAAGGTTGGCATCCACCAGACGCGGAGCCGGGCAGGTGCGGACCGTTGGTCCGCACACCTCGATCGTTGAGGGCGGCGCATCCTGCTTTGGTAGGTGCCAACCTTGGTTGGCACACCCGGAACAT
>NZ_RXLZ01000098.1 GCF_003970865.1 Stenotrophomonas maltophilia | reverse complement strand
GGGGCTGGGGGCTGGAGTTTGGGCGCGGGGGCGGGGCGGTGGGTCCGTGGGGCGGGGTGAGAGGACACCCCCCTGGGGACTCGCCAGGCCGGTCAGCCGCAGGGTTGAGTGGGCGGGGCCGGCCGGGTGGGCCTCGGTCATCTGGATTTCCGCGATATGCGGGGCCAGGCGCTGGTAGCGGTAGCTGCCGCCGATGCGCAGGTCGGTGCCGAGGATATCCAGCACGTACTGGTTGCCGGCGAAGCTGACCTGCACCATGCGCCCGGCGTTGGGGTTGTCGGGTGCGTACAGCGGGTCGCTGAGGTTGGTGAACTGGCGTTGGTCCAGCGTGGCGGGCAGGGTGCAGTCGGCGGCTGTGGCCAGGGCGGGGCAGAGCAGGGCGGTGAGCAGGATCAGGCGATGCATGGTGGAACCTCCTTGGGATGTCCTTGCCATGCTCCGCACTGCGGCCGTGTTGTCTCTAGGAAAACCTGCAAATGCGATGGGGTCAGATCCCTTTCCGCAGGAAAGGGATCTGACCCGGATGACCGCGATGTCAATCCGCGCGTGGTCGCTGCCACCTTAGTTCTTCGAACCACGCTTCGAATATGTCGTTGGCCATCAAGGTGTCGTGGTTGGAGTACTTCAGGGCATAGCTGTAGTCCACCGTGAGGCTGTGCCGCACGACGTCATACCGGGCTTTAAGCTCGGTGGGTGACTCTCGATGGTGGCGCTCGTGAAGGGCGATCAACTGTTTGAGATCGCTCAGAAGGCAATCCAGAAGCGCAGACTGGTGCTCCTCGGATGTATCGAAGACAGCTGCTTCTGCCGTGCAAACGGACTTGTTCAGCAAGTGCTTCTCATAGAAGCCACCACCGATCTCGTAGAAGACATCAGCAGCGAGCAGCCCTTGTTCCGCGGAGCAATAGAGATAGACCCCATTGGCTCTGTCATCGCTGTACTCAAGACAAACGCTGAGCATGGATTCCAGTATTTCCTGCATGGAGCCTTCAAAGGTCTCGCTCATGACATTCCTCGGTGGCAATCGCAACCCTTGAGGCTATTGGGTCCCGGAGCGAAGCGCATTGGGAATAGTTGCAAATCCCACAAACACCAACGCCCGGGCAAGCCCAGGCGTTCGTGCCCCCTTCATGCTGATAGCACGCTTCAGCCGGCCAGTTCGGCCTGCTCGCGCTCGATGCCGTACTTGCGCAGCTTTTTCCACCAGGGTGGTGCGGCGCAGGCCGAGCAGCTGGGCGGCGTGGGCGACGACGCCCTGGGTGCGTTCCAGCGCTTCGTTGATCAGGCCCAGTTCGATGTTGGCCATGTGGTTGCGCAGGTCCAGGCCGTCGTCGGATGGCGGAACCTCGCTGGGATGTCTCGTCCATGCTTCGCAACGGCGGACCGTTGTCTGTAGGAATCATTGCAAACGCAGAGGGCTCCGACCCCACTCAGTTTGCGGCCGAAGAACGTGTTCGAGCCGATTTCTACCAGGGATAGTTAAGATCGACACCGAGTGAGCGGTGTAGTTCCACCTTCTCGGATGAAAGAGGAAAGAACCCCTCTGATAGCTCGTAAAGGCATGTGGGCCAGAAGTTACTCTCGGCCGCCATTGATGTGGCATCGCAGTTGCGGAATGAGGCCTCAAGTTCCATGAGAGTGGACTCCGCCACGCCTTCGTTGAAGTTCAGCGCGGGTCGGATTGCTGCCATGAACGCGGTATGGAAAGCTGAGAAGCTCCTCATGTCTGAATTGCAGTACTGGGGTGATGCTTCGGAATCGACTGGAAGTAGTCCTACGGAGCCATCTTTGAGGTCCACGAAGAAGAGCCCGCCCAGCACGTGTCCAAAGATCGCCAGGGTGCGTTCGTCTGCCTCAAATCGCTGCAGGCGTGAATCGAACATCGTGTTGTTGTTGGCATACGGCGAAAGGCGGCCAGCTAGGCGCTGTGCTTCGAGCAGGAAGGGAGAGTGATCTATTTCTTCCTGGCTGATCGGCATGAGGTCCAGCGTTGGCGGTCTGGTTGAGTTCTCCATCTGGGCAAAGCTACCGACATATTTCATCGGCGCCTTTAGGAAAAGTTGCAAACGCAGTCGTGTAGCGGAATTCCTCATCCACGCACGGCGTGGATCTACTCATGCAGCGCCCCCACAAACACGAACGCCCGGGCTAGCCCAGGCGTTCGTGCCCCCTTCATGCTGATAGCACGCTTCAGCCGGCAAGTTCGGCCTGCTCGCGCTCGATGCCATATTTGCGCAGCTTTTCCACCAGGGTGGTGCGGCGCAGGCCGAGCAGCTGGGCGGCGTGGGCGACGACGCCCTGGGTGCGTTCCAGCGCTTCGTTGATCAGGCCCAGTTCGATGTTGGCCATGTGGTTGCGCAGGTCCATGCCTTCATCGGGTAGCGCCGCCGGTGCCGCGGCGCGATTGACGGCAATGCCGTGCTCCAGTGCCGGTTGGTTGCCGCCGCCCGGGGTGTGGAACGAGAAGCTGCGCAGGTCCAGGCGTTCTTCGCTGGCAGCCGACTGTACCGGTGCCGGTGCGGGGGCGGCCAGCGCGGCATCGCCACGGTAGCGGCCCGGCAGGTCCTGCACGCGCACCGAACCACCCGGATGCAGCACCGCCAGGCGCTCGACCAGGTTGGTCAGCTCGCGCACGTTGCCGGGCCACTCGTAGCCAGCCAGTGCCTGCAGGGCTTCCGGGGTGAAGCGCACTTCACCGCGGCCGGTGCGGGCCAGCTGTGCGGCGATGGTTTCCACCAGCGCCGGCAGGTCTTCGCGACGCTCGCGCAGGGCGGGCACGTCGATCGGGAACACGTTGAGGCGGTAGAACAGATCCTCGCGGAACTTGCCTTCGGCGATGCGCGTTTCCAGATCGCGGTGGGTCGCGGCCACGACGCGCACGTTGCAGCGGATGGTCTGGTTGCCACCGACGCGCTCGAAGCTGCGTTCCTGCAGCACGCGCAGCAGCTTCACCTGCATCGGCAGGCTCATGTCGCCGATTTCGTCGAGCAGCAGGGTACCGCCTTCGGCCATTTCGAAACGGCCCTTGCGCGCGGTCAGTGCGCCAGTGAAGGCACCCTTTTCGTGGCCGAACAGTTCGCTTTCCAGCAGGTCGGCCGGAATGGCGCCGCAGTTGATCGCCACGAACGGGCCATCACGGCGCGGCGAGCGCTGGTGGATCGCACGCGACACCACTTCCTTGCCGGTACCGGATTCGCCCAGCACCAATACGGTGGTATCGAACGCGGCCACCTGCTCGATCATGGTGCGCAGCGCGGTCACCGCCGGACCGTTGCCGGTCGGGCCTTGATCCTGCGCGGCGCCGGCCTGGTGCTCGGCGTCCAGGCGCTTGAGGCTGGCGCGGCGCAGCAGGGCTTCCATCTGCGCATGGCGCAGCGGCGTTTCCAGCGGCCAGATGTTGGCTTCGTGCAGCCCGTGCTGCTGGGCAAACGCAGTGGCATCACCATCGGCCAGCAGCACCGGTGGCGGCAGGCTGCTGCCGCCCAGCCAGTGGTACAGCGCGGTGCTGGCAGCGGTGTCGTCCAGGCTGCCGACGATCACCGCCATCCAGTCGTTCTGGCGCTGGCGGCCCAGGTCGAAGTCGGCCGCGTCGGACACCCAGCGCGGGTTGAAGTCCATGAATTCCAGCAGGGCAACGGTGCGCTCTGCGCGCACGGCGTCGTTGTCCAGCACCAGGATGCGCGATTCGCTCACGATCGATCCTCCCTGAGGCCTTCCAGGATCGGCATGACTTCCTGGATGTAGGACAGCTTGCTGACAAAATTGTCGGCGCCAGCGCGCAGCGCGTGTTCGCGGTGCTCGGCGTCGTCGAAGTGGCTGGCGATCACGATGTACGGTGCATCGTCCTGCGACTTGATCAGGCGGGTGGCCTGCAGGCCACCCATCTCCGGCATGGCCAGGTCCATCAGCACCACCTGCGGGCGCAGCGTTTCCGAACGCTCGATCGCTTCCAGGCCGTTGCCGGCGCTGCCGACGATCTGCAGCCAGTCGATCTTGCGGAAATGGCGCATCGCCGCATTGATGAAGCCCTCGTGGTCATCGACCAACAGGACCGTGAGCTTGTTCATGTCCAACATCCTTTTCAGCCCACCCGGGCCAGCTGCGGTTGCCTGGCGCCAAGCCGGCGCCGTTCACGGGCCGGGGCGATGTCCAGTTGTTCTCGGTATTTTGCGACGGTTCGGCGGGCAATGTTCACCCCCTGGCGCGACAGCAGGCCGGCGATGGCCTCGTCGGCCAGCGGGCGGCCGGCCGGTTCGGCGTCGATCAGGCGGCGGACCATGGCCTTCACGGCCTGGCCGGAGACGCTGGCGCCTTCCAGGCGCACGGCGAAGAAGTGCTTCAGCTCGAAGGTGCCGCGCGGGGTCTGCAGGAACTTGCCGGTGGTGATGCGCGAGACGGTGGACTCGTGCATGCCGATTTCCTCGGCCACTTCCTTCAGGGTCAGCGGTGCCATGGCCTCCTCGCCACGCACCAG
Organism: Stenotrophomonas maltophilia; assembly: GCF_003970865.1. Classification (GTDB taxonomy): domain Bacteria; phylum Pseudomonadota; class Gammaproteobacteria; order Xanthomonadales; family Xanthomonadaceae; genus Stenotrophomonas; species Stenotrophomonas maltophilia_AR. Next base: position 6,619 of record NZ_RXLZ01000098.1, on the reverse strand, counting down.
GAACGCGGCCTGGCGCTCGACGATCACCCGCGCGGTGCGCAGCAGGGTGTCGTAGCGCATCGACAGGCCGCGGCTGAACCAGCGCGCTTCCTGCAGCATTTCGCGCAGTGCCGGTGCGGCCTCGCTGGTCTCTGCCAGGGCCTGTTCGTACTGGCTGTTGATCGACACGCGGCGGCTGGTGGCCGGGTTCAGTGCCACTTTCCACTGGTCGTCGGCGTGCCAGGCGACCACGTCCGGCACCACCACGGCATTGCGTTCGGGCAGCAGGCTGTCACCCGGGCGCGGCTGCAGCGAGAGGATCAGGCGCACCGCCTCGCGCACGTCGTCGATTTCGGCGTCATGCAGGCGGGCGAGGGCGGGGTAGTCGTGGGCGGCCAGCGCGTCGAGCGCGCCGTCCAGGATGCGCGCGGCCAGGTGGCGGGCGGGAACCGCGCCGTGCAGGCTGCGCAGCTGCGCCTGCAGGCCTTCGCGCAGGTCCTGCGCGGCCATGCCGGCGGGCTCGCCGTGCAGCAGCTGCTGGCGGATGGCTTCGACGCCGTCGGCGGCGATGTCGAACTGGGCGCAGGCCAGCAACTGTAGCTGGTCCAGCGGTGCCTGCAGGTAACCGGCCTCGTCGCAGTGATCGAGCCAGAATGCTGCGACAGCAAGCTGGCGGTCGTCCATGTCCAGCGACAGGCGCTGCAGCACGCGCAGCTGCGGGTCGGTCGATTCGCCTGCGGCGATGCGCGCCATGCGGTCGTCGTCGCCGTCCTGCCAGCTGGCGCCGGCCACGTCCCACATCGACGACTCGGGTAGCTCGTCGAAGGCGGCGATGTCCATCGTGGCGGCACTGGCCTCGGTGGCATCGGCGACGGGCGCTTCGGCCTCTTCGATCTCCAGCAGCGGATTGGAGTCCAGCAGGCGCTGGATTTCCTGTTCCAGGTGCAGGCCATCGAGCTGCAGCAGCCGGATCGACTGCAGCAGCTGCGGGGTGAGGTGAAGTTGTTGGCCCAGCTGGGTCGAGAGTGCAGCCTTCATCGTGGTTCCCCGGCACCGCTCCCCGGCGCCTTGTGGAACGCATCTTGCTTTTGATCCGGCGGGGGCGGAATCAGGGGGTTCCTGAGGGGCTTCGTGGATGTCCTGACAGGGTGTGGGGATATTCCCTACATCGACGCGGAATGTTGACGATGATTGCCGCTAAGTTACTGATTTCCGGTGTGGGTTCCGGGTTGAGCGGGCTGCGCCGTGTACGGATTCCTGTCGGGGCGTGTCAGGGTGACGGGAATTCGTCGTCAGTGAGGGGGCGGGCGTGGGTTGGTAGAGTCGACTGCCAGTCGACTGCTCTCCGGTCAGATAACGGAAAACGCCCGCGCTCCGCGCGAAAGTCGACTAACAGTCGACTCTACCAACAGCCCGCTCTACCCAGCCATCGTTTCGCGCCGCCGAGGCTCGCGCTTATTCCAGCTCGTGCTGGTGGCGCGCGGCCAACAGCAGCAGATCGTTGGCGCGGCGGCAGCCGAGCGACTCCATCATGCGTGCGCGGTGGGTCTCCACCGTCTTGACGCTGATGCCGAGGTCGGCGGCGATCTCCTTGTTACTCTCACCCTTGCCGATGCGGCGCAGGATCTCGCGCTGGCGCGGCGACAGCGCGGCGATGCCGGTGGGTTTCTCGCGGCCGAGCATCGGCGCCAGCATCTTGGCGGAGATCTGCGGGCTCAGGAATACCTGGCCGGCGTGCGCGGCACGCAGCGCCAGTTCCAGCTCCTGCGGCGCCGCATCCTTGACCACGAACCCGACTGCGCCGCGATCGAGTGCATCGCGCACGTGGGCGGCGTCGTCGTGCATGGTCATCATCACCACCCGTGTGCCGGGGGCACGCAGGCGGATGTCACTGAGGGCTTCCAGGCCGGTGCGGCCGGGGAGTGACAGGTCCATCAGGACCACGTCCGGGGCGTGCTGCAGGGCCAGCTGCAGTGCCTGCTCGGCATTGCTGGCCTCTGCGACGAGCTGCACGTCGGCAAACCCCTGCAGCAGCCGCGCCAGGCCGGCGCGGACCAGGGTGTGATCATCGACGATGAGAACTCGCACAGGCACGTTGGAGGTCCGTGAGGGGAGTCCACCTTAACTTAGCTGAACGGGCGCGCCAAGGGTTGCCCATCCAGCGCCATGGTGGCAGGTTTCAGCGGGCGCGGCGTGCTTCGGCCACCTGGCGGCGATGCAGGCGGAACAGATGCCGCTCCATTGCCATCTCCAGGCCATCGCCAAGACGCTGGAAGCGCAGCCACAGGTAGTGACCACCGCCACCGTCCGCGGCTTCGGCGATCACTTCCACGGGCAGATCGATATGGTCGGGCAGCCAGTCGCTGGGCTGCAGGCGCACCACGCCGGCCTGGCCGGCACTGGCGCCGCTGCGCGGGCCCAGCTGCAGGCGGATACCGCGGCGAGACCAGCGCACGGGGCGCAGCGTCAGTTCCTGGCCCTGCTGGCGTACCAGACGGCCCAGCAGCACCATCGCCAGATCCAGCTTGGCTTCCAGCCGCTGCAGCTGCAGGCTGGACTCATTGCGGTCGTCGTGCTCGTCGACGCGGCTGTCCTCGACCAGGGCCAGGCTGCGCAGCAGGCCTTCGGCACTGCTGGTACGACCAGCGGCGCTGCCTGCCTGGAACTCGGCTGGCAGGGCCAGCTCGCAGCTGAGCGTTTCGTCGAACAGCTCGCTTTCAGCCGGGTGATGCAGCGACGTGGTCGGCAATTGGGTCATGCCAGCGATTCTGCCTGCAGGTAGGCATGCGCCGCGCGAAGGGAGCGCTGGCCATCGTTCATCAGTGCGGCGACCGCATCACGGCGCTGGCGCAGCAGGCCAAGCAGATTCTGCTGGCGTTCGAACAGCGCGGTCAGCGGTGCGTGGTCGGCGGCGGTCAGCGGCTGGCTGAGCAGCGCATGCAGCGTGCTGTCGTGACCGTCGAGCAGGCTGTCGGCCTGGTCAAGAGACTCTTCGCCCAGGGCCTTCTCAAAGGCGTCCAGCTGCGCGTGCAATTCGTGCAGGCTCATGGCGCCACCGCGGCCGGGCGGCGCTGTTCCTGCGGGATTGCATTCCAGGCGCTGTCGATCTCGCCCAGCAGCTGCAGCGACTCATCCAGCGCGGCGCGGTCGTTGTGCAGGTTGGCCTCGGTCAGGCGCTGCAGCACATAGTCGTACAGCGCCGACAGATTTCCGGCGATCTCGCCGCCGGCTTCATGATCCAGCGAGCCGTTGAGGTGGCCGACGATCGCGCAGACCTCGCCGATCGCCTTGCCCTTGCCGGCCTGATCGCCACGCTCGAGGCTGGCCAGGGCACGCCGCACGCGCTCCAGCGCGCCGGCCAGCAGCATTGCCACCAGCTTGTGCGGATCAGCATCGGCGACCGCACTGGTCACTCCCACCTGGCGGTACTGCTCGGCATATTGACGGCTGGAACCGTACATTCGTGATTCTCCTTGCGCGGGGTGCCGCCGGCAGGTCGTGGGGACCGTTACCGGCGGTGCGGCGTTGATTGCTGTTGCGTCCGTTATCGGTGCGTTACACGCCAAACTTGAGCGTCGCACGCATTCCTTTAGCGGTTCAGCTGTGCCAGCTGTTGCTGCAATGCGGTGTTGCTCTGCTGCAGTTTCCCCATCAGGCTGTCCAGCGCCAGGAACTGCTTCTTGTAGCGTTCCTCGACGTTCTTCATGCGGACGTCCAGGTCCTTGCGTCGCTTGTCGATGTTGTCCAGCGTGGTGTTGAGGCCCTTGGTGCGGGCGACGAAGGCGCCTTCCTTGCCCGTGGTGGTGCTGACGTAGCCATCGACCATGGTGTAGAGCTTGCCGGCGCCGCCGGTATCACCGGTGATCGCCGAGCGGATCTTCTCCGGCTGGCTGGCAAGCGCTGCGGCGAACTTGGTCGCGTCCAGCACCAGGCTGCCGTCGGCATTGGGATAGCCACGGGTCTGCAGGCCGAGCTTCTTCGGATCCAATCCATCCGCGGACAGGTCCTTCAGTACAGCGCCCATCATCGAACGCAGCTGACTGGATGCGCCGCGCATCTGCGCGTCGCCCGTCAGCGTCGCCGCTTCCTTGGTCTTGGCGTCGTACTTGGTCTCCGTATTGATGGCGGCGATCGCATCGTTGTACGCCTTGACGAAGTCCTGCATCACCTTGGTGGCTGCAGTGGTGTCGGTACTGATCACGACCGTGCTCTTGCCCCTGACCTTGAGGTTCAGAGTCAGGCCTGGTACGGCATCGGTCACGGTGTTGCTGTCGCTGATCACCGTGACACCATCAATGGTCAGCTCGGCATCGGCCGCCGCGGTGTTCTCCTGAAGGCTGCCAACCAGTGCGCTCAACTTCGGGTCGCTGCCACCGTATTCGAGCTTGATCGCGTTGGCGGCGCCGGTCTTCTCCTGGGCGATCGACAGGTACTGGTTGTCGCCCGAAGCGATCAGCGTCGCCTGCACGCCTTCCTTGCGGCCTGCGGCGTCGATCTTGTTGCGCACGGTGGTCAGCGTGTCGCCGGCCTCCACCTCGACCTTCATCGTCTTTGCCTTGTCGCCCACGCCAACGGTCAGCGTCAAGGTTCCGGCGCCGAAGGTTTCGGTCTTCGGCACCGAGGCATTGGCAATCAGCTTGTGTGCCGTGGCGAGGGATTTCACCTCCACCTGGTGCGTGCCGTTGGCGGCTGCCGCCTTGGTCAAACCCTGGTCGTACAGTGCCACCGACGCCGACAGCACGTCATCGGCATTGTTGGGACCGGCCTTGCCGGTGGCGGTTACGGTGCGGGTGTCGAAGGCTGTGGTGGCCTTCAGTGCGGTCAAGGCGGTCTTCAGCTTGTCGAAGGCCGAGGTGACGGTGCCGATCGACGACAGCTGCATCTTGGCCTTGGACTGCTGCAGGTTCAGCGCGTTGTCGGCGGGCTTGCGGTCGGCCGCCACCAGCTGGCTGACGATGTCTGAAATGTTCAGGCCCGAGCCGATGCCACCGTATCCAAAGCTTGCCATGTGATTCTCCTGGTATCGGGCCTGGCCGCTAGGCGCTGGCCCGTCGTCAACGAAAATAGCGGCCTGCGCCGCTGGGTCTTGAGGACTTCGTTGATGCATGCGCCGTGCCAATGGTCTGGCGCAGGTTCTGGCACGCAGGTTGCAGGAGGGTTGGGGCAGGGCGCGGGTGGAATCACCGCGGGCTGCCGGGAGTCTGCAAAAAACCCTCCCCCAATGCAGGGGAGGGCTCAGGCTACTGACAATCGGGGGGAGACGAAGCCGCCCGGTACGTACAGTCAAAGGTACAGCGCTGAAAGAGAGGTCCGCAGGAGCGGGCGATGCCAAGCCGGTTCGGGAGTGTTCCCGGGCCGGGCATGGCCCGCGCCTTCGTGCATCGTGGCTTCCCGGTTGCCGCTACCGTCGGGACTAACCGACGGTAGCGGCGCCTTCTTGCCGTGGATCAGCGCAGCAGGCTGAGCACGCCCTGTGGCACCTGGTTGGCCTGGGCCAGCATGGCCGTACCGGCCTGCTGCAGGATCTGGGTGCGGGTCAGTTCGGCGGTTTCCTTGGCGAAATCGGTATCCTTGATGCGGCTACGCGAGGCTGACAGGTTTTCCGTCGAGGTCTGCAGGTTGGCGACGACCGAGGTGAAGCGGTTCTGGATCGCACCGAGGTCGGCGCGGGTGCTGTTGATGGAATCCAGGGCGTTGTCGACGATCTCCAGCGCCTGCTGGGCTCCCGCCACGCTTTCGATATTTAGTTTTGAGAGCGTTACTGCTTCGGTGCCATTTGCAACATTGGTAAGCTCTGTCGCGCTCACAAGCCCGGTGATGGCCATATCTGCAGCCGGCACATCGTCACGGACGGCGGTCAGGGTCACGACGCCTTCCTTGCTGCTTGCATGCAGGCCGGTTTCACCAATCTTTGCATTGATCGCCGTGGTCATTGCAACCGCAGCATTGGCCTTGGTTTCAGCGAGCGCGGCAGCGACTGCAGCGGCATCCGCGGGATCAGCGGATACCACCTTAAACTCGATCGCACCCAGTTCGACGTTCCCTACTTTCGAGCCTGCAGCGATCTTGCCGCTGGCCAACGAAGCATTGGCATCATCGATTTCGATCTTGCCGGCAGTTGCAAAGGTGGTGCTGCCCAGTGCCTCTGATTTGGCGTTGACTACTTTGTCGATGGCGATGGCCTGCCCCGCATTTGCGCCAACCTGGAACAGCTGGCTGGAGAACGAACCGTCCAGCAACTTGGTGCCATTGAACTCGGACTGCTTGGCGACGCGGTCGATTTCGCTGACCAACTGGGTCACTTCGGCCTGCAGTGCCTTGCGGTCGCTGGCCGAGTTAGTGGCGTTGGACGACTGCACCGACAGCTCGCGGATGCGCTGCAGGTTGTTGCCGATCTCGGTCAGAGAGCCCTCGGCGACCTGGGCCAGCGAAATACCGTCGTTTGCATTGCGGATCGCAACGTCGGTACCACGGATCTGAGTGCCGAAGCGCTCGGAGATTGCCAGGCCAGCAGCGTCGTCCTTGGCGCTGTTGATGCGCGAACCGGAGGACAGGCGCTGGATGGTGGTGGCCAGCGAGCTGCCGCTGGTGCTCAGGTTACGCTGAGCATTCAACGACATCGTGTTGGTGTTGATGACTT
>NZ_RXLZ01000097.1 GCF_003970865.1 Stenotrophomonas maltophilia | reverse complement strand
CAGCCTGGGCGCGGTAACGGTGGCGTGGGGGGGGGGCAGGGATGGACGAGGGGTAACGGGGGGGGGCCTGACGGGGCTGAAAACCCCGGGGTTGGGGGGGGGGGGGGGGCCGGGGGGACGGGGCCATGAACGGCAGGCATTTGCGGGGCAGGTGCTGTATTGCAACAATTATCTGGTAGCGCCGTTTTACCACCCCTCCAAACACAGCCTACCGCCATGTCCCCGACCCGCACTTCCCGTGGCCGCCTTCCGGTCGCGCGCCCCCTCGTTGCCGCTCTTTCCGCCCTGTTGCCGCTGGTAGCAGCCGCCCAGGAAACTCCCGCTGCCAAGGATCCGGTTGCCCTCGATGCCCTGCAGGTGACCGCGCAGCGGCGCGTCGAGAACGCCAAGGACGTGCCGGTCGCGATCAGCGCGATCCAGGGCGAGAAGCTCGATGTGCTGGGTTCGGCGGGTGATGACATCCGCTTCCTGGCCGCGCGCGTGCCCAGTCTCAACATCGAGTCGTCCTACGGCCGTGCCTTCCCGCGCTTCTACATCCGCGGCCTGGGCAACACCGACTTTGACCTCAATGCATCGCAGCCGGTGTCGCTGGTGTACGACGACGTGGTGCAGGAAAGCCCGCTGCTGAAGGGCTTCCCGCTGTTCGACCTGGCCAACGTGGAAGTGCTGCGCGGTCCGCAGGGCACGCTGTTCGGCCGCAATACCCCGGCCGGCGTGGTCAAGTTCGACTCGGCGCGCCCGTCGCAGGATGCCGACGGTTACGTGCGCGTGGGCTATGGCAGCTACAACAGCTGGAACGTGCAGGGCGCCTACGGTGGCCCGCTGACCGACCGCTGGTCGGCACGCGTCTCGGCCATCTACCAGCGTCGCGACGACTGGGTCGACAACACCCGCGCCGGTGCGCCCAACAGCGGTTTCGAAGGCTATGACGAAGCCGCAGGCCGCGTGCAGTTCCTGTACGAAGGCGATGACTTCGAAGCGCTGTTCAACCTGCACAAGCGCAAGCTCAACGGTACCGCCCGCCTGTTCCGCGCCAACATCATCCAGAAGGGTGGCAACGGCCTGGTCGAGAACTTCGACCGCGACAAGGTGGCCAACGACGGCGTCAACTTCTCCGACCTGAAGACCTGGGGCGGCAGCGCGCGCCTGCAGTGGAACCTCGGCTCGGTGACCTTGCACTCGATCACCGGTTATGAAACCGCTGAATCGCTCAACCGCGGCGACATCGACGGTGGCTACGGGGCTGCGTTCCTCGGTGCCGGCAACTCGGGCCCGGGCCTCATCCCGTTCTCGTCCGAGTCGGCTGACGGCCTGCCGCACCACCGCCAGTGGACGCAGGAATTCCGCGTCGAATCCAACGAATGGGGCCGCTTCGACTGGCAGGCCGGCGTCTTCTACTTCGATGAAGACGTGACCATCAACAACTTCAACTACGACTCGCTGACCCCGGGCAACCCGCAGACCGGCCATGTGGTGCAGAACCAGCGCAACAAGGCCTGGGCGGTGTTTGCCTCGGGTGACTTCGATGTCACCGACCGCTTCAAGCTGCGTGCCGGCGTGCGCTACACCCAGGACAAGAAGGACTTCAACGCCAGCGTGCTGCAGGCCGTTCTTCCCTTCGGCACCCCGGTCAGTGGCCCGTACCTGGCCAACACCGACGTCAACGACGTCAGCTGGGACGTCAGCGGCGTCTACAAGCTGACCGACAACGTGAATGCCTACGCCCGCGTGGCCAAGGGCTTCCGTGCGCCGTCGATCCAGGGCCGCCTGGCCTTCGCGCCGGGCCTGTCGCAGGCCGATTCGGAGAAGGTGATCTCGTACGAAGCCGGCATCAAGGCCGACCTGTTCGAGCGCCGCGCGCGCCTGGGCCTGAGCGTGTTCCGCTACAACGTTGACGGCCAGCAGCTGATCGCCGTGGGCGGCACCAACAACACCGCCACCCTGCTCAACGCCGACAAGACCATCGGCCAGGGCGTGGAGCTGGACCTGGAAGCCTACCTGGCTGACAACGTCCTGTTGACCTTCGGCAGCAGCTACAACGACACCGAGATCAAGGACAAGGATCTGGCGGTGGCGATCTGCGGCGGTGGCTGCACCATCAACGATCCGACCACCGTCATCAACGGCGGCACCTATGCACTGGTCAACGGCAACCCGCTGCCGCAGGCGCCGAAGTGGATCCACAACGCGACCCTGCGCGTCGGCTTCCCGCTCAGCGATGGCAGCGAGCTGTATGCCTACACCGATTGGGCCTACCGCAGCGCGGTGAACTTCTTCATCTACGAGTCGCCGGAGTTCCGCGGCCGTAGTTCGCTGGAAGGCGGCCTGCGCCTGGGCTACAACTGGGATTACGGCCAGTACGACGTGGCGGTGTTCGGTCGCAACCTGACCAACCAGACCCGCGTGGTCGGTGCGATCGACTTCAACAACCTGACCGGCTTCCTCAACGAGCCGCGTACCTGGGGCGTGGAGTTCACCGCGAAGTTCTGATGCGGTGGCTGCGGTAATGCAATGAAGAAGGGCCGGCGCAATGCCGGCCCTTCTGTTTCACAGCCACCGGTAGTGCCGGCCGCTGGCGGGCAACGATCGATCCGGCAGGCGCTTACAGCGCGCTCTGCGGGCGCACCTTCAGCACCGCATTCTCGGTGGTGCAATCGCGGCTGGAGTGCAGGCCGGCCTTGCGTGCAGCGGCGATTTCCTTGCGTGCGGCCAGCAGGTCCTTGTTGAACGCAGCGTTGTCGTGCAGGCGGGCCACCGCGGCGGCGCCCATGAAGCGGCCTTCGAGGATGTCGCTCTGCCAGTGCACGTTGCACACCAGGCGGCTCTCGCCGTAGTTGCGGCCGCGGGCCTGGATGGCATCGGCGCGATCCGGTGCGATCTCCGACAGGATCAGCGCCCAGGCCCAGCCGATCGAGGTGTGGCCGGACGGGTACGAGCCGTTCTTGCGCAGGCCGTCTTCGTCCTTCGGCGAGCAGGTCGGTTCACCGTTGACCATGAACGGGCGCGGGCGCTGGTAGTGGTTCTTGGCAGCCTTGGTCGCCGCACTGGCGTCGATCCGGCTGCGCTCCAGCAGTCGGTACAGCGCCGGGGTCTTCACCGCATCGACGTCGATGTCGGCGGCGCAGGAGAAGTGGTTGGCGCCTTCGGGGAAGCCGAGCTCCGCATCGACACCGGCCTGGGCGAAGCGCGGGCTGCCACGCAGTGCGCGGGCTTCACGGCTGACCTGTTCGTCCAGGGCGAGGGCGGCCGAACCGGCCACCGGCGGTGCCGGTACCAGGTCGAGGCTGGCCGGTACCGCGCTCTTGTCCAGATAGCCCACCGCCTTGGTGGTGATGTTGGCTTCGACGGCGGTCGGCTTGGCGGCGGTGGCGGCACAACCGGCCAGGGCCGCGACGACGGCAAGGCCGAGCAGCGGGCGGGCAGGGTGGGAAATCAGCGACATGGACAGGCTCCGGGAGAGAAAACAACGCGCCATGATCGCAGCCCCCATACGACACTGCAGTGGCCATCGGTCATACGGCCAGACCCGGCATGGTCATCGGAAGAATACGAAAAACGTCATCGAGTGACGTCAGTCTCCTGAATCCGGGCGCAGCGCACGGACTTTCACGCGGCTGCGCCGCGAGCATCGGCACAACGGCACGCACCAGGAGCCGTCCAGTTCCAGCCGGACCGGGGGGATCCGTTGACAGAGGGAGAGAAGCGATGCGCAGCACCGCAACAGGAAGTACCGTCCTGGCCCTGCTCCTCGGGCTGGCAGCCGCGCCGGCACAGGCCGCCGACGTGGTCGGCGTGGCCTTCGTGCATGGCACCGGCGCACAGACCAATGCCACCCAGGACTACTGGCAGCCGGCGATCATCGACAGCGTGCGCCAGGGCCTGCCGAACAGCAGCAACTACGTCGTCATCAACTGCGACTTCACCCAGTACATGTGGAAGCCGGAAGCGGCCGGCTGCCTGGCCAACCAGCTGACCAGCTTCATCGACAGCCGTGGCATCACCCAGCTGGTGGTGATCACCCACTCCAACGGCGGCAACGTGATGCGCTGGATCCTGTCCAACCCGACCTACGACAGCCGCTATCCGAAGATCATCCGCACGGTGCGCAAGGTCAACGCGCTGGCGCCGTCCTCGGCCGGCACGCCGCTGGCCGATGCGGTGCTCAACGGCAACACCTTCGAAACCTCGCTGGGCTGGCTGCTGGGCTACAAGAACGACGCGGTGCGCCAGCAGCAGGTGGCGAGCATGGCCACCTACAACGCGCAGAACCTGTACGGCACCGCAGGCCGTCCCGCCCTGCCCAAGCCGTTCCGCGCGGTGGTCGGCAGCGACGTGGAATCGGCGGTGTGGGACAGCAACAGCTACTGCGGCGGCTATGCGGCCAACGTCGGCCTGGAGTTCACCCAGAACTGGCTGTCGTCCTGCTCCGATGGCTTCCTGGAGTGCAGCAGCCAGAAGGCCGCCGGCACCACCTGGTTCACCGACAAGGCGCGTACCCAGGGCGCAGAACCGCTCAGCCACAACCAGAGCCGCCGCGAGTGCTTCGGCCTCGGCACCCTGCTGCGCAACGACCTGACCCAGTGAGGGAGACGACCATGACGATTCAATCCACCCTGCTGGCCGGCGCCGTGCTGGCAGCGCTGTCCCTTTCCGCAGCGCAGGCCGCGCAGCCGCTGCAGGCCGCCCGTGCAGGCGATCAGGTGCCTGCCGCCCTGGTGGCCGCGCCGCTGCCCGCCGACGAAAGCGAGCACGCGCCGCTGGCCTTTGCCTGGACGCTGGACCCGGCACAACCGCTGCAGGCGGCCACGCCGTATGCGTCGGTCAGCCGCAGCTACTGGCAGCAGGTCGATGGCACGCAGCTGCAACGCGGCCTGGACCTGCCGCTGACCGCTGCCGATGCGGTGATCCAGCTGAGCCCGGCCGAGGGTGCCCGTGCAGTGCCGGCCAATGCCCTGCAGGTGCGCGACCCGGCCGGCCGCAGCAGCGTGGCGCGCAGCGTCGATGCCCGCGCGCTGCAGGAGGCCGGCATGCCGGTGAGGGATGGCAGCAGCATGCTGCGTACCGGCGCAACCAGTGCGGCCGGTGCGTACACGCTGCAGAGCGCACAGGCACAGGGCCGCTACGTGGTGCAGGTACTGGAACCCAACAGCCCGCTGCGGCTGGAAGTGCAGGCCAACCAGGCGCAGGTGCTGGCCGGTGGCAACGTGCAGCTGCAGGCACGCCTGCTGGAAGACGGCGCCACCACCGCGCAGCTGGCATTGCGTCGTGGCGGCCTGGGCGGTGAAGCCCTGCTGGTCGCACCGGATGGCCGCAGCTGGCCGCAACGGTTGCTGCGCACCACTGATGGCAGCCTGCGCGCGCAGGTGCGCATCCCGGCCGATGTCGGCACTGTGCAGGGCCTATGGGAACTGCAGGTGTTCGCCCAGGCCGACGGCGTGCTGCGCGATGGCAAGGTGGCCTTCGCGGTGGCGCGGCCGACCGCGCGCTTCAGTGGCCAGGCGGCACCGGACCCGGCCAGCCGCCAGGTGGCGCTGCCGCTGCAGGTGGCGGCGGCTGGCCGCTACGAGGCGCGGGGCACGCTGTATGCCACGGCCCGCGATGGCCAACTGAAGCCCGTCGCGCAGGCACATGCAGCAGCGTGGTTCGATGGCCCGGGTGCAGGCCAGCTGGTGCTGCCGTTTGACCAGGCCGCATTGCCAGCGGGTTTTGGTGCACCGTACGAGCTGCGCGACCTGCAGCTGCAGGACCAGAGCCGGATGGCGCCGATCGAGTCGCGTGCGCTGGCGTTGAAGTTCTGAGGTGGCGTGCAGTGGGCCGGGATATCCGGCCCGCTGCACTGCGCATGTCGATCACCCCGCGTACGCGGTCAGCCGGCCTTCCTGCTCGACCACCGTGATCGCGCCGCCGAACACCGCCGACAGCGGTTCGCTGCGCAGCAGTTCGGCGCGGGTGCCATCGGCCAGTACGCGGCCGTCGCGCAGCAGCACCACGCGCTCGATCTCGGGAATGATCTCTTCGATGTGGTGGGTCACCAGCACCAGGGTGATGCCCTGCTGGGCCAGCACCCGCATGGTCGCCACCAGCTGTTCGCGGGCGACCAGGTCCAGCCCGGTGGAAGGTTCGTCCAGCAGCAGCGCCTGCGGCCGGTTGACCAGCGCGCGGGCGATCAGCACGCGGCGGGTCTCGCCGGCCGACAGCTCGGCGTAGGTGCGTTCACGCAGCGACAGCGCGCCGGTCATCGCCAGTGTCTCGCCGACGCGTGTACGCATGTCGGCGGTCACCTCGCGGAAGGCCGGCACCACGTAGCTGGCAAAGAAGCCGGACAGCACGGCCTGCTCCACGGTCAGCCCCGGCATGTCGGCCAGGTTGCTGCTGAGGTCGCCGGTGACGATGCCCAGCTGCGAGCGCAGCCGGTCCACCTGCCAGCGGTTCTGGCCCAGCACCCTTACCGCCACCGAGCCGTCGACCTGCGCCAGCGGGTACAGCTCGCGGGTGATCAGCTTGATGAAGGTCGATTTGCCACAGCCGTTGGGGCCGAGCAGGGCGGTGTGCTGGCCCTGTGCGATGCGCAGGCTGAGCCCGTGCAGCACCTTCACCTGGCCACGCACCACGGTGGCGTGGTCCAGCTCGATCAACGGGGGCAGCTCCGCGACGGGCGGGGCGGCGGTCATGGTGCTGGCGCGTGGATCAAGGCTCGACAACTCAGGTCCCCAACTGTGAACGGTGCCTCGGATGGCGATGCGAAGCACCGCCGCAGGGATGCAGTTTGCAACGCAAGCGCCCATGATGTCTGCCATCCCCGCGTCGATCCGGAGAGCCGTCATGCCTGATGCCCTGATGTCCCTGTTGACCGGTGGTGTGCTCGGCCTGGGCTGGTGGGCCATGCTGGCGGTGCTGCTGGTCTTCACCCAGATCACCATCTTCTCGGTGACCCTGTACCTGCACCGCAGCCAGGCCCATCGCGGGGTCGATTTCCACCCGGCGCTGGCCCACGTGTTCCGTTTCTGGCTGTGGCTGACCACCTCGATGATCACCCGCGAGTGGGTGGCCATCCACCGCAAGCACCACGCCAAGGTGGAGACCGAGGACGATCCGCACAGCCCGGTCACCCGCGGTATCGGCACGGTGTTCTGGCACGGCGTGGAGCTGTACCGCGAAGCCCGCGGCCAGCGCGCGGACATCGAGCAGTACGCGCGCGGCACCCCGGATGATGCGATCGAGCGCCACCTGTATACCCCGCATGCCACGTTGGGGCCGGTGCTGCTGTTCGCGATCAATACCGTGTTGTTTGGCCTGCCCGGCGTGGCCCTGTGGGCGATCCAGATGGCATGGATCCCGTTCTGGGCGGCCGGCGTGGTCAATGGCCTGGGCCACTGGTGGGGCTACCGCAACTACGAGTCCGCCGATACCTCCACCAATCTCACGCCGTGGGGGGTCTGGATCGGTGGCGAGGAGCTGCACAACAACCACCATGCCTTCCCCAGCTCGGCGCGCTTCGCGATGCGGCGCTGGGAATTCGACATCGGCTGGACCGCAATTCGTTTGCTGCAGGCGCTGCGCCTGGCCAAGGTGTTGCGGGTGGCGCCGGCCATGGACGTGCGCGCGAACATCGCCGTGCCCGATGCTGAAACCCTGAAGGCGCTGCTGTCGCACCGCTTCCAGGCGATGACCGATTACCAGCGCAATGTATTCATGCCGGCCCTGCGCGAGGAAGCTGCGCAGGCTGGGGCCAAACTGCGCCGCCTGCTGCCACGCCGGTTGCGCCGCGGCCTGGTCAACGATGGCCGCTGGCTGAAGCCGGACAGTCGTGCCCAGCTCAGCGAATGGGTGGCACAGCGCCCGCGCATCCGCACCCTGGTCGAGTACCGCGCGCGGCTGGCGGCGCTGCTCGAGGCCCGCGGCCACGATGCCGCCGAGCGCCTGCACCAGCTGCAGGACTGGTGCTGCGAGGCCGAGGAAAGTGGCATTGCCGCGCTGCAGGCCTACGCCGCGCGATTGAAGGGCTACAGCCTGGTGGGCGCGTGAGGGCTGGGTACGGGGTTCTGCTGGCGGTGCTGCTGCCGGGTGCGGCGCTGGCCCAGGTCACCGATACCACCAGCTACCTGCAGCGGATGGACAGCGACGGCGACGGCAAGGTCAGCGAGGCCGAGTACGTGCAGTGGATGCTGTATGCCTTCGACCGCATGGACCGCAATGGTGATGGCGTGCTGAGCGCCGACGAGCTGCCCGGTGGCAAGGGCAGGGCGATCAGCCGCGAGCAGCAGCGGCAGGTGATCGTGCAGCGCTTCCATAAGCAGGATGCCAACGGCGATGGCGTCCTGGATGCCCGTGAACTGGCGGCGCCACCACGCTGAGCGGGCGTAGAATCGGTTCATGCCTGAACTGCCCGAAGTAGAAACCACCCGCCGCGGCCTGGCGCCGCACCTGCAGGGCCGCCGCGTGCATGGCGTGATCCTGCGCCGCGCCGACCTGCGCTGGCCGATTCCGCCGGAAGTGGCCGAGCTGCTGCCGGGGCAGCGCATCGAGGAGATCCGCCGCCGCGCCAAGTACCTGCTGCTGGATACCACCATCGGCAGCGCGGTGCTGCACCTGGGCATGTCCGGCAGCCTGCGCGTGCTGCCCGGTGATACGCCGGTGCGCGCCCACGACCACGTCGACATCAGCCTGGACAACGGCCGCCTGCTGCGTTTCAACGACCCGCGCCGCTTCGGCAGCCTGCTCTGGCAGCCGGCCGGTGAAGTCCATCCGCTGCTGCAGGGGCTGGGCCCGGAGCCGCTGGACGAGGAGTTCGACGGCGACTACCTGTTCGCCCGCAGCCGTGGCCGCAGCGCGCCGGTGAAGACCTTCCTGATGGACCAGGCGGTGGTGGTGGGCGTGGGCAACATCTACGCCGCCGAGAGCCTGTTCAAGGCCGGCATCAGCCCGCTGCGCGAGGCGGGCAAGATCTCGCGCGGGCGCTACCAGCGGCTGGCCGACGCGGTGAAGGAGATCCTCGGCTACGCCATCACCCGTGGCGGCACCACGCTGCGCGATTTCATCAGCCCTGACGGCGCGCCGGGCTACTTCGAGCAGGAACTGCTGGTGTACGGCCGTGACGGGCTGCCCTGCCCGAACTGTGGCCGCGCGCTGAAGCACGCCACCATCGGCCAGCGCGCCAGCGTCTGGTGCAGCCACTGCCAGCGCTGAGGCGGGCGGCCAGCGGCAGCTGAACGGGCAGGGGACGTCTCCGCTGCCCGTTAACGTTTGTCTGCCTATGATGGCCGACCTTCCCTCTGTGCCTGACGCGCCTGCATGCAACGACGCGACTTCATCCGCAATGCCTCCCTCGCCCTGGCTGCATTCGGCCTGCCGTCCCTGCCCGCGTGCGCGGCCAGCAAGAGCGGCCAGATGGGCCTGCGCCGCCTCGGCCAGCCGCAGCCGTTCGACTTCGCCACCCTGAAGGGCCAGGCGCGCGCGCTGGCACAGGCGCCCTACAAGAGCCACAAGCGGGTGCTGCCGGGCCGCCTGGAAGGCCTGGACTGGGATCAGTACCAGTCGATCGGTTACCGCCAGGACCATGCGCTGTGGGCCGACCAGCCGGGCAAGTTCCAGGCCAAGTTCTTCCACCTGGGCCTGTACTTCCATTCGCCGGTGCGCATGTTCGACGTGGTCGACGGCAAGGCGCAGGAGCTGGCCTATGACGGCGCAGCGTTCAACTACGGCAAGAGCGGCATCAAGGACGGCGAGCTGCCGGCTGACCTCGGCTTCGCCGGTTTCCGCCTGAACACCCGCAAGGACACCGACCGCGATTTCGCCGCCTTCCTCGGCGCCAGCTACTTCCGCGCGGTCGGCAAGGAAGGCCAGTACGGCCAGTCCGCGCGTGGCCTTGCGATCGACACCGGCATGGGCAAGCCGGAGGAATTCCCGGACTTCATCGCCTATTACCTGGAACAGCCGTCGGCCGATTCGGAAACGATCGTGGTCTACGGCCTGCTGGATTCGCCCAGCGTGGCCGGCGCCTATCGCTTCGCGATCACCAATGGCGACGTGCTGCTGATGGACATCGACAGCGCGCTTTACCCGCGCAAGGCGATCGAGCGGTTGGGCATCGCCCCGTGCACCAGCATGTACCAGGTGGGCGAGAACGACCGCCGCATGGCGTGGGACTGGCGCCCGGAGATCCATGATACCGACGGCCTGTCGCTGTGGACCGGTGCTGGCGAGTGGATCTGGCGGCCGCTGCTGAACCCGCGCAACCTGCGTTTCAACATGTTCGTGGACCGCAACCCGCGTGGTTTCGGCCTGCTGCAGCGCGACCGCAATTTCGACCATTACCAGGACGACGGCGTGTTCTACGAGAAGCGCCCGTGCCTGTGGGTCGAACCCAAGGGCGAGTGGGGCGAAGGCTCGGTGCAGCTGGTGGAGATTCCCACCGTGGACGAGACCTTCGACAACATCGTGGCGTTCTGGAACCCGAAGGAAAAGCCGCAGCCAGGCCAGGAACTGCTGGTCGGCTATCGCCTGTACTGGGGTGCCGAGCCGCCGGCACGCCCGCCGCTGGCGCACTGCGTGGCCAGCCGCACCGGCCTGGGCGGCGTGGTCGGCAAGAAGCGCGAGTACTTCAGCTGGCGCTTCGCAGTGGACTTCGAAGGCGGCGAACTGGCCAGGCTGATCGACAAGGGCGAGGTCGAGGCGGTGGTGGAAGCCAGCCGCGGCCGGGTCGAGATCGTGTCGGCGCGACCGCTGCGCGAGATCAACGGCTACCGAGCGATGTTCGACCTGGTGCCGCCGGAAGGCAGCACCGAGCAGATCGACATCCGCCTGTTCCTGCGCAGTGGCGGCAAGACCCTCACCGAGACCTGGCTGTACCAGTACACTCCGCCGCCGGCCGGCGCGCCGGAGCGGACGCTGTACTGAGTGGTTTGGAATTGCAGGGCTTGCAGCCCTGCACCCGCTTCAAGCCAAGGCGACGTCAAATGCGCGCATTCCGTGGGATGGCGGGGTGAGTCCGGTTGAGGGGGACGCTGCAAGTACGTCCATGTAAGCTCGGTCGCCGCATCCATGCGGCTCACGCCCCCTCAACCGGACCCACCCCGCCTCGTATACAAATCTCCGAGCCCACCACACGGACTCCTCACCCGTATGCCCTGTTGCCGTTGACAAAAAAAAACACAGAAGCAAT
>NZ_RXLZ01000096.1 GCF_003970865.1 Stenotrophomonas maltophilia | reverse complement strand
TCTGGTCAGCATGGGTTAGACATCGGAGCAAGTGGCGGGCGGCGCTGTGCCCAGATGAGATGAGAGTGTGGCTGCGTCTCCGTTGTATATGTGTTTTTTCGTAGCACACGGCGCACCGCGAGGCCTTACCGCGTAAGATCGTCGGCAGGGTCAGTTGGGTATAAGGGACCGGCCAACGGCTGAGCCCTTCGTGGTGGGTGGTATCCGAAGGCAAAGCCGTGTTTGGCCGGGCGGGGTGGATTGCGCAGGGGTCGCTGCAAGTACCCCTCCGGGGCCCGGCCCAGCCGCTGGCGGCTGTGCGTTCAGGCGCTTGCGAAGCAGTGCTTCGCAAGCAAAGCGCCTTCACCCCTGTAAGCTCGGTCGCCGCATCCATGCGGCTCACGCCCCTGCGCAACCCACCCCGCCCAGCCACGGACAGATTCCGGTGTGCCCACCACGGAAGAAAGAAAAGAAGAGCAGGAGCGGATCGCGCGCTGCGCGCGCTCCATGGCGCGTTGCCAAGGCGGTCTGGAGTGAAGCCCCTTCTGTTGAAGGGGCGCGCCGAAGGCGGGGATAGAGGAAGAATGCGTGGGCAGCTGCTGTAGCGCTGGCGCTACAGCAGTTGCCGCAGCATGGCCTTCAGGCGTCGCCCTTCCAGCTGGAAGTAATCGCGCTGTTCGCGCCAGGCGGGGAAGCGTTGTTCCACTTCGTGCCAGAACGCGGGCGAATGGTTGGGCTGGATCAGGTGGCAGAGCTCGTGCACCAGCACGTACTCGAACGCTTCCGAACGACCGAGCACCAGGGCCAGGTCCAGTGCCATGCTGCCGTCCGGGGCCAGTGAGCCCCATTGCGAGGACATCACCTTCAGGCGCAGGCGGCTGGGTGCGCGCGGCAGGGTGGGCAGGTACTTCGGCAGCCAGCGGCCGACATCGGCGCGGGTCTGTGCTTCGTAGAACTCACGCAGCAGGCGGCGCAGGGTGGCGTCACCACCACGGGTCGGCCATTGCACGCAGGCGCCGTGTGCGTCGATCTCCAGGCGCGCGTAGCGGCCTTCCTGCCAGCGCAGCGGCAGCAGTTCGCCACGCAGGGGCAGCACGCCGTCTTCGCCGGGCTGCAGCGGTGCCGGCAGGCCCTGGCCCTGGTACTGGCGCAGCTGCAGTGCCAGCCAGTCGCGGTGCTGTTCCAGGAAGCGTTCGCCCATCACCAGGCTTGCGCGCAGCGGCAGGGTCAAGCGTGCGCCGCGTTCGTCCACGCTCAGTTTGATGCGGCGCGCACGCGGATCACGCACGCGCAGTACCTCGATCTCGGCATCCTCCAGCCGCAGACGAACGGTGTCGCGCTGTACGGTGGCGGGCGGGGTCGGGCTGATCAGGCGGCGCAGCAGACGGCTCATGCGTCCAGCATAGCGCCGCTTCGGGCCGCCGGATGACCGGCGGCCGTCGGGCTGCCTGTTCAGTCAGCCTTGCTGAGCTTGAAGGCTTCTTCCAGCAACAGGAACAGGCGGCGGATCTCGGCGCTCTGCAGGGCGAAGCGGGCGTCGAACTCGGCGCGGCGGCCGTCTTCGTCGGCATGCTCCAGCTGGTCCAGGGCGCCGTCGAGGAACTTCAGCTTGCGCACGATCAGGTCGTCGCCGATGACGAAGGACAGGTTGTCCTCGAAGATCAGCGCCAGCTTGGTCACCTGCTTGCCGGCGTCCAGGTGCTTGTCGATCTCGTCGCAGCGCAGTTCCTGGTGCTGGCACTTGACCACCGCGCCGCCTTCCACCGGGTCCTTCATCTCGCACTCTTCGCCCAGGCTCAGCCCGGTCGGCAGCGGCTCGCCGGCAATCCAGCCGGTCAGGATCGAGCGCGGCGCGACTTCGGCGTTCAGCGGCATCGCCGGGAAGCTGCCGAGCAGGCCGCGGATATCGGACATGAAGTACTCGCCGGTCTTGCGGCTGGAGGTATCCACCGCCACGTAACCGTGCTGCAGGTCGATGAAGGCGTCGTTGCGCGAGGACTTCACGAAGGCGCGCGGCAGCAGTTCATGCAGCAGGTCGTCCTTCATGCGCTTGCGCTCGCGGCCACCCGGGCGGCGGCCTTCCTTCTCCTCGATCTCCTCCAGCTTGCGCTCGAGCAGGTCGTTGACCACCGCCGCCGGCAGGATCTTGTCCTCGCCGCCCACGGTCAGCCACAGGTGTTCGGCGATGCGGTGGGAGAGCAGTTCCTTCTCCTCGCGGCCGAACGGCGAGATGAAGCCGCGCGAATTCATTTCCAGCGCGCCGACCGGCTTCAGCAGGGCGTGCGGCAACAGGGTATCGACTTCGGAAAAATCGGTGGTGGTCGGGAAACGGAAGAACGTCAGGTTGCGAAAGAACATGGAATTCCGGATGGCAAAGAGGAAGGGCGACCGACCTTAAACGGTGGGCGTCTCGGGATCTGCGTCGGCGTCGGCCGGGGAACCGGCCAGCCAGGCATGGGCGTCAGGCAGCGGCGCGTCGTCGCGACGGCCCAGCGCCATGAAGTCGAACAGGGTGGTGTCGGCCAGCTGCGAGGGCCGGACTTCGCCCATGGCGCGCGCGATCTGCTCGATGCGGCCCGGGTGGTCCTTCTCCCACTGCTTCAGCATCAGGCCGACCTGGCGGCGCTGCAGGTTCTCCTGGCTGCCGCACAGGTTGCAGGGAATGATCGGGAACTGGCGTGCCTGCGCGTAGTCGACGATGTCGCTCTCGCGCACGTAGGCCAGCGGCCGGATCACCACATGCCTGCCGTCGTCGCTGCGCAGCTTCGGCGGCATGCCCGACAGCTTGGCGTGGTGGAACAGGTTCATGAAGAACGTGGCCACCATGTCGTCGCGGTGGTGGCCCAGCGCGATCTTGGTGAAGCCATGGATTTCGGCGTAGTTGTACAGCGCACCACGACGCAGCCGCGAGCACAACGAGCACATCGTCTTGCCTTCCGGAATGACCCGGCTGACCACCGAATAGGTGTCCTGCTCGATGATGTGGTACGGCACGCCCAGGCCTGCCAGGTATTCCGGCAGCACGTGCTCGGGAAAGTCCGGCTGCTTCTGGTCCAGGTTCACCGCCACCAGCTCGAACGGCACCGGCGCCTTCTTCTGCAGCTGCAGCAGCACGTCCAGCAGGGTGTAGCTGTCCTTGCCGCCGGACAGGCAGACCATGACCTTGTCGCCGGCCTCGATCATGCCGAAGTCGGCAATCGCCTCGCCGACCTGGCGGCGCAGGCGCTTGGCAAGCTTGTGCTGCTCGCGCTCGGCCACACGCGGATCGCGGGCGGCGCGCGGCTGGGGATCGGGGAGGGAAATCACGGCACTCATGGGCTCCATTCTAACGGCTCGGAGCGGCCACGGCCGGGGGTCGGGATTCCCCTCTCCCGGCAGTCATCATCGCTGTGTATGCTCGGAGGCTGTGGACACCTACAGCCCCGCCGAGATCGTCGAGCACCTCGCCGCCCTGCGCGCCGAGCACCGCCTGCTGGATGAACAGATCACCCGCATGGCGGCCAACGGCGAGGATGAACTGGAAGCCAAGCGCCTGAAGCGGCGCAAGCTGCAGCTGAAAGACTGCATCGCCAGGCTGGAAAGCCTGCAGATTCCCGACGAACCAGCCTGAGGCCGGGTTTGGGTGGGGGCCAACTCTGGTTGGCCTACTGCTCTGGTGGGTGCCAACCTTGGTTGGCACGGCTGGAAGGTGTGCGGACCAAGGTCCGCACCTACCCACAAGGTTCCCACCCGCCGGGCAGGACCCGGCGTTGCCTTCAATCCTGCGGCGCCGGCTCGTCCGGGCGTGCCGCTTCCGGGCTGACCCGTTCGATGGTGTGGCGCAGCTCGCGGCCGAGAATGAACTTGGCGTCCTTGGCCCAGGCATCCAGGCGCTCGTCGAACAGCAGCTTGCTGTTCTCGTCCGGCCACACCAGGCGCAGCTCGCGCAGCTTCTGGATGAAGCCACGGAACAGGGTGCGGTCGAAGAACTCCGGCGCAGCCGGTGCATAGAGCAGGCTCAAACGCTGCGCCGCCTGCTGGCACAGGCTTTCCAGCTCGGCCGCACCCAGCACGCCCGGGCCGTTCTTCACCAGCACCGAAATGGCGATGTAGTAGCGCTCGAACGCCTGCTGCAGTGAATGGCCGATCGCACGCAGGCGGAACACCTCGTCGGTCTGCCCGGTGTTGCGCGCCAGGATGCCACCGTCGTCATCGTTGACGTTCTGCAGCAGGCCTTCGCGCACGAACACGTCGATGGTCTGGTCGATGCGCTGTGCGAACTCGTCCTCGCTCCACGGCAGGAACAGCTCGGCCTGCAGGAACGGGTACACCGTGCGGCCCAGCTGGACCAGGCCGGTACGGCTCATGCGGCGGTTGTTCTGGAAGCAGCAGGCCACCCACGACGAGGCGGTGAACAGGTGCAGCACGTTGTTGCGGAAGTAGCTCAGCAGCACCGCGGTATCGCCGCTGACGCTGAGCACATCGCCCAGCGGGTGCTTGATGCGGGTGAGGACGTTGATTTCCTCGGCGTGGGCGATGATCCGCTCCGGCGAGTGCGGGGTCACCGTCACCCGGTCCGAATACGGCATCTCGACCAGCAGCGTCTTGCACAGCTCGATCTGCGCGATCAGGTCGGCCTCGCCCATCGCGTGCTTCGGCGTGGACAGCAGGGCCAGCGCCAGCAGGTTGATCGGGTTCACGTCGGCGGCGCCGTTGATACGCACCTGGATGCGCTCGGCCAGCGTATCCACCGTGGTCGACAGCCACGCCGGCTTCTCGTCCTCGGACACCGCCTCGCCCTTCCACTCCGGCGCCTTCTCGGCCAGCACGTCGTTCAGTGCGATCGGTTCGCCGAAGTTCACCACCACCTGGCCGTAGTTCTGCTTGAGCACCTTGGGGATGCCCCACAGCAGCGACCAGATCGATTCCTTTTCCTTCGGCCGGCCGGACAGTTCGTCCAGGTAGCTGCCGCCCTCCATCAGCTTCTCGTAGCCGATGTAGATGGGCTGGAACAGCACCGGCTTGCGCGGCTGGCGCAGGAACGCACGCAGCGTCATCGAAATCATGCCGCCCTTGGGCTGCAGCAGTCGGCCGGTACGCGAGCGGCCGCCTTCGACGAAGTACTCCAGCGAGTAGCCACCGGCCACCAGCTGCGCGACGTACTCACTGAGCACCGCCGAGTACAGCGCGTTGCCACGGATCGAGCGGCGGATGAAGAAGGCACCGCCCTTGCGCAGCAGGGTGCCGACCACCGGCAGGTTCAGGTTGATGCCGGCCACGATGTGCGGCGGCACGATGCCACGGTCGTACAACAGGTAGGACAGCAGCAGGTAGTCCATGTGGCTGCGATGGCTGGGCACGTAGACCACTTCGTGGCCCGGTGCGGCGGCCTTGAACTTGTCCAGGTGGTGCACCAGCACGCCCGCATAGATGCGGTTCCACACGTGGCTGAGCATGAAGCTGGCCGAGCGCACCACCGGGCTGGAATAGTCCGCGGCGATTTCCCAGGCGTAGGCGTGTGCCTTCTTCCAGGCATCGGCCGGCTTCGAGTTGTCGCGCTTTGCCTGCGAGGCGATCGCTTCGCGCACCGGTTCGGCGGCCAGCACCTGGTCCACCAGCAGGCGCCGCGTCGACAGGTCAGGGCCGATCACCGATTCACGGATGCGGCGGAAATGCGTACGCAGCACGCGCTGCAGCTTGCGTACCGTGCGCTCCGGCTCCAGGCCTTCGTCCACGGTGCTGCGCAGCGAGATCGGCGGCGCGAAGCGGACGATGGTACTGCGGCCGTTGAGCAGCACCGCCAGCAGGCGGCGGAAGCGGCCGACCAGCGCCCAGTTTTCCGAGAACAGCACGGCGAACCAGCCGCTCTGCTTGTCCGGCGCGCGGCCGACGAAGATCGACACCGGCACCAGGTGCACGTCCAGGTCATCGCGCACACGATGGGCCTGCAGCACCTTGGCCAGCGAATCGGAGTGGGTCTTTGCGCCACGCTGCTCGGGGATCAGCGAGTTGCTGGAGCTGCGCCGCGACAGCGCCAGGTAGGCGCGCTTGCGGCCGGTCGGGTCACCGGCCAGCGGCACCAGCGGCGACGGCAGGCCGGCCTGGCGGCAGGCCTTGTCCAGGATCAGCGCGTTGGACAGGCCGTAGTCTTCCAGCACGTACATGACCGGGCGGCCATCGTTGTACTGGCCCGGGTCTTCCGGCTCGATCTTCAGCGACAGCCACGGCTCGACCAGGCGGCCCAGCAACCGCGCCCACAGCGGGCGGCGGCCCGCCGGACGCGCGTGCGCGGGCGGCGGTACCGGGTTCGGGCCGGTACCGGTCGAGGGGGACGCCGGCACCGTATCGGCGGGCGTCGACTGGGATTCTTCGCCGGGGAACGGCAGCGGGTTCTGTTTCGACATCGGCGCCATTATGGCTTAGGCGGCGGCGTTGCCGCTTCCCCACCCTCGGCGGGGGCTTCAGCCGGTGACGGCGACGCAGCGGCGCGGACCGCATCGGCCTTGCGCAGCAGGGCGTCGGTATCGGCCAGGGTGCGGGTCAGGTACCAATGGCCCTCGCGGCGGCTCAGCGGCAGCTGCAGGGTCATTTCGCGGCCAGCCAGGTCGTAGTGCAGGCGTACCAGCGCATTGTCGCCCTCCACCGAGAGCAGCTCACCGCGCACGCTGCGCAGCGCGTCGTCCACGCCCAGCCCGTAGCTGCCCAGCACGGCCTTGAGGGTATGGATGAAGGGTGCCAGCTGCTGCAGGCTGCCTTCCATGCCCGCGGCCTGCATGCCAGCCTCATCGTCGAAGCCGACCTTGCCGGCCGCGCCGACCAGCGCGGCGATGGTGCTGCGCGCGCGGGCACGGTCACTGATCGGTGCCCCCTGCGCCCAGCTGGCGAGGGTTTCCACCAGGGCGATGTAGTGAGCCTGTTGGCCGGGCGTGTAACCCTTCTGGTGGCGCAGGTACTGCACGCCGAAGTTGCCCATCGACTGCGCGGCCTGGCGCACGGCACCGGCCTGGCCGGCCAGCTGGCGGTCGAAGCTGCGTTGCAGTTCGGCGCTGGCATTGGGCGTGCGCAGTGCGGCCAGCATCGGCAGCAGCTGGTCACCCAGCGGCAGCTCGGTCAGCGGCCACTGGCTGTGGCCCTCGGCCCAGGCCTGCTGCAGCCGCTGGTACTGGCTTGGCGGTACCGACAGCTTTGCGTAGCCGACCAGATCGTCTTCGGCCAGGCGCAGGGCCATCGCCTGCACCGCCGCAACCGGTTCGGCCGCCGGCCTGGCCGGATCGTTGGCCGATTCACGGCAGGCGGTCACGGCCAGCAGCAGCATGGCTGCCAGCCCCCATCCACGCGCAGACCTTCCTCGCACTGCCACGCTCATGCACTCGGACTCCCCGGACCGGTCCGCATCTTGCGGCCTGCGACGTGACAGCGGCAAGCCGGGACGTCACGGTTTCCGTTGTTGCTTATGCAAGTCACTGATGGGAATAAAAAAAGAGCCGGGATCACGGGGATCACAGGCTCTTCAAGCCGGCGCAGGGCCGGTGGACAGTGTTGTGGCACATGTCCGGCCCGAGGACCGGATGGCGGCGATCCTACGCTGCCGCTGAAGTTAAGGCAACACTTCACGTAGTGCAGCCTAAATTATTGATTTTATTGATAATCTTCATGCCTGGCATGGAGACGATGAAATCTACGGCAGGTTTTGCGGCGATTCGGGCACAACCGCTTGCTGGACGGATGCAAAAACGCCACCCCGCGCGGGTCGGGATGGCGTTCGAGCCTGCAGCCTGCGCAGCGGAATCTCAGCGCGCAGCCAGCGCCGACGCGATTTCCTGCTGGATGGCCCGGGCCGCGGCCTGCGGATCGGCGGCCAGGCGGATCGGGCGACCGACCACGATGGCATCGGCGCCATCGGCAAAGGCCTGGGCCACGCCAACGGTACGCTTCTGGTCATCGCCGGCCGGGCCGCCGGGGCGGATGCCCGGGCAGACGATCGAGAACCCGGCGCCGGTAGCGGCGCGGATCGGGCCGGCTTCCTGCCCCGAGGCGATCACGCCATCGATGCCGGCGGCCTGGGCAGCCAGCGCGCGCTCAACCACAACGTCGACCGGTTCACGATCGATGCCCATCTGCGCCAGGTCCGGACGGCCCATCGAGGTCAGCACGGTCACCGCCAGCAGGCGCATGTCACCGCTGTTGGCGGCGGCGCAGGCTTCCATCATCGTCGGGTGCCAGCCGTGGATGGTGGCGTAGCTGACCGGCCACTGCGACAGGCGCTTGATCACCGCCGCGGCAGTGGCCGGGATGTCGAAGAACTTCAGGTCGACGAACACGCGCTTGTCGCGGCGGGCCAGCTCGTCCAGCACCTGGAAGTACTCGCCGGAGGCGAGCAGTTCCATGCCGATCTTGTAGAACGCCACGCTGTCGCCGAGGCGATCGACCCACTCCAGCGCCTGCACGCGATCAGGCACGTCCAGCGCGAAGATCAGGCGCTCGTCATCGCGCAGCGGCAGCGGCGCGCGGCTCACGGTGCGTAGTCCAGGGCGGCGCGCTTGGCGTCGTGGCGGGCCTGGCGCGACTGGCTGTAGTCGTTGTTGAACTGCGCCGGCTCGAAGCCGCCGTAGGTCGGGTTCGGCAGCATCCACCAGCGCTCGCCGAACCAGTCGTGGTACTGCTGCAGCAGGGCGTCACGGCCTTCATTGGTGTTGGCGGTCACTTCCACGAAGTCGCCCAGCTGGTCACCGAACTGCATCAGCACGCGGTACTTCTGCCCGGCCAGGCGGCGGCGGCAATTCTTCTCGCTGCCGGCCTGCTCACAGCCTTCGACCACGGTACCCAGGCCCAGGAACACGCTGTCATCGGCCACCGGCAGGCCCTGCTCGCGCAGGTTGGCCAGGGTCGCGTCCTTCAGGTGCACGGCACGGTTGGAGATGTACAGCAGGGTCACGCCCTTGGCGTTGGCGGCCTTGGCGAAATCAACCACGCCCGGAATGGCCTTGGCCTTCTTTTCGGCCACCCACTGGTCCCAGGTCAGCTCGTCGTATTCCTTGCCGTCGCGGACCAGGCGCGCCTGGTAGGGCGAGTTGTCCAGCACGGTCTCATCCACGTCCAGCACCACGGCCGGCTTCAGGCCCTTGGCCTCGTTGCCGCGTTCTTCCGGCACCAGCGCATCCCAGTGGGCTTCCTTCAGCGCGGCATCCAGGTGGTCGGCGGCGGCACGGTAGGTCTGCTCGGTGATCGCCTTGTACTCCTGCGCACGCTGCATCCACAGCACCGCATTGAGGTTGTCGTTGGCAGTGGCATCGAGCGCGCCATCGGCCTTGGCAGCGGCGGCCGGGGCCTCCGGCGCAGTGGCTTCGGCGGCAGGCGCATCCACGCGCTTGCAGGCGGACAGGCCCAGCGCCGCGGTGGCGAGCAGGGTCAGGGACAGGGAAACGGGACGACGCATGGATTCACCGGCAATCAGATATACCGGCGCATTTTACCGGCAAAGCCGGCCCGGGGACGGCTATGCTTGGCGGTTGACCCGTTGCCCTTCCGGAGGCCGCCATGACCGATTCCGCCCAGACCCCCGACGTCCCCCTGCTCGACGCCGTGCAGGCCCGCCTGCTGGGCTGCCTGGTGGAGAAGGAGGCGACCACCCCGGACACCTACCCGCTGACGGTCAACGCCGCCCAGTCGGCCGCCAACCAGAAGACCGCCCGCGAGCCGGTGATGAACGTCGACGCCGGGAGCGTGCAGCACGCGCTGCGCCAACTGGAGACACTGGGCCTGGCCCGCCAGCACTTCTCCTCGCGCGCAGACCGCTACGAGCACCGCCTGCAGGCCGTGCTGGACCTGACCCGGCAGCAGACCGTGCTGCTGGCGATGCTGCTGCTGCGTGGGCCGCAGACCCTGGGCGAACTGGTCACGCGCAGCGAGCGCCTGCACCGCTTTGCCGACGCCGACGAAGCCCGCCACGCCATCGAGCGCCTGCAGCAGCGCGCGCTGCTGGTGGTGTTGCCGCGCGCCAGCGGCCAGCGCGAAGACCGCTACATGCACCTGCTATGCGGTGAAGTGGATGGCGCGGCGCTTGCGGCCAGGTACGCCAGCAGCGGCGGTGGCAGCGATGCGGCCGATCCAGGCCTGGCCGAGCGCGTGGCCCAGCTGGAAGCGGCCGTGGCCGAGCTGCAGGCGCAGCTGGCCGAACTGCGCGGTAACTGAGGCGCAGCCGCAGGGTAGTGCCGGCCACCGGCCGGCACCCCCTCGGGACCAATCCGCCCGGGACCGATCGGCGGTTCAGCAGCCTCCCACTCTCAGGAAGCCATCGCAGTTCGCAAGCGCGCGCACGCCCCATTCCTCCATCGTGTACTGATTGGTCAGCTGGCTGCCGTTGTTGCGCACACACCTGACATCGACGTAGCACTGCGTGCCGGGTCGTCCATCAATACGGTTGACATGGCAACTGCGGCTGGCTGATGACGCGTTCCACGCGCCCTGGCAGGCCTGCGTGCTCGAGTGCGGTGAGAGGTCACTCATCTGGGGAAGCGTGAACGCAGATGCAGACGCGGATACCACGCTCAACAGCATCGTCGTGACCAAAGGCATGAGCTTCATGAGAACTCCTGGAGCTTCCGGGTTTCGGGAATGACCACAGCGCTGCCCAACGCAGCAGGTGGGTCATCTCATGAAACCCGGAAGCATCGGCGGCGAACCGGACGACTCGCCGGTTTATCGCCAAATGCAAGAATCCTCATTCGGCTTGTCCAGATGCGTCATGCCCCCCGATGAGTACCGCCACCGCACCCGGCGTGGCATACAGCCGACTCGGGCTGTCCACGCCCGGCAGCTGGATCACCCCGCGCTCCTGCATACCCAGGCCCAGCAGGATCTTCCCGGACACCACGTTGTCCAGATCGGTAATGCCATACAGATCCTGCAGGCCCAGCCCAGCGCGCGCATGCGCGAACACCGCCCGCGCCGCCTCACCGGCATAGCCCTGCCCGGCGAATTCCGACAGCACCGCATAGCCGATATCCGGCCCCGGCAGGCCATCCCGCCGCACCAGCCCGGCATTGCCCAGCCAGGCACCATCGGCCAGCCGCTCGATGGCATACATGCCATAGCCATGCAGCGCATAGGCCGGCAGTACCCGCATCGCCGCGTAGTCGCGCGCCTCCTGCTGCGTACGCACGCCACGATCACCGATGAAGCGCACGAAGCCCGGATCATTCAACAGCGCCAGCATCTGCCCCGCATCACGCTCCGGATCGATCCGGCGCAACCGCAGACGTTCGCTTTCAATCGGATGCACGCGCAGACCTCCAACCGAAAGCCCGATTGTGCCTCAGCCCCCGGCTGCTGTTGCTTTTGATTTTCTTTTTTCTTTTCCGTGGCTGGCGCGCACGGAACCTGTCAGAGGCCTGCCCCTTATTCCAATTTCCAAGCCACCGAAACGTACTCCTACCTCATATTCCGCTTTTGTCTTGACAAACAACAAAAACAGTAACTAGATATCGCTAACCAATAATCAGGAATAACAACAAA
>NZ_RXLZ01000095.1 GCF_003970865.1 Stenotrophomonas maltophilia | reverse complement strand
CCGGGGGCGCTACGCCGTGGGCGCCAGCCCGAGCGGGGCCAGGGGAAGTTTCGGGGGCGCTACACGCAGGGAAAAAAAAAAGAAACGCCAAAGGGGGTCGGGTAGCGGGGTTCGATGGTGGTGTCGACCAAGGTCGACACCTACCAAGAGCGGAGCACATCAGATTCAAGATCGAATCCCAGGGCCACCGGCCAACTGTCGAAGGCGGGGCGCTGTGGGCTTGCGGGGTGTGAGCCGCATGGATGCGGCGACCAAGCCCGCATGGACGGGTTTACGGCGGCCCCGCAAGCCCACAGCGCCCCGCCTCCCCTCAGGAAGCCCGCTTTTGACGTTGACGTTGACGTTGCTTCGGCGGGTGCAGGGCGCAGCCCTGCCGAACAACATCCCTCAGTAACGAGGCCGGCCTTCTTCCAGCACCTGGCGCAGGAACGGCACGGTGATCCGCCGCTTCGCCGCCAGCGACTCGCGGTCCAGCCAGTCCAGCAGCGTGATCAACCCACCCAGCTCGCGCCCGGTATGCGACAACAGCCACTCGATGGACGCCTCGTCGATCGCCAGCCCACGCCGCAGCGCGCGTTCGCGCAGCACCGCAGCACGACCTTCCTCGTCCAGCGGCTGCAGCAGCACACGCACGCACTGACCCAGCCGCGAACGCAGGTCGGGCAGTACCAGGCCCAGTTCTTCCGGCGCCTTCTGCGCCGTGTACAGCACGGTCACGCCCGCAGCGCGCGCGCGGTTGTGGAAATCGAACAGTGCGATCTCGTCCTCGCGGTTGCCGGCCACCTCGTCCAGACCGTCCAACGCGACCAGTTCGCGCGCCTCCAGCCCATCCAGTGCAGCACGTACGCGGCCGGCGGCACTGGCCAGCGGTACGTAGGTCGGCAGGCGCCCGGCCTGCTCGGCGCTGGAGCACATCGCCAGCGCCTGGTGGGTCTTGCCCGTGCCCGCCGCACCTTCCAGGTAGACCCAATCGTGGCTGGCACCCACCGCGATCGCGCGCAGCTGCGCCAGCGCGCCATCCGGCGCGCCGATGAAGGTCTCCAGGCGCTGGTCCCGCGGGTAATGCAGGGCCAGCGGCAGTTGCGGCACACCCATCACTTCAGGTCGGGGCCCTTGTCGTTCGGAATGATGATATGGGGGGCGTCGACCACGCCATCAAGCACGATCGCCGGCTTCTCACCCACGTACAGCTCGCTCTGGCGATAACGCTGGTGCGCGTAGCGCAGCAGCACGTTGGTCACCGCTGCCACCGGCAGCGCGAGCAGCATGCCGAGGAAGCCGAACAGCTGGCCACCGGCCATCACCGCGAAGATCACCGCCACCGGGTGCAGGCCGATCTTGTCGCCGACGATGCGCGGGGTCAGCACGTAGCTCTCCAGCAGCTGGCCCACGGTGAACACCACGCCGACCAGGATCAGCAGCTTCAGGTCGAAGCCCTGCGCCTGCACCAGCGCGGCCACCACCGCCATCAGGATGCCGGTGGTCGCGCCCAGGTAGGGAATGAAGCTGATCAGGCCGGCAATCAGGCCGATCAGCAGGCCCAGCTTGAGGCCGACCAGCGACAGGCCACCGGCGTAGATCACGCCCAGCGCCAGCATCACGAGGAACTGCCCACGGATGAACGCACCCAGCACTTCGTTGGATTCACGCGCCAGCGCGCTGATGGTGCCGATCTGGTTGCGCGGGATCACCGACGCCACTCGCTCGACCAGCTTGTCCCAGTCACGCAGGAAGTAGAACGCCAGGATCGGCAGCAGCAGGATGTTGACCACCCAGGTCACCATCGCAAAACCCGAGCGCGAGACGTAGCCCATGAACGTGGTGGCAAAGCCGCCGGCCTGCTGCCAGTGGCTGCGCACCCATTCGATCAGACGGTCCGGATCCATCCACTGCATCACTTCCAGGCCGGTCTTCTGCTCGAACCAGGGGATGCCCTTTTCCATCAACCACGCCTGTGCCTGCGGCGCGACCGCGATCAGGGTGGTGATCTGGCGCTCGATCATCGGTACCAGCACCAGCAGCAGCGCCACGATCACCAGCACCATCGCCGCAAACACCAGCACCACGCCGGTCATGCGCGAGCGGCCGGTGGCCTCGATGCGGTCCACCAGCGGATCGCCCAGCCAGGCCAGCGCCAGCGCCAGCACGAACGGAGTCAGGATCGGCGCCAGCAGCCACACCACCCAGCCGATCATGCCGGCGAACAGGATGTACTTCAGGCGGCGCAGGAACTGCGCGATTTCCGCTTCCGGGCTCAGGTTCATCGCAGGCGGTACTCGTTGCTGACCGGCGCTGCGACCGGGGCACCGGTGGTGTCGTCGATCGGCGTCGGCAGGGCCGGCAGCGGTGCGCTCGGCACCAGCACGCCGTTGTCGCCCAGCATGCGGTTGAAGCCGGCCAGGCCGGTGGTCATCTCCAGGCTCAGCTCCAGCTGGCTGGCAGAGGCGTGCAGCGGGGTGACGTTGCGCACCACCGGTACCTCGCGCAGGCCGGCAGCCAGGCGCAGGTAGTCATCGGCGCTGTTGATGCCGGTGACCACCACCCGGTAGGTGCCGGCCTGGCCGACGGCCGCACCGGCCTTGGCATAGCGCTTGACCAGCGCATCGGCGGCACCATCGGCACCGGCGGCCATCGCGCGCATCGCGTTGGCATCCTTGCTGGTCCACTTGTTCAGCTCACGGCCGTTGTCGACGAACACCCAGTCCGCCTGCCAGCCGCCGTTGGCGCGGTACAGCTTGCCGATCAGCTGCATCGGCGGTGAGTAGCGCGAAGAGGCGCGGGCCACGGCGGCGCTGTCCTGGCGCCAGATGGCACCGGCCAGTGCCTGTTCGGCGGCACCA
The DNA here is from genome assembly GCF_003970865.1 of Stenotrophomonas maltophilia. Lineage (GTDB taxonomy): Bacteria > Pseudomonadota > Gammaproteobacteria > Xanthomonadales > Xanthomonadaceae > Stenotrophomonas > Stenotrophomonas maltophilia_AR. The sequence goes on along the minus strand of NZ_RXLZ01000095.1, from coordinate 8,752 downwards.
CCGCTGGGCAGACCGAGCTTGTAGCCGCGCTCGATGGCGCGGTTCAGCAACGGGCGGGCGGCGTTGGCCTGCTGCACGCTGACCAGGCGCGGACCGCTGCCGTCGTCGACGGCCAGCCACAGCACCGGCTTCGGGCGCGGCTGCGGCCACAGCGGCAGGCCCAGCGCCGACACCAGCGAGTCGACATCGTCCTCGCGGAAGCGGGCCACCAGCAGGGTGCGGAAGCTGGGGGCGCCACTGGCGCTCACGCTCTGGTCCTGCTTGTAGTCGTAGCTGGCCACGTAATCCTTGGCATTGCGCAGCGCCTGCGCCACGCCAGGGCGCGACATCACGCTGCGATCGCCGGACAACTTGCCCAGTACGACGCTCAAGGCGCGGGCCAGCGCGCCGTTGCGGTCGGCTTCGGCTTGGCTGTTGACGGGCACTTCGGCCTCGTACGCGCCAGTGGCGGTGGCAACATCACCCTCGGTGCGCAGGCCGCTCTGGGCCATCGTGGCCACCGGCAGGCTCAGCGCAAGGAGCAGGGTCAGAATCAGGCTGCGGCGCATCAGGACATCCATTGGCTCGACGTATCCGGGGGAATTGTTGCCCGAATACGGCCTTTGCGCCAATGCGGCCTGTTAAAATCGCCCGTTCAACCCCTGCCAGCGCCGACGCCCGTGACCAACACCCCGTCTTCCGCCCCCTCCCCCCTCACCTACCGTGATGCGGGTGTCGACATCGACGCCGGCAACGAGCTGGTCGAGCGGATCAAGCCCCTGGTCAAGCGCAGCTTCCGCCCGGAAGTGATGGGCGGCCTGGGCGGCTTCGGCGCCCTGTTCGACCTGTCCAACAAGTACCGCGAGCCGGTGCTGGTGTCGGGTACCGACGGCGTGGGCACCAAGCTGAAGCTGGCCCACCAGCTGAACCGCCACGATACGATCGGCATCGACCTGGTCGCCATGTGCGTGAACGACGTGCTGGTGCAGGGTGCCGAACCGCTGTTCTTCCTGGACTACTTCGCCACCGGCAAGCTGGACATCGACACCGCCGCGGCGGTCGTGGGCGGCATCGCCAACGGCTGCACCGAGGCCGGCTGCGCGCTGATCGGCGGCGAGACCGCTGAAATGCCCGACATGTATGCCCCGGGCGAGTACGACCTGGCCGGCTTCACGGTGGCCGCGGTCGAGAAGAGCGAGCTGAAGGACGGCGCCAGCGTGGCCGCCGGCGACGTGCTGATCGGCATCGCCTCGTCCGGCCCGCACTCCAATGGCTACTCGCTGGTGCGCCGCATCTACGACCGTGCTGGCCGCCCGGCCGAGCTGGAGCTGGAAGGCGGCGTGAAGCTGGTCGATGCGCTGATGGCGCCGACCCGCCTGTACGTCAAGCCGATCCTGTCGCTGCTGAAGTCGCACGGCGAGGCCATCCACGGCATGGCCCACATCACCGGTGGCGGCCTGACCGAGAACATCATCCGCGTGGTGCCCGAAGGCCTCGGCCTGGACATCCAGGCCTCGTCCTGGACCCTGCCGCCGGTGTTCCAGTGGCTGCAGAAGGAAGGCGCAGTAGCCGACAGCGAGATGTGGCGCACCTTCAACTGCGGCATCGGCTTCGTGCTGATCGTGGCGCCGGACCAGGTGGCCGCGGTGTCCGACGCAGTCAAGGCGCAGGGCCTGGAGCACTGGACCATCGGCCAGGTGGTCACCGCCGAAGGCGGCGAGCGCGTCCACATCGGCTGACCCCGGCAACCCAGGAGCCCCGCATGGACGCAACGCCCCCCTTGTCGCCCGCCCCCGTGCCGCCGCCGCTGGCGACGGTACCGGTGTTCAGCGCGCAGGATGCCGACCACCTGCGCATGCTGGCCATCGCGCACTACGTGGTCGGCGCCCTGATCGCGCTGTTCTCGCTGATCTTCATCATCCACATCGTGCTGGGAATCACCGCGCTCACCGGCAACCTGCCGCTGAATTCCGGCGGCCAGCCGTCGTCGCCGGCCGAGGAGCGCCTGTTCGGCTGGATGTTCACCATCGTCGGCTGCGTCATCGTGTTCGGTGGCGTGACCCTGGGCGCGTTCGTGGCCTACGCCGGCCGCTGCCTGACCCGTCGCCGCCGTTACCTGCTGTGCCTGATCGTGGCCGGCCTGGCCTGCCTGTTCGCGCCGATCGGCACTGCGCTGGGAGTGTTCAGCCTGATCACTCTGGTGCGCCCGCAGGTCAAGGCCGCCTTCGACCTTCCCGCCGCGACCGCATGACCGCCTCCGGCAATCCGCCGCCGCTGCCACATCAGACCCTGGCGCAGCTGCAGCTGACCAGCCATCTGCAGACACTGAAGGTGCTGTTCTACGCGTTGGCCGGCTTCCATTGGTTCGCCACAGTGGCGTTCCTTGGCCTCAGCGGATGGGTGGCCCACTCGCGCGGGTTGGACGATGCCTGGATGCTGACCACGGTCTATGCGTCGATCGCCGTGCTGGCCGCCGTGCTGGGGTTTGTGCAGTTGTACACCGCACGCCAGCTGTCACATCGCACCGGGCTGGCCTGGTGCCAGCGCGCGGCCTGGCTGGGCGTGCTGGCCGGCCCGCTGGGCATGGCCTTGGCCGCCTATGCCTGGGTGTTCCTGTCCAAGCCTGAAATGGCCGCGCTGTTCGACCGCGGCGACCACCTCAGTGTCTGAACCTGCCGGCAGACGCCCCGTCCTTTCCTGATCGATTTCCCATGTCCGCGCCTGCCCTCCCGACGTCCGCTTCGCCCACCACCCACCGTTTCTCGGGCCCCAAGAAGCTGGCCTTTGCCGCCGTGCTGGCGGTGTTCGCAATCAGCTGGGTCCACCCGCTGTGGCCTACCGAGCAGGCCCTGCACAGCACCCTGACCGTGATCGGGCTGGCCGCGCTGCTGTGGGTCGATCGTCGCGGCGGCTGGCTGGGCAACGGCGCCTTCATCGCCATCTGCGGCTTCATCGCCCTGCACTGCGTGGCTGCGCGCTGGCTGTATTCCAACGTGCCCTACGACGCCTGGGCGCAGACGCTGACCGGCTGGTCGCCGAATGCGGCCTTCGGCTGGCAGCGCAATCATTTCGACCGCCTGATCCACTTCCTGTTCGGCGTCTGCTTCACTCCCGCGCTGCTGCAGCTGGCCCGCCATGCGTGGCCTGCGCTGCGCCTGGGCCAGGCCTTCACCCTGGCGGTGATGACGGTGATGTGTGCCAGCCTGGTCTACGAATGGTTCGAGTGGGCCATCGCGCTTGCCCTGTCGCCCGATGCCGCCGAGGCCTACAACGGGCAGCAGGGCGACATGTGGGACGCGCACGCCGACATGCTGATGGCCACCCTCGGCAGCCTGCTGGTCTGGCCGCTGACCCGCCGGAGCGCCCAGCCGTGACCGCGCCCACCCGCATTGCCGTGCTCGCCTCCGGTCGTGGCAGCAACCTGCAGGCCATCCTCGATGCCATTGCCGACGGCCGCCTGCCGGCCGAGGTAGTCGGCGTGTTTTCCGACCGTCCCGCCGCGGAGGCCCTGCTGCGTGTCGATGCCGGCCTGCGCTGGGCGCATGCACCGAAGGAGTTCAGCGACCGCGCCAGCTACGAGCAGGCGCTCGGCGATGCGCTTACCGCAGTACAGCCGGACTGGATCGTCTGCGCCGGCTACATGCGCATCCTCGGCGCGGCCTTCGTGCAGCGCTTCAATGGCCGGCTGGTCAACATCCATCCGTCGCTGCTGCCACTGCACAAGGGCCTGGACACCCACGCGCGTGCGCTGGACGCCGGCGACGTCGAGCACGGTGCCAGCGTGCACCTGGTTGTGCCCGAGCTGGACGCCGGCGCCGTGCTGGCGCAGGTGCGAGTACCAGTACTGCCCGGCGATGACGCCGACAGCCTCGCTGCACGCGTGCTCGCGGTGGAGCATCCGCTGCTGATCGCCACCCTGCAGCTGTTGTGCGCCGACCGCCTGGCTGAACGGGAGGGCCAGCCGCAACTGGACGGTCACCCCCTGTTTAGCCCGTTGGCCCTAGATTCCGCCGGGAACCTGAACCGGTAACGCCCATGCACACGCCCCGCTGACTGCGGGGCTGGCATCCTGCCCCCTCCTGCGGTCCCTGTCCTCCATGAAGACCACGACCCTGCTGTCCACCTCATTGCTGCTGTCGCTTGCCGTGTTCCCCGGCGTGGGCTGGGGCCAGGCACAGGCGCCCGCCACCCCGCCGGCACCGGTGCCCGCAGTGCAGCCGCCTGCCGAGGCGCCGGCCGTACCGATGCCACCGGCACTGGCCTGGGAGCCACCGCCGCTGCAGCCGTTCAGCGCCACCTACCAGGCCTTCTACAAGGGCAAGGAAGCGGGTGATGCCAGCATGCAGGTCACCCACACCGCCGGCAGCCAGTGGCGGGTGGACATGCAGGTGGTCGGCCGCCGCGGCTTTGCCAGCGTGCTGGGACTGAACATCGAACAGAGCACGGTGTTCGAGGAGCGCAGCGGCGTGTATGCGCCTCTCAGCCAGAGCACGGTGCGCAAGGGCCTGTTCCTGGGCAAGAAGGCGGTCGGTACCTACAACTGGCAGGCCGGCACCGCGCAATGGACCGGCGACGTCAAGAAGGAACGCGCGCAGCCGGTCCCGCTGCAGGCGGGTGACCAGAGCGCACTGCTGATCAATCTGGCGATCATGCGCGATGCGCGTCCGGGCGCCACCATGCATTACCGCTACGTGGACATGGGCAAGGTCCGCGAACACGACTACCAGGCCGCGCCGCAGACCGAGAACGTCGAGGTCGGCGACCTGTCCTACAACGCGCTGCGGGTCTACCGGACCAACGGTGGCAGAAACGAAACCATTCTCTGGATCGCCAACGGTGTCCCCACCCCGGTGCGCATCCTGCAACGCGAAGACGGCGAAGACCGCGTTGATCTGCGCCTGATCGAATACCAAGGAGTCTGAGCATGAATACCCTGACCCGCCCCCTCACCTGGATCGCAGCCGCTGCCCTGACCGTGGCCAGCCTGCCGGCCATGGCCCTGGAACCGTTCAAGGCGGATTACCTCGCCAGCTACATGGGCATGCAGGCCAACGGCACCATGACCCTGGCCAGCGAAGGCAGCAACAAGTGGCGCTACAGCCTGCAGGTGAAGAACCAGCTGGCCGACCTCAGCCAGAGCACGGTGTTCGAGGAAGTGCGTGGCCAGCTGCGCCCGCTCAGCAGCCAGGACCGTTCGGCGCTGCTGGTGAAGAAGCGCAACGTGCAGGCCAACTACAACTGGACCAGCAACCAGGCCACCTGGACCGGCGACATCAAGCCGGACCGTGCGGGCCCCATCGCGCTGAAGGCGGGCGACATGGACGCGCTGCTGATCAACCTGGCGATCGCCCGTGACCTGGCCGCCGGCAAGCCGCTGACCTATCGCATGGTCGACGAAGGCCGCATCAAGAACATGACGTACCGTGTGATCGGCAAGGAATCGATCACCGTGGCCGGCAAGAGCTACGAAGCCACCAAGGTCTCGCGCGCCGATGGCAACAAGGAACTGATCGCCTGGATCGTGCCGGAGTTCCCGGTGCCGGCGCGCATGCTGCAGCGTGAGAGCGGCCGCGATGCGCTGGACCTGACCATCAAGGCGATGAACTGACCGGAGATCCACGTCATCCACGCATGGCGTGGATCTACTTCACGTTCCAGTAGATCCACGCCATGCGTGGATGGGTGTATCCCAAAAAAACGCCCGCTTTCGCGGGCGTTTTCTTATTTCTTCGCTTCGGCCGGTTTCTCTTCGGCCGCCTTGAACTCGGTGCGGCAGTCCACGCGGATCTGCTCACCGGTGCTGCGCCAGACGAAGGTGCGGCAATGACGGTTGCCGTCCTGGCTGTCGTTCACTGCGACCGCATAGAACGACTCGATGATTTCATCACGCGAGACCGTGCCATCGCCGTTCCAGTCCATGTCCTTCTGCTCGATGCCCTGGGTGATGGCGATGTTGGCGTACCAGGCATAGCCCAGCCACGCCAGCACGATCAGCACCAGGGCCAGCAGCGCCTTGCGACGCGGGCTGAACTTGCCGCGCAGGATCATGGCACGCGCCGGATGGTGGCGCCGAGCGAAGACAGCTTCTCTTCGATGTTCTCGTAGCCACGATCAAGGTGGTAGATGCGGTCGATGGTGGTCTCGCCGCTGGCCATCAGGCCGGCCAGGATCAGCGAGGCCGAAGCGCGCAGGTCGGTGGCCATCACCGGTGCACCACTCAGGTGCTCGCTGCCACGCACGATGGCGGTATGCCCTTCGACCTGGATGTCCGCGCCCAGGCGCAGCAGTTCGTTGACGTGCATGAAACGGTTCTCGAAGATCGTTTCGTTGATGACGCCCACGCCGTCGGCCACGCAGTTGAGCGCCATGAACTGCGCCTGCATGTCGGTCGGGAATGCCGGGTACGGCGCGGTGGTCAGGTTGACCGCCTTCGGCCGCTTGCCCTGCATGTCCAGGGTGATGGTGTCGTCGGTGGTCTCGATCTTCGCACCGGCCTCGACCAGCTTGGACAGCACCGCGTCCATGGTGTTCGGGCGCGCACGGTTGACCGTGACCTTGCCACCGGTCATCGCTGCGGCCACCAGGAAGGTGCCGGTCTCGATGCGGTCGGGCAGCACTTCGTGGCGGCCACCGGACAGGCGCTCGACGCCTTCGATCACCAGGCGGGCGGTGCCCAGGCCTTCGATCTTCGCGCCCAGCGCGATCAGGCAGTGCGCCAGATCGGTCACTTCCGGTTCCATCGCACAGTTGTCGAGGATGGTAGTGCCTTCGGCCAGCACCGCGCCCATCAGCACGTTCTCGGTACCGGTGACGCTGACCATGTCGAAGGTGAAGTGGCCACCCTTCAGGCGCTTGGCGGTGGCCTTGATGAAGCCGTTCTCGACCACGATCTCGGCACCCAGCGCCTGCAGGCCCTTGATGTGCTGGTCGACCGGACGCGAACCGATCGCGCAGCCGCCGGGCAGCGACACTTCGGCCGCGCCGAAGCGGGCCAGCAGCGGGCCCAGCACCAGGATCGAGGCGCGCATGGTCTTGACCAGCTCATACGGTGCCACGTGCTGGTTCACCGAACGCGGGTCGACCACGATCGCGCTGCCGCGCGACAGCGTGCCCTGGTCGATGGTGACCTTGGCGCCCAGCTCGCCCAGCAGCTTCACCGTGGTGACCACGTCGTGCAGGTGGGGCACGTTGGTGATCTCCACCGGCTCATCGGCCAGCAGGGTCGCGCAGAGAATGGGGAGGACGGCGTTCTTGGCGCCGGAGATGCTCACTTCACCGTGCAGCGCAGCGCCGCCGGTCACAACGATCTTGGCCATGTATTCGGGATCTTCTGCGGTTCAGCCGGCTTCGGCCGGGGTCACGGTTTTCAGCGCCAGCGCGTGGATCGCGCCGCCCATCAGGTCGCCCAGCGTGGCATACACCATGCGGTGGCGGGCCAGCGGCATCTTGCCGGCAAAGGCCTCGCAGACCACGGTCGCTTCGAAATGCACGCCATCGTCGCCCTGCACGTCGGCGCGGGCGCCAGGCAGGCCGGTTTCGATCAGATTGCGGATGGTGTCGGCGTCCAACGGGCTTTCCTAATAAAATGTGCGTCCATTCTACTTCCGCTGCGTGGCGTCCGCATGGCCGAATCCCTGTTGCCCCCCCGTTCCGTCGACCCTGCAGGCCTGGTCGCCAGCGGCCGCCGCGTCTTCGAGATCGAGCGGCAGGCGCTGGACGCCGTGGCCGACCGCCTTGGCGAGGCCTTCCAGCAGGCCTGCCAGGCGATCCTGGCCAGCCGCGGGCGGGTGGTCGCCACCGGCATGGGCAAGTCCGGGCATATCGCCCGCAAGATCGCCGCCACCCTGGCGTCCACCGGTACGCCGGCGTTCTACGTGCACCCCGGTGAAGCCGGCCACGGCGACCTGGGCATGATCACCGAAGACGACGTGGTGCTGGCCCTGTCCTATTCGGGCGAGTCCGACGAGGTGCTGATGCTGCTGCCGGTGCTCAAGCGCCAGGGCAACGTGCTGATTTCCATGACCGGCCGCCCGCAGTCCAGCCTGGCCACCGCCGCCGACATCCACCTGGACGTGAGCGTGCCGGCCGAAGCCTGCCCGCTGGCGCTGGCGCCGACCTCCAGCACCACCGCCTCGCTGGCGATGGGCGATGCGCTGGCCGTGGCCCTGCTTGACGCGCGTGGCTTCACCGCCGATGACTTCGCCCGCTCGCACCCGGCCGGCAGCCTCGGCCGCCGCCTGCTGCTGCACATCACCGACGTCATGCACACCGGCGAGGACCTGCCCAGCGTGGGCGCCGACGCCAGCCTCAGCGAAGCGCTGATGGAGATGAGCCGCAAACGGCTGGGCATGACCGCCGTGGTCGATGCCGCTGGCGTGCTGATCGGCCTGTTCACCGACGGTGACCTGCGCCGTGCGCTGGACAGCGCGCTGGACGTGCGCACCGCGAAGATCGCCGACGTGATGACCCGCAACCCGCGCACCATCGGCGCCGACCAGCTGGCGGTCGAGGCGGCCAGGCTGATGGAGACCCACAAGATCACCGGCCTGATCGTGGTCGATGGCCAGGGCCGCGCGGTCGGCGCCCTGAACATTCATGACCTGTTGCGGGCCCGGGTGGTTTAACCGACAGTCCGTAGACCCCATTCAGTCTGTAACGCCGCACCTGCCCCCAACGAGCCTGCCGCCCTGAGCCGTTCTGTATACCACACCCCCAACCCACCCGACGGGCTCCCTACTCCGCCTTGTCCTCTGGCTGCTACATGACAAAAAAA
>NZ_RXLZ01000094.1 GCF_003970865.1 Stenotrophomonas maltophilia | reverse complement strand
TGGGATCGGTGAGTGGGAGGTGGGAAGCACATATGAAGGAGCCAATCAAGTAAACTAAGTGCACTTGTTTTTTTTCAAATGCGAAGACGGGCTCCCGGATTGGAGCCCGGCTCGGGGGCCAGGTGGGCGGCGCGTGCGCAAGCCTCTGCTCCCCGCGGTGCTTACTTCTTGTCGACCGGCTTGGTCTCAGCCGGTGCATCGGCCGGGGCCGGAGTGGCGGCCGGAGCCGGACGCGCCTTGACCACACGCACGCCACGCGCCTTCATCCAGGCGTCGAACTCTTCGGCGGTCATGCGCTTGCCGTTCTGGCTCATATCGAAGCGCCAGGGCGTGTTGTCGAATTCGGTCTGCGGCTTGTAGGCCGCCGGATCGTTCGGCTTCACCGCCGGGGCGCTCGGAATGGCCTTGGCGATGTTCTGGCACCCATCGATGCGCAGGCGCTGCAGCACCTGGTCCAGCGACTGCGACGGATCGTAGTTGCTGCTCAGCACGCCGGCCGGCATGCCCAGCTGATTGCCACGGATGTAGAGCTCGTCGGCCACCGGCGCGATGGTCGTGGCCGGCAACGGCAGCGGCGAGGCGCTGGTGTTGACCGAGCAATCGACCGCAGCGTGGGCGGCGGGAACCAGGGCCAGCGCCAGGAAGGCGGCCGATGCAGAGCGCAGCATGAAGGGCATCCAGGAAAGGAAGTGACGCGGCGAGTTTAGCAATGCCGCGACAGCTTTCAAGCGCCACTTTCAATGAATACGGCAACTCATTGGTTTTACGGGCAAAAACCCGACAAACGGTTACTGCCGGACCGGCAGATACCCGCATTCCGGGTCGCAGAAACAACAAGACCCGGCCGAAGCCGGGTCCTGCTGTGACTTACTGGCAGAGCGTCAGAACTTAGTTCTGGACGTTCAGCTCGGTACGACGGTTCTTGGCGCGACCTTCCGGGTTGTCCGAACCATCCGGGTTGGTGTTCGGAGCAATCGGACGGCTCTCGCCGTAGCCGATCGGGCCGACCAGGCGACCGGCGTCAACGCCGTTCTTGGTCAGGTAGTTGTACACGGCGGTAGCGCGACGCTCCGACAGCTTCTGGTTGTAAGCGTCGGTACCCTTCGAGTCGGTGTGACCGGCAACTTCAACGCGCAGATCCGGGTAACGCTTCAGGATCTCGGTGGCTTCGCTCAGGATCGCCACGGCGTCCGGACGCAGGTTCGACTTGTCGAAGTCGAAGTTGACGCCCTTCAGGTCGATGGAGACCGGCACCGGGCAACCGTCCGGACCGATGGTCTGACCCGGCTGCGAGTTCGGGCACTTGTCGTCGCAGTTGTTGACGCCGTCACCGTCGTCATCCAGGTCGGCGCAGCTCGGGGCAACCGGAGCCGGAGCCGGAGCAGCCGCGACCGGAGCCGGGCCCAGCGGGATCACGACGCCGACCGAAGCCAGCACGTCACCGAACCAGTCTTCCTTCTGAGCGGCAACGCTCTGGTCGTCGAAGTCAGCGCGGTAGGCCACTTCGGCGCGGACAGCAACACGCTTTTCGAAGGTGGTCTGCAGGCCGACGCCCAGCTTGGCGGCAACGTTGCCGTCCTTACGCTGGCGCGGACCATTGGCATTCAGCGCCGGGTACTCTTCTTCCGACTTCTGGTAGCCCAGGCCACCGACGATGTACGGGTTCCAGCCGCGGCCTTCCTTGATGAAGTGGCGACGCAGGTCCAGCGAGACGCCGTACTGCGACCAGTTCAGGTCCTTGTTCGAATCGAAGTTCGGGTTCTGATAGTTCAGCTCACCGTCCAGCGACCAGTTCGGGCTGATGAACTTGCCCAGGCCCAGGGTCACGAACGGAGCGTCATTGGTCAGACGGTCGCTGTCCTGGAAGTTGAAGCCGGCCGAACCGGTCAGGTACCAGCGGTCATCGAACTCCTGCGCCGAAGCTGCCTGGGCAAAAGCCAGGCCGCCCAGCAGCGCGGCAGTAAGGATCTTCTTGTTCATTGAGTACAGCTCCTATTTCGGGGGTATGAAACCGGTAGAGGCATGGGCCAGCACAAGTGCGTCGATGTACGACAGCCGATTCAGCACGCCACCGCCGCGAACATTATGCTCAGGCGGGTGAAGGCCATGTTAACAGTCCCGTAACATGTGAAGTGTTGCGCCCGACCGTCCGCCGGTCCGACGTTGAAACCCTATACAGGATGATGAAAATCCGCAAGACCCTCACACTGCAAGGGTTTGACGGGGTTTAGGCGGGGAAAACGACATATTGCGCAGCGCGCTGCATCACACGGTTCAGCGTGTTTGCGGAAAGGTGAGGAACCTTATGATGGAGCCACGAACCCAGCCGGAGCCGTGATGAAAGCCGTCGCCCTGAGTCGTGAATCCGCCCCTGCCCTGTGCGATATCCACCTGCCCCCGCCGCTGCCTCCCCAGGGGCGTGACCTGCTGGTCCGGGTCGAGGCAGTTTCGGTCAACCCCGTCGATGGCAAGCAGCGTGCCAGCACGGACCCGGCCACGCTCCAGGCGCCCCGCGTGCTGGGTTGGGACGCCGCCGGCGTGGTCGAGGCGATCGGCGACGAGGCCAGCCTGTTCGCGTCTGGCGACGAGGTCTATTACGCCGGTGATGTCACCCGCCCCGGCTGCAATGCGCAGTACCACTGGGTGGACGAACGCCTGGTCGCGCGCAAGCCGACCACGCTGGATTTCGCTGAAGCCGCCGCGCTGCCGCTGACCACGCTCACCGCCTGGGAGCTGCTGTTCGAGCGCATGCCCCTGCGGCTGGACGATCGCCGCCACGCCGGCCAGCACCTGCTGGTGATCGGCGGTGCGGGCGGGGTTGGCTCGATGGCGATCCAGCTGGCCCGCCATGCGGGTTTCGAGGTGATCGCTACGGCGTCGCGCGAGGCCTCGGCCGACTGGTGCCGGCAGATGGGTGCCCGACACGTGATCGACCACCGGCAACCACTTCAGGCCCAGCTGCAGGCGCTGGGCATCGACACGGTGCAGGTCGCACTCAACCTGGCCGACACCGATCACTACTGGGACGAACTGGGCCTGCTGCTGGCGCCGCAGGGACACGTCGGCCTGATCGTCGAGCCGCGTGGGCCGCTGCGCATCGGCGATCCCTACAAGGCCAAGTGCATCGGCATCCACTGGGAGTTCATGTTCGCGCGCTCGCGCTTTGCCACTGCCGACTGCATCGAGCAGCACCGCATCCTCAGCCGCACGGCCAGCATGATCGATGCCGGCCAGCTGCGCGGCACCCTCAGCGAGACGCTGGGCCCGATCAATGCGGCAAATCTGGACATCGCGCATCAGCGCCTGGCCGGCGGACGCACGGTGGGCAAGCTGGCGCTGGCGGGCTGGGGCGGCTGAGCCAGGCTGGAACGCCGATGTAAAGCCGAGCCCCACATGCAGGATCGACGTTGCCTGTAGCGGCGGATTGGTTGGCATCTGTATCTATGGAAGTTACTGAATCGGGATTACGGTGGAAACAGATCCTCCTCCCCCGAGACCGCCATGCCCACCGCCCTGCCCCTGCGCCTGCTGCAACTGATCACCGGCCTGTTCCTGTATGGCTTCGGCGCATCGCTGATGATCCGTGCCGCCATCGGCGTGGCGCCCTGGGACGTGCTGTCGCAGGGCATCGCCGCGCAGACGCCACTGTCGTTCGGGCTGGCCACCAACGTGATCGGCGCGCTGGTGCTGCTGCTGTGGTGGCCACTGCGGCAGAAGCCGGGTGTCGGCACCGTGCTCAACGTGATGCTGATCGGCCCCTCCGCGCAGTTCGGGCTGTGGCTGCTGCCGCCAGCGGTCGGCCTTGGCTGGCAGCTGGCGATGTTCTGCGCCGGCATGCTGCTGGTCGCGCTGGCCACCGGCCTGTACATCGGTGCCAAGCTGGGCCCTGGCCCGCGCGACGGCCTGATGACCGGCCTGCATGCCCGTACCGGCTGGCCGATCTGGAAAGTGCGCAGCCTGATCGAGGGCAGCGTGCTGCTGCTGGGCTGGTGGCTGGGCGGCAATGTCGGCCTCGGCACGCTGGCCTTCGCCCTGCTGATCGGGCCGCTGTGCGGGGTCACGCTGGGCTGGTTCGGGATCGGTCGCACCCCGGTGGTGCCGGCCGCTGGCCGACAACCGCAATCGCCCTGAGCTGATCGGGATGCCGGCCAGCGGCCGGCACTACCGCCCCCGGAGTTCGGGGGCAGCGCCGCAGGCGCGGGGGTTGCAGGCCGGTAAGTGGGACCCGCGGTTCGCGTAGCGAAATGCGGGAGCGACAGCACGCATGTGCCGAGCGTACCCGGCCAGCGGCCGGCACTCCCCCCAGGCGGCCCTTGCCCCGGCGGCCGTTTCGCGGCACGCTTCGCGCTTCCGTACGCAAGCGTATCGACCATGTCGCCAGCCAACGAAAGCGCCTATCCCCACCTGTTCGCCCCGCTGGACCTGGGCTTCACCCAGCTGCGCAACCGCGTATTGATGGGCTCGATGCACACCGGCCTGGAGGATCGCGCCCGCGACTTCCCGCGGCTGGCGGCCTATTTCGCCGAACGCGCCGAGGGCGGCGTCGGCCTGATCGTCACCGGTGGCTTCGCGCCGAACGTGGTCGGCTGGCTGAAGCCGTTCGGCGGCAAGCTGTCCTGGCCCTGGGAAGTACGCCCCCACCGGCAGCTCACCGCCGCCGCGCACCAGCACGGCGCGAAGATCTGCCTGCAGTTGCTGCATGCCGGCCGCTATGCCTACCACCCTTTGTCGGTAGCGCCGTCGAAGCTGAAAGCGCCGATCAACCCGTTCACCCCGCGCGCGCTCTCGGCCAGTGGCGTCGAACGCCATATCGCCGACTACGCACGCAGCGCGAAGCTGGCCCGCGAGGCTGGCTACGACGGCGTCGAAGTAATGGGCTCGGAGGGCTACCTCATCAACGAGTTCATCGCCCCGCGCACCAACAAGCGCACCGACCGTTGGGGCGGTGATGCCAGCCAGCGCATGCGCTTCGCGGTGGAGATCGTGCGCCGTATCCGCGAGGCCTGCGGCCCGGACTTCATCATCATCTACCGCCTGTCGCTGGTGGACCTGGTCGACGACGGCAGCAACTGGGAAGAAATCGTGCAGCAGGCGCAGGCGATCGAGGCGGCCGGCGCGACGATCATCAATTCCGGCATCGGCTGGCACGAAGCGCGCATTCCGACCATCGCCACCTCGGTGCCGCGTGCTGCCTTCGCCGGGGTCACCGCCAAGCTCAAGCCGCATGTAACGGTGCCGCTGGTGGCGACCAACCGCATCAACATGCCCGACGTCGCCGAGCACATCCTCGCCAGCGGCGGTGCGGACATGGTGTCGCTGGCGCGCCCGCTGCTGGCCGACCCGCAATGGCCCAACAAGGCCCGCGCCGGCCGCGCCGAGGCGATCAACACCTGCATCGCCTGCAACCAGGCCTGCCTGGACCACGTGTTCGAGAACAAGCTGGCCAGCTGCCTGGTCAATCCGCGCGCCGCCCACGAGACCGAGCTGGTCTACCGCCCCACCACCACGCCGAAGAAGGTTGCCGTGGTCGGTGCCGGCCCTGCCGGCCTGGCCTGTGCCACGGTCGCTGCCCAGCGCGGCCACCAGGTCACCCTGTTCGATGCCAACGAGGAGATCGGCGGCCAGTTCAACGTGGCCAAGCGCATCCCCGGCAAGGAAGAGTTCCACGAGACCCTGCGCTACTTCCGCCACACGCTGGCCGAAACCGGTGTGCAGCTGCGCCTGGGCACCCGCGCCGATGCCGCCAGCCTGGCCGGCTTCGACGAGGTGGTGCTGGCCACCGGCATCACCCCGCGCAAGGTCGACTTCCCCGGTGCCGACCACGCCAAGGTGGTGAGCTACCTGGACGTGCTGCTGGGCCGGGTCGAAGTGGGCGCCAATGCGGCGATCATCGGCGCCGGCGGCATCGGCTTCGATGTCGGCGAATTCCTCAGCCACGCCGGCGAGTCGCCATCCCTCGACCCGCAGCGCTGGATGGCCGAATGGGGCGTGGATGCCAGCTTTGAGGCCCGCGGCTCACTGGGCCGGCCCGAGGTCGAGCCATCACCGCGGCGGCTGTGGCTGCTGCAGCGCAGCCCGGGCAAGCCCGGCGCGCGGCTGGGCAAGACCACCGGCTGGATCCACCGCGCCACGCTGAAGGCCAAGGGCGTGCGCATGCTCGGTGGCGTCGAGTACCTGGGTGTGGACGACGAAGGCCTGCGCATCCGCGTGGAAGGCAGCGAACAGCTGCTGCCGGTCGACCATGTGGTGATCTGCGCCGGGCAGGAACCGAACCGCGCGTTGGACGCCGAACTGCAGGCCGCCGGCATCAACGCGCAGCTGATCGGCGGTGTCGATGTAGCCGCCGAACTGGATGCGAAGCGCGCGATCGACCAGGGCAGCCGGGTCGCCGCCGCGCTCTGATGAGCGCCTGAATGGGGGGCGGAATGTGATTTCCGTCACCCCTGCCGAACCTGAATGTCAAGCCGGACGGTTCACGATGCGTTCGGCTATCCCCCCCTACCTTGCGCCATCTTTCCGCTCACCAGCCAGTTTCCGGTGAGCCGGCGCAGCCCCCTCGATCGGTACTGATCGATTCTTTTGGGGCTGCCCACGGGGCGGCCCCGATGGCCGCCTCCCCATGACGCCAAGTCGTACCCCGCCTCCTGTCGCCGCCGCGGCCGGAACCGGAGCGTGCGGCCCATACGGAGCAAGGAGTTATATGAAACTGGCCTGGATTCTCTGGCTGTCGCAGTTGTTGCCGCAGCCGGCCGCTGATTCACTGTGTCTGAGCACCACCGTTTACCTGGAAGCCCGCGACCAGACCCTGCGCGGCCAGCAGGCCGTCGCCGAGGTAGCCCTGCGCCGCCTCGACAGTGGCCTGTGGGGCGACTCGATGTGCCAGGTGGTCACCGCGCGCAAGCAGTTCGCACCGACCATCGTCTCCCCCGGCACCCAGCTGGGCAATGACGCGGCCTGGAGCGAGGCGATGAACGTGGCCTTCGACGCCGAGCGCAACTGGGCGCTGCCGGCCGGCGAGCGCCGCGAGATCGTGCCCGGTGCCAGCCACTTCGCCGCGCTGTCCATCGCCAGCCCGAACTGGCGCAATGCGTACCAGGTGGCCACCATCGGCGATCACACCTTCTATAAGGTGCAGAACCTCAAGCCGCGCCAGTCGTAACGATCCGTGCTGGCGGCAGCATTGCCGCCCGCCGCCAGGCTCTGGGATAGTGGGGGCTTCCCGCCCGCATCACCTGGAGTTCCCATGAAGCTGTACAGCAAGCCCGGTGCCTGTTCCACCGCCGACCACATCGCCCTGCAGTGGACCGGCCAGCCGTTCGAGGTTGAACTGCTGAACAAGGACACCCTGAAGGGCCCGGAATTCCTCAGGATCAATCCGGCCGGTGCCGTTCCCGCGCTGGTTGACGGCGACTTCGTGCTGCTGCAGAACGCCGCGATCATGGGCTATATCGCCGACAGCTTCCCGCAGGCCGGCCTCGGCGGCGACGGCAGCCCGCGCCAGCGCGCTGAAGCCACCCGCTGGCTGGCCTTCGTCAATTCCGATGTGCATCCGGCCTTCTCGCCGCTGTTCTCGCCGGGCAAGTTCATCGCCGACGAGAGCCAGTTCGACGCGATCCGTGCCGCCGCGCACAAGCGCCTGCGTGGCCTGTTCGAGACTGCCGACACGCAGCTGGCCGACAAGCCGTGGCTGGCCGGCTTCCGCAGCTTCGCCGACCCGTACTTCTACATCACCCTGCGCTGGGCTGCCGGCACCAGGGTCGACCTGTCCGGCCTGGAGAACCTGGCCGCCTACAAGGCGCGCATGGATGCCGATGCCGGCGTGCAGGCCGCACTGAAGGCCGAAGGCCTGGCCTGACCTGCCCGCCGGGTCTGAGCCGGGGGCGGATCCGTCTGCGCAGCAGGTGGCTCCGACCCCCTCGGTTCCAACAGCCTGATCAACCGATCTGGCGGATCACTTCGCCCTTGGCATCGCGCAGGTAGGTCGGCACCACTTCGATGCGCAGCGCCGCCGCCACCGGGTAGATCCCGCGCTCGGCACGCACGCCTGCCAGGGCTTCCAGACCCGTCTCGTCCAACGCCCAGCGCGCGCTGTCGGCCGATACCTCGCCGGTTTCACCGCGCGCGGCCGGAATGAACTCCCACTGCCGCTCGCGGCTGACCAGTTCCAGCGATTTGCCGTGGCGCAGGCGCAATGGCAGCAGCTCGCACACACTGGCGACCTGGCCGGCACCGAGCACCAGCGTGGTGACGCCTGCCTCCTGCCGCCAATCCAGTGTCTCGATGAACAACATGCCGGTGCTGGAGCCCTCGCGCTCGCTGCCGGCCTGCACCTGTGCGGCCAGTGCCGGATCCTCCAGCAGGTTGCCGCGATGCAGGTCACTGACCCACAGCGGCATCGCCGGTTGCAGCGCCTGCAGCACACCACGCGTCGACCAGCGCTTGACCGCTTCCATCTCCTCATCGGTCAGTCCGACCAGCTGCAGGAACTGCAGGTGGCCATTGGCGGTGTCGCGTGCGGGCAACTGGGGGTCCGCGACGAAGGCCAGATGGCATAAGCGCGTGCCGGTCTCCAGCGCGATCGGGCCGTTGGCATTGAGGTGATGACCATCCTCGAACACGTTGCCACTGCCGAACACATAGCGCGCCAGGTTCTGCAGCAGGTTCATCGGCCACACCGGCGGTGTGCTGCCGGCGTTCTCACCGACGTCGGCAGCGAGGCGGAAGGTCAGCTCGAAACCATAGCCGCTGACATCGGCATCACTGCTCTCCTTGGCATACAGCTCGGAGAAGCCGTAAGTGACGTAGTGCCAGTGCGGAACCGGCGCATCCGCCCAGTACACACTGATGCCATCGAGCGGATCCTGGCCACCGAGCGTGTACGGAAGCGCGGTGCCGAAGTGACGCGGCTCCTGCCCGGCATACAGCGGCGCCAGCGCCGCATTGATCGCGTCCCAGCCGGGGGTATCGGTGTCGTCGTGGTCGTCCTGCACGCGGGACTCCTTGTGGGGAAGTGAACCGATCACTTTACGCGGTGGCTCAGGCCTGCACGACCTCGCCGCCACCATTGATCACGGCGGCCTGGGTTTCCTGCCACCAGCGCTGCGCCAGCGCCGGACTGCGCGCCTTGCCCACCGCCGCCAGCAGTTCCGGGCACAGGCGTTCCAGTGCCAGCGCATCGGTGCAGCGTTCGATCTTCAACTGCATGAAGTAGCCCTTCAGGCCCAGATGGCGCCGCACTGCCTCGCTCATCGCGTCGTACAGCTGCTGGTACAGCGCCGGGTCCTGTTCGCGCCCGCTGCTGATGCTGCGCGTCGGTGCGGTTTCGGCACTTCCGCCGATCACTTCGATCAGGCCCTGCGCTGACAATTGCTCCAGTGCGTCCGGTGGCGCGCGCAGGCCTTCGAACAGGCCGCGCAATTCAGTGTCATCGCGATGGCCGTCGACCATCAGCAGGATCGAACGCAGTGCCGCCGGCAGGCGCCGGCCACGGTCTTCGATTTCCTGACGGCCAGCAGCCGTCTTGGCGTGCAGCAATGCCATTGCCTCCCCCTCCCTCGATGCGCAATGCCGGCGCGCCCTGGCGGGCACGCTCCCCTGTGTGCCATCCCCGGACGGCACGCGCCTTCCCCGGCGCGCGCCGCGTATTGCAGGTCGATGACAGGCCGAGCTTAGCGCAAGTGCTGCGGGTAGTGCCGGCCGCTGGCCGGCAACCTCGGGATTGATGGGGGTGCCGGCCAGCGGCCGGCACTACCGGATCAGCGGCCCAGCGCCCGGCGGATCTCCTCCAGCGCGCTGGGATCATCCAGCGTCGACAGGTCACCCGGGTCGCGCTGTTCGGCCAGCGCCTGCAACGAGCGCCGCAACAGCTTGCCCGAACGGGTCTTGGGCAGCGCATTGACCACGTGCACATGCGCCGGGCGCGCGACCGCGCCAAGCGAAGTCGTCACCGTGGCCATCATCTCGGCCACCACCGGCGCCGGATCCTCGCCATCCAGGCCCTGCTTGAGGGTGACGAACACCAGCGGCACCTGCCCCTTCAACTCATCCTTGACCCCGATCACCGCAGCCTCGGCCACGCGCGGATGGCTGGAAATGGCCTCCTCGATCTCGCGCGTGCCCAGGCGGTGCCCGGCCACGTTGATCACATCATCGGTGCGACCGAGGATGAAGGTGTAGCCATCGTCGTCGCGGATCGCCCAGTCCAGCGAGCTGTACAGCAGTTCCTTGAAGTGGCTGAAGTAGCTCTGCAGGAAACGGCTGTCGTCGTTCCACACCGTACTCATGCAGCCCGGCGGCAACGGCGGCGACACCACCAGCACGCCCTTCTGCCCCGGCGCGACTTCCTCGCCGGTGTTCTCGTCGATCACCTTCATCCGGTAGCCGAGATTGGGGAAGCCCGGCGAACCGAAGCGCACCGGCTTCATCTCCAGGCCCGGCAGCAGGGTCAGTGCCGGCCAGCCGGTTTCGGTCTGCCAGTAGTTGTCGATGATCGGCTTGCCGAGCGCTTCGCTGATCCAGTGCGCGGTGGGTTCGTCGAGCGGCTCACCGGCCAGGAACAGGTACTTCAGCGCACGCAGGTCGTGGCGATGGATGAAGTCCGCGTCGTGCTTCTTCAGCACACGGATGGCGGTGGGCGACGAGAACATCGTGCGCACGTTGTACTGCTCGCACAGCGCCCACCAGATGCCCGGGTCCGGGTTGGTCGGCAGCCCTTCGTACAGCAGCGAAGTGCAGCCACCGATCAGCGGTCCGTACACGTTGTAGGAGTGACCCACGGCCCAGCCGACATCGGAGGTCGAGAACATCACCTGCCCCGGCCTGCAGTCGAACACGGTCTCCATCGACTGGGCCATCGCCACCGCGTATCCGCCCACGTCGCGTTGCACGCCCTTCGGCTTGCCAGTGGTGCCGGAGGTGTACAGCAGGTAGCTCGGTTCACTCGCTTCCAGCCACTGCACCGGTACGTCGACTTCACCAATCTGCGCACGCAGCGTGGCGTAGTCCACATCACGCCCCGGCACACGCGGTTCGGCCGGATCCAGCCCGCGCGAAACAATCAGCACATGCGGTGGCGGCGAAGCCGCTTCGGCGCAGGCGGCGTCGACCATCGGCTTGTATGGAATCAGCTTGCCACCGCGCATGCCGGCATCGGCGGCGATCAGCAGCTTGGGCTTCGCATCGTCGATGCGCAGCGCCAGGTTGTGCGCGGCGAAGCCACCAAACACCACCGAGTGCACCGCACCGATGCGCGCGCAGGCCAGCATCGCGAACACGGCTTCGGCCATGTTCGGCATGTAGATCACCACGCGGTCGCCGTGGCCAACGCCGAGATGCTTGAGCACCGCGGCGAAGTCGTTCACTTCGCGATACAGCTGGCGATAGGTGATCTCGCGCGTGCTGTTGGTTTCGGTGGAAATGGCGACCAGTGCGAGCTGGTCGGCGCGCTCGGCCAGGTGGCGGTCGACGGCGTTGTAGCAGAGATTGGTTTCACCGCCGACGAACCAGCGCCGGAACGGTGGGTTGCTGTAGTCGAGCACCTGCTGCGGCGGTTTGTGCCAATGGATGCGCTTGGCTTCCTCGCCCCAGAAGGCCTCCGGCTCGTCGATCGAGCGACGGTAGGTTTCCTCGTAGTTCATGACGCAGCCCTCCCAGACAAAGTCATGGGTTCGAGGATAGTCCGGCGCTGCCGCGCGGGCCGCCCTACCTTGGTAGGGGGGTGGGGTTCTCATGCAGGGCTGCGCCCTGCACCTGCAGAGGCCGAAGCCGAAGCAACAGCAGAAGCTGGCTTACTGGGGGATGGCGGGGTGGGCCCGGTGGCGGGAGACGCCGTAAACCCGTCCATGGGGGCTTGGCCGCGGCATCCATGCCCCGGACACCCCCGCCACCGGCCCCACCCCCCCTTCGACAGATTTCCGCGGCCTGCCGGAACGACGCAGTGCCCCGGCGGGTGTCGCCCTTGGGGCCACCCGGGGGTACCCCGCCCCTTTCGCCACATTCCCCACCCCCAGGTCTTTCCCCGCAGAGCGCTCTGTAGGTGGCTCACCATCTTCCAG
>NZ_RXLZ01000093.1 GCF_003970865.1 Stenotrophomonas maltophilia | reverse complement strand
CTGGTCGAGGGAATCAACAACAAGATCAAGGTCATCAAGCGCGTCGCCTACGGATACCGAGACGACGCCTATTTCTTCCTCAAAATCCGTGCAGCCTTCCCCGGAGTTGGGTGAAGAACCTTTTTTTGCTGGCCGCGTCTGTTTGCTTCTGTAGAGCCGAGCCATGCTCGGCTGCTGTTCGCCGCGTCGCCGCGTCGCCGCGTCGCCCGAGCATGGGGTTAAGGCATAGCCAAGCCCGGCCGATCTTCGCGACCGGAAGCACAGTGCCAACCAAGGTTGGCACCTACCGGTAGCGCCGGGCCATGCCCGGCGGAACCATCAACCAGCGACCTTGCCCCACACCTTGAAGGTGGTCAGCCACAGGCCGAGCATGCTGCCGATGTTGGTCAGCATGAAGGTCAGCACCACGCGGGTGACGCGGTTGCGGTACCAGCCCTTCAGGCTCTGCGCATCGTCGCGCAGCTTCAGGAAGTCCTCGTACGCGGGCTTGCGCAGGCGTGCTTCCACCAGCGCCGAGAACGCGCCGGTCGGGATGCTCAGGCGGAACGGCTTGAACGGGGCCACCGCGATCGCGGTGAGGATGCTCAGCGGATGACCGCCGGCCAGCAGGCAGCCCAGGCCCGCCAGGCCGCCGGTATACATCGCCCAGGTTGCCAGCAGCTCGGTGCCCACGCCCAGCCCGCCGCGGTAGAAGCCCACGCCGATACCGGTCGCCACGATCGCCAGGATGCCCAGCGTGAACCACGGAATGTTGCGCTTCTTCGGCACCGCTTCCAGCTCGGCGCGCAGCGGTGCCGGTGCCTCGGTGTCGGTTTCCAGGTAGCGCGCCAGCCCGGCCAGATGGCCGGCGCCGACCACCGCCAGCACTTCGCGCTGGTGCGGGTCGTGCGCTTCGCGCAGGCGCGTGGCCATGTAGCGGTCGCGCTCACCGATGATGGTTTCGTACAGCTCGGGGCTCTCGCTGGCGAACTCGCCAAAGCTCGACTCCAGCATGTCGCCCTGCTTGAGCTTTTCGATCTCGTTCTCGCCCACTTCCTCGGACGAGAACAGGCCGGCGCCAAGCCCGGCGACCAGCTTCAGCTTGCCGAAGAAGCCCAGCCGCTGCGACGCACGGCGGAAGGTCAGGCCAACCTCGCGGTCGATCAGATGCACCGGCAGGTTGCGTTCGCGCGCCAGTTCCACCGCACGCTTCAGTTCGGCACCTGGCTCGATGTCGAGCTGTTCGGCCAGGCGGCGCTGGTAGGCGGACAGGGCCAGGTTGGCGGCGAACAGGGCGACGCGGCCCTTGCGGATCACCTCGACCAGGTCGAGCTTGGCCAGCGTGTCCGGATCGCTCAGCGCCTGCAGGCGCTGCGGGTCCAGTTCAACGGCAACGGCATCGAAGCGGCCGCTGTCGATGGCTTTTTCCACCGCCTCGACGCTGGCGCGGGAGACGTGGGCGGTGCCCAGCAAGGTGTAGCGCACGCCGTCGCGTTCGACGACGCGCACCGGCTGGCCGGCGAACAGGTCGTCGCCGGTCTCGGGAAGGGTTTCGGTCATGGGTTCATTCATTGGAAGGTGCGGTGTCGGCGCCATCGCCGAGCGCGCGCTGCATCTGCACGGTGTCCAGCCAGCGGCCATGCTTGCGGCCGAGGCCACGGAACACGCCGACCAGCTCGAAGCCGAAGCGTTCGTGCAGTTTGATGGAGGCGGTGTTGGTCGGTTCGCCGATCACCGCCACCATCTGCCGGTAGCCACGCGCCACGCAGGCATCGATCAACGCCTGCAGCAGGCCCGTGCCGACGCCTTTGCCCTGGAACGCGGCATCGACGTAGACCGAGTTCTCCACGGTCCACTGGTAGGCGACGCGGGTGCGGTAGGTGTTGGCGTAGGCATAGCCGGCCACCTGGCCGTCGATCTCGGCAACCAGGTAGGGGAAGCCGCGGTCGATGATGTCGCGCATGCGGCGCAGCATCTCGGACGCGTCCGGGATGTCGTACTCGTAAGTGTTGACGAAGTCGGTCACTTCCACCGCGTAGATCGCGGTGATCGCGGCGATGTCGGCCGGGCCGGCATCACGGATGAGGACGGCCATGCGCGGGCTCCGGCTCAGTCGATGTAGCGCTTGAGCAGGTCACCGTACGCGTCGATGCGACGGTCGCGCAGGAACGGCCAGATGCGGCGCACGTGCTCGCTGCGCTGCAGGTCGACATCGCACAGCAGCACGGTGGCATCGGTGCCGGCTTCGGCCAGGAACTCGCCCTGCGGACCCAGCACGTGGCTGTTGCCCCAGAACTGGATGCCCGATGCGCCCAGCGGCGAGGCCTCGTGGCCGACGCGGTTGCAGCTCAGCACCGGTAGGCCGTTGGCCACGGCGTGGCCGCGGTGGCTCAGCACCCAGGCGTCGCGCTGGCGGGTCTTCTCGTCCTGCACATCGTCCGGGTCCCAGCCGATCGCGGTCGGGTAGAGCAGCAGCTCGGCACCGGCCAGCGCCATCAGGCGCGCCGCTTCCGGGTACCACTGGTCCCAGCACACCAGCACGCCAAGGCGACCCACCGAGGTATCGATCGGCTTGAAGCCGATGTCGCCCGGGGTGAAGTAGAACTTCTCGTAGAAGCCCGGATCGTCCGGGATATGCATCTTGCGGTACTTGCCGAGCAGCGTACCGTCCTTCTCGAACACCACCGCGGTGTTGTGGTACAGGCCGGCAGCGCGGCGCTCGAACAGCGAGCCGACCAGCACCACGCCATGCTTCTTGGCCAGCGCGCCCAGGCGCTCGGTGCTCGGGCCCGGAATCGGTTCGGCCAGGTCGAATTCGTCCACCGATTCGTGCTGGCAGAAGTACGGACC
The DNA here is from genome assembly GCF_003970865.1 of Stenotrophomonas maltophilia. Lineage (GTDB taxonomy): Bacteria > Pseudomonadota > Gammaproteobacteria > Xanthomonadales > Xanthomonadaceae > Stenotrophomonas > Stenotrophomonas maltophilia_AR. The sequence continues at coordinate 10,528 of NZ_RXLZ01000093.1, read as the reverse complement.
GTTATGCAGTTCCTGCAGCAGCACCAGTTTCGCGCCCTGCGCAGCCGCCTCGGCCACGCGTGCTTCGATCACCGCCAGGTTGGCGGCGGCATCACCGTGGTTGCGCTCCTGTATCAGGGCGACGGTAAGGGGGCTGCGCGAGTTCATGCGGGGCGTTCCTGCAGGGGAAAACCAGCATGTTAGCGCGGATGGACGGCGACGGCGTGTCGCGCGCTGAATGGGTGCGATCGGTAGTGCCGGCCGTTGGCCGGCAATCCCGTGGATCCATCAGGCAGTGCAGGGTTGCCGGCCAGCGGCCGGCACTACCCCTTACGCCTTCAACAACCCTGCCGGCAGCTGCATGGTGATGCAGTGCAGGCTGCCGTTCTGCCAGATCAGCGAACGGCAGGGCACCTGCACGATCTCGCGACCCGGGTGCGCCTGCGCCAGCACGTCGCGGGCCAGGTCATCGGCCGGATCGCCGTAGGCCGGCATCAGCACTGCGCCATTGACGATCAGGTAGTTCGCGTACGACGCAGCCAGGCGGCGGCCTTCGTCGATCACCGGCTGTGCCCACGGCAGCGGGAACAGGCGATACGGCTGGCCATTCTTGGTACGCAGCGCCGCAAGCTCGTTGCCCATCGCCTGCAGTTCGGCGTAGTGCGAGTCGCTCTCGTCGTCGCAGGCCTGGTAGACGATGCTGTCAGCCGAGGCGAAGCGGGCGAGGGTGTCGATATGCGCGTCGGTGTCGTCGCCCTCCAGATAGCCGTGGTCCAGCCACAGTACGCGGTCCTGCTGCAGCCAGTCGGCCAGGTCGGCGCTCAGGCTGGCGCGGTCGCGGTCCGGGTGACGCTCGTGCAGGCACTTCCAGGTGGTCAGCAGGGTGCCTTCGCCGTCGGTCTCGATGCCGCCGCCTTCCAGCGCGAACGGAATGCTGCGCACCGGTGCATCGTTGAACACGCCGGCCTGGTCGAGCACGCCCACCAGCTGGTCATCCAGGGTGGCGTCGAACTTGCCGCCCCAGCCGGTGAAGCGGAAATCCAGCAGCTGGAACCCGCCGTCGGCACGGCGCAGGGTGATCGGGCCGGAGTCGCGCAGCCAGGTATCGTCGTAGGCCGCCGTGGTGAAGTGGACCTTGTCCATGTCGATGCGGTTGGAGCGCAGCCGCATCTCGGCATAGGTCTCCACATCATCGTCGGCCACGCAGATCAGCACCGGCTGGAAGCGGGTGATGGCCGCGACCAGGGCGATGTAGGTCTCTTCCACCTGGCCCAGGCGGTCAGCCCAGTCGGTATCGGCGGTGGGCCAGGCAATCAGGACGCCGCTCTGGGCTTCCCACTCGGCAGGAAAACGAAGGGTCTGGTTCATGGTCTCGCTACACAGGCCCGCCCACGGCGGGTAAAGGGATCAACGGATCGGCGGTTTCGGGCCGATTTCGTTCGGGTCCGCCTGGTTGGCCACCACGTCGATCACCTTCTGCTTCTCGAAGTAGACGGTGAACTGCGGGTACACCCAGCGGTTGATGGTCGGCCATTGCCGCTTCTGCCCGCCGCGCGGCTGCAGCTGCTCGCTCGGCGCGCCGAACTGCGCCTGCACCTGCTGCATGCTCTGGCCGCGCACGGGCAGGGCGCCGGCCGGCTTCTCGCGGGCACGGTCGACAAGCAGGGTATCGGCCAGCGCCGGCGTGGCGGCGGCCAGGGTGGCCATCACGGCCAGGGCGGACAGGTAACGCTTCATCTCGATCTACTCCCCAGTGGTCAAGAACGGCGATTACAGCAAAAACGGCAGGAAAAAGCCGCATAAACAAAAAACCGCCCGAAGGCGGCTTTTTGCATCGGGTCGGCCCCGCGTAGGGCCAGCCGCAGCCGCGAAGGCTGTTGGGCTTAGCGCTGACGCGCCTTGAAACGCGGGTTCGACTTGCAGATGACGAAGATCTTGCCACGACGACGCACGACCTTGCAGTCACGGTGACGGGCCTTCGCCGACTTCAGGGAGGACAGGACTTTCATGGCATACCTCGGCGTAAACAGTAGTTGTTCGGGTGGAGCGTGGCCGCGATATGCGAAAGACAATCGGCAGTTGACGCTCGTTCAAGCCCGCCATTCTACCGGGCTTTTCCTCATGGTTTCAAGTGGTTGCACAAAAGATCCCATTGGGGGCGTCTGACAGGGGCTAGAATGACCCCTTCACACGCTCTGGGAACCCCATGAATCCACTCGCTCCCGTCCTGACCATCGACGGCCCTTCAGGGGCTGGCAAGGGTACCATCAGCCGCATCATCGCGCGCCGGATGGGCTGGCATTACCTGGATTCGGGCGCGCTGTACCGGGCAGTGGGCGTGGCCGCAAGCTGGGCCGACATCGATACCTCCGATGCCTCGGCACTGGTCCGCTGCACCTTCGATACCCACGTTCAGTTTGTCGAGCAGGGTGAAGCCATGCGGGTCATGGTGAACGGCACCGATGCCACCGACGAGCTGCGCCTGGAGACCACTGGCGCACTGGCCTCGGCCATTGCCGCCATTCCTGAGGTCCGGGCCGCCCTGAAGGAGCGCCAGCGCGCATTCAGGGAGCTGCCCGGCCTGGTTGCCGATGGCCGCGACATGGGCACGGTGATCTTCAAGGACGCCCCCTACAAGGTCTTCCTGACCGCCAGTGCCGAGGAGCGCGCCGAGCGCCGGCATAAGCAGTTGAAAGACAAGGGGGTTTCTGTTAACTTTGATGACCTCCTGCGCGAGATCATGGCCCGCGACGCCCGTGATGCTCAGCGTACCGTGGCGCCCCTGAAGTCGGCAGACGATGCTGTCCTCATCGACACCACAGGCATCGGCATCGATGATGTCGTTGCCAGAGTGATGGATCTGCTTCCGGTTCCGGCTGCCTGATCCGTTCGCGCGGGAGCACTGCCGGCAGCATCGGTGGTGGTCGCGCATAGCAGTGCTGTACCAGCTCCGTCGCGCAATGATGCGTGGCGGTTTTCCTACTACACACGACCTGCGTTTCCGGGGTCGACCAACAGGCGGGCGGTCGCCATTCTCCTGAAGGGGACGCCACCGACCCATGTGTCCAACAGAGTAAATCTAATGACCGAATCATTTGCCGAACTGTTTGAAGCCAGCCAGGCCAACCTGGCCAAGCTGAAGCCGGGCGCCATCGTCAGCGGTACCGTTGTTGAAGTCCGCGGCGACGTCGTGGTGATCAACGCTGGCCTGAAGTCCGAAGGCATCGTGCCGATCGAACAGTTCCGTAACGACGCTGGCGAAATCGACGTCGCCGAAGGCGACATCGTCAAGGTCGCCCTCGACTCGATCGAGAACGGCTTCGGCGAAACCGTCCTGTCGCGCGAGAAGGCCAAGCGCGCGATGGTGTGGGACGAGCTGGAAGAAGCGTTGGAAAAGAACGAAACCATCACCGGCCGCATCAGCGGCAAGGTCAAGGGTGGTTTCACCGTGGACATCAAGGATGTCCGCGCCTTCCTGCCGGGTTCCCTGGTCGATGTGCGCCCGGTGCGCGATCCGGCCTACCTGGAAGGCAAGGAACTCGAGTTCAAGCTCATCAAGCTGGACCGCAAGCGTAACAACGTCGTGGTCTCGCGCCGCGCTGTCGTCGAAAGCGAGCACTCGGAAGAGCGCGAGCAGCTGATGGACAAGCTGCAGGAAGGCGCGATCCTGAAGGGTGTCGTCAAGAACCTGACCGATTACGGCGCGTTCGTGGACCTGGGCGGTATCGACGGCCTGCTGCACATCACCGACATGGCGTGGAAGCGCGTGCGTCACCCGTCGGAAGTCGTGAACGTCGGCGACGAGCTGGACGTCCGCGTGCTGAAGTTCGACCGCGAGCGCAACCGCGTTTCGCTGGGCCTGAAGCAGCTGGGCGAGGATCCGTGGGACAACATCGGCCGTCGTTACCCGGCCAACAGCCGCGTCTTCGGCAAGGTCTCCAACGTCACCGATTACGGTGCGTTCGTTGAGATCGAGCCGGGCGTCGAAGGCCTGGTGCACGTCTCCGAGATGGATTGGACCAACAAGAACGTCAACCCGTCCAAGGTTGTCCAGGTTGGTGATGAAGTCGAAGTGATGGTGCTGGACGTCGATGAAGAGCGTCGCCGTATCTCGCTGGGCATGAAGCAGGTTGCCGCCAATCCGTGGGAAACCTTCGCTGCCACCCACAAGAAGGGTGACAAGGTGTCGGGCCAGATCAAGTCGATCACCGACTTCGGCATCTTCATCGGCCTGGACGGCGGCATCGACGGCCTGGTCCACCTGTCCGACATCAGCTGGAACACCACCGGCGAAGACGTCGTTCGCAACTTCAAGAAGGGCGATACCCTGGACGCCGTCGTCCTGGCTGTCGATCCGGAGCGCGAGCGCATCTCCCTGGGCGTGAAGCAGCTGGAGCAGGATCCGTTCGGCCAGTACATGGCTGCCAATCCGAAGGGCTCCAAGGTCGAAGGCGTGGTGAAGGAAGTTGACGCCAAGGGCGCGATCATCGAGCTGGCTGACGGCATCGAAGGTTACGTCTCGGCGCGCGACATCGCCAACGAGCGCGTTGACGACGCCACCCAGCACCTGAAGGTCGGCGACAAGGTCGAAGCCAAGTTCGTGGGCATGGACCGCAAGGGCCGCACCCTGCAGCTGTCGATCAAGGCCAAGGACGACGCTGAGATGCGCGAAGTGCTGGAGGAATACCAGTCTTCTTCGGCTTCCAGCGGCACCACCCAGCTGGGCGCGCTGCTGCGTGCACAGCTGAACGGCAACAAGTCCGAGTAATCGGCCTTACGCTGTTCGTTGTTTCCTGGACGGCCCGGGCATTGCCCGGGCCGTTTCAGGCTGGGATACCCCTGATGTGAGCCGGTAATGACCAAATCCGAACTGATCGAAATCCTTGCGCGCCGCCAGGCGCACCTGAAGGCCGATGATGTCGATCTGGCGGTGAAGTCGTTGCTGGAAATGATGGGCGGATCGCTGTCCGCCGGGGATCGCATCGAAATCCGTGGTTTTGGCAGCTTCTCGCTGCACTATCGTCCGCCGCGCCTGGGTCGCAACCCGAAGACCGGCGAATCGGTTGCCCTGCCGGGCAAGCACGTCCCCCATTTCAAGCCGGGCAAGGAACTGCGCGAGCGGGTCAGCAGTGTGCTGCCGCTGGACGCCGATCCGGCCTGAGCCTTCCGTCGCGCCACCGCGTGCGAATCCAGCCGCGAGTCGGATAAGCTACGGACTCCTGCCACTGGAGCTGTCGCATGAAGGTTTTTCGTCTGCTGGTCCTGCTGGCGGTTCTGATCCTTGGATTGATCATCGGTGCGGTCAACATGACCGCGATGTCGATCAACCTGCTGTTTACCCAACTGCACACCTCGGTGGGCGTGGCCCTGATCGCCGCGCTGCTGGTGGGTGTCATCGTCGGTGCTGGCCTGGTGCTGGTGAGCGTGGTCATTCCGCTCTACAGCCAGTTGCGCCGCGCCAACAAGTCCGCTGTCGCCACGCCGGCACCGGTTGCTTCCCCCCAATCCTTTGATGGACGCTGATCGAAGATGGATTTCGTCACCGAGTGGTTCTGGTTCTTCCTGTTCGTTCCGCTGGCCGCACTGGCCGGGTGGGTGATCGGACGGCGTGGTGGTCAACGCCACGGTGACAGCCAGGTCAGCCGCCTGTCCAGCACCTACTTCCGCGGCCTGAACTACCTGCTCAACGAGCAGCCGGACAAGGCCATCGAGCTGTTCCTGCACATCGCCGAGCTGGACAAGGAAACCTTCGAGACCCAGGTCGCGCTGGGCCACCTGTTCCGCCGTCGCGGCGAAGTCGACCGCGCCATCCGACTGCACCAGGGCCTGGTCAACCGCCACGACCTCAGTGATGCGCAACGCGTGCAGGCGCTGCTGGCGCTGGGCGAGGACTACATGAAGTCCGGCCTGCTGGACCGTGCCGAGACCGTGTTCACCGAACTGGCCCAGCTGGACCAGCGTGCTCCGCAGGCACTCAAGCACCTGATCGGCATCTACCAGGCCGAGCGCGACTGGGAAAAGGCGATCGACAACGCCACCCGTTTCGAGGACGTCACTGGCGAGCCGATGGGCAAGCTGATCGGGCAGTTCGAGTGCGAACTGGCCGAACGCTTCCGCGGTGCCGGCAAGCTGGAAGAGGCGAGGGCAGCGATTGCGCGGGCCTACCAGGCCGATGCGATGTCGGTGCGTGCCGGCATCATTGAAGGCCGCTTGGAAACCGATGCCGGCAATCCGGAAGCGGCCGTGCGCGCCTTCGAACGCGCTGCGCGCAACGATCCGGAGTACCTGCCGGAGCTGCTGCCGGCGCTGATGCAGAACTACCGCAAGGTGGGCGATCTGGCAGGCGCGCGCGCCTTCCTGTCGGAGATGACCGAGCACTACCGTGGCATTGCCCCGGTGCTGGCGCTGACCCGCCTGATGGAAGAGCAGGAGGGCGTGGCCCCGGCCCGTGCCTACCTGGGCCGCCAGCTCAAGGATCGCCCGTCGGTGCGTGGCGAGTCCGCCCTGATCGACCTGACCCTGGCTGAAGGCGCCGATTCCACGGCGACCCTGCACGACCTCAAGCACATCACCGACCAGTTGCTGGTGCGCAACCCGGCCTATCGCTGCACCCGTTGTGGTTTCGGTGCGCGCACCCACCACTGGCAGTGCCCGAGCTGCAAGGAGTGGGGTACGGTTAAGCCGCTGCTGAACTACGCGGTGCTCTGATCCATGCCGTGGCTTGTGATGGGCGCGCTGCTGGGCCTGGCCCTGCTGAGTGCGGTGCTGACCTGGGCGGCGCGAGGCTATGCGCTGCGCAGGCAACTGTTTGACCAGCCGGGCGAGCGACGCAGCCATAGCGTAGCGACCCCGCGCGGCGGCGGTATCGCCATCGTCATCAGCCTGCTGGTGACCGCCGGTGTTGCCATGTGGGCCTGGCCCGAAGCGCTTCCGAGCCTGCTGGTTGCCAGCCTTGGCCTGGCGCTGGTGGCGGGTATCGGCTGGTGGGACGACCACCGGCCGCTTCCGGCGATGCGTCGCCTGATGGTGCACTTCATCGCCGCCGCGCTGCTGGCCGCGCTGGTCAAGGTCCATGGCGGCAGCTGGCTGCTGGCCGTGCTGGTCCTGCTGTTCACTGCCTCGCTGATCAACATCTGGAATTTCATGGATGGGATCAACGGCATCGCGGCCAGCCAGGCCATCGTGGTCGCGCTGGGGCTGGCACTGCTGCTGCCCTGGCCGTACTCGCTGGCGGCGGTCGCGTTGGGCCTGGCCTGCCTGGGCTTCCTGCCGTTCAACTTCCCGCGGGCCCGGATCTTCATGGGCGATGTCGGAAGCGGCGCGCTGGGCTATGCGGTGGCGGCAGTGCTGGCACTGGCCAGCGTAAAGACCGACATCCACTGGATCCTGCTGCTGGTGTCGGCATCGCCGTTCCTTGTGGACGCGGGCTTCACACTGCTGGCGCGCATCATTTCCGGACAACGCTGGATGGAACCCCATACCCAGCACGTCTACCAGCGCGCGGTGCAGGCAGGAGCCAGTCACGCCCAGGTAACAGGGATGTACTTTGCTTTGGGCCTGTTCAGTATTACAGTGCTTAATGTCTGCTCCAATTTGCAGCCGAGGTGGGAGGCTGCCGTGGCGATCGCGTGGTTCATTGCGCTGAGCGTCCTCTGGCTCCTCCTGCGCAATGGATTGCGCCACCCAAAAGGAAATACCTGACTTATGGCTTCACCCTGGCGGGATAGAATCCTCGGCCTGATGCCGCGTTCGGCCATCGTCTGCCACGACCTGTTCATGGTCTGGGCATGCTGGCAGCTGCTCCACGCGGGGCGGTACTCGATCCTGGCCAACGCCCCCGAGCTCCCACTCTGGAACGTCGACACCACGCTGGTGCTGCTGCTGCAGGGCATGGTGTTCTGGCGCGTGGGCCTCTATCGCGGTCTGTGGCGGTTCGCCAGCGTCAGCGACCTGCTGAACATCTTCAAGGCCAGCTTCATCGGCATGGTCGCCATCGTGCTGGTGCTGATGTGGAAACGCTTCGACGGCGTGCCGATGTCGGTGCTGGTGATCTATCCGTTCGCGCTGTCGGCGCTGCTGGGCGCGCCGCGCCTGCTGTACCGGGCCTGGAAGGACTATCAGGCGCTGCAGTCGGATTCGTCCGCGCGTCGTGTGCTGATCCTGGGGGCCGGCCAGGCCGCCGAGACCCTGGTCCGTGACCTGCGCCGTTCCGGTAACTTCGAGCCGGTCGGCCTGCTGGACGACGCGCCACACCTGCGCGGCGCCAAGCTGCAGGGCCTGCCGATCCTCGGCACCCTGGACGATGCGCCGACAGTGGTCCGTGAGACTGCGGCAAAGCTGCTGGTGATCGCCATTCCGTCGCTGGACGCTGCGGGCATGCAGCGCATCGTCGCCATCTGCGAAAGCACCGGTGTGCCGTTCCGCACCGTGCCCAAGCTCAGTGACATCCTGCAGGGCCAGTCGCTGCCTGGGCAGTTGAAGGAAGTGGCGATCGAGGACCTGCTCGGCCGCAAGCCGATCATGCCGGACTGGAACCTGATCCGTGGCTGGCTGGGCGGGCGTACGGTGATGGTCACCGGCGCCGGCGGTTCGATCGGCTCTGAGCTGTGCCGCCAGTGCGCGCGTCACGGTGCCGGCCGCATCATCCTGCTCGAGATAAGCGAACTGCTGCTGCTGACCATCGAAGGCGAGCTGCGTCGCAGCTTCCCGGACGTCGAGATCGAAGCGGTGCTGGGCGACTGCGGTGACCCGGCAGTGATCCGCCACGCCCTGTCGCTGCACCCCGTCGACACCGCCTTCCATGCCGCCGCCTACAAGCATGTGCCGGTGCTGGAGCGGCAGCTGCGCGAAGCGGTGCGCAACAACATCCTGGCCACCGAGAACGTGGCCCGCGCCTGCCTGGAAGCGCGCGTCGAGCATTTCGTGTTCATCTCCACCGACAAGGCGGTCGACCCGGTCAATGCGCTGGGCGCCAGCAAGCGCTATGCGGAGATGATCTGCCAGAGCCTGGACCAGAAGTCCACGCATACCCGTTTCGTCACGGTGCGTTTCGGCAACGTGCTGGCCTCGGCTGGCAGCGTCGTGCCGCTGTTCCGCGAACAGATCCTGCGTGGCGGGCCGGTGACCGTCACCGACCCGGAAGTCAGTCGCTACTTCATGACCATCCCGGAGGCCTGCCAGCTGATCCTGCAGGCGGCCGCTTCGGCATCGCACGGTGCGATCTATACGCTCGACATGGGCGAGCCGGTGCCGATCCGCGTGCTGGCCGAGCAGATGATCCGCCTGGCTGGCAAGCAGCCGTACAAGGACATTCCGATCATCTACACCGGGCTGCGTCCGGGCGAGAAGCTGCACGAGACGCTGTTCTATTCGGATGAAGACTACCGTTCCACCGCGCACCCGAAGATTCTCGAGGCCGGTGTGCGCACGTTCGCGCGCGATGTGGTGCTGGGCAACGTTCCGCGCCTGCGCGATGCCGTGGCTGGTTACGACACCACCAGCATCCAGGAGATCCTGTTCGCGACGATGCCGGAGTTCTCTCCCATCGAACAGGATGCTTACATTTCATCCGCTAAAGTCGTGCCCTTTCCGGCACGTGAGGCCAACAGGCACCAATGAGCAAGCGAATTCGCAAGGCAGTTTTTCCAGTGGCAGGGCTCGGGACGCGCTTTTTGCCGGCAACCAAGACGGTTCCGAAGGAAATGTTGCCGATCATTGATCGTCCGCTGATCCAGTACGCGGTCGATGAAGCGATTGAAGCCGGTTGCGACACGCTGGTGTTCATCACCAACCGCTACAAGCACGCCGTGGCCGACTACTTCGACAAGGCCTACGAACTGGAGCAGAAGCTCGAGCGCGCCGGCAAGCAGGAACAGCTGGAGATGATCCGCCACGTGCTGCCCAATGGCGTGCGTGCGATCTTCGTGACCCAGGCTGAAGCTCTGGGCCTGGGCCATGCGGTGCTGTGTGCCAAGGCGGTGATCGGCGACGAGCCGTTCGCGGTACTGCTGCCGGATGACCTGATCTGGAACCGCGGCGACGGCGCGCTGAAGCAGATGGCCGACCTCAACGAGGCCAGTGGTGCCAGCGTGATCGCCGTTGAAGACGTGCCGCACGACAAGACTGCCAGCTACGGCATCGTTGCCACTGACGCGTTCGACGGCCGCAAGGGTCGCATTTCGCAGATCGTGGAGAAGCCGAAGCCGGAGGACGCGCCGAGTGACCTGGCCGTGGTCGGCCGTTATGTGCTGAGCCCGAAGATCTTCGAGCTGCTGGAGCAGACCGGCAGCGGTGCCGGTGGCGAGATCCAGCTGACCGACGCGATCGCGCAGCTGCTGAAGACCGCAGAGGTGGATGCCTACCGTTTCGAGGGCACCCGCTTCGACTGCGGCACGCATCTGGGGCTGGTGGAGGCGACGATCCGCTTCGCGCTGGACAACCCGAAGCTGGCCGGCCCGGCGCGGGAGAAGCTGACGGCGATGTTGGCGGAATAAGGTTTATCAAGCGCTCCGTTCGCGCTTTGATTGATACGTGATGGGCGGGACGGGTG
>NZ_RXLZ01000092.1 GCF_003970865.1 Stenotrophomonas maltophilia | reverse complement strand
CTGGTCGTTGGTGCGTAGTTCTTGTGCGAGGTGCTTTTCTGTGGTCAAGCAGGTGGCGGGTCCGGCGTCAGAGGATGGGTTGCGAGTGTCTTTTTGTTGTCAAGGAAGCATGCCAATAAGGTCTAGCGGTCCGTGTCGGGGGCCCGGGAATGTGGATAAGGGACAGGGGCGGCAGCGCAGCTTGGGCTGCCCCTCGGTGGGTGGGTGGCGTGCAGCGCACCCTGGGCTGCCCCTCGGTGGGTGGCGTGCAGCGCACCCTGGGCTGCCCCTCGGTGGGTGCGTAGCTTGCTGCGCACCGAACTTCCTTCATCCACGCATGGCGTGGATCTACTGATCGGCGGTCCCTCATCCACGCATGGCGTGGATCTACTGATTGGTGGCCTCATCCACGCATGGCGTGGATCTACCGCATCACCGCCCATGGCAGCATCAGCCCTGCCCCTGCCTGCCGCCATCGTCGGCCTACGTGCATGCATCCCCCGCCTGCACGGCGTTCAGCGCGCCTTGATCCAGCGCCCGCCATACGGCCGCAAGCCCTCCGGGGAATTTCAAACATACGATTGAAACGCTGCAAACTTCGCCGAACTGGACAGCATCCGCCGGTTCCGCCAGACTGCCGCCCTTTCCCGTCTTCCGGATCCCATGGCGAAGCTGCTGGTCCTGCACGGCCCCAACCTCAACCTGCTCGGCACCCGCGAGCCGGAGGTCTACGGCCACACCACGCTGGCCGACATCGACCAGGCGCTGGCCACCCAGGCCTCGGCCGCCGGGCACGCGGTGGAGAGCCTGCAGTCCAATGCCGAGCACGTGCTGGTGGACCGTGTGCAGGCCGCGCGCGACGACGGAACCGCTTTCATCCTGATCAACCCCGCCGCCTTCACCCACACCTCGGTGGCCCTGCGCGATGCGCTGGCGGCGGTGGCGGTGCCGTTCATCGAGATCCACCTGTCCAATCCGCATACCCGCGAACCGTTCCGCCAGCACAGCTACTTCAGTGACAAAGCCGTGGGCGTGGTCTGCGGCTTCGGCGCCGACAGCTACCGCTACGCGATGGACGCGGCGCTGCTGCGTGTGCAGGCGGCCCGCGCGTGAACGTGCTGCCGCGCGTGCTTGCCGGCGTTCTGGCGTGGGCCGGTCTCTGCGGCGCGGCCACGGCGTTCGACCGCAAGGACGAAGGCATCGACTGCGCGCGTCCGACCACCACGATGGAGAGCGACCTGTGCGCCTCGGACGTGGCCGCAGCCGCTGATGCAGAACTCAATACCGTCTATGCACAGGCGCGTCGCCAACTGCGTACCCCGGCCAGCGGCGGCACCTGCAGCTACTGCGGCGATGCCGAGCAGCAGCTGGTCCTGGCCCAGCGTGCCTGGATGCAGCTGCGCGACCATGACTGCAACGCGGTCTATGCCCTCAATTCCGATGGCACAGCGCGCAACGGCGCACAGATGCGCTGCCTGATCACCCTCGCGCGCGACCGTACGCGGCAGCTGCGCGAGTTCTACGAACTGCTTTGACCCGAGCGCGATGCGCTTCCCACCACACTGACATCAAGAGCAAAGAGGCCACCATGGATCTCCGCAAAATCAAGAAGCTGATCGACCTGCTGGAAGAGTCGAACCTGGCTGAAATCGAAATCAAGGAAGGCGAAGAGTCGGTGCGCCTGTCGCGCGCCCCGGTGGCCGGCTATGCCGCCCCGATTGCGGCCCCGGTGTATGCCGCTCCTGCCGCCCCGGCGCCGCAGGCGATGCCGATGCAGTCGCCGACCGAAGCCTCCACCGGCGGCACCGCCAAGCCAGGCCCGGCGCTGCCGGAAGGCCACGTGCTGCGCTCGCCGATGGTCGGCACCTTCTACGCATCGGCCGCCCCGGACAAGCCGGCCTTCGTCAGCGTTGGCCAGCAGGTCAAGGAAGGCGAGACCCTGGCCATCATCGAAGCGATGAAGATGTTCAACCCGATCGAAGCCGACAAGTCCGGCACCATCGTCGCCATCCTCGGCGAGAACGGCCAGCCGGTCGAATTCGACCAGCCGCTGTTCGTGATCGGCTGAGGGGCACGCCATGCTCGACAAAGTCGTCATCGCCAACCGAGGGGAAATCGCGCTGCGCATCCTGCGCGCGTGCCACACCCTCGGCATCCGCACGGTGGCCGTGCACTCCACGGTCGACCGCAACCTCAAGCACGTGGCCATGGCCGACGAGTCGGTCTGCATCGGTCCGGCACCGTCGCCGCAGAGCTACCTCAACATCCCGGCACTGATCGCCGCGGCGGAAGTCACCGACGCCCAGGCCATCCACCCGGGCTACGGCTTCCTGTCGGAGAACGCAGACTTCGCCGAGCGTGTGGAAGAGTCCGGCTTCATCTTCATCGGCCCCAAGGCCGACACCATCCGCATGATGGGTGACAAGGTCGAAGCCATCCGCGCGATGAAGTCCGCCGGCGTGCCGTGCGTGCCCGGTTCGGGCGGCCCGCTGGGCGAGGACATCGTCGCCAACACCAAGATCGCCCGTGAGATCGGCTACCCGGTCATCATCAAGGCAGCCGGTGGCGGCGGTGGCCGCGGCATGCGCGTGGTGCACGCCGAAGCGTCGCTGAAGACCTCGATCGAAACCACCAAGAGCGAGGCCAAGGCCGCGTTCGGCAATGGCGAGGTCTACATGGAGAAGTTCCTGGAGAATCCGCGCCACGTGGAGATCCAGGTACTGGCCGACGGCCAGGGCAACGCCATCCACCTGGGGGAGCGCGACTGCTCGATGCAGCGCCGCCACCAGAAGGTAGTGGAAGAAGCGCCGGCACCGGGCATCAGCGCAGAGCAGCGCGAGCAGATCGGCAAGGTCTGCACCGAGGCCTGCGTGCGCATCGGCTACCGTGGCGCCGGCACGTTCGAGTTCCTGTACGAGGACGGCCGCTTCTACTTCATCGAGATGAACACCCGCATCCAGGTGGAACATCCGGTCACCGAAATGGTCACCGGCATCGACCTGGTGGCCGAGCAGCTGAAGATCGCTGCCGGCCAGAAGCTGTCGATCAAGCAGAGTGACGTGGTGCTGACCGGCCATGCCATCGAATGCCGCATCAACGCCGAAGACGCGGAAACCTTCGTGCCGAGCCCGGGCACCATCACCGGCTTCCATCCGCCGGGCGGCCCCGGCGTGCGCGTGGACACCCACATCTACAGTGGCTACCGCGTGCCGTCGAACTACGACTCGATGATCGGCAAGCTGATCGTGCACGGCCCGGACCGCGAAACCGCCATTGCCCGCATGCGCGTGGCACTGAGCGAAATGGTGGTCGATGGCATCAAGACCAACGTCGCCCTGCAGCAGCGGATCATGCGCGACAAGGGCTTCCAGGCCGGTGGCCAGAACATCCACTACCTGGAAAAGCGCTTGGCCGAACGCAAGAACAAGCCGATCGCGCTGACCTGATCGGCGCCAGGTGCTGGACATGAAAAGGGCGGGGATATCCCCGCCCTTTTCTGTTGTTGTAGAGCCGAGCCCATGCCCGGCTTGCCGGAAAGCCCGGCCGAGCGTGGGCTCGGCTCTACAGCAGGCGCATCAGCGCTTGACGGCCGCTTCGGCCGGAATCTGCGAGTTCGCCAGCGGACGCACGCCATTGGGCGAGGTCGGGTCGACGATCACCATGGTCTCGGTCGAACCATCCGGCCACACCACCTGGAAGGTGCTGCCCGCCGGCAGCGACGCGAACGGCATGCCGCTCTGCGCGCGATAGACCGCGGCCACCTGGCTGGCACCGGCACGGCGCACGTCTTCCTGCGCCTTCACCGTGGTCAGTTCCACCTTCGACAGATGCCGGTAGCGATCTTCGTAGGTATCGATCATCAGCAGGCCAACCGCGCCGGCCGAGTAGGCCACGAACAGGGCCACCCAGAACCAGAACTTGGCCCCGTGCAGGAATCGGCGGTAGTTCATTGCTCGTTCCTCTTTCCAACCAATCGCTTGATCCATTCCTTCATCTTCCCAGCGCCCTGCCGCGATACCGCAGCGTCATACACGAAATCCCGGAAATCCTGCGTACCATCCTGCGAACAGATCCCTCCGTTCGCACAAAAACTGTTGACCAGCACACTGTCTGCCCCACACGGTAGACCGAGTTCGCAGGCCGAAAGCCGCCATGCGAGTTCACTGAGCTGCTCACCCGCCACCAGGCCGTTGAGCGCGCGGTCACCCGAGGCGCGCACGCCCATGCCCGGTGCAATCGCCATGAAGGCCTCCGGGTCACGCGAGGTGCGCACCCGTTCAACCAGGTCACGGCGGTACTCGGGGCTGTCCTGCAGCGGTTCGCCCTCGGCGAACAACGCAGCCTCAGCAGCCAGATTGCCTTGTGCGGCCGCCTTGCGACGTTCGGACAGCACCAAGGCCGTGCCCAGCTTGTCGCCCGGCACGAAACCGCCACAACGCTGCGCGACGCGTTCGCGCGCCTGCACCATCGCCGGCGCGGCGGTCAGGCCCAGCCCGGCCAGCACGTTGTTGTCCAGGCGGTAGCCGCCCGGATCGACCGCGTACTGCGCGCAATAGTCATAGACACGGCTGAGCATCCAGCGCGCCTCGTGGTTGCCTTCGTCCGCCTGCGCACGCAACCGCTGTGCATAGGCATACAGGTCGGTGGCGTCTTCGATATCGGCGCGGAGATCCAGGGGCAGCCCGGACGGCAATGCATTGCCACGCTCGAAGGGTGCCAGGCGGCGCGCGAGCGCCTCCGGCATCACCGGCAGCGGCGCCGCACTGTCAGTGGCTGCCACCCCACCTGCCAGATCCGCCGACGCCAGCGAAGAGGTCGCAGCATGGCCGCTGGCCCGATAACCGGCCACGCCCAGCACGGCCACGGCCGGCAGTACGAGCAACCAGGTTTTCAGGGTGGGAGCGAAGGCCATCGGTGGCGGTGAGCAATGCGGCGCACAGGAAAGCACGAAGTTTAGCAAGGCCCGGCGGGCCTGTCTGAACGGGCTTCGTTCATCTCGGAGCAGCATCTCAGGCAATACGGAGACGCCCCGATGGTCTAGCATGGCCCCCTTTCCCGCGATTGCCCCCACCGCCATGCCGTTCCTGGAACTGACCCTGCGCTGCACCGAAGCCACCCAGCCCCGCTATGAAAATGCGCTGGAGGACGTTGGTGCACTGGCCGTGACCCTGCTCGATGCCGAGGCCGATACCAGCAACGAACAGGCCATTCTCGAACCGGGCGTGGGCGAGACCCCGCTGTGGGACACGCTGGTGCTGAGCGCACTGTTCCCCGCCGACAGCAACGCGCTGTTGCTGCTGGCCGCACTGGAATCCTTCGATCCGGAGCTGGACTGGAGCGGCGGCAGCTTCCGCGCGGTCGAGGATGAAGACTGGGAACGCGCCTGGATCGACCAGTTCCAGCCGATGGACTTCGGCAGCCGTACCTGGATCGTGCCGTGGAACCATGAACTGCCCGATGCCGCACAGGCCGCCGATGCCGCCGTGGTGCGGCTGGACCCGGGCCTGGCGTTCGGTTCGGGCACCCACCCGACCACCGCACTGTGCCTGCGCTGGCTGGACCAGTTGGCGGTCGCTGGCCTGCTGCAGGGCCAGCGCGTGCTCGACTTCGGTTGCGGCTCGGGCATCCTCGCACTGGCCGCGCTGAAGCTGGGCGCCGCTGAAGCCATCGGCGTGGACAACGATCCGCAGGCCCTGGTCGCCACCGCCGACAATGCCGAGCGCAACGGCGAACAGGCGCGCATGCACGTGTACCTGCCGCAGGACGAACCGGTCGCGACCTATCCGATCGTGGTCGCCAACATCCTCGCCTCGGCGCTGGATGCGCTGGCCGAACTGCTGGCCGCGCGCGTCGCTGCCGGTGGCCGCATCGCCCTGTCCGGCATCCTGCATGGCCAGGAAGGCGAACTGCTGCAGCGCTATGCGGCCTGGTTCGACGATCTGCAGGCCACCCAGGATGGCGACTGGATGCGCATCACCGGCGTGCGCCGCGCCTGATCGTGGTTGAATGACCGCTGGATCCGAGCCCGCGCCCTGAGCATGTCCGAGCCGAACCCACCGCGCCGTCCCCTGGCCACCTTCCTGCGCACGACGCCGGAAGGTGAGCCCGCGCCTGCAACCGATGCGCGCACGCAGGACGAAGCCGGGCACACAACGCCTGTGGAGCAGATGCCCGTCGAGCCCATCGACCTGGCACAACCACCGGCAACAGAGATGCGACACGACGATGACGTTGTCATCGTTGATGAAGCAGCAGCCGTCGAACCGGCGCCGCTCGCGGTGCAGGCAACGGCGGTCGCCAGTGATGCCCCCAGCTTCCTCGGCAGCGCACGCGCGCGCACGCTGCCAGCACCCCGCTGGCACTGGCTGCTGGTCGCCGGGCTGGCATTGCTGCTGCTACTGCAGAGCGTGCTGGGCGACCGCGCGCGGCTGGCCGCCGACGCCGGCAACCGCGCATGGCTGGGCACGCTGTGCGGCGTACTGCGCTGCAGCCTGCCCGCCTGGCACGAACCCGCGGCGTTCACCATGACCAGCCGCGAGATCCGCCCCCTGCCAGGCCAGGCCGGCGTGCTGCAGGTGCAAGCCAGCATCCGCAACGATGCGCGCTGGGCACAGACGTGGCCGGACCTGCGGTTGTCATTGTCCGATGCCGATGGCCGGGTGATCGGCAGCGGTGTGTTCACGCCCGCGCAGTACCTGGGTGAGAACCCCGGCGCAGCCCTGCTGGAACCGGGCCAGAGCGCGCGCGTCGCGTTCCGGGTACAGGAGCCCGCTGCGTCCACCGTCGCATTCACCTTCGACTTCCTCTGACCGGGGTGAGGCGACCAGCCGTGGCAGGCCGGGCACGCTCGCGCTAGACTGGCCGCCACCACCTCGTCCGGCCGCGCGCTCCGCGCGCACGGGCCAACCGAATCGGGAACCCCCTTGAACGCTGTCCTTTCTCGTCCTGACAACAGTCGTGGCGCTCCCCGGCCACCGCTGCGTGAACACGTCGCCCAGTCCGTGCGCCGCTACCTGCGTGACCTTGATGGCTGCGATGCGGACGATGTCTACGAGATCGTGCTGCGCGAGATGGAGATCCCGCTGTTCGTGGAAGTGCTCAACCACTGCGAAGGCAACCAGAGCCGCGCCGCGGCGATGCTGGGCATCCACCGCGCCACCCTGCGCAAGAAGCTGAAGGAATACGGCATCAGCGCGTAAGCGCGCGCGTGGGTAGTGCCGGCCGCTGGCCGGCAACCCCATGAACGATGGCAGGATGTTGCAGTTGCCGGCCAGCGGCCGGCACTGCCGGTAGATCCACGCCATGCGTGGATGGAAGCCGGCAGAATCAACCGCCCCCGCCCGCCTTCCAGTAATACCGCACCACGTGGAAGAACACCGGCGCGGCGAAGCACACCGAATCCAGCCGGTCGAGCATGCCACCATGGCCCTCGATCATGTGGCCCCAGTCCTTGATGCCACGATCACGCTTGATCGCCGACATCACCAGGCCGCCCCAGAACCCCATCAGGTTGATCAGCAACGACAGGCCGAACGCCTGCAGCGGCGTGAACGGGGTGATCCACCACAGCGCCGCGCCCAGCGCGCTGGCACTCAGCACGCCGCCCACGAAGCCCTCCACCGTCTTCGACGGCGACAGCTTCGGCGCGATCAGGTGCTTGCCCAGCAGCTTGCCCCAGATGTACTGCAGCACGTCCGAGGACTGCACCACGATCACCAGGAAGGCGAACAGCAGCACGTTGCGCGAGGGGTCGTGGCCGGGCACGTGCAGGTTCAGCAGCAGCGGTACGTGCGAGATGCAGAACACGCAGATCATCAGCCCCCACTGCACCTTCGCCGTGCGCTCCAGGTAGTGCGTGGTGTCACCGCCGATGGTCGACAGGATCGGCAGGAACAGGAACGCATAGACCGGAATCAGCAGCGTGTACATGCCGTACCAGTCGATCCACACCAGGTAGTACTGCCACGGCAGGACGATGTAGAACGCGGCCAGCAGCGCGTAGTAATCGCCCGAGCGGGTCGGCGCCAGGGTGATGAACTCGCGCAGCGCGAACAGCGAGATGATCGCGAACAGCACGATCACACCGGCACGGCCGAAGAACAGCGCCAGCCCGACCACGATCGCCATCACCCACCAGGCACGGATGCGTGACACCAGGTTGGCGATGACCGCACTGGGCTGCCCGCGCTGGCGCCAGCGCAGGGTCTCGGCCACCAGCGTGGCCAGCACCAGCACCGCGCCGACGCCGGCAAACAGCAGGCCGGTCTGCTGGCCGACACTCTGCGTTGCCAGATCGCCAGATACATCCAGCACGAAACTCATGCACGACCTCCATTCGGCGCCAGGTCCAGCAGCGCCTGCCGGCTGCGGGCCAGGAAGGCCGCCTTGTCCTCGTCCGCCTGCAGCCGCAACGGCGTACCGAAGGTGGCCGTGCACAGCAGCGGCAGCGGCAGGAACCGGCCCTTCGGCATCACCCGCTTCAGGTTGTCGATCCATACCGGCACGAATTCCAGCTCCGGCCGTTGCCGTGCCAGGTGATAGATGCCGCTCTTGAACGGCAGCAGCGGCTCATCGCCCACGTTGCGGGTACCTTCCGGAAACAGGATCAGCGAGCAGTCTTCGTCCACCGCGTCACGCAGGGCCTGCAGCGGATCCTGCTGGCGATGGCCGGCCTCGCGCTCGACCAGCACGCCGTTGAACACCGCATCGATCAGGTAGCGACGCAGGCCATCACGCTGCCAGTACTCGGCCGCAGCAACCGGGCGCACCTGGCGCCGCAGTGCCGGTGGCATCGACGACCAGATCAGCACGAAGTCACCATGGCTGGCGTGGTTGCCGTAGTACACGCGGCGCTCGCTGGACGGCGCGCAACCGATCCACAGCGCGCGTGCGCCGGTCACCACATGGATCGCGCCACTGCAGGCGCGGGCAATCAGTTCAGCAAACATCGGTCCCTCCGGTTCACGTCTGCGGCCACAACACGGCCAGCACCAGCAGTGCGAACTGCACTGCGGTCAACAGGTACTGGCGCAGCAGCAGGCGACGCATGCCGGACCAGCGCGCATCCCAGCCACGCAGTGGCGCATCGGGCGACGCGCGGCGCAGGCCACTGTCGTGCAGCAGCTGATCGATGCGGCGCGCGGCGGCTTCGCCATCCAGGCCTTCATCCCGCAGCAGCTGCAACAGGCTGGCATCCAGCCCCGCCCGCCACGCGTGATAGGCCTGTGCGATGCCCGCAGCAACACTGAGCAGCAACAGGCCGGCAGCGATCATCGCCAGCCCCGGCTCGATGCCGAGCAGCAGCAGCGCCACCAGCAACAGGCCCAGCGACAGCAGCGCCGGCCAACGCCCCTGGCGCAGCAGCACCTGCATGGTCACCAGATCGGGAACCGTGCTCATGCGCGCGCTCCTGCCGCAGCAGTGATGGCATGCAGATGCGCCGCGCCCAGCACGATGCCCGGGCGTGCAGCCCGCACGATCGCCACTGCCGTGTTCGCATCGGCCGCACGACCACTGCGCAGCAGCCAGGTGGCGACGCTGGCGGCGCTGCGCGAATAGCCCAGCGCACAGCACACCAGCAACGGTCCGTGCGCATGCAGCCGCTCGATGGCCTCGGCCGCCTCGCGCAGCTGTTCCGGTGCAGGGACCACCAGGTCCAGCATCGGCACGCTGGCATACGTGGCGCCCGGCGCGCGGCAGGTCAGCTCGGCACAGGCATCGACCACGCCCACCAGCGGTGCCGGCAATGCCCCGGAGGGAATGCGCCCCAGCCACACGCCATCCATCACCGGCACCGGCTGCGGCGCACGCCGCGTCCATAGCCGCGAATTGATCCTGGCGGCGCCCAGGTACGGCGCCAGCAGCCAGCGCGCGGCCATGGTCAGGCGACCATCGGCGCGCTTCTGGAACACCGCCGCACCCAGCCCGGCATAGGCCAGCGCCACCAGCAGCAACGACACCACCGGCCACAGCAGCCACAACGCGGCGCCACGCAGAAGCACCACCGGCACCAGCAATACAGCGGCCCCCAGCAGGTACAGCGCTGCCAATCGCCAACGTTTGGCGTCACGCGCGGTGTGCCAGGCCCGCAACGGTGGCGTGCCCTGCTCCGGCCACAGCCAGACGCACAGCCAACCGGCCAGCAGGCCGGTCGGGATATCGATGAAATGATGCTGGAACGTGGTCAGCACCGAGACGCCGATCAGCAGTGCCCACAGATGCAGTACACCGCGCCACACCCCGTGCAGATACTGCGCGAACTTCACCCACAACACGATCAGCAGCACGATGTGCAGCGACGGCGCCTGGTTGAACGGCTTGTCGAAGCCCAGCAGCACGTCGAACAACCAGCCAAATACGCCGCCGATCTCCGGCCGTTCGAAGCTGAAGCGCAGCGGCCACAGCAGAAAACAGGTAACCGCGATGACCTGCGCACTGAACAGCCGCAGCGCATGCCGGTCCAGTTCGAGGCGCTGACGGCACAGGAAGAATGAGATCGCGTAGAACAGATCGATCGACCAGTACGGCACGATCGTCCACGGCACAAACGGGATGCGTATCTCCCACGCGAACGCCATCACCGGCAACGCGGCGTGGCGACCGGCCATCCAGTTGGCGAAGCCATAGCTGGCGAAGAAGAACGGGCCCAGCAGGGCCAGCCACAGCAGGGCGCGCCGCCAGGGGCGCCCTTCCGCGGCCAGCGGAGTTGCGGCCAGCGTCGCCATCACGCGGTCCGGCGCGCCAGCGACACGGTGAAGATGCCGAAGTCGTCGATGCGCTGCGCCACCTTCTCGAACCCGGCCAGGCGCACCAGCTCATCCATCTCCTGCTGGGTACGGCGGCGCATCACCCACGCGGCGCCGCCACGGTGGCTGGTCAGCGCGCGGGCGATGAATTCCAGCTGCGGGTGCCAGGGCTGGCCGGTGTAGGCCAGGTAGCCGCCCACCGGCACGGTCGCGGCGATGCCCTGCAGCGAGCGCAGCACCGCATCGTTGTCCGGGAACAGTTCGTACAGGCCGGAAACCACCGCCAGCGTCGGCGCCGGATCAACCTTGGCCAGCTGTGCCGGGTCGAAGGCATCGCCCTGCTCGAAGCGCGCGATGTCGGCCGCACCCAGCCGCTCGATCAATGCCTGGCCCTGGGTCACGTTCAAGTCGCTGAAATCACGCAGCACGATGCGCTCGGCGCGCTGTTCGCCCTGGCCCAATGCTTCCAGCACGTAGCGGCCATGGCCAGCGGCCACGTCCAGCACGCGCACCGGCGTGCCCTGCCCGCGCAGGCGCTGGGCGGCATCGCGCAGCAGTTCCTGCAGGTGCTGGCCGCGCACACGGATGCCGCGCCAGCCGATTGCATCCAGATAGTTGCGGTCGACCATGCGGCCCAGCGGGCCCTTGCCACGCGCTTGGTCGCGATAGATGTAGTCGAGCGTGCTGCCGGAATCGAAACCGGTCTGCAGGCCCAGCGCGATACCTTCGGACAACGTGCCACCGAAACGCAGGCCGCCACGTACCACGCGCCAGCGCAGGTCGGCCAGGCTGTTGCGTTCCGGTGGCCAGGCCAGGATTTCCGATTCTTCGAAGGTCGGCCCGTGGCGGTGTGCATCGCGCCGTGACAGCTCACGCAGCGGTTCGGCGAAACGCGCCTGGATGAAGCTGCGGATGCGCGCCAGTGCCGGCGCCCGATCACGTTCGCCCAGCGTGTCATGGAAGAAGCCCGGCAGATGCACGCGCTCCTTGATCGGGCTGGACAGGCGCTCGTAGAAGCGGTCCTGCGGGGCACGGTGGACGACGAAGTCCGAGCCGGACACCAGCAGCTGCACCGGCACGCTGATGGCCTGCGCATCGGCGACGATGCGGTCGGCCGCTTCGTACAGGCCCAGCAACACGCGCACCGAAATCGGCCGGGTGATCAGCGGATCGGTGCGGTAGCTTTCCACCCGCGCCGGATCGTGGGTCAGCCACTGCGGCTTGACGTAGCTGTTGACGAAGAAGTTGCCGCGCAGCTTCTGCATCAATGCCAGGCCCGGGCGCGCGAACGGCACGTACAGCTTCACCTTGAACGCAGGCGAAGCCATGATCAGCGCGCGCAGGCGCGGCGCGTAGTCGTGCACCCAGGTCGCGGCGACCACCGCGCCCACGCTCTGCGCGATCACCACGATGTCTTCCACCGCGATGCCATGCGCGTCGCCGATGTGGGCGATGAAGCTGTCCAGATCACGCACCAGCGCCGGGAAGCCCGGTGCATCGCCGCGCGCGCCCGGCGAACGGCCATTGCCGCGCGCATCCCAGGCGAAGAAGGCAGTGTCGGGCAGGTCCAGCTCATCGACCAGGTGGGTGACCCGGCCGGAATGTTCATGGCCGCGATGCAGCAGCACGATGGCCTTGGTGGCCGGGGTGGCGGTGGTGCCCGCCCAGTACCGGTAGAACAGCGGTACCTGGTCGAAGCTGTGGAATTCCCGTTCCTGCGCCTGACGCATGCAATCTCCTGATTGTCTTTTTGTATCTGCTTGATTAATTCGGCGAAACCGCCGCTTCCCGCAGTCCGCGACGGACGCGGTTGATCATCGTCAGCACGCACAGCACCGCCATGGCCGCGGCCACGCCAGTGACCGTCATCGCGCCAACCCACTCAAACGCCAGCAGCAGGCCCAGCGCACCGATCACGAAGGCGCGGTCGCTCTTGCCCATCGGGCCGTCATAGCGGCGGCTGGCCCCGACCATCAGCCCCAGCACCCCGGCGTACTCGCTCAGCGCCGCGGTCCAGGCCAGCAGCCACAGCGCCTCCGGTCGCACGCCCGGCACGCTGAGCAGGCTCAGGTACAGCGCGGCGTCGGCGATCACATCGCACAACTCGTTCAGATAGGCGCCCAGCCGCGACTGCTGGCCGAACTCGCGGGCCAGCATGCCGTCCACGGCGTTGAGCGCCATGCGCAGCAGCATCCACAGTGGCAGCAGCAGGTACAGCAGGGGCTGGGCCGGCGCGCAGCACCAGACGGCGCCAGCCACCAGCAGCGAGACCACGGCAGCGGCCACGGTCACCGTATTGGCAGTGATCCCCATGCGGAACAGGCCGCGTACGGCTGGACGCAACAGGTCCTGGAAACGTCCTTTCAATGCATAGATCGACATGATCCGTACCCGCTGATCCTTGGCAGTGCGGGCACAGCCTACCCCATCGTTGGCAGATTCCGGCAACCCGCTCTGGTCCGCAGCCCAGCCCCCGGATCGGGCCGGATCGGTGTGCCCGACCCGGCCTTACGCCGATTGCCACGGCAAATTACCCCTTCCAGCGCTGCCCCTTTTCCACATCCCCGCCCCCCCCCCCCCCCCCCCCCCCCCCCCCCCGCTCTGCTCCCTGAAACCGAAAAAAGACACCAACCAAGCGTGAAGCCGAGTCAATACCAAATAATAACCCAACCA
>NZ_RXLZ01000091.1 GCF_003970865.1 Stenotrophomonas maltophilia | reverse complement strand
GGTGTACGAGTGGGATTTGTGTGGAAATAGTCTTTTTTTTAGCTGGCTCGCAAGCTGGTGGATGGTTTTGTTTTTTTACGGGGGAAGTGGGGAAACGGGATAGGAGCCCGGCTCGGGGGCCCGGGAGTGTGGATAAGGGAAAGCCCGGGAGTTGGGCGGGAGGACGGTCGAAATCACTTCGCCGGAGTCGAAACCTGCACCTCGCCACGTGTAGTTGACGCAGGAAATACCGTTGCACACGGTCAGGACATCGCCGTTCTGGACTCGCGTCTGGGCTGTCCAGACGGTGGTCCGGCCGTCATTGAGCTTCTGGACCTCTTGGGAAAGCTGCTGGTTGGTCACCGGATCGGGATACGGGGTTGTCAGCGTGCATCCGGCGGTGCAGTTGATGACGCCAGGAAGCTTTTTCGCTTGAAGGCTCCCGGCCGCCATGAACAGCAGCACGCCTGCAATGGCGGGAATGGAGTTTCTACCAAGCGAAGGGATAATCCCAATCAGTCTAGCTTTCACAATAGGTCCTTATCGTGGGATGCAACAGTTCTTGAAGATTTCGTTCGATGAAATGCGGGCTTTCTCTTTCTCTTGGCTGCTCAGGTTTTTCTCATGGTTGGCAATGTCATTGGTGGTGGCAAAACGTGGGTCCAGCCGGTTGAGGACGCGGGTGTATGCCAGGGCGGCAACGGGATCCGCAGGAACAATGCCGCCATAGGTGTAGGTCATCGCCATGTCGCTGATGACATTGACGTTCCCTTGTGATTCCAGCTCGCGCAGATATCCGGTGGCGGTGTCCTTCCACGCCTCGAGCGCCGCTGGATCACGGATTGCGTCATCAAGCGAACCGATGACTTTCTCCGGCGATCGCGAGTAAGCGCGCATCGCTTCCTGCGAGCCCATGGCGGCCGCCTTCGAAAGCCAATCGGCGTGATAGATGTCCTGATCCAGAGCCAGCGACTCGCACTCTTTGAGGATCCGTTCCGACCGCTCCAGGAACCAGTTGCCGGACCCGACCGTGGTGGCCGAATCCGCCAGCTTGTCAGCGCGATCCGAGATGAAGGTCTGGCATTGCTCGATGGTTCGATAGATTTCGTAGGTTGCCGTGGCATCCCCGGATTCGGAGCGCAGCATCAGTTGCTTGACGTGGGCAAGCGCATCACCGGGAGGCCGGAACTCATTGCCTCTTACGATTTCGTAGGCCTTGGGGCCCACCGCCTTGTACGAGCCCGGCGGGATCTTGTTGTCCCGCTCAAGCCTCTGCGCGGCCGCCGCACCTGACGCCGCAAGCTGCCTTCCCTGGTCAGGCCTTTCATCGAGGCTGCCACTCTTCCCGGATTCCTCTGCCGTGGCATCGGCAGTCGCCTGCTGCCGGTAGCCGGACATTGCAACGGCTGCCACTGCCAGCACGGCTGCCAGCACGACGAATCCGATTAGCCGCTTGCTCATCTATTGATCTCACCTTCATTGCAGGAACCGGCATGGTTGCAAACGCGCGCCTCGCGTTCCATGTCCTGCAGCTAACGTTGTATGAATGGATCTCCCCCATTGCTGTTCCAGATCCATTCACAATTCATTCACTTAATGTTCACGATCTCGGCAGCGCGTCCGACGACGGATGAGCTGTTTGCCAGCGCCTGACTTTCGGTGCGTGCGGCATGCCTCGGGTTCCGCTAACGTCATCAGATCGGACAGGGTCGTCCGGGGCAGCGCGTTGTCCGTCTTTTCCCGCCCCTTCTGGAGTTCGGCATGGATGCAGTTTCGAAAGACGCGGGTGAGGTGGAGCAGGTGCTGGCCGAAGTGCATCGACTGCGCAGGCACCAACGACGGCTTACCCTGTACTGCGGCGGTGTTACTTTGCTGGCGTTGGCTGGCCTGCTGATGGGGGCGACGGCTCAACGCAACGCGTCGTTCGACGTG
Organism: Stenotrophomonas maltophilia; assembly: GCF_003970865.1. Classification (GTDB taxonomy): domain Bacteria; phylum Pseudomonadota; class Gammaproteobacteria; order Xanthomonadales; family Xanthomonadaceae; genus Stenotrophomonas; species Stenotrophomonas maltophilia_AR. The sequence continues at coordinate 11,710 of NZ_RXLZ01000091.1, read as the reverse complement.
ATCGATGTGCAGCGCATCAACATCAAGGAGCCTGACGGCACCCTGCGCCTGGTGGTCTCCAACCGCACGCTGTTTCCCGGCGCTTTCATGAAGGGGCGCGAGATCGTCGAGCACGCGCGGCCGATGGCCGGGATGCTGTTCCTCAACGACGAAGGCACCGAAAATGGCGGCCTGATCTTCAATGGACGACGCGACGACAATGGCAAGCCTGACAGTGGGCTGAGTCTGACGTTTGATCGCTATCAACAGGACCAGCAACTGCAGTTGCTGGGGCTGGATGGCCCGCGTGGTGCGGTTGCCGGACTGCAGCTCAACGATGTCGCCGATGGACAGCTGCGGCCGATGTTCTCGGCCGAAGACGAGCGCTTGCACGCGCAGGGTGTGCAAGCGATTACCCGTCGTGTGTTTCTTGGCAGGACGCAGTCGCGCAATGCGATGCTTCAGTTGCTCGACGGAGCGGGCCAGCCGCGCCTGCAGTTGCAGGTCACGCCGAAGGGGGAGGCCACGCTGTCATTCCTGGATGAGCATGGGGACACCGTGCGCGTGATCTCGGCGGAGCAGCTCTGATCTGCTGTTCCGGCCCCTGCACATCAATGTGAAGAAGTGCTTGCAATTCCTTCGCGACTCCCGGAAAATGCCGGACTCGCTTCGGGGGACGGACTTCTGGTTCCGCCCGGTAGCAAGGCATCAGGTTCCAACGTCAGCCTCATCGGCGATGGAGCGAAAGTTTCAGTGGTGGCTGTAGCTCAGTTGGTTAGAGTACCGGATTGTGATTCCGGTGGTCGGGGGTTCGAATCCCCTCAGCCACCCCACTGATTCAACCGCATCGGCGCAGCCGAAACGGTATTGCAATAAACAGAAAGCACGCTACAATGTGCGTCTGAGTTTTACGGGCCGTTAGCTCAGTTGGTAGAGCAGTTGACTCTTAATCAATAGGTCCAAGGTTCGAATCCTTGACGGCCCACCAAGACAGAAGCCACCTGGTACCCCAGGTGGCTTTTTTCTTATAAGTGTGACTCCTTCGTTCCGGTGGATCACACGTAGCAGAACCCGCTCGGCGTGGATCTGCAGCAGTAGCGGGACCGCAGTGCTGGTTTCAACCACGTTGAAAAAAGTGCTTGCACCCACCGAGCGGATCGGGTCATAATTCGCGCCCCGATTTCGGGCTGTTAGCTCAGTTGGTAGAGCAGTTGACTCTTAATCAATAGGTCCAAGGTTCGAATCCTTGACAGCCCACCAGACGAAAGCCACTTGGTTCGCCAAGTGGCTTTTTTCTTGCCTGTTCTCTGGTTTCTTGCCTGTTCGCCGGGATGCATTTCATCCACGCATGGCGTGGATCTACTGAAGCGGCGCTGAAATCAGGGGCATGTGCGTCATCAGTGTTCTCAATGCTGTGCGCTGCCTCTCACCGCGTTGCCTCCTTCATCGTACCCAATGGATCTTCCGCGCCGAGGGCGCATGTACGAAGGAAGATCCTGATGGCCGATATAAAACGACTGTACCGGGGGCTGTGGGTTTCATTTGCGTTGCTGGCGCTGGCAGCCTGCGCACCTGGCAGTGACCCGGCAAAGACCGTCGAGCGCGATGCGGGCGCCGAGGCCGTTCCGGCGCGCCCGATCGCCGGAGTCGCGCAGCCGGCGTCACCGGTGGAGGGTGGGGTCGCCCTCGAGGCTGTGGACCTGCGTCGTACCGACGAGGGTGGCGTGGACATCCTCAAGGTGGATGTGGCGGCCGGGCAGGGCGCTGACGCACCTGCGTCTCCTGCCGAGGCGAAACACTGAGTCGCTGCCGTCCCGAACGGTCGCTCGACCTTCGGGATGGCCTTTGGCGCCGGCGGTGTGCGCGGCTGTCATGTTCAGTTTTGTGCAGGCCTTCCGATTCCCGCCGTCGCCTGCGACAATGAACGCCTGAGCCGGCCACGCGAAAGTGGCGGAATTGGTAGACGCCCTGGATTTAGGTTCCAGTGCCGTAAGGCGTGGGGGTTCGAGTCCCCCCTTTCGCACCAGTGCCGGCCTGTCCCCGCCCTGATCGGGCCATCGACGCCCCCTTGACCGGCACGCGCTGGCAGTGCAGGCCGAATTGGGCGAAACTAAAGGGCTGCGGCAAGCAGGCGCGTCCCAGACGTCGTGTCCTTACAACCGTTTCATCCCAATCATCGAGCCGGGGGCGTGGGCCACCGGTGGCAGGAGTCAACATGCAAGCTTCGATCGAATCCACCGGCAACCTGGAACGCCGCCTGAGCTTCTCGCTGCCGGAAGAGCGTCTGCAGAGCCACATCGTCGGCCGCCTGGGCGAAATCGCCCGTACCACCCGCATCAAGGGTTTCCGTCCGGGCAAGGTGCCTGCCAAGGTGATCGAGCAGCGCTTCGGCGCGCAGGTCCGTGGCGAGGCGCTGGACGGCCTGCTGCGCGAAACCTTCGATGCCGCCGTGCGCGAGCACGACCTGCGCATCGTTGGCAGCCCGCGCATCGACAAGGGCGACGAGGGTGAGTTCTCCTTCGTGGCTACCGTGGAAGTGGTGCCGGACTTCGGCGACATCGACGTCAGCAAGCTGACCGTCGTGCGCCACAGCGCCGAGATCACCGACGCCGACATCGACCAGATGATCGAGAACCTGCAGAACCAGCGTCGTACCTGGGCCCCGGTCAGCCGTGGCGCACAGGACGGTGACCTGGTCGCGGTGGAAACCTGGTCGCAGGCCGGCGAAGAGCGCCTGCCGGCCGAAGGCACCGAGAAGGGTTCGATCGTGCTCGGCCAGGGCATGATGTTCGAAACCATTGAAAAGGGCCTGGTCGGCCTGGCCAAGGGCGAAGAGAAGACCCTGGACGTCGAGTTCCCGGCTGACTGGCGCGTGCCGGTGCTGGCCGGCAAGACCGTGCAGGTCACCGTCAAGGTCGCCGAAGTCTCCGAGCCGGTCGTGCCGGCGGTTGACGAAGCCTTCATCAAGAGCTTCGGCGTGAAGGGTGGCGATGTGGAGCAGTTCCGCAGCGATATCCGCGCCAACCTGGAGCGCGAGCTGAAGGGCGCGCTGATGAACCGCCTGCGCCGCGAAGTGGGCGAGCAGCTGATCGCCGCCTATTCGTCGGTGGAAATGCCGCCGCGCCTGGTCGAGAACGAAGCCCGCGCCATGCTGGCCCAGCAGGTCGAGCAGATCCGCCGCAATGGCCAGAATGTCGGCGAGATCCCGGCCGATGCCCACGAAGGCTTCAAGGAAGCGGCCGCCAAGCGCGTGCTGGTCGGCCTGCTGGTCGGTGAAGTGGCCCGCATCAACGACCTGCGCCTGGAAGCCAAGCGCCTGAACGAAACGATGCGCCTGATCGCTTCGACCTACGAAGAGCCGGAACAGGTCATTGAGATGTACCGCAACGACCCCCAGCTGATGTCTGGCCTGCAGAACCGTGTAATGGAAGAGCAGGTGATCGACTGGATCGCCGAGCGTGCCCAGCACACCGAAGAGAAGCTGTCGTTCCAGGACGCGATCCGCCAGTAAGCCCGGGCGGATCACCGGATGCCCCGCGCCTTTGCCGGCGCGGGGTTGTTGCCCCCCAAGATAGGTACCTCACGTAATGGACAACCGAACCAAAGCCCTGAACCTGGTTCCGATGGTGGTCGAGCAGACCAGCCGCGGCGAGCGTGCCTACGACATCTATTCGCGCCTGTTGAAGGAGCGCCTGATCTTCCTCGTGGGCCCGATCGACGATCACATGGCCAACGTGGTGGTGGCGCAGTTGCTGTTCCTGGAATCGGAAAACCCGGAAAAGGACATCAACATCTACATCAACTCGCCGGGTGGCGTGGTCACCGCCGGCATGGCGATCTACGACACCATGCAGTACATCAAGCCGAATGTGAGCACCACCTGCATCGGCCAGGCCGCCTCGATGGGCGCCCTGCTGCTGGCCGCGGGCGAAGCCGGCAAGCGCTATGCGCTGCCGAACTCGCGCGTGATGATCCACCAGCCGCTGGGTGGCTACCAGGGCCAGGCCACCGACATCGACATCCACGCGCGTGAGATCCTGACCCTGCGTTCGCGCCTGAACGAGGTGCTGGCCAAGCACACCGGCCAGTCGCTGGAGACGATCGCCCGCGACACCGAGCGCGACAACTTCAAGAGCGCCTTCGAGGCGCAGGCCTATGGTCTGGTCGACCAGGTCCTGGAGCGTCGTCCGGACGAGTCGATCCAGGCCGGCTGACCGGCCATCACGGGGCCATGGAGGCCCCGTTCCTGCAGGGTCGGGCGGGACTGGTGTCCCCTCGGCCCTGTGCTATTCTCGAATCGAACCCCCGTTCAGCGGGTGGGGTAACTGGGTAAGCGAAGCATGAGCGAAGACCGCCAAGGTCGTTCCACGGACACCGGCAAGATCCTCTACTGCTCTTTCTGCGGCAAGAGCCAGCATGAAGTGCGCAAGCTGATTGCGGGTCCGAGCGTATTCATCTGCGATGAATGCGTGGAGCTGTGCAACGACATCATCCGTGAGGAACTTGAGGAAAAGGCGCAGTCGGCGCGCAGTTCGCTGCCCAAGCCGCGCGAGATCCTCGAGGTCCTCGACCAGTACGTGATCGGCCAGAACCGCGCCAAGCGCACCCTGGCCGTGGCCGTGTACAACCACTACAAGCGCATCGAGAGCCGGCAGAAGAACGACGACGTCGAACTGGCGAAGTCGAACATCCTGCTGGTCGGCCCGACCGGTTCGGGCAAGACGCTGCTGGCCGAGACCCTGGCCCGCCTGCTCAACGTGCCGTTCACCATGGCCGACGCCACCACGCTGACCGAAGCCGGTTACGTGGGCGAGGACGTGGAGAACATCATCCAGAAGCTGCTGCAGAAGTGCGACTACGACGTCGAGAAGGCACAGCAGGGCATCGTCTACATCGATGAAATCGACAAGATCTCGCGCAAGAGCGAGAACCCGTCGATCACCCGCGATGTGTCCGGCGAAGGCGTGCAGCAGGCCCTGCTGAAGCTGATCGAAGGTACCGTGGCCAGCGTTCCGCCGCAGGGCGGCCGCAAGCACCCGCAGCAGGAATTCCTGCAGGTGGACACCAAGAACATCCTGTTCATCTGCGGCGGCGCGTTCGCCGGGCTGGACAAGGTGATCCAGGCCCGCTCCACCGACGTCGGCAGCATCGGCTTCGGCGCCAAGGTGAAGAGCAGCGAGCGCAAGCAGGAAGTGGGCAAGGTGCTGGCCGAAGTCGAGCCGGAAGACCTGATCAAGTTCGGCCTGATCCCCGAGTTCGTCGGCCGCCTGCCGGTGGTGGCGACCCTGGAGGAGCTGGACGAGCCGGCCCTGATCAGGATCCTGACCGAGCCGAAGAACGCCATCACCAAGCAGTTCAAGAAGCTGTTCGAGATGGAGAACGTCGAGCTGGAGTTCCGTCCGGACGCGTTGTCGGCCATCGCCAGGAAGGCGCTCAAGCGCAAGACCGGCGCCCGTGGCCTGCGCACCATCGTCGAATCGGTCCTGCTGGACACCATGTACGACCTGCCGTCGCAGGAAAACGTCAGCAAGGTGGTGGTGGACGAGTCGGTGATCGAGCACAAGTCTGAGCCGTACCTGATCTACCAGACCCCGGCGGCCCCTGAACAGAAGGCCGCAGGCGCCGAGTGATCCTTCCAGGTTGTTGATTGGAAAGGATTTTCAAGGAATGCCTTGCATCTGAAAGCCGATGGCCCCATAACGGGGCCATCGGCTTTTTTTGTCTCCGGAAGATGCCCTCCCGGAGGCGGTTTTCCCCTTCCCTGGAGCCCCCATGGCCCGTTCCCCAAGTGAAACCCTCGACCTGCCGGTCCTGCCGCTGCGCGACGTAGTGGTGTTCCCGCACATGGTCATCCCGCTGTTCGTCGGCCGTGACAAGTCCATGCACGCGCTTGAACAGGCAATGGAATCGGACAAGCGCATCCTGCTGCTGGCGCAGAAGTCGGCCGAGACCGATGACCCGCATGCGGCCGACCTCTACCAGGTCGGTACGCTGGCGCAGGTGCTGCAGCTGCTGAAGCTGCCCGACGGCACCATCAAGGTGCTGGTCGAAGGCCTGTCGCGCGTGCAGGTCACCCATGTCGACGAGCGCAACGGCTCGCTGCACGGCCAGGCCGTGGAAATCGACGCCACCGACGAACGCGAGGCCCGCGAGGTCGAGGCGATCGCGCGCTCGCTGATGTCGCTGTTCGAGCAGTACGTGAAGACCAACCGCAAGCTGCCGCCGGAGCTGCTGCAGACGCTGTCGGGCATCGATGAGCCGGCACGCCTGGCCGACACCATCGCCGCGCACATCAGCGTGCGCCTGGCCGACAAGCAGCGCCTGCTGGAAACCCTGGCCGTGGGCGACCGCTTGGAGATGCTGGTCGGCCTGGTCGACGGCGAGATCGACGTGCAGCAGATGGAAAAGCGCATCCGCGGCCGCGTGAAGTCGCAGATGGAGAAGAGCCAGCGCGAGTACTACCTCAACGAGCAGATGAAGGCCATCCAGAAGGAACTGGGTGACCTGGACGATGCACCGGGCGAACTGGAAGAGCTGGCCCGCAAGATCGCCGAAGCCGGCATGCCGAAGGCCGTTGAAGCCAAGGCGCGCAACGAACTGAACAAGCTCAAGCAGATGTCGCCGATGTCGGCCGAAGCGGCCGTCGTGCGCAACTACCTGGAGTGGCTGCTGGGCGTGCCGTGGAAGAAGCGCAGCAAGGTGCGCAAGGACCTGAAGGCCGCACAGGACACTCTCGACGCCGACCACTACGGCCTGGAGAAGGTCAAGGAGCGCATCCTTGAATACCTGGCGGTGCAGTCGCGCGTGAAGCAGATGAAGGGCCCGATCCTGTGCCTGGTCGGACCGCCGGGCGTGGGCAAGACCTCGCTGGGCCAGTCCATCGCCAAGGCCACCAACCGCAAGTTCGTGCGCATGTCGCTGGGCGGCGTGCGCGACGAGGCCGAGATCCGTGGCCATCGCCGTACCTACGTCGGTTCGATGCCGGGCCGCATCGTGCAGAACCTCAACAAGGTCGGCAGCAAGAATCCGCTGTTCGTGCTCGACGAGATCGACAAGATGTCGATGGACTTCCGTGGCGATCCGTCTTCGGCGCTGCTGGAAGTGCTCGATCCGGAGCAGAACAACGCGTTCAACGATCACTACCTGGAAGTGGATCTGGACCTGTCCGAAGTGATGTTCGTGGCCACCTCGAACTCGCTCAACATTCCGGGCCCGCTGCTGGACCGCATGGAAGTGATCCGCATCCCTGGTTACACCGAGGATGAGAAGCTCAACATCGCCACCCGCTACCTGGTGCCGAAGCAGATCAAGGCCAACGGCCTGCAGGCGGAAGAGCTGGAGATCGGCAGTGATGCGATCCAGGACATCGTGCGCTACTACACACGCGAATCGGGCGTGCGCAACCTGGAACGCGAGATCGCCAAGATCTGCCGCAAGGTGGTGAAGGAGATCGCGCTGGCCGGCCCGCAGCCGGTGAAGGCGAAGAAGGGCACGAAGAAGTCCAAGGCGCTGGTGAGCGTGTCCAGCAAGAATCTGGACAAGTACCTGGGCGTGCGTCGCTTCGATTTCGGCCGCGCCGAGGAAGAGAACGAGATCGGCCTGGTCACCGGCCTGGCGTGGACCGAAGTCGGTGGCGATCTGCTGCAGATCGAATCGACGCTGGTGCCGGGCAAGGGCCAGTTGATCCTCACCGGTCAGCTCGGCAACGTGATGAAGGAATCGGCTTCGGCGGCACTGTCGGTGGTGCGTTCGCGCGCCGTGGGCTTCGGCATCGACAGCGACTTCCTGCAGAAGCACGACGTGCATCTGCACGTGCCCGATGGCGCCACGCCGAAGGACGGCCCGAGTGCCGGTGCGGCAATGGTCACCTCGCTGGTGTCGATGCTGACCAAGGTGCCGGTGCGTGCCGACGTGGCGATGACCGGTGAGATCACCCTGCGGGGTCGTGTCACCGCCATCGGTGGCTTGAAGGAAAAGCTGCTGGCCGCATTGCGGGGCGGCATCCGCACGGTCATCATCCCGGAAGAGAACCGCAAGGACCTTGCAGACATTCCGGCCAACGTCACCCGCGATCTGGAGATCGTGCCGGTGAAGTACATCGAAGAAGTCCTGGACCTGGCGCTGGAGCGTCCGCTGGCACCGAAGAAGGCGCGCAAGAGTGCGCAGCGTGTCACGGTGCGCAGCAAGGCCAAACCGAGTGGAAGCGCGCGCGTCAAGCATTGACGCGCGCTGTCCGATGGCCCGAAACCCGCGTCGTTGCTGGCTTTCCAGCTTGCGTGGGGGTAGGGCCACTGGTATAAAAGCAGCACTCGCGAATGAGTGATCGCTGTCAGCGATGACTGAATCGGCGAACCGTTTCCACATGGCGGCCGCATGCAGAAGGCGTGCGGTTGCTTCCCTGTCGAATAAGCGGAACCCACCGCCAAAGGAGTTGTAGAGAATGAACAAGACCGAATTGATCGATGCCGTTGCTGAAGCTGCCGACCTGACCAAGGCCGAGTCCAGCCGCGCTGTCGATGCCGTCGTTGCTGCCGTCACCAAGGCGCTGAAGGACGGCGATGCGGTCACCCTGGTTGGCTTCGGTACCTTCCAGGTCCGCGACCGTGCTGCCCGCACCGGCCGCAACCCGAAGACCGGCGACACCATCAAGATCGCTGCTTCGAAGAATCCGTCGTTCAAGGCTGGTAAGGCCCTGAAGGATGCTGTAAACTAAGCGGCTCGCTGGGGTGCTTAGCTCAGCGGTAGAGCGTCTCCTTTACACGGAGAGGGTCGGGGGTTCGAAACCCTCAGCACCCACCACAGCACCGCGGTAAAAGTTTGAGTGTGGAGCGGTAGTTCAGCTGGTTAGAATGCTGGCCTGTCACGCCGGAGGTCGCGGGTTCGAGTCCCGTCCGCTCCGCCATTCAACGAGGCCTCCGGCCAAAAGCTGGAGGCTTTGTTTTCTCCCCGGTCCAGGCCGGCGGGAAAACAAAAAAGCAACAATGCGGAGCGGTAGTTCAGCTGGTTAGAATGCTGGCCTGTCACGCCGGAGGTCGCGGGTTCGAGTCCCGTCCGCTCCGCCACTACATCGAGGCCCCCGGCCTAAAGCTGGGGGCCTTGTCTTCTCACCGACAGGTTCGGGAAGAAGGCAAAAAGGTTTTTGCAAGAACGGAGCGGTAGTTCAGCTGGTTAGAATGCTGGCCTGTCACGCCGGAGGTCGCGGGTTCGAGTCCCGTCCGCTCCGCCATTGCAGAATTCTTAAGTCCCTGTGAAAAAACTTTGAAAAAAGTGTTCATCGGGCTGGGTTTCCAGGGAGTCTTCGGATATACTGGGCGCCTGCAAAGTTTCAGCGCGGAGCGGTAGTTCAGCTGGTTAGAATGCTGGCCTGTCACGCCGGAGGTCGCGGGTTCGAGTCCCGTCCGCTCCGCCAACTTTAAAAGCCCTCGGCGCAAGCCGGGGGCTTTTTCTTTGTGGCGTGCCGCAGGGCTGCCGATGTGCTGATGGCGCAGGTCCGCGAAGATCGGCGCAGGCCGCGCCGGCGCTGCTTTTGGTCCCTGCGGCGAAGCGGGTTACACTGCCGGGCTCGCCAATCAGGCCTTGTGATTCTCACCATGCTGCAGAAACTCCGCGACAAGACCTCAGGCTGGATCGTCACCGTGATCCTGGGGCTGCTGATGATTCCGTTCCTGTTCGTGATCGACAACAGCTACCTCGGTGGCGTTGGCGCACAGAACGTGGCCAAGGTTTCCGCGCCTCCGACCTGGTGGCGTTCGGCGCCGTCGTGGTGGCCGGTGCGCATGCTGTGGCAGCACCACGAGATCAGCTCGCAGGATTTCCGCACCCGCTTCGAGCAGGAGCGCATGCGTGAGCGCCAGCAGCAGGGTGAGAACTTCGACCCGCGCGCGTTCGAAAGCACTGAAAACAAGATGGCCGTGCTCGACCAGCTGATCGACGAGCAGGTCGTGCGCCTGGTGGGCGAGCAGGCCGGTGTCGTGGTGGGCGACGGTGCGGTGCGCGAGTACATCGCCACCATCCCGGCCTTCCTCGATTCGAACGGCAAGTTCAACGAGAACAACTATCGCCTGGCCCTGGCCGGTGGCAATCCGCCGCGTACCCCCACGCAGTTCCAGGAGCTGGTGCGCGAGAGCCTGCAGCAGTCGGTGATCCCGTCGGGCCTGCAGAATTCGGGCTTCGTCACCCAGGCCGAGACCGAGCGCCTGCTGAAGCTGCTGGGTGAGACCCGCGACGTCGAATTGGCCGCGCTGCCGGAGGTTCCAGCCGATACCGCGCCGGTCACCGATGCGCAGATCAAGCAGTGGTACGACAGCCACGGCAAGGATTTCCGCCAGGCCGAAAGCGTGTCGCTGGAATACGTCGAGATCAATGGCGCCAACCTGCCGGCACCGACCGCGGCCGACGAAGCGACCCTGCGCAAGCGCTATGAGGACGAGAAGGCGAAGTTCACCTCGCCGGAACAGCGCCAGGCCGCGCACATCCTGATCACCGGTGACGGTGCCGAAGCCAAGGCGAACAAGATCGCCACCGAAGCCAAGGCGGCGGGTGCCGACTTCGCTGCACTGGCCAAGGCCAATTCGGAAGACCCGGGTTCGAAGGAACAGGGCGGTGACCTGGGTTGGGTCGAGCGCGGTGCGATGGTCAAGCCGTTCGAAGATGCACTGTTCGCTGCCAAGGCCGGTGACGTGATCGGCCCGGTCAAGACCGACTTCGGCTACCACATCATCAAGGTCGCCGCGGTGCGTGGCGGCGAAGGCAAGTCGTTCGAGGAAGTGCGTGACACGCTGGCCGCCGAGCAGCTGAAGGCCGACGGCGAGCGCGGCTTCAACGAGCTGGCCGGCCGCCTGGTCGATGCCATCAACAAGAGCCCGAGTGATCTGGCCGCTGCGGCCAAGGAAGTGAACCTGCCGCTGCAGACCCTGGGCCCGATCACCCGCGCAACCGCCAGTGGCATCGCCACCGATCCGGCCGTGCTGCGTGCCGCCTTCTCTGAAGTGCTGGTGCAGGATGGTACTGCCAGCGACCCGATCGCCCTGGGCGGTGCCACCAACCACAGCGTGGTCATCCGCGTTGCCGCGCATACCCCGGAACAGGCAATGCCGCTGGACAAGGCGCGTGAACAGGTGATCGCCGCGATCCGCGCCGACCGCCAGCGCCAGGCCAGCGACAAGGCCGCCGACGCCGTGCTGGCCAAGCTGAAGGCCGGTGCCACCCTGCAGTCGCTGGCTGCCAGCGAGAAGCTGCAGCTGAGCCCGATGCCGGGCCTGCCGCGCAGCCAGCCGGTGCCGACCCCGGAAATCAACCGCGCGATCTTCAGTGCGCCGGTGCCGGCGGAAGGCAAGCCGAGCTACGGCAAGGTCGACGTCAACGGCCACGCGCTGCTGTTCGCAGTGAACAAGGTCAACCCGGGCGACATCAAGGAAGTGACCGCCGAGCAGCAGAAGCAGCTCAAGGATCAGCTGAGCCAGATCGACGGCATGGCCGCAGCCAAGGCCTACGTCGAGGCGATGCGCAAGAAGTTCGTGATCCAGACCACCGAAGAGAACCTGTAAGCCTCGCGGCGAGCAGGATCGAAGAAGGCCCGGCAATGCCGGGCCTTTTTTGTGGCTTTGACCCGTCCTGAATTGGGTTGACACCTTTTCCCTCTGGAAAAGGAATGTTCAATGAAATCAACAATCAGGCGCAGCCAACGGGATTACTCGCTGGCCTTCAAGTTGTCAGTGGTCGACCAGGTCGA
>NZ_RXLZ01000090.1 GCF_003970865.1 Stenotrophomonas maltophilia | reverse complement strand
TTGCGTGCTGTCTAGGTGGGTTGTTGTGGTTTTGTCGTGTGTTGTTGTTTTTTTTTTTTGAGGCACGCGGGACCACGCAGGCTCACCCGGGGAAAGTCCGCGGGCGGGTCCAAGGGGTAAAAGGGAACGGTGTTCGGGGGGGCGATCAACCCGGGGCGAGGGTGGTCAGAAGGGCGCGGGCCGCGTTGAAGCGGTCTTCCGGCAACGGCAGCGGGTGCTTGATGCGCAGCTTGTCGGGCCCTTCCATGGTGTAGAGGTTCGGTTGTTTCTGGATCAGCTGGATCACCGCCATCGGATCGATGTTCGGCTTGGACTCGAACACGATGCGGCCGCCGTTCTCGCCCAGGTCCAGCTTGCGGATGCCCAGCGTGTTGGCTTTCAGTTTCAGCTCGGCGATGGCGAACAGGTGCTTGGCTGCATCCGGCAGCAGGCCGAAGCGGTCGATCATCTCCACCTGCAGCTCGCGCAGCGCATCGCTGTCGCGCGCGCTGGAAATGCGCTTGTACAGGGTCAGGCGGGTGTGCACGTCCGGCAGGTAGTCTTCCGGAATCAGCGCCGGCACATGCAGCTCGACTTCGGCGCCGCGCACTTCCTCGCCGGCATCCAGGTCGGGCAGCTTGCCCTGCTTGATGCTGCGCACCGCGCGTTCCAGCAGCTCGGTGTACAGGCTGAAGCCGACCTCTGCCATCTGCCCGCTCTGGTCTTCGCCGAGCAGCTCACCGGCACCGCGGATCTCCAGATCGTGCGTGGCCAGGGTGAAGCCGGCGCCGAGCTCGTCCATCGAGGCGATTGCTTCCAGGCGCTTTTCCGCATCCGGGGTGATCGATCGGCGGTCGGGCGCCACCAGGTAGGCGTAGGCGCGGTGGTGGGAACGACCGACACGGCCACGCAGCTGGTGCAGCTGGGCCAGGCCGAAGCGGTCGGCGCGGTTGATGATGATGGTGTTGGCGTTGGGGATGTCGATGCCCGACTCGATGATCGTGGTCGACAGCAGCACGTTGAAGCGCTGCTTCTGGAAATCCAGCATCACCTTTTCCAGCTCGCGCTCGGGCATCTGCCCGTGGGCGATGCCGATGCGCGCCTCCGGCACCAGCTCGGACAACTCGCGCTGCATGCGGCCGATGCTTTCCACGTCGTTGTGCAGGAAGTACAGCTGGCCACCGCGTGCCAGCTCGCGCTGGAAGGCTTCGCGCAGCAGCGCGTTGTCCCACTGGGTGATGAAGGTCTGCACCGCCAGCCGGTTCGGTGGAGGCGTGGCGATGATCGACAGGTCGCGCAGGCCGGCCATGGCCATGTTCAAGGTGCGCGGGATCGGCGTGGCGGTCAGGGTCAGCAGGTGCACGTTGGCGCGCAGCGCCTTCAGCGCTTCCTTCTGGCGCACGCCGAAACGCTGCTCCTCGTCGACGATGACCATGCCCAGGTCCTTGAACTTCACGTCCGGCTGCAGCAGGCGGTGGGTGCCGACGATGACGTCGATGGTGCCGGCGGCGACCTTTTCCAGCTCGGCCTTGATCTCCTTGGTGCTCTTGAAGCGCGACAGCACCTCGACCTTCATCGGATAGTCGGCGAAGCGGTCGCGGAAATTGCGGTAGTGCTGCTCGGCCAGCAGCGTGGTCGGCACCAGCACGGCCACCTGCTTGCCGGCACTGGCGGCGGCGAATGCAGCGCGCACGGCGACTTCGGTCTTGCCGAAGCCGACGTCACCGCAGACCACACGGTCCATCGGCTGGCTGCTGGCCAGGTCGCGCAGGGTGGCGTCGATCGCGGCCAGCTGGTCCGGGGTTTCCTCGAACGGGAAACCGGCCGCGAACGGCTCGTACATCGCGCGGTCCACCTGCAGGGCCAGGCCGGCGCGCGCCTGGCGGCGGGCCTGGATCTCCAGCAGCTCGGCAGCGACGTCGCGTACTTTTTCGGCGGCCTTGCGCTTGGCCTTGCTCCACTGCTCGCCACCGAGCGAATGCAGCGGCGCGGTTTCCGCTGAAGCGCCGGAGTAGCGGCTGATCAGGTGCAGCTGGGCGACCGGCACATACAGGCGGTCGCCCTTGGCGTATTCGATTTCGAGGAACTCGCCGGGCATGCCGCCGACGTCCATCGCGATCAGGCCACGGTAGCGGCCGACGCCATGGTCTTCGTGCACGATCGGCGCACCCTCGGTCAGTTCGCCGAGGTCGCGGATGATCGCTTCCGGCTCGCGGCCGGCACGACGCGTGCGGCGGGTGCTGCCGGCGCGCTCGGGGAACAGCTGGCGCTCAGTCAACACCGCGATGCGCGGATCGTCCAGTGCGAAGCCATCTTCCAGCGGCGCCACCGCGATCGCAAAGCGCGCATCGTCGGCGAGGAAGCTGGGCAGGTCGGCCACCACCGGCGGCTTCAGCTCGGCGGCCTGGAGCACTTCCAGCAGGGCCTCGCGACGCCCGGGCGAATCGGCGGCAATCAGTACCCGGCCCGGATAGTGGCCGAGGAAGGATTTCAGCGCGTCGCCAGCGGGGGCCTCGCGCGCGGCCACCGGCAGCGGCGGCAGCGGCTGGTCACCCAGCGCATGGGCATCGGCGATGCGTGCGTGGTCAGCCGACCACACCTCGATGCGCGGGGCATCGTTCAGGCGCTCGCGCAGCAGCTCCGGCGACAGGTACAGCGCCGACGGCGGCAGCAGCGGCCGTTCCACGTCGTGGCGGCGCTGTTCGTAGCGCTCACCGGTCTGCGCCCAGAACGCCTCGGCGGCTTCGCCGGCACCGGCGCAGACCACCGGCAGGCTGCCGTCGGGCAGGTAGTCGAACAGGGTTGCGGTGCGCTCGAAGAACAGCGGCAGGTAGTACTCGACGCCGGCCGGGGCCAGCCCGGACTTCAGATCCTGGTACAGCGCGCTGCGCCGGGTATCCACATCGAAGCGCTCGCGCAGCGTGGCCAGCACGCGGGCGATGCTGGCCTCGTCCATCGGCACTTCGCGGCCGGGCAGCATGTGCACGGACTCGACCTTGTCCAGCGAACGCTGGCTCTCCGGGTCGAAGGCGCGGATCGAGTCGATGTCCTCGTCCAGCAGTTCGACGCGCAGCGGCTCGTCGGCGCCCATCGGGAACACGTCAAGCAGGCCGCCGCGCACGGCGAAGTCACCCGGGTCCATCACCTGCGGCACGTTGCGGTAGCCGGCGCTTTCCAGGCGGCGCTTCTCGGCCTCCAGATCCAGGCGCTGGCCGACCTTCAGGTCGAAGCTGCCACCGATTACATAGCTGCGCGGGGCCAGCTGCTGCAGCAGGGTCTGCACCGGCACGATCACCAGGCCGCGCTTCAGCGCCGGCAGGCGGTGCAGGGCGGACAAACGCTGCGAAATGATGTCCGGATGCGGGCTGAAGCGGTCGTAGGGCAGGGTTTCCCAGTCCGGGAAGGCGACCACCGGAAGGGCCGGGTCACCGCCGAGCAGGGTCTGCAGGTCGGCTTCAAGCTGGTTGGCGCCGTGGTTGTCACGGGCGATCACCAGCAGCGGCGCGTCGTGCGCACGCGCGGCCTGGGCCAGGTACCAGGCCAGGGCGGTCGGCGAGGCGGGGGCGCGCCACCAGGCGCGGAGCTGGCCGGCGCGCGGCAGCGGCGGGGCGGGGTATGAGGTACGCGACATGGACCCCGGATTTTAGCAGAAGCCTGATCGAAGCCCGCTGGGTCGTGACGGCCGTTTGCCGGCAGCCTCATGTGCCGTTGGGGTATCGCAATGCCGGCCAGCGGCCGGCACTACCGGAATGCATCGCCGGGCCACACCCGGCGCATCCCTCAGTTGTCCAGTTCCAGCACCATCCGTACCAGGCCTTCGGCGCCGGTCGGGTGCGGCACCGGCTTGAAGCCCAGCGAGGCGGCCAGCTGCTTCATCGGCTCGTTCTCGGCGGCAACGTCGCCGTACAGGCGGTCCAGGTACTTGCCGCGGCCCCACTTCACCAGCTTGCGCATCAGCTGCCGGCCCAGGCCCTGGCCAATGAGGAAGCGGCTGATCAGGATCGCGTACTCGGCTTCACGGGTACCGGGGATGATCGAGGCCCGGGCGACCGCGCCGACCACCGCTTCGCCAGCGGGCAGGGATTCGGCTGCGACCAGGGTGATCTCGGTCTTGGGATTCGGGTGGGTCAGGCGCTGGGTGGTTTCCGGCGACAGCTCGGTCACCGCCTGCAGGAAACGATCACGGATTTCTTCCGGCCCGAACAGGCTGAACGCCGCTTGCAGCGGTGCGCCATCTTCCGGGCGGATGGGGCGGATCAGCAGCTCGTGGCCGCTGGGAGCCTTGAAGATCTCATGCCAGGGCGGCATGCGGTTGCGAGTGGCCATACCGGGTGATTCCTTGGTGGTCCATCGATTGTGGCATCACCGGGGCTGCATTCCGTGAACGAAAGGCTCACGGCGGTACAGCCTCGTGAAGGCCGTTATTCGGGGGCTTTGAGCCAATCCAGGCGGGTGCTGGCCCCAGGTTCGCCCAGGTGCTGGCGCAGCGCCGGCAGGGCCGGGCCGACCACCCGGTCGAACTGCCAGGGCGGGTTGAGCAGCAGCATGCCGCTGCCGTTGAGGCGCAGCGGCGAGTCGTCCGGGCGCACCAGGAACTCGATCGTCATCGCCGACTTGACCGGCAGGGCAGTGGCCTTGCGCAGGAAATGCAGGATGGTGCGGCGCTGCTTGATCGGGAACCAGACCGCACAGGTGGCCTGCGGCCAGCGTGCCAGGGTCTCGGCCAGGGCGGCCAGCACGGCCTGGTACTCGGCGTCCTGCGCCTCGTACGGCGGGTCGATCAGTACCAGGCCACGACCGATCTTGCTGCCGTTGAACTTCGGCGGCAGCAGCGAGCGCAGCAGGGCGTAGCCATCGCCGGGGCGCACATCGACGCGGCTGTCATGGGCGAACAGGGCCTTCAGCGTGGCCGTTTCGGCTTCCTGCAGCTCGCAGACCGCCATCCGGTCCTGCGAGCGCATCGCCTGTGCGCTCAGCAGCGGCGAGCCCGGGTAGTTGGTCATCGCGCCCACCGGGTTGTCGGCCTGTACCGCCTTCAGGTAGCGCTCGACCACCTCCGGCAGCTTGGGCTGGGCCATCAGCCGCATGATCCCGGATTCGGCCTCCAGGGTCTTGCGGCTCTCTTCGCTGGCCAGCAGGTAGCGGCCAGCGCCGCCGTGGGTGTCGAGCACGAAGAACGGGCTGTCCTTGCGCTTGAAGCTGTCGATCAGGGCCAGCTGCACGATGTGTTTGAGCACATCGGCGTGGTTGCCGGCGTGGAAGGCGTGGCGATAGTTCATGGGCGGCAGTGTACGGGGCGGCGGCCGCAGCGGCTATGCTGCGCGCCATGACAGCTCCCGTTGCCCATGTCCTGGTAGTCGAGGACGAAGCCGCCATCGCCGAAACCGTGCTCTATGCGCTGCGCAGCGAGGGCTATGCCGCCAGCCACTGCCTGCTGGGCGGGGAGGCGCTGCAGCGGCTGCAGGCCGGGGATATCGACGTGGTTGTGCTGGACGTGGGCCTGCCCGACCTGGGCGGTTTCGAGGTCTGCCGCCGGCTGCGCGCGCAGCCCGGGCCGGCGGCGCAGTTGCCAGTGATCTTCCTGACCGCCCGCAATGACGAAGTGGACCGGGTGCTGGGCCTGGAACTGGGCGCCGACGATTACATGACCAAACCGTTCTCGCCGCGCGAACTGGTGGCGCGGGTGCGAGCGCGCCTGCGCCGTGCTGCACCGGTCATTGCAGCGCCCGGCGCCGATGCAGGCTGGCAGGAACATGGCGCCTTCGCCATCGACCGCGAAGGCCGGCGCATCCGCTTCCGTGGCCAGGCACTGGACCTGACCCGCTACGAGTACGCGCTGCTGGAGGCGCTGCTGCAGCGCCCCGGAGCCATCCTCAGCCGTGCCCAGCTGATGGACCGTGGCTGGGACAGCAGCGCCGACAGTGCCGACCGTACCGTCGACACCCATGTAAAGACGTTGCGCGCCAAGCTGCGCGCGGCCGGTGCCAGCGACGACCCGATCCGCACCCACCGTGGCCTTGGCTACGCGCTGGAGGTCTAGCCGATGCGCCTGGTACTGAAGCTGTTCCTCGGCTTCTTCCTGATCACCGGTATCGCCGCGTTCTTCGTGATGCGCGTGTTCGTCAACGAGGTGAAGCCCGGTGTGCGCCAGGCGATGGAATCGACCCTGGTCGACGCCGCCAACGTGCTGGCCGAGATGGCGGCTGCCGACGTCAAGGACGGCACCATCCGCAGCGGCAGCTTCACCCGCAACCTGGCCAAGGCGCGGCAGCGCGACCTGAAGGCGATGGTCTGGCGATTTCCCAAGCGCTCGCTCGATTACCGGGTGACCATCACCGATGCCAAGGGCATCGTCATCTACGACTCGCTGGGGCGAGACCTGGGGCGCGACAACTCGCGCTGGAACGACGTCTACCGCACTCTGCGCGGTGAGTACGGCGCGCGTTCCAGCCCCGAGATTGCCGGCGAAGAGGGCGACACGGTGATGCATGTGGCGGCGCCGGTCTATGACCCGGCCGATGGGCGCACCCTGATCGGCGTGCTCAGCCTGGCCCAGCCCAACCGCAGCATCGATCCGTTCATTGCTGCCAGCCAGCGCGCCATCATCGAGCGCGGCGCGTGGTTGATCGGGTTGTCGGCGCTGGTCGGCGTGCTGGTGACGATGTGGCTCACCACCGGCCTCGGCCAGCTCAGCCGCTATGCGCGCGCAGTCACCGCCGGCGAACCGGTGCCACCGCCTCGGCGGCGACGCGACGAGATCGGCGATCTCGGCCAGGCACTGGAAACGATGCGCCGCAAACTGGAGGGCAAGGCCTACGTCGAGCAGTACGTGCAGTCGCTGACGCATGAGATGAAAAGCCCGCTGGCAGCGATCCGCGGCGCCGCCGAGCTGCTGCAGGAACCATTGCCGGAGGCCGATCGCGTGCATTTCGCGCGCAGCATTGTCGACCAGCAGGAGCGGCTGACCGAGACCATCGACAAGCTGCTGGCGCTGGCCGAAGTGGAACAGCACGGCTGGCTGCAGACCCGCGACCGGATCGCGCTGCCGGCATTGCTGGCCGATGCGGCCGCTGCCGCGCAGGTGCGCGCACAAGCGGCGGGCGTGCAGGTCCGCATCGGCAGCGTGCCCGACCT
Source organism: Stenotrophomonas maltophilia (assembly GCF_003970865.1). Classification (GTDB taxonomy): domain Bacteria; phylum Pseudomonadota; class Gammaproteobacteria; order Xanthomonadales; family Xanthomonadaceae; genus Stenotrophomonas; species Stenotrophomonas maltophilia_AR. The sequence goes on along the minus strand of NZ_RXLZ01000090.1, from coordinate 7,312 downwards.
GCAGGTGCAGGGCGACGGCTACCTGCTGCGGCAGGCGCTGCACAACCTGATCGACAACGCGATTGCCTTCTCGCCGTCCGGCGCGGAGGTCGCGCTGCAGGCCGAGGTGGACGGGCAGGGCGTGCGCCTGCAGGTGGCCGACCGTGGCGCCGGCATCCCGGACTATGCGCGCGAACGGGTGTTCGAACGCTTCTATTCGCTGGCGCGCCCCGGCAGCGGGCGGCGCAGTTCCGGCCTGGGCCTGCCATTCGTGCAGGAAGTCGCGCGCCTGCACGATGGGCGCGCCAGTGTCGACGTCCGCGAGGGCGGCGGCACCGTGGCCAGCCTGTGGCTGCCATTGGGTGCGCCGGGCCAGCGCCCGCGCCGCTGACTTCACACTCGCTTCAAATTCGCCACAAACCCTGCTCACCACGGCGGTCCATCCTGCAGCCCTCTCCAACGAGGATGGACCATGAAATCCCTGAAGATGCTGCTGAGGTTCGCCATTGTCGGTGGGCTGATCCTGCTGCTGCTGGTGCCGCTGACGATGATCCGCGGGGTCATCAACGAACGCAGCGCGTACCGCGACGAGGCCTTCTCGCGGGTGGCCGACAGCCGCGCCGGTGCACAGCAGCTGGTGGGCCCGGTGCGGGTGGTGCCGTGGGTGGAACGCAAGCAGGTTGAACTGGTTGATCCGCTGGGCGTCAAGAAGACCGAGGTGCAGGTCACCGAGGGGCACTGGCTGCAGATGCCGACGTCGCTGGAGGTGGGCGGCGAGATGCTGCCGAGCCAGCGCGAAGTTGGCCTGTTCAAGGTGCCGGTGTACAGCTGGAACGGCCAGCTGAAGGCGACCTTCGCCGCAGACGACTACCCGGTGAAGGCCGGCCGCAGCTACGGTCAGCCGTATGTGGCGGTGGGCATTTCCGATGTGCGTGGCCTGGTCGGTACGCCGAACCTGCGCGTGGATGGCCAGCAGCTGCGGTTGCTGCCGGGCGTTGGCGCGGCCAGCGAAGTGGGGCGAGGCCTGCATGCACCGGTAGCCGGTTTCGCTGCGGATCAGGGCGGCACGCTGGCTGCCAGCACCGTTGAACTGGAGCTGCGCCTGGATGGCAGCCGCATGCTGTCGGTGGTCCCGGTGGGCGATGACACCCACATCGCGCTGCGTTCGAGCTGGCCGCATCCGTCGTTCAGCGGTGCGTTCCTGCCCAATGAGCGACGCGTCGATGCGCAGGGCTTCGATGCACGCTGGGCGGTGTCCTCGCTGGCCTCCGATGCCCAGCGCCAGCTGCGCAATGACGGTTCGGTCGACTCGCAGGCGGTGACGGTGTCGCTGGTCGATCCGGTCGATACCTACACCCAGGCCGACCGTGCCTCGAAATACGGCGTGCTGTTCGTGCTGCTCACCTTCGTCGGCTTCATCCTGTTCGAGCTGATCAAGTCGCTGCGCATCCACCCGCTGCAGTACCTGATGGTGGGCCTGGCACTGGCGGTCTTCTTCCTGCTGCTGATCAGCCTGTCCGAGCACATCGCGTTCTGGAAGGCGTATCTGGTTTCGGCCGTGGCCTGCATCGGCCTGCAGGCGGTGTACCTGGCCAATGTGCTGGGCCACTGGAAGCGCGGCCTCGGCTTCGCTGCGCTGCTGACCGTGCTGTACGGCGCGCTGTATGGCCTGCTGGTGTCGGAGAACAACGCGCTGCTGATGGGTTCGCTGCTGCTGTTCGTGATCCTGGCGCTGGCGATGTGGGTGACGCGCCGGGTGGACTGGTATGCGCTTGGCGCGGAACTGAAGTAAGGAGCACGCCATGAGCTGGCGCCAGGGATTGCGGCAACGGGCACGGCAGGGCATTCCGGCCCTGCTGGAAGTGGATGCGCTGCTGCAGGCACATGGCGTGCTGGCGGCCCTGCCGGGGGCGCGGATCGCCCCCGGCCTGGTCCGCTTCCAGCTGGCTGCAGTGACCTGCGAGGGACTGCAGGGCAAGGGGCTGGGCTGGCTGCAGGGCGCGCGGCAGGGACGCGGCGCGGTGGCTGGCCGGGTGCCGCGCTACCGGCCATGGAAGGCCGGGGCGGAGGCGCTGGCCGAGATCGGCATCGGCGGCCTGCCCGAGGACTGGCCCGCGCATGCGGCGGTGTACGGCTGCAGCAGCATCGACCGGCGGCACTGGTTGCTGCTGCTGCCGGAGCGGGCGCAGTTGTGGCTGGGGTGGAGTGGGTGATTCGGCTGTTCATCCACGCATGGCGTGGATCTACTGTCGCTGTCCATGACCGATGGGACGGTATCGCCGCGCCCCTGCTGGCTAGACTCGATGGGTTGATGATCGAGCCGAAGGGCAGGGGTGCGATGTGTTGAAGTGGGGCATGCTGGCCGCAGCGCTGGCGATGGGTGGCAACGCAGGGGCGCAGCAGCGCGAGACGGTGGACCTGGACATGGTCAGCCGCATCCGCCAGGAGGCCTTCCACCGTTCGCAGGTGATGGACACCTTCAGCTACCTCACCGAGCGCATCGGCCCGCGCCTGACCAACTCGCCGGCGATGGGTCGCGCCAACGCGTGGACCCGCGGCAAGTTCAACGAATGGAAGCTGGACAACGTCCACGACGAAGCCTTCGACGACTTCGGACGCGGCTGGGAGTTCACCTCGGCCAGCGTGGAGATGCTGGGTGACCGCATCCAGCCACTGCATGCACTGCCCAAGGCCTGGACGCCGGGCACCAAGGGCCCGGTTGAAGGCGAGCTGGTACAGGTCGAGATCAAGAAGCCCGAAGACATCGAGAAGTACCGCGGCAAGCTGCGCGGCAGGATCCTGCTGCTGGGCGAGGCGCGCGAGTACAAGCGCGGCACCGAGGCGGATTCGCATCGCCACGACGCCACCTCGCTGGAGGGCCTGCAGGAGTTCACCCTGCCCAAGGACAAGGACGCCACCGCCGAGCGTGCCAAGCGGGTCAAGGAGTATCAGGAACGCCAGCAGCTGGCGGCCAAGGTCAATGCGTTCTTCGTGGAAGAGGGCGCGCTGGCCTCGATCAGCATCAGCAGCTGGGACAACGGCATCATCCGGGTTGCCGGTGGCGGTTCGCGCAAGGCCGGTGAATCGGTGGGCATTCCCGAGCTGGCGATGATCAGCGAACACTTCAATCCACTGGTGCGCGCGCTGGAGGCCAAGCAGACCGTGCGCCTGCGCGTGGATGTGGCGGCGCGTTTCACCGACGAGGCCGACCAGCCCGGTTACAACACGCTGGCCGAGATCCGTGGCAGCAGCAAGCCCGATGAAGTGGTGATGATCGGCGCGCACCTGGATTCCTGGCACAGCGGTACCGGTGCGGCCGACAACGCGGCCGGCGTGGCGGTGATGATGGAGGCGATGCGCATCCTCAAGGCCACCGGCGCCAAGCCCAAGCGCACCATCCGCGTGGCGCTGTGGAGTGGTGAGGAACAGGGCCTGATCGGCTCGCAGGCCTATGTGGCCAAGCACTTCGGTCGTTTCCCGGAACCCACCGACGCGGCGCAGAAGGCGCTGCCGGCGTCGCTGCGCGAGCCCACCGGCGCGCTGCAGAAGACCCGCGATTACAGCAAGTTCCAGGTCTACTTCAACATGGACAATGGCTCGGGCCGCTTCCGTGGCATCTACGCACAGGAAAACCTGGCGGCGATGCCGATCTTCGAAGCCTGGCTGGCGCCGTTCCATGACGTGGGTGCCACCACCGTGGCGACCCGCAACACCGGCAGCACCGACCACATCAGCTTCGATCGCATCGGCCTGCCGGGCTTCCAGTTCATCCAGGACCGGCTGGACTACTTCACCAACGTCCACCACAGCCACCTGGACACCTGGGACCACGCCGAACCGGAAGACCTGAAGCAGGCCGCGGCCATCGTCGCCTCGTTCGCCTACAACGCCGCAACGCGCGAGCAGTCCTTCCCGCGCAAGGTAGAACCGTAAAAGGGGACGGAGGGGATTAAGTCGTTTCTCCCCTCCGTTTCCCGGTCGCCCCGCCCAGAGGCTGGGCAATCGCGACTTAATCCCCTCCGTCCCCTTTTTCCGTCGGGGGCGGAGGGCTGGTAAAATCGGGGGATTCCCGTTCCTCGAGCCGTCCATGACCTGCCGCACCCGCTTCGCCCCCAGTCCCACCGGCTACCTGCACATCGGTGGTGCCCGCACTGCGCTGTACTGCTGGCTGGAGGCCCGCCACCGTGGCGGCGAGTTCGTGCTGCGCATCGAGGACACCGACCGTGAACGCAGCACCCAGGGCGCGATCGACGCCATCCTGGAGGCGATGGAGTGGCTGGGCCTGGACTATGACGAAGGCCCGATCTACCAGACCGACCGCGTCGCCCGTTACCTGGAAGTGGCCGAGCAGCTGGTGGCCGACGGCAAGGCGTACTACGCCTACGAGACCCGCGAAGAGCTGGACGCGATGCGCGAGGCCGCCATGGCCAAGCAGGAGAAGCCGCGCTACAACGGCGCTGCGCGCGAGCTGGGCCTGCCGCGCAAGGACGACCCGAACCGCGTCATCCGCTTCAAGAACCCGCTGGAAGGTACGGTGGTGTTCGACGACCTGATCAAGGGCCGCATCGAGATCGCCAACAGCGAGCTGGATGACATGGTCATCTTCCGCCCGGACGGCTACCCCACCTACAACTTCGCGGTGGTGGTGGACGACTGGGACATGGGCATCACCGAGGTCATCCGCGGCGACGACCACATCAACAACACCCCGCGCCAGATCAACCTGTACGAAGGCATCGGCGCGCCAGTGCCGAAGTTCGGCCACATGCCGATGATCCTGGACGAGCAGGGCGCCAAGCTGTCCAAGCGTACCGGCGCAGCCGACGTGATGCAGTACAAGGACGCCGGCTACCTGCCCGATGCGCTGCTGAGCTACCTGGCCCGCCTGGGCTGGTCGCACGGTGACCAGGAGCTGTTCAGCCGCCAGGAACTGATCGAGCTGTTCGACGTGAAGGACTGCAACTCCAAGGCCTCGCGCCTGGACATGGCCAAGCTGGGCTGGGTCAACCAGCACTTCCTGAAGACCGAGGACGTGGACGCGATCGTGCCGCACCTGGTCTACCAGCTGCAGAAGCTGGGCCTGGACGTGGCCGCCGGCCCGGCCCCGGCGGACGTGGTGATCGCCCTGCGTGAACGCGTGCAGACCCTGAAGGAAATGGCCGAGAAGGCCGTGGTCTGGTACCAGCCGCTGACCGAGTACGACGAAGCCGCCGTGGCCAAGCACTTCAAGGCCGGTGCCGAGGTGGCGCTGGGCAAGGCCCGCGAGCTGCTGGCCGCCCTGCCGGAATGGACGGCCGAATCGGTGGGCGTGGCCCTGCACGATGCGGCTGCGGCGCTGGAAATCGGCATGGGCAAGGTCGCCCAGCCGCTGCGCGTGGCCATCACCGGCACCCAGGTCAGTCCTGACATTTCCCATACCGTTTACCTGGCCGGCCGCGAGCAGGCCTTGAAACGCATTGATGTGGCCATCACCAAGGTAGCAACGGCCTGAGGCATCCTTGCCAGGCCCGAACCGGAGAACACGCATGCCCGCCAAGACCGCCACTGCCTGTACCGCCCCGCACCACCACGTCCACGACGCATCGGATTTCGTGGCGGTGGTCGAGCGCGTCTCGCGCGAACGCGGGCTGCGCCTGACCCCGATCCGCGCCAATGTGCTGAAGCTGATCGCCGAGGCCGGCAAGCCGGTCAAGGCCTACGAGCTGCTGGAGTGGGTGCGCAACGGCAAGGGCGTGGGCGCTGATGCCCCGCCCACCGTGTACCGCGCCCTCGACTTCCTCATGGCCAATGGCTTCGTGCACAAGCTGGAATCGGTGAATGCCTTCGTGGCCTGCCACCATCCCAGCAGCGCCGCGCATTCGGTGCCGTTCCTGATCTGCAACAGCTGCCACAGCGCGGTGGAACTGGAAGACCGCGAGATCGTCACCCAGCTGGAGAAGCGCGCCAAGGAGCTGGGTTTCCAGCCGCAGGCGCAGACCCTGGAAGTACACGGCCTCTGCGCGCGCTGCGCCGGCTAATGCAACGGTAGTGCCGGCCGCTGGCCGGCATTCTGGAAACGGGGTCAGATCCCTTTGCGATTGGCAAAGGGATCTGACCCCGTTTCATATCGGCGCGACAGGGCCCGCGTCCTAGTCCATCGGCTTGGAGCGGGTATCCACCCGCACGATCACCGACATGCCGGGGCGCAGCTGCTTTGCCAGCTCCTGATTCCCATTGATTGAAATCCGCACCGGCAGCCGCTGCACCACCTTGGTGAAGTTGCCGCTGGCATTGTCGGGGCGCAGCACGCTGAACTCCGACCCGGTAGCCGGTGCGATCTCTTGCACGCGGCCCCGCAACACCTGGCCCTGGAACGCGTCCACCGAGAACGTGGCTGGCTGGCCGATCGCCATCCCCCAGGTCTGGCCTTCCTTGTAGTTGGCCACCACCCACAGCGTGTCGGGTACCAGGAACAGCAGCTGCGAACCGGCGGCGACGTACTGGCCCACGCGCACGCTCGCTTCGCTGATCTGGCCGTCGCGCGGCGCGTGGATCACCGTGTTGGCCAGATCGATGCGCGCCAGTTCCAGCTGCGCCTGCGCGCTTTCCACCTGGGCCTCCAGGCTCTTGCGCGCCACCTGGGTCGACACCAGCGTTTCCTCGGCGATGCGGATCTGTGCCTGCGACTGCTGCACGCTGGCCTGTGCCGAGGCCTGGGTGGTGCGGAACTTGTCGCGGTCGTTGATCGATACCAGCTGCTGCGCGGCCAGCTCCTCGTAGCGCTTGGTCTCGTTGCGCGAGCGCTGCAGTTCGGCTTGCCCGGCTGACAACGTAGCCTGCGCGGAGGCAATCTGCGCACGGTTCTGCGCCTGCGACTGGTCCGAATTGGCCAGTGCTGCGCGTGCGCTGTCCAGCGTCGCCTGCGCCTGGGCGACACGCTGCGCGTAGATGCGGTTATCGATGCGTAGCAGCGGCTCGCCCTCCCTTACGTGCTGGAAGTCCTTCACCAGCACTTCGGTCACGTAGCCGTTCACCTGTGGCGCCATTACGGTGATCTGTCCGCGCACATAGGCGTTGTCGGTCACCATCACGCTGCTGGTGAACGGCCACAGGTGCCAGGCGCGCAGGATCAGCGCAATGCCCAGCAAGGCCACCACCACCATCACCACCACGCTGCGCGCGCTCTGTCCCTTATACCCATCTGACGCTGCCGCCGACCTTCCGCGTGGGAAGCCCCGGTGTCGCCCCACCCGTTGCAACAACAACAACAACAGCGTGTGTTCAGTCGTGACTAGAGAGATGACGAGACAGTACAAGATACCATAAGTGTGACGAACGACTCAACCATACCAGA
>NZ_RXLZ01000008.1 GCF_003970865.1 Stenotrophomonas maltophilia | reverse complement strand
CCGCCGCTGTTCCCGCAACCTACCCGCACCCTCGACAAGGAGATGTTCCGATGCGCCGCACCCTGATGATCGCCACGGCTACCGCACTGCTGGCCCTGGCCTCCACCGCTTCTGCCCGCGATACCCGCGTGGAGCAGTCCCTGCAGGAACTGGTCAGTTCGCAGGCTGCCAAGGACGCCGGCATCGACGGCAGCGTCCGCTTCTACCTGGCCGGCCAGCCGGTCAGCGTGCAGCAGCGCCTGGGCGAAGACGTGACCAACAAGAAGACCAACGCCGCCAACAAGAGCGATGCCGAGGCCTGCCGCTGGGTCGCGCTGTCGGCGCTGCGCGCGCTGCAGGACGGCGCCAAGTCGCGCGGCGCCAACGCCGTGGTCGACATCGTCAGCTACTACAAGAAGAACGAGTTCAAGAGCAGCACCAACTACGAATGCTATGCCGGTACGATCCTCGCCGGTGTCGCGTTGAAGGGCACCTACGCCAAGGTCAAGTAAGCGCCTGCGTGGTGTGGCCGTGCCTGAACGCCGCCGCCACATTGCTGAACCCCGCCGGGGAAACGCCGTCGATCGAGCCGCCATCGTCGGCTGACGGCTTTCCCCGGTGTCGGCTTTCCGACACAATCATGGCTCTTCCCGGGTTATCGTCCCGCGGACATGCACGCCTACGTCTATAAAAGCCAACTCAAGCCGGACACCTACGTCTACGTTCCCCGTCGCGATGATTTCAGCGCGCTGCCTGCGCCGCTGCTCACCTCGCTGGGGACGCTCGCCTTCGTCCTGGAAGTGGCCCTGGATGCCCAGCGCCGCCTGGCCCAGGCCGATCCGGAAAAGGTTCGCAGCGAAATGAGCGAGCGCGGGTTCTACCTGCAGGTGCCGCCGTCGGTGGCCAGCCTGATGCCGCGCCACTATGACTGACACGTCCCGTCCGCGCGCCCTGTCGATCGCCTTCGCCGTGGGCGCCGTGCTGGCGCTCGGCGCCGCCGTGGGCGGCGTTCCAGGCGCCATCCTTGCCGCACTGGCACAGCCGGCGTTCGCGCTGGCGGTGTCGTGGTGGCGGCGCAGCCGCGCGTTGCTGCCGCTGAAGGTGGTCGCGCGCCAGGACCTGCCGGCGCTGCTGGCGTTGTGGGCCGCCGCCCCGATGTTGCTGGCGCTGCTGCTGGCCTGGCCGTTGGCGGCGCTGCGTGACAGCGGCAGCTTGGCCGCGGTGCTGGGCCTGAGCGTGCTGGTCAGTGCCGGCCTGCTGGCGGCTTGGCGCACCTGGCCGCTGTGGAACGATGTCGAACGCCTGGATGGCAGCCTGGCCCAGCATTGGCAGGCGCTGGCCGGACGCGACCTGACCGCCTGGCGCGGTCTCGGTGTCGCCGCGCTGGTGATCGCGCTGGCCGCGCTGGTGGTGTTGCCGGCCTGGCCGGGCCTGCTGCCGGAAAGCGCACGCTGGCCCGCCGCACTGGCGGTGGTGCTGCTGTCTCCAGTGTTGCACCTGCTGCTGCAGCGGGTCGCGCCGGCACCGCTGGTGTCGCTGCGCGCAAGCCCGTTGGCCACCGCCAGCAACGCGCACGAACCGATGTTCGCCGCTGCGGCAGAAACCGCGCCGCTGGAGGCGATGGCACCGCAGGAGCTGACCCCGGCACTGTATGAAGCCGCCCGCCATGGCCGCATCGACCGGGGCCTGCAGTTGCTGCAGGCCGGTGCCGATCCGTATGCGCTGCCGGACCCGAACTGGCGCGACCAGCGCAGCCTGGCAGTGCTGGCGGCGGTGCTGCCGGACCTGCGCCTGCTGCGTGAACTGATCGCCCGCGGCGTCGATGTGAATGCGCCGCACCGGGGCATGACCCCGCTGCTGGCCGCCACCCGCGACAGCTGGCACGGCCGCCCCGAAGCGGTGATGACCCTGCTCGCCAACGGTGCCGATTCGCGTGCCACCGACAGCGATGGCAACACCCCGCTGCACCATGCCGCGCGCAGTTCCGACCCGGGCGTGGCCGCGCTGCTCCGTGATGCCGCCGCCGAAGTCGATGCGTTGAACAACGAGGGCTGGTCGCCGCTGGCCGTGGCCTGCCAGGTCGGCAACTGGCGCCTGGCCCGCTTCCTGCTCGAACGCGGTGCGCGCAGCGAACCGGCCGAGGGCACGCCGGTGCTGTTGGCCGCCGCTGCCACCGAAGATGACGATCCGGCCGGTGTGCAGCTGCTGCTCAAGCACAAGGCGCGCGCCGACGCCCGCGATCGCCAGCGCCGCAGCGCGCTGCACGAGGCGGCGCTGGCCGGCCACGTGGAGATCATCGGCGTGCTGCTCGGCGCCGGTGCCAATCTGGAAGCGCGCGATGCACTGGGCCGCACGCCATGGCTGGAAGCGGCCCGTGCCGGTCGCGCCGCCGTGGTCGAACATCTGCTGCCGCACAAGCCGGACCTGGTCGCGGTGGACGGCGAAGGCCGCAACGCGGTGCAGCTGGCGGCGATGGCCGAGGATGTCTCGCCGCTGCTGATCAAGCGCCTGGTTGAACTGGGCATCGCCGCCGATGCCGCTGATCCGGTCGGTCGCCGTGCGGTGGACTACGCCGCCGAAGCTGGCCGCTGGGCGATCGTGGCCCTGCTGGACCCTTCCTACCCGTTGCCGGCCGCCGTCAGTGATGGCCTGGCCGAGCGCGGCGAAGCCGCCAGCGCCAGTGGCCTGCTGCCGGACCGTCCGCCGTTGACCCTGCTGCGCGAAGCGCTGGGCTTCGGCAACACCGAAGGCATGGCCGCGCTGGCCAAGCTGTGCCAGCCGGAAGAACTGGGTGGCCTGCTGCTCGATCCGGAACTGGCGCTGGAGCCGCGTGCGGTCGATTGGCTGCTGGCCCATGGTGCTGATCCCTACGTGCGTGACGCCTGCTCCGACACGCCGATGTTCGCCCTGCTGTCGCGTGGCATCGATGCGGTGCCGGCGCTGCAGGTGATGCTGCAGCGTGGCCTGTCACCGGCCGGACGCGGTGGCCTGGCGCGTTTCCTGGCGGCCTGTGCGCAGCACGACCAGGCCGCCCGTGGCCTGGAACAGCTGGCGCTGGAACTGCTGGAACGTGGCGCCGATCCGTTCGCAGCTTCGCCGGCCGGTGATCCGCCGTTGTCGCTGGCGGTGCGCCTGGGCTGGCTGCGCCTGCAGCAGGCCCTGCTCAAGGCCGGTGTCGATCGTGAAGCGCGCGACAGCCATGGCATGACCGCATTGCATCTGGCCACCGCATTGGCCCGCGAAGGCGCGCTGAAGCTGCTGGTGCAGCACGGTGCCTCGCCGGAAGCCCGTGCCGCCGACGGCCAGACGCCGCTGGGCGTGGCGCTGTCGATCGGTCGCCGTGATCTGGCCGACTGGCTCGACTGGCGGGTATGGCCGTTGCCGCGCCGCACCCTGCGCGAGGCCGATCTGCCGGCCGCCGCGATGGCCGGTGACGTGGATGCGGTGCGCCGCCTGATCGATCTGGGCTTCGCCGTCGACGCCGTCGACGCACAGGGCTGTACCGCGCTGCTGCGCGCCGCCGGTGGTGGCCATCTGGCGGTGACCGACCTGCTGCTGGCGCGTGGCGCCGATCCGCAGCACGCTGCGGCCAGCGGTGCTACGCCGCTGTCGGCGGCGGTCAGCATGCGCCAGGTGGATATCGTCTCGGCCCTGCTCGACGCCGGCGCCAAGCTGGAACACCGTCTGCCGGGCGGCGTGACCGTGCTGATGCTGGCCTCGGCGCTGGGCCTGCCGGACATCGTCGCGCGCCTGCTCACCGCCGGTGCCGACGTGCATGCCGGTGATGCGCAGCAGCTGGGCCCGCTGCACTGCGCCGCGCTGTACGGTTTCAGTGCCCGCGACCGCTCGCGCCTGCTGGCCCTGCTCGACACCCTGCTGCTGGCCGGTGCCGAACCGGACCAGGCTGCTGCCGGTTCGGTGACGCCGCTGCTGCTGTTGCTGGGCGCGCGTGCCGAGCCGGGTACTGCCTGCGACGAGCAGGTGGTGATGGCGGCGGTGGAGCGCCTGCTGGACGAAGACGTCAGCCTGGACGTGCGCGATCCACGCGGCTTCGGCCCGCTGCACCTGGCCGCGCTGCATGGCCTGCCGCTGCTGGTGCAGCGCCTGCTGCGTGCCGGTGCCGATCCGGAAGTACGCGACAGCCTCAACCGCAGCCCGCGCGAGATCGCGGTGATGCGTGGCTTCATCGACGTGGCCGGCGAGTTCGAACCGCGCGTGCCGGGCGTATCGTCGATGGCGCGGTTCCTGCGCGACAACGGCTGAGCCGAGGTCTGCGACATCCACGCATGGCGTGGATCTACTGCCGGAATCTGCAGTGGGTAGTGCTGGCCGCTGGCCGGCAACCTCCTGAAACCTTCGGGATCGCGAGGCCGCCGGCCAGCGGCCGGCACTACCGGGTCCATCTGCCATCGGGTGGGTGCCGACCGTTGGTCGGCACGCCTACTTGCCGTCGCTTTCCGCGTCGGCCTCGAACAGATGCATCAGGTCGTTGCGTGCGTCGCGCGAGGTCTGGATCACTGCCGCCTCGTCGTCGTAGACCAGGTACTGGTCGCGCAGCAGCTGCTCATCGTGCTCACGGAAGCGCTGCACGTGGCGTTCGGCCACGTCCGGCGCCACGCCCAGTGCAGTCAGCACGCGGCCGCTCATCTCCAGGCTGGTGCCGAACACTTCGCGGAACGGCTCGGCCGACATATCCATCAGGCGCCATGCATGCTGGCGGTTGCGTGCACGCGCCAGCACCTTCGCGTCCGGGTACAGCCGGCGCACCATGCGTACCGCGCGCAGGTTGGTCTCCGGGTCGTCCACGGTGATCACGAACACATCGATGTGCTCGCCGCCGGCCGCACGCAGCATCTCCGGCCGGGTCGGGTCGCCGTAGTACAGCTGGTTGCCGAAGCGGCGCAGGTCGGCCACGGTGTCCGGATTCGCTTCCAGCGCCACGAACGGCACCTTCTGCGCGGTCAGCAGGCGCGCGATCACCTGGCCGAAGCGGCCCATGCCGGCGATCAGCACCTTGGGCCGGTTGTCCGGCGCCACCTTGTCGGCCTCGGCCGCCGCGCGCGGCGCGGCCTTTTCCTGACCGAGCAGCTTGAGCAGCGCGATCATCAGCAGCGGCGTGATCGCCATCGACAGGCCGACGATGGCCACCAGCCGGTCATGGTTGGCGTTGCCCAGCAGGTGTGCGCGCTGCGCTTCGTTGAACACCACGAAGGCGAACTCGCCGCCCAGCCACAGCACGCTGCCCAGCAGCAGCGACTGTCGCGAACTGAGTTTGGCAATACGTCCGATCACGTACAGCAGGCTGAATTTGACCACCAGCAGGATCGCCACGCCGGCAGCGATCAGCCACGGCTCGGCGACAATGCGGTCGAGGTCGATGCCCATGCCTACCGCGATGAAGAACAGGCCCAGCAGCAGCCCCTTGAACGGCTCGATCTGCGCTTCCAGTTCGTGCCGAAACTCCGAATCGGACAGCAGCACGCCAGCCAGGAACGCGCCCAGGCTGGGGCTGAGGCCGGCCTCCTGCATGAACCAGGCGGTGCCCAGCACCACCAGCAGTGCGGTCGCGGTGAATACTTCCGGGCTGCGGGTGCGCGCGATGATGCTGAACACCTTGCGCAGCACCGGCCGCCCGCACAGGATCACCACCGCCAGCGCGCCGAGGGCCACGGCGGCGTCTTCCCAGCGCAGGGTCTCGTTCTTCACCCCGCCCAGCAGCGGGATGGCCGCCAGCAGCGGAATCGCGATCAGGTCCTGGAACAGCAGGATGGCGAACCCGAGCCGGCCATGGTCGCTGTTGATCGCCTTGTGTTCGGACAGCAGCTGCAGGCCCACCGCGGTGGATGACAGCGCCAGCGCCACGCCCACCACCAGCGCGCTTTTCCATTGGAAATGGTCAAACAGCAGCAGGCCGCCCAGCACCAGCCCGGACAGCGCCACCTGTGCCGCACCAGCGCCGAACACCGAGCGCCGCATCACCTTCAGGCGTGCCGGCGACAGCTCCAGGCCGATCACGAACAGCAGCATCACCACGCCGATCTCGGCGGCACCGAGGATGCGGTCGGCGTCCTGCACGAAGCCCAGCCCGTCCGGGCCCAGCACCACACCGGCCGCCAGGTAGCCTAGCACCGCGCCGAAGCCGAACTTCTTGAACACCGGCACGGCGATGACCGCCGCCAGCAGCAGCACCAGGGCCAGTTCCAGACCACCGCTATGCATGGGAATACCTGGTCATCGGCGGAGCCCGCTGTGCGTCCATTCGGGTGGGAGAAGAGGTGGCGAGTGCCACCGCGTCATTATGCGCGCCGGCCTGTGTATGCACGAGAACAACCTGCCGGGCAGGTGCCCCGCGCGGGGTTGCCGGGTTGACCTGCATGGCCCACGGGTCCAGACTGCCCGCCGCTGGCGGCGCGTCCGCCGGCATACGCATCCCGGAGTCCCCAACCCATGTCCAGCGACAGTAGAAGTCGACCTCGTTCGACGCCAGCGATGGCCACCGCCTGACATCGGGACGGTTTGCCTGCGTTGGCGTTGCGCGAGGTCGCACCCCACAAGGCAAACCCGATGAACCAGAAGCAATTGCTGCGCCCGGTGGCCGATGCCGCCGCACTGGCCGCACCCCTGGCGAACTACAACACCGCCGACGCGGTGGAATTCCTCAACACGCTGGAACTGACCCGCGCCGCGGAAACGCTGGCCGCGCTGCCGTTGCCGCGTGCAGTGAAAATGCTGGAAGCGCCGGAGCTTCACCGCAGTGGCGAACTGGTGGCCGCGCTGCCGCCGGCGCGCGCCGCCGCCCTGCTCGGTCTGATGGCCGACGACCGCGCCACCGACATCGTCCACGAGCTGGATGAGGAAGAACGCGCGCGGTTGATCCCGCTGCTGGGCACCGACGCCCGCCAGGCCATCCAGAAGCTGCTCAGCTACCCGCCGAACACCGCCGGCGCGCTGATGACCACCGAGTACGTGGCGGTACCCGCCAGCTGGACCGTGGCGCAGACCCTGCAGCACATCCGCCAGGTCGAGCGCACCCGTGAAACGGTGTACGCGATCTACGTGCTGGAGCCGGCCAGCCAGCAGCTGCAGCAGGTGGTGACCATGCGCCGGCTGATCACCGGCCTGCCCGAGGAATCGATCCTGGACGTGGCCCAGGTCAATCCGCCGGTGACGGTGGACGCGCTGATGGACCAGGAAGAGGTGGCGCGGCTGATCCGCCGCCACGACCTGCTGGCGATCCCGGTGGTCGACGACCAGCAGCAGATGCTCGGCATCGTCACCGTGGACGACGTGCTCGATGCGCTGATCGAGGAATCCACCGAGGACGCGCACAAGTTCGGCGGCATGGAAGCGCTGGACAAGCCTTACATGCAGATCGGCTTCTTCGAGATGCTGCGCAAGCGCGCCGGCTGGCTGAGCGTGCTGTTCCTGGGCGAGATGCTGACCGCCAGCGCGATGCAGCACTACGAGGACGAACTGGCGCGCGCCGTGGTGCTGACCCTGTTCATCCCACTGATCATGAGCTCGGGCGGCAATTCCGGTTCGCAGGCGACCTCGCTGCTGATCCGCAGCCTGGCGCTGCGCGAACTGCGCCTGCGTGACTGGTGGAAGGTGGCCCTGCGTGAAGTGCCCACCGGCATGGTGCTGGGCGCCATCCTCGGCTGCCTGGCCATCGTGCGCATCGTGATCTGGCAGCTGGGCGGCCTGCATGACTACGGCGAGCACTGGATCCTGCTGGCGATCACCATCGGTGCCGCGCTGGTTGGCATCGTCACCTTCGGCTCGCTGTCCGGTTCGATGCTGCCCTTCATCCTGAAACGGCTGGGCTTCGACCCGGCCAGCGCCTCGGCCCCGTTCGTGGCCACCCTGGTGGATGTGACCGGCCTGGTGATCTATTTCAGCATCGCCGCGATGATCCTGCACGGCACGCTGCTGTAACTGGAGCGTCATCCACGCATGGCGTGGATCTACTGGTCCCGGCGGTAGATCCACGCCATGCGTGGATGCGGTGTCAGGACCTTGCGCACGATCATGCCGTTGCCGCGCCAGTCCGTGTACCGTAGGCGCATGAGTACCTACCACCTGCAGTCCGTGTTCCGTCCGCAGTCGGTCGCGGTGATCGGCGGCAGCCCGCGTGAGCGCTCCGCCGGGCGCGCGGTGATGCGCAACCTGCGCGGCACCGGTTTCCCCGGCAAGGTGGCGTGGATCAACCCGCGGCATGCCGAGATCGATGGCATCCGCACGATCAAGCGCTTGAAGGACCTGGACTGGGTACCCGACCTGGTGGTGATCACCGCACCGGCGGCGATCGTGCCGCAGGTGGTGCGTACCGCCGCCGAACGCGGCGTGCAGGCCGCGATCATCCTCACCGCGCACCTGGGCGAAGGCCCGGGCTCGTTGTCGGAACAGGTGGAAACGGTGGCGCGCAAGCACGGCCTGCGCATTCTCGGGCCGCACTGCCTGGGCGTGATCGCACCGCATGCACGGCTCAACGCCAGCATCGCCGCGCACTTCCCGCAGGCCGGCGACCTCGCCCTGATCTCCGAATCCTCGGCCATTGCCGCTGCGCTGGTGGAGTGGGGCGTGGCGCGCTCGGTCGGCTTCTCCGCGGTGGTCTCGCTGGGCGACACGATGGACGTCGACTTCGGCGACCTGCTCGATTACTTCGCCACCGACTACCGCACCCGCGCCATCCTGCTCTATGTCGAGCAGATCAAGGACGCGCGCAAGTTCATGTCGGCCGCGCGTGCCGCCGCCCGTGCCAAGCCGGTGGTGGTGGTGAAGTCCGGCCGCGCCGAGCGCGTGCAGCCGGGCAGCCGCGATACCCATGTGCAGGCCCTGGCCCGCACCGACGACGTCTACGGTGCAGCCTTCAACCGCGCCGGCCTGCTGCGTGTCAGCGCGCTGGACGAACTGTTCACGGCTGCCGAATCGCTGGGCCGGTTGGGGACGTTCCCCGGTCGTCGCCTGGCCATTCTCAGTAATGGTGGTGGTGTCGGCCGCCTTGCCGTGGACCAGCTCATTGCATTGCGTGGCACGCTGGCCAACCTGTCCGACAGTACGGTCGAGAAACTTGACGCGGTGCTGCCGCAGGGCTGGTCACGCAGCAACCCGGTCGACATCGTGGTCGACGCCGATGGCGAACGATACGCGTCTGCCATCGAAGCGCTGCTGGCCGACAACGAGAACGATGCGGTGATGGTGGTCAATGTGCCCACCGCATTCACCTCATCTGCAGACGCGGCACAGGCGTTGACCCGCACGCTGGGCCTGCGCCCGCGCCATCACCGCGACAAGCCAGTGTTCGCGGTCTGGCTGGGCAACGATGACCAAGCCACCGCCACGCTCAACGCAGCGCGGGTGCCGACCTATCCGACCGAGGCCGAAGCGGTGCGCGGCTTCCAGCATCTGGTGCGCTATCGCGAAGCGCAGAACGCGCTGATGGAAACGCCGCCCAGCCTGCCTCAGGACTTCAGCGTGGATGCGGCGGCCGCGCGCGCGCTGGTCGATGCCGCGCTGGCCAACGGCCAGCAGTGGCTGGACCCGCTGGCCACGCATGAACTGCTCAAGGCCTATGGCATTCCGTCCGCGCCGGTGATGCATGCGCGCGATGCGCATGAGGCGATGGACCTGGCGCAGCCGCTGCTGGAACGTGGTGCCACCGTGGCACTGAAGATCCTGTCACCGGACATCCCGCACAAGTCCGAAGTGGACGGCGTGCGCCTGAACCTGTCCACGCTGCCGGCGGTGCAGAGCGCGGCCAACGCGATCCTGTCGCGCGCGCGCCAGCTGCGGCCGGATGCGCGCATCGACGGCCTGCTGGTGCAGCCGACCATCGTTCGCCCGAAGGCACGCGAGTTGATCGTCGGCATTGCCGATGACGCGACGTTCGGTCCGGTGATCGTGGTCGGCCGTGGCGGTACCGCGGTTGAAGTGATCAATGACAAGGCCTTGGCGCTGCCGCCGCTGGATCTGCGTCTGGCCCATGAGCTGATCGGCCAGACCCGTGCGTCGCGCATCCTCAAGGCCTATGGCGATGTGCCTGCCGCCGACGAGCGCGCACTGGCATTGGCGCTGGTCAAGCTGGCGCAGCTGGCCGCTGACATCCCCGAAGTGCGTACGCTGGACATCAATCCGCTGCTGGTCGACGGCAAGGGCATCCTCGCCCTCGACGCGCGCGTGGCGGTGGCGCCGTCGCGCATCCTGCACAAGGGCCGTGGCCATCCGCGCTTCTCGGTGTTCCCGTACCCGAAGGAGTGGGAGCGCACCATCGAACTGTCCGATGGCGGCCGTGCCTTCGTGCGCCCGGTGCGGCCGGAGGACGACGCGCTGTTCCGTGCGTTCTTCGCCCGCGTCAGCGACGAGGACCTGCGCCTGCGCTTCTTCCAGTCGGTGAAGCACTTCAGCCACGAGTTCATCGCACGCCTGACCCAGCTCGATTACGCACGCTCGATCGCGCTGGTGGCGATCGAACCGCGCAGTGGCGAGATGCTGGGCGCGGTGCGCCTGCACGCCGATGCGGATTA
Organism: Stenotrophomonas maltophilia; assembly: GCF_003970865.1. Taxonomy (GTDB): domain Bacteria; phylum Pseudomonadota; class Gammaproteobacteria; order Xanthomonadales; family Xanthomonadaceae; genus Stenotrophomonas; species Stenotrophomonas maltophilia_AR. The sequence goes on along the minus strand of NZ_RXLZ01000008.1, from coordinate 93,768 downwards.
CCACCGCGGTGAGTACGGCATCCTGATCCGCTCGGACCTGAAGGGCCACGGCATCGGCTGGCGGCTGATGGCGATCATGATCGAGTACGCCAAGTGGCTGGGCCTGGACGTGGTCGAAGGCCAGGTGCTGCGCGAGAACAGCACCATGCTGGCGATGTGCCAGAGCCTGGGCTTCAAGACCAAGCTCGATCCGGACGACCCGACGGTGATGATGGTGACTCTGCCGGTGCAGCAGGTCGAGGTGCCCGAGATCCCGCCAGCGGCGTGATTCCGGGTAGCGCCGGGCCATGCCCGGCGGCCTCGTCAACGCAGCGGTTCCACCACCACCGCCGTGCCATAGCACAGCACCTCGGTCAGCCCGGTCATCACATCGGTGGCGTCGTAGCGCATGCCGATGATCGCGTTGGCGCCCAGCTGCCGCGCGTGCTTGACCATGTCGCGGTAGGTTTCCTCGCGGGCCTGTTCGCACAGCTCGGTGTAGATGGTGATGTTGCCGCCGAAGATCGTCTGGATGCCGCCGAGGAAGTTGCCGACGATCGAGCGCGAGCGCACGGTGATGCCGCGCACCACGCCCAGGTTGCGCACGACGCGGTGCCCGGGCAGCTCGAAGGCAGTGGTGACCAGTGAATCGTCGAAACGTGCCAGCGAGGTCGTCGGGTTGCCGCTGTTGTAGGGGTCTGCCATGGCCGCATCCTTGGAACGGGTAGGGTCGAGGGCTGCATCCTAGCGTGTCGTCGCGCTGCTGGGCCGGTTCTGCAACGCACAGAGCCAGCGACGGCATGTCCTCGTCACCGCACCGGCGCGACAATACCCCCATGACCGACCGTACCCCCCTGTTGCTGCTGCCCGGCCTGCTCAACGATGGCGAGCTGTGGCGCGCGCAGTTGGCCGATCTGGCCGACATTGCCGATTGCACCGTAGGCGACCAGACCCGTGGCGAGACCCTGCAGGCGGTGGCCGAGGACGTGCTGGCACAGGCACCGGAGCGCTTTGCGCTGGCCGGGTTCTCGCTGGGTGGTTTCGTCGCCCAGCAGATCCTGCGCATCGCGCCGGAGCGTGTGCTGCAGCTGGCGCTGATCGATACCTCGATCCACGCCGATTCACCGGAACGTGCCGAACAGCGCCGCAGCCAACGCGCCAGCGTACGCCTGCCCGGCAAGTTCCATGGCTTCGGCGATGTGCTGATGCGCAGCTACATCGACGCCTCGCGGCTGGACGACTACGTGCTGGTACAGCGTGTGCGCGACATGACCGCTCGCCTGGGCGCGGAAGTGTTCCTGCGCCAGAGCGCGCTGGAACGCCGTGACGGCCATGACGTGCTGGCTGGCTACCGCGATCCGCTGTTGATCATCTGCGGGGCCAACGATCGCATCACGCCGCTGGCAGTGAGCGAGGAAATGCATGCCCTGGTGCCGCACTCGCAGCTGGTAGTGGTGCCCGATTGCGGGCACCTGGCACCGATGGAGAAGCCGGACGAGGTCAGTGCGGCGATGCGTGGGTGGTTGTTGCAGCGCTAGGCCAAAGCCGCTTCCGGTGGGTGCGGACCTTGGTCGGCACGGTGTTTCAATGATCGATCAGAGGTCAGTGCCGACCAAGGTCGGCACCTACCGATTCCGATCCGTAGCCGCAGTTGGGATCAATCCCAGGCGGGTGCAATCCCTTCCGGGTTGGCCAGGCGATGGCCGCGGTCCAGCTTGGCGATCTGCGCCATGTCTTCCTCGGTCAGGCGGATCGCTGCTGCCTCCAGGTTGCCCGACAGGTTCTCGCGCTTGGTCGACGACGGGATCACCGAGAAGCCCTGCTGCAGCGCCCAGGCCAGCGCGATCTGCGCCGGAGTGGCCTGGTGGCGGCCGGCAATGGCCTGGATCACCGGGTCCTTGATCACCTCGCCATAGGCCAGGCTCATGTAGGCGGTGATGTGGACGCCGTTGTCCTGCAGGAACTTCACCAGCAGGCGGTTCTGCAGGTACGGATGGATCTCGATCTGGTTGGTGGCGATGGCGCCTGCACCGAGGATGCCGATCGCCTTGCGGGTCTGTGCGATGGTGAAGTTGGAGATGCCTATCTGCTTCGTCAGGCCCTGTGCCTTGGCCTCGGCCAGTGCGGTCAGGTACTCCTCCATCGGCACGTCGACCTTGTCGTTCGGCGACGGCCAGTGGATCAGCGTCAGGTCCACATGATCGGTACGCAGCTTTTCCAGACTGGTACGCAGGCTGGCCAGCAGCGCTTCGCGCTTGAACTCGGTAATCCAGACCTTGGTGGTCAGGTAGATCTCTTCGCGCGGCACGCCGGAATCGGCGATGGCCTGGCCGACCTCGGCTTCATTGCCGTAGATCTGCGCGGTATCGATGGCGCGGTAGCCGACATCCAGCGCGTTGCGCACGGAGTCGATCACGGTCTGGTCCTTGAGGCGGAAGGTGCCGAGACCGAAGGCGGGGACAGTCATGGGGAGCTCCAGCAGAGGGGAGGGATGCGAATATCCGGCAAAGGGTAGGCCAGTGGCCGCATGCGTGCCGGCAACGGTGCATTGCACCACCGTACCGGCAGGGCGCCGGCACGGCATGACTTATCTCAATGCGCGGCCACGGCGATGCCATCGGCGCGGTCATCGATGCCGTCGCGGCGGTCCAGGCGGCCGCTGAGCACGGTCAATGCATACGCACCCACCACCACCAGCGAGCCCAGCCACGGCGTGTGCATCAGGCCGATGTTCTCCACCACCAGGCCGCCGAGCGAGGCGCCCAGCGCGATGCCGATGTTGAAGGCGGCGATGTTCAGCCCCGAGGCCACGTCGGTGGCCTGCGGCGCATAGCGCTGCGCCTGCTTGACCACGTAGACCTGCAGGCCGGGCACGTTGCCGAACGCCACCGCACCCAGCGCCAGCACCGTCAGCAGCATCAGCCAGGTGTTGTAGGCGGTGAAGGTGAGCACGAACAGCACGACGGCCAACAGGGCGAAGATGCGCTTCAGTGCGGGCACCGGACCCATGCGGTCGGCCATGCGCCCGCCCCACAGGTTGCCGATTGCCACCGACACGCCGTACACCAGCAGCACCAGGCTGACCGCATTGGCGGAGAAACCGGTGACGTCCTGCAGGATCGGCGCCAGATAGGTGAAGGCCAGGAAGGTGCCGCCGTAGCCCAGCGCGGTCATCGCATAGACCAGCAGCAGGCGGGGTTGGGCGAGTACGGCCAGCTGCTGGCGGAAGCTGGCCGGCGCACTCTGCGGCACGCTGCGCGGCACGAACAGCAGCGCGCCGAGCAGGGCGATCACGCCCAGAGCGGCCACCGCCAGGAAGGTGGCGCGCCAGCCCAGGTGCTGGCCGATGAAGGTGCCCAGCGGCACCCCGGTCACCAGCGCCACGGTGAGGCCGGTGAACATGATGGCGATCGCGCTGGCGGCCTTCTCCTTCGGCACCACCGCGGTGGCGATGATCGAACCGATCGAGAAGAACACACCGTGGGCGAGGCCGGTGAGGATGCGGGCGACGATCAGCGAGGTGTAGCCCGGCGCCAGGAAGGCGATGACGTTGCCCAGGGTGAACAGCACCATCAGCGCCACCAGCAGCGACTTGCGCGGCACGCGGCCGGTGAGCGCGGTCAGCACCGGCGCACCGATGGCCACGCCGAGGGCATACAGCGAGACCAGCAGGCCGGCCGAGGGCAGGCTGACCTGAAGGTCGGCGGCAATGGTGGGGATCAGGCCGACGATGACGAACTCGGTGGTGCCGATGGCGAAGGCACCGAGGGTCAGCGCCAGCAGGGCGAGGGGAATGCCACGGATCATGGCCGGCTCCGGAGGGAAGGAAGGCGCGCAGTGTGCGCGGCGCACCTTTGCCGAAAAACCGGTCTTCACGCCAATCACTATTGCCGCGCAGTCAATAATGGCGGCATGAAAACCACTCTCGATGAAATGCAGGCCTTCCTCGCGGTGATCGACAGCGGGTCGATCAGTGCTGCCGCCGAACAGCTGGGGCAGACGCCATCGGGCGTGAGCCGGGCGCTGGGGCGGCTGGAAGACAAGCTCGGCACCACCCTGTTGACCCGTACCACCCGCCGCCTGCACCTCACCGCCGAGGGCGAGGCCTACCTGCGCCATGCACGGGCGATCATCGATGCGGTGGAGTCCGCCGAGGAACAGATGGCCGCCCGCCGCGAGCGCCCGGCCGGGCGCCTGCGCGTGGATGCGGCGATGCCATTCGTGCTGCACGTGATCGCACCGCTGGTGGCCGGGTACCGCGCGCGCTACCCGGAGGTGCAGCTGGAGTTGAACAGCTCCGAGCGCTACATCGACCTGCTGGAACGGCGCACCGATCTGGCGATCCGGATCGGGCCGCTGGCCGACTCCACCCTGCATGCGCGGCCGTTGGGTCGCTGCCAGCTGCGGCTGGTGGCCAGTCCGGCCTACCTGGCGGCACACGGCGAACCGACCAGCGTCGCCGCGCTGGGCCAGCACACGCTGCTCAGCTTCAATGAACCGGAATCGCTGAATCACTGGCCGCTGCCGGGCGACGCCGATGGCCTGCTGCGGGTGCGTCCGGATATCGCGGTGTCCAGTGGCGAAACACTACGCCGACTGGCGGTTGAAGGCGTGGGCATCACCTGCCTGTCCGACTTCGTGACCGACCGCGACCGCGCGGCTGGCACCCTGGTACCGGTGTTGGCGACGCAGACGCTGGATGTGTACCAGCCGATCCACGCGGTGTACTACCGCAACACGGCGGTGTCGGCGCGGATCAGCTCGTTCCTGGATTACCTGGGTGAAGCAATGGCGCAGAGAGGTTACCTGCGCTGAGGTCGTGGTGGGGTTGCCGGCCAGCGGCCGGCACTACCGTTCATCTCGAGGGTAGTGCCGGCCGCTGGCCGGCAACCAAACCGTTCATCGCGGGGTAGAGCCGGCCGCTGGCCGGCAACCGGATCAATCAGGCTGCGCGCGCCAGCCCGCCCTTCGCAGCCGCCGATGTCGACAGATCGAACACATCCACCGCGTCGATCAAGCGGTTCGCCTGCTGTTCCAGGCTGCGCGCGGCGGCGCTGGCTTCCTCCACCAACGCGGCATTCTGCTGGGTGGTGCCGTCCATCTGGATCACGGTCTGGCTGACCTGTTCGATGCCCGCGCTCTGCTCCTGTGAGGCGGCGGAGATCTCGGCCATGATGTCGGTCACGCGCTGCACCGACGCGACGATCTCGGCCATGGTGTCACCGGCCTCGCGCACGCGCTGTGCACCGTGGCCGACCTGTTCCACCGACGTTTCGATCAACGCCTTGATCTCCTTTGCGGCTGCGGCCGAGCGCTGTGCAAGCGTGCGCACTTCGCTGGCAACCACGGCGAACCCACGGCCCTGCTCGCCGGCGCGGGCCGCTTCCACCGCAGCGTTCAGCGCCAGGATGTTGGTCTGGAAGGCGATGCCGTCGATCACGCTGATGATCTCGGCGATCTGCCGCGACGAGGTCTCGATCGCGCCCATCGTCGTTACCACCTGGCCGACCACGCTGCCGCCGTGAGAGGCAACGGTGTGCGCGCCGATCGCCAGCTGGTTGGCCTGGCGCGCGTGTTCGGCGTTCTGGCGCACGGTGGAGGTCAGTTCCTCCATCGATGCCGCCGTCTCTTCCAGGTTGGCGGCCTGCTGTTCGGTGCGACGTGACAGATCGTTGTTGCCGGCGGCGATCTCCGCCGCCGCCGTGTGGATGTTGCCGGAGGCGTGCTTGATGTCGGTGACGATGGTCGCCAGCTGCGTGGCGGTGGTGTTGGCATCGCCGGCGATGCGCGCGAACACGCCCTGGAAATCACCGTGCATGCGCGCGCCGAGGCGACCATCGGCAATCGCACGCAGCATGCTGGAGACCTCGCCGAGGTTCAGTTCGGTGGTCTGCATCAATCGGTTCAAGCCGTCGACCATCGCGCGGAAATCATGTTCGAAGCGCGCGCTGTCGCCGCGCTGGCTGAAGTCACCGGCGGCCGCCGCTTCGGCCAGGCGGCGGATCTCGCCATTGATCATGCCGAGGTTGTGCTTGGCCATGTCCAGCGCCTCGGTGATCACTGCCTTCTCGCCGGGCAGGCGTTCCATGTCCTGGCTGAGGTCGCCGATGGCATAGCGGCCCATGATCGCGATCGCGCGCAGCTTCACCTGGATGTGCGCATCGACCAGCGCGTTGCTGTCGGCCACCATCGTGCCGAACGCGCCGGGGAAGGCACTGGCATCCATGCGGTGGCTGATGCTGCCGGCTTCATGCGCCTGTGCCATCGTGGCCTGTGCATCGAGCACACCGCGCAGTGTCGACTGCACTGCCTGCATGGCCTGCGCGAGGCGGCCGATCTCGTCGCGGCTGCGCACCTGCACCACGTGCTGCAGGTCACCGGCAGCCACCGCGCGCGCAGCGGCTTCCACCGCCAGTACCGGCTGCACCACCGCACGCCGCAGCCACCAGGCCAGGCCCATCAGCAGCAGCACGGCAGCCAGCACGGTCAGCGCTGCACATAGCAGCAGGGTCTGGCGTGCCTGCTGCGAGCGTGCCGTCACCGCCGCTTCGGCCACCTGCGTGGCGTGCGTGCTCAGCGCATCCAGTGCAGTCGCCACTGGACGGTCCTTGCCGCGCACCAGATTGTCGCCGGCGGCGGGATCGTAGCTGGCCTCGGCAAACGCCTGCAGCGCCGCGTGGTACTCCTGCTGCAGCTGCGCATGCAGGCCGATGAAGGCCTGTGCCAGATCACGCGTGCGTGCATCCGGGCTGCTCACCAGGCCCTTGGCCAGTTGCTCGACCAGGCGGCCTTCGCTGTCGAACGCCTCCAGGTGGCGCTGGCGCAGCGTGTCGTCGCGGCCGCGCAGCAGTACGTTCTTCCATTCCTGTACCTGGCCGCGGAACTCGCGCTGCAGGCGTTCGGCATCGCGGCTGTGCGCGACTTCGGGTGGAACCTCGGTGGATAGCTTCAACCAGGCGGAGGCCAGGCCCGCCAGCGCGCACAGCAGGACCACGGCCAGACCAACGGAAACCGCGCCGAGCAGCTTGGACTGCAGGCGCGGAGCACGGACAGACGCATTCATGGGGAAGCACTCTCGGGAAGGGGCACTGCGGTATCGACCCGATGCGCACGCGCTGAAGTGGGACGTGCATCACATTCGCGTTTCGTTTAGCCATGTGAAGGGGATGTTTCATGGGACAAGTGTGTCCATATGGAACGAATGCGGACTCTCGACAGGGGATTTAAATGTAACTATTGTTGTTACATGAAATCCGCGAACCCGCTTTCCGACGCTCTGCATGTGATGGCGCACCTGGTCGGCTACGCCGCACCGCGCACCTCCGAGCAGCTGGCGTCCTGCCTGCCCACCCATCCGGTGGTGATCCGTCGCCTGCTGGCACAGCTGCACAAGGCCGGCCTGGTGCGCAGCACGCGCGGCCACGGCGGCGGCAGCCTGCTGGCCCGCGATGCCGCGGCGATCACCCTGCATGACATCTATCTGGCCGTGGGGGCTCCACCGCTGGTGCAGGTCGGCGCCCGCGATTCCGGCGGCGGCTGTCCTATCCAGCAGCTGGTCAACAGCGCCCTGCTCGAGGGTGCGCGCGAGGCGCAGCGCCTGCTCGAAGCGCGGCTGCAGGCGACCACGCTGGACCAGCTTGGCGCCGACTTCGCCCGCCATCTCGCCCATCACCGTTCCCTGGAAGGTCACCATGAATCCTGATGTGCTCATCGTCGGCGGCAGCTATGCCGGCATTGCCGCCGGCCTGATCCTGGCCCGTGCCCGTCGCCCGGTCACCGTCATCGACGCCGCTTCGCCGCGCAATCGTTTCGCCAGTCATTCGCACGGGGTGCTGGGGCTGGATGGCATCAGTGGCGCCGAGCTGCTGAAGACCGCGCGCCAGCAGCTGCTGGACTACCCCACGGTGCGTTGGGTGCATGCCGAAGCCGTGCAGGCGACCGCCAGCGTCGAAGGCGTGGAAGTGCGTACCGCCGATGGCCAGGTGCTGGCCGCGCGCAAGCTGCTGCTGGCCAGCGGTATCGCCGACCAGTTGCCGGAGTTGCCGGGCCTGGCCGAGCGCTGGGGCAGCACCGTGCTGCATTGCCCGTACTGCCATGGCTATGAAGTGGGTGGTGGTGCCATCGGCCTGCTCGGCGGCCATCCGATGTCCGCCAGCAAGGCGCCGCTGTTCGCCGACTGGGGCAATGTCACGTTCTTCAGCATGGGACTGGACATCACCGATGAGGAGCGCGCCGCCATGCAGCAGCGCGGCGTGCAGATCGAAACGTCACCCGTGCTGGGCGTGCAGGGCGACCAGCCGACCTGGCTGGAAGTGGAGCTGGCCGACGGCCGCCGCATCGCCCAGCGTGCGTTGTTCGTGCCGGCCACCCAGGCGATGGCCACGCCATTGGTGCAGCAGCTGGGCTGCGCGTTGGCCGAAAGCCCGCTGGGCGTGCTGATCGAGGTCGATGCGATGAAGCAGACCTCGGTGCCGAACGTGTATGCCGCAGGCGATGCGACGACGGTCGGCAACATCACCCTGGCCATGGGCGAGGGCGTGCGTGCGGGCATTGGTGTGCACCATGCGCTGGTGACCGAGGACAGTGTGGCGCGTTGAATGCGCGTGTTCCGGTAGATGCCGGCCTTGGTCGGCACCGTTTCATCCATGCATGGCATGGATCTACTGCAATCGGGAGCGGTGGGTGCCGACCTAGGTCGGCACCGCTTCGTTACCCCTTCACGCACAGCACCTGCCGCAACGTGTGCACCACGTCGACCAGGTCGAGCTGCGCTGCCATCACATCATCGATGGACTTGTACGCCGCCGGTGACTCGTCCAGCACGCCGCTGTCCTTGCGGCATTCCACGTGCGCGGTGGCCTCGCGGTGCTGGGCCAGCGTGATCTGCTGGCGCGCCGTGCCACGGCTCATCACCCGCCCAGCGCCGTGGCTGCAGCTGTGGAAGCTGTCCGCGTTGCCCTTGCCGCGCACGATGTAGCTGCGCGTGCCCATGCTGCCGGGAATGATGCCCAGCTCGCCCTCGCGCGCGCTGACCGCGCCCTTGCGCGTCACCAGCAACTCCTGGCCGTGGTGCGTCTCCTTCTGCACGTAGTTGTGGTGGCAGTTCACCGCCATCGCCGCCAGCTGGAACTTCGGCAGCCGGTGGCGCATCTCGGCCAGCACGCGCGACATCATCGCCTCGCGGTTCTGCCGGGCGTAGTCCTGCGCCCACGACACCGCTTCAACGTAGTCATCGAACAGCGGCTCGCCTTCCATGAAGAACGCCAGGTCCTTGTCCGGCAGGTGGAAGCCCAGCACGCGCCGCGCCAGTTCCTCGCGCGCCTTCTCGATGAAGTAGGTGCCGATCAGGTTGCCGGTGCCGCGCGAGCCGCTGTGCAGCATCACCCACACCGTGTCCGTCTCGTCCAGGCACAGTTCGATGAAGTGGTTGCCGCCGCCCAGCGTACCCAGCTGGCGATCCAGCTTGTCGGTGCGGATCCTGCGGTGCTTGTCCTTGATCTTCTCCAGGCCGGCGGCCAGCCCGGACTGCACCAGCCGGGTGTGGATGCTGTCGGGCATGCGGTGATGCTCGCCGCCACGTCCGTTGCCGACCGGGATGCTGCGCTCGATGCTGTTGCGCAGCTGCCGCAGGTCATCGGGCAGGTCATTGGCGCGCAGCGTGGTGCGCACCGCCGCCATGCCGCAGCCGATGTCGACGCCGACCGCGGCCGGGATGATCGCACCGCGGGTCGGGATCACCGAGCCCACGGTCGCGCCCTTGCCCAGGTGCACGTCCGGCATCACGGCCACCCACGGCCCGACGAACGGGATCGCGGCGATGTTGCGCAGCTGCTCATGCGCCTGCGCTTCCAGCGGCACACCGTTGACCCAGCCCTTGATCGGCGTGGTGCCCTCGGCATGCAGCCATTGATAGTTCTGTTGAGTGTCCATGTCTTCGTGTTTGTCCTTGATGGGCCGGCGGCGCGTCCCTGCGCCGCCGCGACCCCCTACCTGATCGTCACCAGCTGCTTCAGTACGCCATCCAGGCCGCCGAACACGGTGAGCTTGTCGATCTTCTCGGTGACCTTCTCCAGTGCCTCCAGCTCCTTCAAGCGCATCAGCACCGGGTTGTCCTCGATCAGCTTTGCGGTGTTGAGCTGCGAACGCGTGGCGTTGGCCTCCTCGCGACGACGGATCACGCTGGCCTGGGCCTGCTTCTCGGCCAGCACCACGCCGTTGAGGATCTCCTTCATCTCGCCCGGCAGGATCACGTCCTTGATGCCCACGCCGAGCAGCCGCACGCCGTGGCCCTCGATCGCCGCCTGCACATGGGCGGCGATCTCGCCGTCCAATGCCGCCTTGTCGCCCAGCAGCTCGTCCAGGCTGCGCGCGGCAATCGCCTGGCGCAGGCCGAACTGCAGCTGCCGATAGACGAACTCATCGGCATTGCTGAGCGTGCGGTGTGCACGCACCGGGTCGATCACTTGCACGGTCGCGGCCAGGTTCACCCGCAGGGTCACCTTGTCGCGGCTGAGCAGCTCCTGGCCGGACACGTCCAGCGAACGTGCACGCAGTTCCACACGCTCCACCGACACGTTGCCGTTGAAGTTCCAGAACGCGTGCAGGCCGGCGTCCAGCGTCTGCCGCAGCGTGCCATCGATGAACAGCAGGCCCACCGACTCGCTCGGCACGGTGCTGATCACCGCCACACGCGGCAGCACGCCCAGCTGGCCCAGGCGCTGCTGTACGTCCGCTGGGACGCGCGGCTCGTCACCCAGTGCCATCACGCGCACCTGGGCGTCGACAGAACCGCGCCAGTACAGGCGGCGGCTGCCCGGCGGCAGCACTTCGTCGATGCGGCCGTTGCGCAGCAACAGACCGACCTCGCTGGCGCCGACGTTGGCCAGCACGAAGTGCGTGTCCAGCTGTGCGCCCAGCGCTTCGATCAGGCTGTCCTGGTCGCTGCCGGTATAGGCCGCGCCCTTCGATGCAGTGTGGATGTCCACGTGCGGCCGGCCGCCGAACGGCGACAGGCGGTGCACGCCCGGCAGCAGGATCTGCTGGAAACGACGGTTGCGATACACCAGGCCGCGCTCGCCGTCGCCGATCACGACCTTGATGGTCCAGAACATGGGAGTCTCTCCTTGTATGGCTCTGGTGGTTCGACCCGTTGCGGATGAAGCACCCTGACCCGGGTCGATCAGGTCGTGGCGAGGCTGCCTGCACACCACGTGCAGGCAGCGGAAGAGGGCGGCCATCGGCGGACGGTCCGTGCGCGGAGCCTTCGGTGCACCGGCAGTGCTGCCAACGTCGTTCCCGGCAGGCAGCACCGGGGCGGAACGTGGCTGGCAGTGGCGGCGGGCCGGGGCCCGGCGTGCGGTCCGTTGCCTTCCATGCCCCGCCCGAAGGCGATGACGGTGGAAGGCGACGATGGCCGCTGGGGCTTGCGCCCCGGGTGTTGCTTCAAGTCATGACGTGACAGGTCATGTGGTTTGGAGTGGGAGTCGAACCCACGACAGACGGAATCAGGATCCGTTGCTCTACCCTACTGAGCTATCCAGTTGGGGACCGCGCGGAATCGAACCGCGTACCGGCGAACCGGCGCCTGACTCCAGCAGGCGATCCAGGCGATGGCATGTCCGCGACCTCCGGCATACGCCACGGCAATGCCGCGCGCACCAGCCCGTGGTTGAAACGGGACCGTTGGAGAATCGAGGGTGCAGGCCACCGACATTATCGGCGAGCGATAATGTTTGGGTGCAATGCAGATAATGTCCAGGCGTTGCCGGTCGCGCGAAGCAAATCCTTCGGCGGGGCAGAAAAACCTGGGTCAGTGAGCGGCGGGTCGCCGCGCGGGGTGCAGTTCTGGCATCGCGGGTCCTTGTGCCGACGCAAACGAAAACGCCCCCGGGACTTGCGTTCCGAGGGCGTCGTCAGGCCTCGGAGATCGGGGTGGCCGATCTCCGCAGCGCGGGTATCAGGCCGTTGTCAGCTGGTCTTCCTTGCCGAACGCGCGCGCCAGCACGTCCATGCGCAGGCATGGCAGCAGTTTGGCGGTGGCGACGGAATGCGCGTTCAAGGGAAGTTTCCAGTGGTTGTTGAAACGAGGTGCGCACGATAAACCACGATTTAGTCGTGCGCAACCATTTTGTTCAATTATTTTCTTCGGAATGAGTGCAATGCCGGCCAGCGGCCGGCACTACAACTCAGGCTTCCGTGCTGGCGGCATCCAGCTGCGCGACATCCTGCACGCTCAGCGACACGTTGGCTGCCGCCAGCAGATCGTGCAGCTGTTCGACGCTGGTGGCGCTGACGATCGGCGCGGTGATCGACGGCCGTGCGATCTGCCATGCCAGTGCGATCTGTGCAGCGCTGGCGTTGTGCTTGCTGGCCACGTCATCCAGCGCCTGCAGGATGCGCAGGCCACGCGGGTTCAGATAGCGCTTCACCACGTTCTCGCCACGCGCCGGGCTCTTGGCTGCATCGGCCGGCGTGCGGTACTTGCCGCTGAGGAAGCCGCTGGCCAGCGCGTAGTAGCCGATCACGCCGATCTGTTCGCGCTGTACCAGCGGTTCCAGTTCCTTTTCGTAGCCGGCGCGGTCGTACAGGTTGTACTCCGGCTGCAGGGTTTCGTAACGCGGCAGCTTGTAGTCGGTGGATACCTTCAGCGCATCGGCCAGGCGCGTGGCGCTGTAGTTGGAGGCGCCGATCGCACGTACCTTGCCGGCTTCGATCAGGCGGCCGAACGCGGCCAGGGTCGCTTCCAGCGGCGTCGACTCGTCATCTTCGTGGGCCTGGTACAGATCGATCACGTCGGTCTGCAGGCGGCGCAGCGAATCCTCGACGGCGGCATTGATGTTGTCCGGGGTCAGGCCGGGGCGCTCGGCCCACTTGGCCACCTTGGTCGCCAGCACCACCTTGTCGCGCTTGCCGCTGCGGGCAAACCACTTGCCGATCAGCGTTTCCGATTCGCCGCCAACATTGCCCGGCACCCAGGCCGAGTACACATCGGCGGTGTCGACCAGGTTGAAGCCGGCATCGACGAAGGCGTCGAGCAGGGCGAAGCTGGCCTTCTCATCGGCGCTCCATCCGAACACGTTGCCACCGAAGGCGAGCGGACGTACATGCAGGCCGGAACGGCCCAGTTCGCGGGGTGCCGTCATGGGCACGGACTCCTTGGGGGGAAGTGCTCCAGAATAAAACGCGTTGTGTGACCGTGCTGCGGCGGTGACCACAAAACAGTGTTCCGCGACGGGCATGCGGCTAACGTTTTGTGAACACCTGGGACGCTGCGGCTGCTAGTCTCGCCGCATCTTCCGTTGGAGTCGTCCCGATGATGCCTGCTTCGTCCCTGCGTGGTTGCCGCCTGCTGATTGCGTCGGCCCTGCTTGCCGCTGTTCCCGCGTTCGCCGCACCGGCTACGGTGGCACCGGCGAAGATCCAGGTCTTACCGGCCATCGACGCGGCGGTGAAGGCGCCGACCCGCGATGCCAACAACGTCAAGCGCGATGGCTTCCGTCATCCGGCGCAGACGCTGTCGTTCTTCAAGGTGACGCCCGAGAAAACCGTCATCGAGATCACCCCCGGCAACGGCTGGTACTCGGAGATCCTGGCGCCGCTGTTGCACGACAAGGGCCACTACGTCGCCGCAGTGGTCGATCCGATGGCGGTGCCCGAGGGCCGCGGCCGTGACTACCAGCAGCGCAGCCGCGACAGCCTGGAAAAGAAGTACGCCGGTGCACCGGCACAGTTCGGCAAGACTGCCGTGGTCGCTTACGATCCGGCCAAGCCGGTGTTCGGCCCGGCCGGTTCAGCCGACGTGGTGCTTACCTTCCGCAACGTGCACAACTGGCGCAAGGCCGGCCAGGCGCAGGGCATGTTCCAGGGCTTCTTCAACGTGCTCAAGCCGGGCGGCGTGCTGGGCGTGGTCGAGCACCGCGCCAAGGCCGATGTAGCCGACGACGATGACACCGGCTATGTCGGCCAGCAGCAGGTGATCGCGATGGCCGAGGCCGCCGGCTTCAAGCTGGACGCGCGCAGCGAGGTCAACGCCAACCCGCGTGATACCAAGGACCACCCGAACGGTGTGTGGACGTTGCCGCCGACCAACCAGCACGACAAGGCCGATGATGCGAAGTACCAGGCGATCGGCGAAAGCGACCGCATGACCCTGCGCTTCATCAAGCCGTAGGAGGGGTGCCGGGCTGGCGCATGCTGACTCTGTAGAGCCGAGCCCATGTTCGGCTCATCGCGCGTAGCGCGGCGCATGGCTGGTCCCAAGGCCGGCCATGCGCCGGAATTCGATCGTATGCAAGGACATGGATAGTTGAAGAAGATTTTTTACATCGCTGTCGCGGTGCTGGTGCTGGGGCGGTTGATCGATTTCGTGTTCTACGGTGGTCATGCCCACGATCTGATGGCGACGGTAGGGTTTGCCGTCCTGTTTGCGGGTGCCCTTCTGGAGGAACGTTCGCGCAAGGCCGACCCGCCGGCGGCAGACCTGCGGCGCCGGGCCAATGTCATCGCGGCGTGCGGCATCGCACTGGTGCTGGGCTCGTTCCTGCTGGAATGGAAGGTTTTCGGCTGAGCCCGCCGTGATCGCGGCGGCAACGCGGGAATGGGACAATGCCCCACCCGCCGACTGCCGTGCCCGCAATGCTGATCGCCTTCAACAAGCCCTTCAACGTGCTCTGCCAGTTCACCGACCGCAGCGTGCCGCCGCGGCCGACCCTGGCCGGGTTCGGCCTGCCGCCGCGCGTGTATGCCGCCGGCCGCCTGGACCATGACAGCGAGGGCCTGCTGCTGCTGACTGACAACGGCACGCTGGCGCACAAGCTCACCGACCCCAGGCACAAGGCCGACAAGACCTACTGGGTGCAGGTGGAAGGCACGCCCAGCGATGAGCAGCTGCAACAGCTGCGCGACGGCGTCGAGCTGAACGACGGGCCGACCCTGCCGGCGAAGATCGAACGCCTCGATCCGGCGCCGTCGCTGTGGACGCGCGATCCGCCGGTGCGTTTCCGCAAGACCGTGCCTGACAGCTGGCTGGCGATCACGATCCGCGAGGGTCGCAACCGCCAGGTGCGGCGGATGACCGCGGCGGTGAACCTGCCGACGCTGCGGCTGGTCCGCGTGTCGATGGGACCGTACCGGCTGGACGACCTGCAGCCGGGGCAGTGGCGGCAGATCGGTTGAAATGAAAAGGCCGGAGCCCTTCCTGCGGAAGGACCCCGGCCCTGACCGTGGCCGACGATCTCAGGCGTCGCTGCCGATATCGCTGTGCTCGTCCACCACGGTGTCGTTGCGGCGGTCACGTGCGTTGATGCGCTGCGCCTGCCCATTCACCACGTGGCCATTGGCGGCCTTCTTCTTCTGCTGCTTGCGGTACAGCGCATAGCCGAGCAGGCCTACACCGACCGCAGCGGCGGCCACGGCCACGGCCGGGTTGCGGCGCACGAACTTGGTCGCGGCCTTGCCGCCGGTCTTCACTGCGCCGATGGCGGCGCCGGTCTTGATCCAGTCCGCATTGCGCAGGCTGCCACCGGCGCTCTTCAGGCCATCGCCGGCGGTGTGGGCCAGCTCCAGGGCGCGCTCCAGAGCGCGGTCGGTGATTACGGTCAGCTTGCTCATGCGGGGGTCCTTTGCCTCGGGTCGAAGTCCAGTGTCGCGTGTTGCCCGTAAACGGTATGTCAGTCGGGGCCGCACGTGGCGTGACTTTACCGCAGCCATTCAGGATCAGGCAGGGTCCGCAACCGGTCGTGCCGGCACGACCGGTCAGGTCCCGCGCGGCTTGGCCCGGTGCGTGGCCGTGGCCGTCCACGGGTCATCCGGCCACGGATGGCGCGGGTAGCGGCCCTTCATCTCCTTTTTCACCTCGGCGTAGGTGTTTTCCCAGAAGTTGCGCAGGTCCTGGGTGACCTGCAGCGGGCGGCCACCGGGGGAGAGCAGGTGCAGGGTCAGCGGCACGCGGCCATCGGCGATGCGCGGCGTATCCGCCAGGCCGAACAGCTCCTGCAGCTTCACCGCCAGCACCGGCGGCAGCGGATCGCCGCTCTCGCTGTCCAGCGCGTAGCTGATCGGCCGCTCCAGTCCGGACGGCACGGTAATGCGGGTCGGTGCGTGGCGTTCGACCAGCTGCCGTTGTGACCACTCCAGCGGTGACTTCAGCGCCTCGCCGAAGCTGGACTCATCCAGCGCATCCAGTCGCGTCTTGCCGGCGAACGCGGGCTGCAGCCACTGCGCGCGGTTGGCCAGCAGGGCGTCGTCGCTGCAGTCGGGCAGGCCGAGCTCGGGTATCCAGCGCCGCAGCGATTCCACCCGTGCCTGCCACTGGCGCAGGCCTTCGGTCCACGGCAAGGCCTGCAGGCCAAGTTCGGCGACCGCATCGGTCAGGGCCTGCGCGGCGTGCTGCGGATCGACCCGCCCGGCCGAGCGGCTGTCCAGCACGATGCGGTCGAAACGGGTCTCGCGCAGTGCCACCAGGGCGCGGCGCTCGCTGTCCCAGCGCACCACGTCTTCAGTGACGAAGCGCTCCGGCCACGCCTTGCGCAGTTGGCCTTCATCCACCGGTGCGGCACGCAGCAGCAGCGCATCGCGTGCCTCAAAGCGAAGCTCGCTGGCCACCAGCCACGGTTCGCCACGCAGGTCGCTCAGTTCGTGCAGGCGCGCGCTGCGACCATTGGCCAGCAGGTAGCGCAGTGGATCGCTGGGATGCTGGACACCGATGCGGTCCGGGAAGGCATGTGCGAGCAGGTCACCCAGCTCGTGCGCCTCGATGCTGGCCGGTGGCGCGGCATCACAGCGCAGGCGTCGTCGCCACTGCTTGGCGGCAGCGTCAATGGCGGCCAGCCCGCTGCGATTGGCGTCGCCCGGCGCGCGGCCGTTGCGGAACGCGGCCAGTGCGCGCCAGCGGGCCGCCAGCGCGTCACCGCCCTGGCGCAACGGGTCGCGGGCTTCCAGCAGGGCGGCCAGATCGGCGGCCAGCGCCTGCGCGCGGGCATCGGGTGCTGCCAGCAGCATCGCCGCCATCCGTGGATGCGTACCCAGCGCCAGTACGCGGCGGCCGAGTGCGGTGATCGCACCACTGCTGGACAACGCGCCCAACCGCTGCAGCAGTTCGCGGGCGGCGCCCATCGGGCCGGCCGGTGGCGGATCGAGGAAGCGCAGATCGCTGCTGCCCCAGGCGGCCAGCTCCAGCGCCAGTCCGGCCAGTTCCACCTGGTCGATCTCGGCGCGGCGCTGCGGCTCCAGCCGCTGCGACTGCGGCCACAGCCGCCAGGCCACGCCTTCGGCCACGCGACCGGCACGACCGGCGCGCTGGTCGGCCGACGCCTGGGCGATGGCCACCACGTCCAGCCGGGTGAAACCGCTGTTGGGGTCGTAGCGCGGCTCGCGTGCCTGGCCGCTGTCGATCACCACGCGCACGCCGGGCAGCGTCACCGACGACTCGGCGACGTTGGTGGCCAGAACCACGCGGCGGCGGCCATCGCTGGCCGCCTGCAGCACGCGCGCCTGCTGCTCCACCGGCAGTTCACCGTGCAGGGCCAGTACTTCGACGCCGGCATCCAGCGATTCCTGCAGGCCGGCCTGCACCCGCGCGATCTCACGCTGCCCGGGCAGGAATACCAGCAGGTCACCGGGGTGTTCGGCCAGGGCCTGCTGCACCGCGCGGCGCACCTGCAGTTCCAGCGCCTCATCGCGGCGCGCCGGGAAATGGCTGACCGTCACCGGGTAGCTGCGGCCCTCGCTGCTCAGCCGAGGCGCATCGAGGAAGCGCGCCAGGCGCTCGCCGTCCAGCGTGGCCGACATCACCACCAGGCGAAGGTCATCGCGCAGCTGCGCCTGCACGTCCAGCGCCAGCGCCAGGCCGAGGTCGCCACTGAGATGGCGCTCGTGGAATTCGTCGAACAGGATCGCACCGACCTCTTCCAGCATCGGGTCGTCCTGCAGCATGCGGGTCAGGATGCCTTCGGTGACGACTTCAATGCGGGTGCGTGCCGAGACCTTGTTCTCGAAGCGGATGCGGTAGCCGACCGTGCCGCTGACCTCTTCGCCCAACTGCCGCGCCATGAACAGCGCAGCACTGCGTGCGGCCACCCGGCGCGGCTCCAGCAGGATGATCTTCCGGCCTTGCAGCCACGGTGCATCGAGCAGCGCCAGCGGCACCTGGGTGGTCTTGCCGGCGCCGGGCGGGGCTTCCAGCACCAGCCGTGGCTGCACGGCCAGGTGCTGCTGGATCTGCGGTAGCAGCGGGGAAATCGGGAAGAGCGGGGTGTTCATGTGCAAAGGATAAGGGGCCGCGGCGGGCGCAGGTACAATGCGCGGGCACTTTTCCCCCGCGATGACCATGCATCTGATCGATATCGGCGCCAACCTGACCCACGACTCCTTCGACCGCGACCGTGATGCCGTCCTCGACCGCGCACGGCAGGCCGGCGTGGTGCAGATGGTCATCACCGGTGCCAGCCGCGAGCACTCGCCGCTGGCCGTGCAGCTGGCTCAGCAGCACCCCGGCTTCCTGTATGCCACCGCCGGCGTGCACCCGCACCACGCGGTGGAATACACCGAGGAATGCGATGCCGAGATGCGCGCGCTGCATGCCCACCCGGAAGTGGTGGCGGTGGGCGAGTGCGGGCTGGACTACTTCCGTGACTTCTCGCCGCGCCCGGCCCAGCACCGTGCGTTCGAGCGCCAGCTGCAGCTGGCCGCAGACAATGGCAAGCCGTTGTTCCTGCACCAGCGCGATGCGCATGCCGATTTCATGGCGCAGATGAAGAACTTCGAAGGACGCATCGGCCCGGCGGTGGTGCATTGCTTCACCGGTGAACGCGATGAGCTGTTCGATTACCTGGACCAGGACTGGTACATCGGCATCACCGGCTGGCTGTGTGACGAGCGCCGCGGCGCGCACCTGCGCGAACTGGTGAAGAACATCCCGGCCAACCGCCTGATGATCGAGACCGATGCGCCCTACCTGCTGCCACGCACGCTGAAGCCGATGCCGAAGGACCGCCGCAACGAACCGATGTTCCTTTCGCACATCGTGGAAGAACTGGCGCGCGATCGCGGCGAGGACGTGGCAGTGACGGCGGCCAATGCGACTGCGGCGACGCGTACGTTCTTCCGCCTGCCCGACGCGGGTTGATGGTAGTGCCGGCCGCTGGCCGGCAACAGCATGAACGCCGCAATCAGCGCGCGATTGCCGGCCAGCGGCCGGCACTACCGGAGCAGGTCGCGCAGGCCCTCACGGTAACTGGGGAAGCGCGGCTGCCACGCCAGCGCTTCACGCGTGCCACGACTGTCGATGCGCTTGTTGCTCTCGTAGAAGCGCCGCAGCGTCGGGCTCAGTGCCGGATCGTCCCAGGCCAGGGCCGGCGGCATCGCAAACCCGCCCAGCTGCGCGGCGAAGGCCAGCACATCCTGTGGCGATGCCGGCTCGTCGTCACTGGGCAGGTACAACCCTTGTGCGGTGAGTCGCTGCATCCCGGCGATGATGACCGCCGCCAGGTCCTGCACGTGCAGTCGATTGAACACCAGCCCGGGGCGAATCACGTGGCGTGCACGGCCCTCGGTCAACTGCAGCAGGGCGTTGCGGCCAGGACCATACAGGCCGGGCAGGCGGAACACCGCCGAGGCGATGCCACGATCCTCTGCAAGCGCACGCCATTGCGCTTCGGCACGCAGGCGCTGCACGCCGGCTGCTTCAGTGGCATCGGCTGCGCTGCGCTCGTCAACCCAGCCGCCGGCCCGGTCGGCATACACCGACGTGGACGACAGACAGCCCACCCAGCGCAGTGCCGGGCTGTCCTGCAGTGCCGGCAGCAGCAGACGTAGTGCCGGGTCGCCCTCGGCATCTGGCGGCACGCTGCACAGCACGGCCTCGGCCTGCGCGATCTCATCGAGCAGGGCTGACGACGGTGGCGCGTCGGCGCACAGCTGATGCCGCAGCAGGCCATCGTCCGGCGCCGACGAGGGGTCACGCACCGTCCCGACGACGTGCACGCCCCGTGCCTGCAGATGCATGGCCAGCACGCATCCGCTCCAGCCCATACCGAGGATCAGCACCCGCATAGGCAGCGCGCTGGCCTGCAACGGGAGGCTCACGCGCCGCGCAGTGCCTGGTAGGCCTGCAGGCTGCTGTAGGCGACCTGCAGCAGCAGAGCTTCCTGGTCGGCCTTGCGTGCACGCGCGAGCATGTCGCCGACAATCTGTTCGGCCTCCACCTGCTGGCCGGCTTCCAGATCGCGCAGCATCGATGCCTTCAACGCCGAGCCGGCCTGGGTGAGGGTGCCGCGTGCGGTGTCCTGCGCGGCATCGGGAATCGGCTCACTGGCAGCTTCGGCCACGGCCAGGCATTCGTCGTACAGGCCGCGCACGATCGCCTCGCCATCATCGGTGGCGACGATGGTGCCGATATCCGCACGCAGCAGGCAGGTAGCGGCGGCCAGCGCGGTCAGGAAGGTGTACTTGATCCACTGTTCCTGGCCGATGTGTTCGCTCGCCAGGTGATCAAGATTGGCCTGTGCGCAGGCGGCGGCGAAGGCACGTACACGCGTTGACGCCGCGCCGCCATCGCGCTCGCCGAAGGTGAGCTTGGCTGGCTTGCCCAGATGCAGCACGGCGCCATCGGGCGCCTTGGTGGCGCTGATGAAGCACAGGCCACCGAGCACCGCGTCGCGGCCGAAGCGCAGGTCCAGCGCGTTGTAGTGGTGCAGGCCGTTGAGGATCGGCAGCACGGTGGTGTTTGCGTCCACGGCTGGAGCAATTGCGTCGAGCGAGCTGTCGAGGTCGTAGGCCTTGCAGCTGAGGATGACCAGATCGAACGGCTTCTGCGCGGCCAATGCGGGTAGCGCATCGGCGGTGACGTGCTGCACCGGGAAGCTGGCATCGCCGAGCGGGCTGCGGATGACCAGGCCATCGCGGTCCAGCTGGGCGGCGCGCGCGGGGCGTACGAGGAAGGTCACGTCGACGCCGGCCTGGGCCAGGCGACCACCGAAGTAACCGCCGGTACCGCCGGCGCCAAGAATCAGGATGCGCATTGCACGTTCACCGTTTTCTGGAGAAATGATATGTGTGATTGTGCCGGAGATTGCGGCCAACGGCGGAGCCCCTCGTGGTGGTTCGCGGAAAGCACTGTTCATCGGGGTTGGCCGGGCGCGGCAACTACGGGAAGCAGATCAAGAGCGGAAGCGGGTCGCTCGCTGTGCTCGCTCGATTGGAACAGTGCTCAGGGCAGCTGTTCGCTGAAGTCTTCGGTGTAACCCAGCAGCAACGTGGTGCGGGTGGCCAGCGTTGTGGCCAGTTGTGACCAGGTGACGTCCGTTCCTGCAGCGTAGACACGCTGCAGGTCAGCGACCAACGCGTTCGCCTGTGCAGGCGACGGTACGCTGTCGCGCTCGAAGCCGAGCCACGATGCGCCAAGCCCGAACAGGTGGTAGTCGTAACGCTCCTGCAGATGCAGTATCAGGGCGTGGTTCTGGAAGAGGTCCCAGTCCGCGCTGAAGTAACCGTTGGGCAGGGCGGCGATCAGGAGGTCATCGCGGTCCACCGGCACCTGCTGCACGCAGACCACGGCATCGACGATCAGATCTGGCTTCGCATTGGCGGCGACCAGCGCCTCGATGTCCTCGTCGCTGCACATCAACGTGCCCGCCAGCGCTGTCCACTGCAGCCGATGCGTGGAATGCTCGAGCTGCGCGACGACGTGCGCCAGCAACCGCTCACGTGCCGCCAACGCATCTTCCGGCGTCGCCGGGTCTTCGTCCTCGTACAGCGCGATGCGTTCGTCATCGGACGCGTGCATGCTGGTGTAGCGGCACTGGCCGGCATCGTCGAGCGTGCACAGATAGCGATACCGGGGATCAGCCGCGTGCTGTGAGGCCAGGTATTCCAGCACCTCATCCAGCGTGGGCGAATCGCCCAGCAACGCATGGCTGAAGGCATCGATGGGGCCGTCCACAACGGCCTTGTCCAATGGAATGGAAGTGATCTTCATGACCACAGCCTAGCGGCAATCCCAAACGAAAAGAGCGGAGCATCGGCCTTACCATGAACGCTCCATCCACGCATGGCGTGGATCTACCGTGTCGACCAAGGTCGACACCTACCAACAGCAGCGCAGAACGACTCCCCGGCAGATTGCAGAAATTTGTCGAAGGCGGGGTGGGTCCGGCTGCGGGGGCGTGAGCCGCATGGGCCCGAGGCATGCCTCGGGCCCATGCGGCTCACACCCCCGCAGCCCCACCCCGTCCGACCTCCGGCGGTGTGGCGCGAGTGCCAGCCACGGAAAAACAGAAAAGATCAAGAGCAGAGCGGGTGCTTCCAGCATCCGGGCCAAACGAAAACGCCGGGCAGAGCCCGGCGCTTCGCACCCCGTCTGGTGGAGAGCCCCCCTTTGTTAAGGGGGCGCGCCAACGGCGCGGGGGATAGGGGGTAGGTCGGGACCCGCTGCTTGCGCAGCAAGCCGCGGCGCACCTTCGGTGGTCAGTTCTTAGAACTGACCGCCGAAGGTAAATTGCAGACGCTCGATCTTGTCGCCGTCTTCCTTCTTGAGCGGGAAGGCATAGCTGATCGAGATCGGGCCGACAGGGGCGCGCCACAGCAGGGCCACACCGGTGGAAACGCGCAGTTCGTTGGCCTTGAAATTGTCCACGCCGGTATAGACGTTACCGAAGTCGACGAAGGCCGACACGCGTGCCGACGGGCTGTCGAACAGGCGCGGGAAGTAGGCTTCGACCGAACCAACGGTCTTCAGCGAACCACCCAGCGGCTGGCCTTCCGGATAACCGGAGGTGACTTCACGCGGACCAAGGGTGTTGTCCTCGAAGCCGCGCACCGAGTTGGTACCACCGGCATAGAAGTTCTCGTAGAACGGCAGGCCCTTGGCAGTGACCGAGCGCAGGTTGCCGTCCACGTCCGGCACCACTGCGGTCTTGTCGCTGCCGTAGCTGTCGCCGTAGCCGATTTCGGCACGGGTGTTGATCACCAGCGACGGCATGATCGGCCAATACTTGCTGATCTGGTAGTTCAGCTTGTAGTACTCGATGGTCGAGCCCGGCAGTGTGGTTTCCAGGCCAACGCGCTGGTAGGTACCGCGGGTCGGCATGAAATAGTCGTTGCGCGAGTCACGCGCCCAGCCCAGTTCCGTGCGCCAGGCGTGGAAGGTCTTGCTGCCCAGTACATTGATGTAGTCGATGATCGACTGCGGAGTCGAACGAGGGTAGGTGGTGATCTGGTTGCTGTCGATGCCGAACATCAGCGAGACGGTATCGGTCTCGGTGATCGGCACGCCGAACACCACCTGCGCCGAACCATTGGTGCTGTTGTACTGCGCGGTGTTGAAGTCGGAGTAGTCCAGCTCGCGCCAGGACAGGTTGTAGCCCAGCGACACGCCGTCATCGGTGAAGTACGGGTTGGTGTAGCTGAAGCCGTAGCGCTGCAGGTAGCTGCTGCGCGAGGCTTCGACCGACACGCGGTTGCCGCCGCCGAGGAAGTTGTTCTGCGACAGCTGCACCGAGGTGGTCATGCCGTAGGACTGCGAGTAGCCCAGGCCGAACACGAAGCTGCCGGACGTGGTTTCCTTGACGTTGTAGACGACGTCGACCTGGTCGTTGCTGCCGCTGACGGCCGGGGTTTCCACGTCCACCGACTCGAAGTAGCCCAGGCGCTGCAGGCGGATCTTGGAACGGTCGATCGCGGCCTGCGAGTACCAGCTGTTCTCGAACTGGCGCATTTCGCGACGCATCACTTCGTCGGATGTACGCGTGTTGCCACGGAACAGGATGCGACGCACCGACACGCGCGGGCCGGGCACGACCTGCATGTTGATCGCCACGGTCTGCTCGGGGCGGTTGGTGGTCGGGATCGGGTTCACCTTGGCGAACGCGTAGCCGATGTTGGACAGCGAGTTGGTGATGGTGTCCGAGCTGAATTCCAGCAGCGCACGCGAGAACGTGTCGCCGGACTTCTGGATCACCATGCGCTCGACGTCCTCCTGCGGGAGGATCGTGTCGCCGCTGACCTTGATCTCGGAGATCTTGTACTGCGCACCTTCGGTCACGCCGGCGGTGAGGAACATGTCGCGCTTGTCGGGGCTGATCGACACCTGGGTCGAATCAATGCTGAAGTCGACATAGCCGCGGTCGAGGTACCAGGAATTGAGCTTTTCCAGGTCGCCGGACAGCTTTTCCTTGGAGTACTGGTCGTCACGGCGGTACCACGACGCCCAGTTGTGCTCCTTGGACTCCCAGGTCTCCAGGATGTCCTTGCTCTCGAACTTCTCGGTGCCGACCAGGTTGACGTGACGGATCTTGGCCGCCTTGCCTTCCTTGATGGCGATCGCGATGTCCACGCGGTTGCGGTCCAGCGGGCTCACCGTCGGGGTGATCTCGACGTTGTACTTGCCGCGGTCGTTGTACTGGCGGCGCAGTTCCTGGGTCACGCGGTCCAGGCTCAGGCGATCGAACGTGCCGCCCTCGGTCAGGCCGATGTCGGACAGGCCCTTGAGCAGCTGCTCGGACTTGATGTCCTTGTTGCCGGTCACGGTCAGCTTGTTGATCGCCGGGCGTTCCTTGACGGTCACCACCAGGATGCTGCCCTGGCGGTCCAGCTGCACATCTTCGAAGAAGCCGGTCTTGTACAGGGCGCGGATGGTCTCGCCGACCTTGTTGTCGGTGACCGTCTCGCCACGCTCCACCGGCAGGTAGGTGAATACCGTGCCCGAGCTGATGCGCTGCAGGCCATCCACGCGGATGTCGCTGACAGTGAAGGGCTCGGCTGCCTGGGCCAGGGCGGGAGCGCCGGTGACGGCGGCGAGGGCGAGGGCCAGCAGGCGGCGATTGGGGAGTCGCGTCATGTCACGTCCGGTAGGAAGGTCGATTTCATTGGTGCGGGATGCCGACGCTGTAGACGGCAACAACGTGGAAAAGTTCATCGCGGGACCAGGCCGAGGATGTCGTTGTAGAACGCCAACCCCATCAGCCCGGCCAGCAACGCCAGGCCGATGTACTGGCCGGCGGCGATGGCACGCTCGCTCAGCGGGCTGCCCTTGACCAACTCGATAAGGTAATACAGCAGGTGGCCGCCGTCCAAGATCGGGATCGGCAACAGGTTGATGATGCACAGGCTGAGTGACAGCAGGGCAAGGAACTGCAGGAACCAGTCCAGGCCGCGTTTGGCTGAAACATTGGCCACGCGGGCGATGGTCACTGGCCCGGAAACGTTCTGCAGCGAGGCTTTGCCGGTGACGATGCGGCCCATCATGCCCAGCGAATCGGCCGCCAGGCGGCCTGTTTCGCGCACCGCCACGGTCACCGCATCCAGCGGGCCGTAGCGCAGCAGGGTGTCGTATGGCGGGCTGAACTTGGTCGGGAACTGAACGCCGATCTGCCAGATCGGCTCGCCCTTGGCGTCCTGGCCCTTGCGCGGGGTGACTTCGAGCGCCAGGCGCTCACCGCCCCGCAGGACCTCGATCATGCCCGGGCCGCCAGCGCGGCCCAGCGTCTGGATCTCGCCGATGACCTGGTCGGCGCCGTCGATGCGCTGGCCGTCGATCGCCACGATCAGGTCGCCGGGCTGCAGCTGCCCGGTCACCACGGAGTCCGCAGTGAGCGACTCGACCAACGCCGGCTGCAGCCACGACTGCCAGTACAGGCCGGCCAGGATCGGCACGCGCCGTTCATCGAAACCGGGGGGCAGCTGCGACAGCGGCAGGGTGCGCACGCGCACCTGGTCGGCCGGGTCCAGCACTTCCAGCTTCACGTCGCGGCGATCCATTGCTGCGGCGGTCAGCGCCATGCTGGCCTCGCCGAGGGTGACCACCGGGCGCTCGTCCACGCGCAGCACGCGGTCGCCGCTGGTCAGGCCGGCGCTGGCCGCGATGCCGCTGACACGGCCGATGGTCGGCGAATAGTCCTGCTTGCCGATCACGAACATCGCCCACAGCAGCAGGATGCACAGCAGCAGATTGGCGATCGGTCCGGCGGCGACGATGGCGATGCGCTGCCAGACGGTCTTGTGGTTGAAGGCCTGGCCGCGCTCGTGCGGGTGAACCTCAACCTCGCGTTCGTCGAGGAACTTCACATAACCGCCCAGCGGGATGGCGGCGATGGCGAACTCGGTACCGTGCTTGTCGCGGCGCGACCACAGCGGCCGGCCGAAGCCGACCGAGAAGCGCAGGATCTTGACCCCGCACAGGCGCCCGACCGAGTAATGCCCGAACTCGTGGAACGTGACCAGCAGCCCGAGGCTGACAATCATCCACCAGACCGATCCGATGAAGTCAGTCATGCAGGCTCACAGTGGCGGGCAGGGGCGGCGTCGTCATGCTGGGCGAGGCGGTCGTTCAGGCGGCGTCGATGGCGTTCAGGGTCAGCTGGCGTGCCCGCTGGTCGGCGGACAACAGGACCTCCAGTGTATCGGCTGGCTGGGTCGGCAGTGTTGAAAGAGCGTTAGCAACCAGCTCCGGGATGGTCAGGAAACCGATCCGGCCCTGAAGAAACGCTGAAACGGCTTCTTCATTGGCAGCGTTCAGCACCGCCGGCGCGGTGCCGCCGGCCTGCATTGCCTGCCAGGCCAGGGCCAGGCAGGGGAAGGCGTCGGTGTCGGGGGCCTCGAAATCCAACCGGCCCTGGGCCAGCAGATCCAGCCCGGACACGCCCGATTCGATGCGTTGTGGCCAGCCCAGGCCAACGGCCAGGGTGGTGCGCATGTCCGGCAGGCCCATCTGCGCCAGGGTCGAACCGTCCACGAACTCGACCAGGGAGTGGACCAGGCTCTGCGGATGCACCAGCACTTCGATGCGCTCACCGGGGATGCCGAACAGGTGGTGGGCCTCGATCACTTCCAGGCCCTTGTTCATCAACGTCGCCGAATCGACCGAGATCTTCGGTCCCATCGACCACTTCGGGTGGGCAACGGCCTGCGCCGGGGTGACCTGTGCCAGTTCGGTGCGGCTGCGGCCGCGGAACGGGCCGCCGGAGGCGGTCAGCAGGATGCGACGCACGCCGGCGCCATCGACGCTGGCATCGCGCGAGCGCAGGCATTGGAAGATCGCACTGTGTTCGCTGTCGATCGGGATGATCTCGGCACCGGCGCGTTCAGCGGTGCGGGTCAGCAGTTCACCGGCCAGCACCAGCGATTCCTTGTTGGCCAGCAGGATGCGCTTGCCCGCGGCGGCGGCGGCCAGGGTCGAGGACAGGCCGGCAGCGCCGACAATGGCGGCGACCACGGTGTCGCAGGCATCGCTGGCGGCCAGCTGGTCCAACGCGGCATGGCCGGCATGCGCCTCGGTGGCCAGTCCGGCATCGCGCAGGCCGTCGCGCAGCTCAGCGAACAGCGATTCGTCGGCGATCACCGCGTGCGCGGGCCGGTGCTGGCGGCACAACGCCAGCAGCGCCTGTACCTGGCGGCCGGCGGCGAGCACCGTGGCCTGGTAGCGCTGCGGGTGGCGGGCGATCACGTCCAGCGTGGAGGCACCGATCGAGCCGGTGGCGCCGAATACGGCGACCCGGCGCAGGTCTGCGACTGCATTCATGGTCAGAACCCGAAGATTTCCTTGCCGAGTGCGAACACCGGCACTGCAGCCAGGACGCCGTCGACACGGTCGAGCACGCCACCATGGCCCGGGATCAGGTGGCCCGAGTCCTTGGCGCCCGCGTGGCGCTTGATCAGGCTTTCGAACAGATCACCCAGTACCGAGGCGAACACGGCCACCACCGAGGTGATCAGCAGGCCCGGCAGGTGCCCGGCGTCGATGCCGGCCAGCCAGCCCAGGCCGAGGGCCACGGCGACACCGGCCAGCAGGCCGCCGAACAGGCCTTCCCAGGTCTTGTTCGGGCTGATGCGCGGGGCCAGCTTGTGCTTGCCGAAGTGACGGCCGGCGAAATAGGCGCCCGAATCAGCCGCCCAGACCAGTGCCAGGGCAGCCAGCAGCCACAGGTGGCCCTGCTTGCCCGGCGGATCGCCGCCCGCATGGATCAGCACCAGCGCGGCCCAGGCCGGAACGATGGCCAGGGTACCGGCCAGCATCTTCACGATGCGCGAGGGTGCCGACGGTTGTGCGCCGAAATTGAAGAAGCGCAGCCAGACCAGAGCCGCCAGCCACCAGGCAACGCCGGCCAGCGTGGTTATCTGGAACAGCACCAGCGTGCTGCCATCGGCCCAGACCAGCAGCACCATCAGCAGCAGGTTCAGCACCAGCAGCACGGTACGTGCCAGGGTGTCTTCGATGCCGGCCAGCTTCAGCCACTCCCACAGGCCGATCAGCAGCACCGCAGCGGCAGCCGCTGCCAGCCATTGGGTCGGCAGCAGCAGGATCGCGGCAATGGCGACCGGCGCCATGATCAGCGCGGCAAGGACTCGGGTCTTGGTCATGGGCTGGAAGTCTCGGTGGCCAGTGCGGCGATCTGGGCGCTGGTCAGGCCGAAACGACGCTCACGGCTGCCATAGGCGTCCAGCGCCTGCTGCAGCAGAGCGGGATCGAAGTCCGGCCACAGCGCCTCGGTGAACCACAACTCGGTGTACGCCAGCTGCCACAGCAGGAAGTTGCTGATGCGGGTGTCGCCACCGGTGCGGATGAACAGGTCCGGTGGCGGCAGGTCGGCCAGGGCGACCTGGCTGCCCAGCAGCGATTCGTCGATCTGTTC
The DNA here is from genome assembly GCF_003970865.1 of Stenotrophomonas maltophilia. GTDB lineage: Bacteria > Pseudomonadota > Gammaproteobacteria > Xanthomonadales > Xanthomonadaceae > Stenotrophomonas > Stenotrophomonas maltophilia_AR. The sequence continues at coordinate 65,167 of NZ_RXLZ01000008.1, read as the reverse complement.
GGGCAGCAGGCGGCCGGCGGCGACTTCAGCGGCCAGCGCGCGCGCAGCACGGGCGATGTCCTGGCGGCCACCGTAGCTGGCGGCGATCGACAGGGTCAGGGTGGTGTTGTCTGCGGTGCGCTGCTCGGCCAGCTGCATGCGGCTGACCAGCCCGGCACCGAAGCGTTCGCGCTCGCCGATGAAGCGCACGCGCACGCCACGCCGATGCAGCTCGTCCACTTCGCGGTCGAGCGCGCCGAGGAACAGCTTCATCAACGCATCGACTTCTTCCTGCGGCCGGCCCCAGTTCTCGCTGGAGAACGCGAACAGGGTCAACGCCGGAATACCCAGCTCAAGGCAGCGCTCGATGGTGCGGTTGACCGCTCGCGCGCCGGCACGGTGGCCGATCACGCGCGGACGACGGCGCTGCTGTGCCCAGCGCCCATTGCCATCCATGATGATGGCAATGTGGCGGGGCAGGGCAGCCGGCAACGGAGGCGGGACTGAAGGCATCGACTTCAGACCGACAGCAGTTCTTTTTCCTTGTCGGCGACGACCTTGTCGACGTCCTTGATATTGGCGTCGGTCAGTTTCTGGATGTCGTCTTCGCCGCGCTTCTTCTCGTCTTCGCTGATCGCCTTGTCCTTGTCCAGCTTGGCGATTTCCTTGTTCGCGTCCTGACGGATGTTGCGGATCGCGATCTTGGCGCCTTCACCTTCCTTCTGCACCTGCTTGGCCAGCTCCTTGCGGCGCTCTTCGGTCGGCGGCGGCATGTTGATGCGGATCGCGGTGCCCAGGGTGTTCGGAGTGAACTCGGCGTTGTAGAGACCCTTCTCGATCTCCTTGATCATGCTCTTGTCGAACGGCGTGACCAGCAGCGAGTGGGCGTCGGCGTTGGAGATCGACGCAACCTGGTTCAGCGGGGTGCTGGCGTTGCCGTAGGCATTGACCGTGACCCGGTCCAGCAGCGCCGGCGTGGCGCGGCCGGTGCGGATCGAGGTGAGGGTGTGCTTAAGAGCGTCGATGCTCTTGGCCATGCGCGTCTGCGCGTTGTTCTTGATGTCGTTGAGCATCGCCCGGTCCTGGGTGTAACTGGAATCGGGCGATTATAGGCGAATACGGGACGCTGCCGGGCCTGAATCGGCCCGGAGCTCGCCTGGCGCTCAGGCTCAGGCCGGGTCGCGGCCCTGGACCAGGGTGCCGATGTTCTCGCCGCTGAGGATCTTCAGCAGTTCACCCGGCTGGCCCATGTCGAACACGCGCATCGGCAGGTCGCTGTCGCGGGCCAGTGCGAAGGCGGCGGTATCCATCACTTCCAGTCCACGGCGGATCACTTCGTCGTAGCTCAGGCTGTCGAAGCGGACCGCATCGCTGTGCTTGTTCGGGTCCTTGTCATACACGCCATCGACCTTGGTCGCCTTCAGCAGCAGGTCCGCACCGATTTCGATGGCGCGCAGGGCGGCGCCGGAATCGGTGGTGAAGAACGGGCTGCCGACACCGGCGGCGAAGATCACCAGGCGGCCCTTTTCCAGGTGGCGGATGGCGCGGCGGCGGATGTAGTCCTCGCACACGTCGTTGATCTTGATCGCGCTCATCACGCGGGCCTTGGCGCCCAGTTTTTCCAGGGCGTCCTGCATGGCCAGGGCGTTGATGACCGTGGCCAGCATGCCCATCTGGTCGCCGGTGACCCGGTCCATGCCGCCAGCGGCCAGGCCGGCGCCGCGGAAGATGTTGCCGCCGCCGATCACCAGGGCTACTTCGGCACCGGCCTGCTGGGCTTCGATGACCTCGCGGGCCAGGCGATTGATGATCTTCGGGTCGATGCCGTAGTCCTCATCTCCCATCAGCGCCTCCCCGGACAGTTTCAGAAGGATGCGGCGATAGGCGAGCTTGGACATAGGGACCTCGGGTGCGTGGAAATCGCGGGCGATTCTACGCGCATGCGGCGTTGGGCCAAAGTGTTTTGTGCACTGCGGCGCGAAATCCTGCCATCCGCCCCGCTCACGCGGGGCGTCCCGTTCAGCCCAGCTCGGCGCCGGCGGTGGCTGAAAGCTCGTCGTGGCCGAGGGCGCCGGGGGAGCGGGCGATCACCCGGTTGCGGCCCAGGTTCTTCGATCGGTACAGCACATCGTCGGCGGCGCGCAGCAGGTCCTGCACGTCGGCAAAGCGCTCGTAGCCGCCCTGGGTGGCCACGCCGGCGGAGAAGGTGACGAACAGCGGCCCGCCCTCCAGCTCGGCCATCGGCGTGGCGACGATGTTGGCCAGCACGCGCCGGATCACGTCAAGTGCCACCGATTCACTGGTATTGGGCAGCAGGGCGACGAATTCCTCGCCGCCGAAGCGGGCCACGGTGTCGCTGTTGCGCAGCTGGCCCTGCAGCTTGCCGGCAAAGGCGCGCAGCACCTCGTCGCCGGTCAGGTGGCCGTGGGCATCGTTGATCTTCTTGAAGTCGTCCAGGTCGATGAAGGCCACCGACAGCGGCCAGCCCTGGCGCCCGGCGCGCAGGAACTCCTGCTCCAGCACTGCCTCCAGCTGGCGGCGGTTGAGCACGCCGGTCAGGGCGTCGCGGTGGGCCTGGTCGGCCAGGCGTTTGGCCCGCGCCTCGAATTCGTCGGCGCGGCGGCGCGCCTGGTCGGCATCCTGCAGCTCGCGCAGGTTGCGCAGGGTGGCCAGCTCCTGCGCGTGGTCGATCAGCTCACGGACCCGCGAGGGCGAGTTCAGGCCAGCCTCGAACAGGCTGGCGATGTCCGGCAGGGCCTCGCTGATGCGGGTCAGCACCTGGTCGAAGCGGGCGCTGTCGAGTTCCAGCCGGTCATGCACCTGGTGCAGGGCGCGCTCGCGGGCGGCATCGGCGTCTTGGTCCAGCCAGATGTCGGCGACAGCGCCGGACAGCTGCACGCAGGCCTGGAACGGCGAATCGGCTGCGTCGTCGTCCTCGCTGTGGCTGATGCTCTCCACCAGGTAGCGGGGCAGGCCCCATTGCTCGGCCACCCAGGCGCCGACATCGGCGTGGCTGCAACCGAGTGCGTCGCGCTCGCGGGCAACCAGATCCGTGTTGTCACGGGCTTCGCGCAGCAGCGGCAGGTAGCGTTCCGACTCGGCCTGGGCCAGGCACAGCACGCCCAGGTCCTGCAGCAGCCCGGCCAGCATCAGTTCCTCCAGCCGGCGCAGGCCGCGGGCCTGGCCCAGCTGGCTGGCGGCCAGTGCGCTGAGAATGCTGCGCTTCCACGCGCGCTGGCGCAGGTCGTGGTCGGCACCGGCGCCGCCGGTCAGGCCCTGGGTGACGGTGAAGCCCAGGGCAAGGCTGATCGTGGCATTCAGGCCGAGCATGGTCAGTGCCTGGCCGAGGTTCTCGATGCGGCGGCGGCTGGCGTACAGCGGCGAATTGGCGATGCGCAGCATGCGAGCGCTCAGCGCCATGTCGATGGCGATGATGTCGGCGGCGGTGGCGATGTCCGCTTCCGGGTCCTGTGCCAGTTCGATGATGCGCAGGGCAATACCGGGTGGCGAAGGCAGGTTGCGGCAGAGCGCCAGGGCAGCTGTCAGCTCGGGAGGCATGTCGGGTCGTTCAATTCCATTGGGACAAGAATACCTAGGAATGCATCACAGTCCGCGATTTTCGTTCCTGCTATGTGACTGTGGATTCCCTGCGCCGAGTATCGGCTTGATTCGCGCGCAACGCAAAGGTGCCGGTTGTGCGCACCAACGGTGCGCACCCACCGATGGGGCATGGGTTCACCCCTTGGCCATGCATAAAAAAAGAGCCGCGGTTTCCCGCGGCTCCTTCTGGTCGCTTCACAGCCGGAAGGCTGGAATCAGACCTGCATCGCCTTGGCAACTTCAGCGGCGTAGTCTTCCACCACCTTCTCGATGCCTTCGCCGACGATCAGCAGCTTGAAGCCAGCCACGTCGGCGCCAGCGGCCTTGACCACCTGCTCGACGGTGGTGTCGCCCAGCACATAGGTCTGGCCGTACAGGGTCACGTCGCTGACGATCTTGTTGATCTTGCCGCTGATGATCTTTTCCAGGATCTCGGCCGGCTTGGCCTTGTCCTTTTCGGACATCTTGGCCAGCTCGATTTCCTTTTCCTTCTCGACGAAGTCGGCCGGAACGTCCGCAGCCTTGTTGTGCGGCGGCTTCAGGGCAGCCACGTGCATGGCCAGGCCACGGGCCAGCTCGACGTCGCCGCCGACCAGGTCGACCAGCACGCCAACCTTGCCGTTGGTGTGGACGTAGGCGCCGACGGTGTTGTTGCCATCGACCTTCACCATGCGACGGATCTGGATGTTCTCACCCAGGGTCTGCACGGCGGTGGCGCGGGCTTCTTCAACGGTGCGGCCATCGGCCAGCTTGGCAGCCTTCACGGCTTCGACGTCGGTGGCGCCCGATGCCAGGGCGGCAGCGGCAACGGCGTTGACGAAGGACTTGAAGTTGTCATCGTTGGCGACGAAGTCGGTTTCCGAGTTGACTTCGACCAGCACGGCCTTGCCGCCATCCTGGGCCAGGCCCAGACGGCCTTCGGCGGCCACGCGGTCAGCCTTCTTGTCGGCCTTGGCAGCGCCGGACTTGCGCATGGCTTCAGCGGCAGCGTCGATGTCGCCGTTGGCTTCGGTGAGAGCCTTCTTGCATTCCATCATGCCGGCGCCGGTGCGCTCGCGCAGTTCCTTGACCAGGGAAGCAGTGATTTCCACGGGATTACCTCACGAAAGAAAGGGGTTGGGCCGGCATGGTGGCCGGCCCGTGTGACACGGTCCTGTCACGCGCCAAAGGCTGCGCGCAGGGAGGGTGGACGCCGGGCGTCCACCCCGGGGCCTGGATCAGGCCTGGGCGTCGTCGCCCTTCTTGGCAGCCTTCTTGGCCGGAGCGCGGCGGGCCGGCTTCTCTTCGCCTTCAGCAGCGGCTTCAGCGAACTCTTCCTCACGCACCGAAGCAGCGTGCGGAGCAGCAGCTTTGCCTTCCAGCACGGCGTCGGCAGCGGCGCGGGCGTACAGCTGCACAGCGCGGATGGCGTCGTCGTTGCCCGGGATCGCGTAATCAACCAGTTCCGGGTTGTAGTTGGTGTCGACCACGGCGATGACCGGGATGCCCAGCTTCTTGGCTTCCTTGATCGCGATGTCTTCGTGGCCGATGTCGATCACGAAGATGGCGTCCGGCAGGCGGTTCATGTCCTTGATGCCGCCCAGCGAGGCTTCCAGCTTGTCGCGCTCGCGACGCAGGCCCAGCACTTCGTGCTTGACCAGCTTCTCGAAGGTGCCGTCGGTTTCACCGGCTTCCAGTTCCTTCAGGCGGGCAACCGACTGCTTGACGGTACGGAAGTTGGTCAGGGTGCCGCCCAGCCAGCGCTGGTTCATGAACGGCATGCCGCAACGCTCGGCTTCTTCCTTGATGGTTTCGCGGGCGCTGCGCTTGGTGCCCAGGAACAGGACGGTGCCGCGCTTCTGGGCAACCGACGAGATGAAGTTCATCGCGTCGTTGAACAGCGGGACGGTCTTTTCCAGGTTGATGATGTGGATCTTGCCGCGGGCGCCGAAGATGTACGGAGCCATCTTGGGGTTCCAGTAGCGGGTCTGGTGGCCGAAGTGGACGCCGGCTTCCAGCATCTGACGCATGGTGACCTGGGGCATTGCAATACTCCTGATATGGAACCAGCGATTCCGCCCGCGGGGATAGGTATGCGGGACGCGTGGAAGCGCGATCGGTTCCGGGGTTGGGCTTCCCTGTTGCCTCCGTGGCCGAACTCCTTGCGGAGCACCCCGGCACGGATGGGGGCAGCAGGTGTGGATTCACCGGTGACGTCCGGTGTGGACGGTCTCCCGCGCACGCAGGCGGCAGGAATCCGGTCGATTATAGCCCGCTCGGTGCGCTCGCTGCAATTGCCGGGTTCGGCGCGGTCAGATCGACCACGCGGCCGTCCTGCAGCCGGGCCTGGAAATGACCACGGGCATAGCCGTCGGCATGGGCGGGGAGGGCCCAGCGGCGCTCCTGGCCCGCCAGCAGGTAGCCGGCCAGTCCCGGCAGCAGCAGGGTACGGTGGCCATCGCCGGCAACGAACGCAAGATCGTGCAGGCGGGCGTGAACAGTACCTGCGTTGCGCAGTCGCACAAAGGGATGCGACGTGCCGGGTTCGATCCCGGCATGCAGGTCCGGCCGTGCCACGGGCACCGCGTGTCCCCGGAACAAGGGCAGCGAGTAGCGTGGCAGGTCCGGTCCGCTGGGGGCCAGGATCACCCGGTAGGCCTGTTCGATGGCAACGGGCTGCGTCTCCCGAGGCAGCAGCCAGATGCGTTGACGGGTGCCGGGCGGGAGGTCGAGCCGGGCAGGGCTGGCCAGGATCCGGTCGCTGGGCCGCAGCTTTTCCGCGTCGGCCTGCTGTTCCCAGGCCAGGATCCGAACCTCGCCCTGCCAGCGGCCGGGTCCAGGGTTGTACAGCCACAGCTCGCCGTGGCCCCCTTCGGCCGGCAGCTGCAGGGTGGTCGGCACCAGGTCCAGCGCCGCCGCGGGCAGCGCCAGCAGCAGTACCAGCAGGCTCAGCAGGATGCGCATCAGTAGATGACGGTCACGGCAGGCGCCGCGTCGTCGCTGTCGGCCGGCGGCGCCAGGTCGCGGATCTGTTGCGGCAGCTCGGGCGTGTCGCTGCGCTGGTGCGGTGCCGCGCATCGGGCGTTGTCGGCATCACCGCTGCAGCCCTCGACCACGGTCAGCCGGATCTGCAGGGAGGTGCTGCTGGGATCGGCCCACGCGGGCGTACTGGCGACCAGCATCGCCCCGATCAGAAGTGCGCGAACCACCTGCCATCCACCGTGCTGTAGGACCCGTTGCGCGGTATCGGCCGGATCGGCCGGAACTGTAGAGTCGACTGCCAGTCGACTTCTCCTGGCGCAGGAGTGATGCGCGCATCCACGCATGGCGTGGATCTACCGAATCCTGCCCCGGTGGGTGCCGACCATTCCAAACCCACCCCGGTGGGTGCCGACCGTTGGTCGGCACGCAGGTCAATAGGTGATGGTCACCTGCACCAGATCGTTGTAGGTACCGGCCGGGGGCTGGCCGGTGACCGGCGGCACCCGGCCATAGATGGTCAGCTGCTGCGCGCTGCCACTTCCGGTGCCGCCAACGGTATCGACGTTGAGGGTATTGCCCCAGCGCAGGCTGCGCGCGGCATCGCGGTACAGCTCATAGGGAAGGTAGTAGGTGCCGCTGCCAATGGTGGTGGCCATGCGCCGGGTGGTGGAGGCGCCGGGGTTGTTCTGGCCGTTGTTGAGGCTGATCTGGTAGGCGGTGTTCTTCAGGCAGGTCAGCGTGAGCGTGGCGGTCCGGTCGATGTTGGCGGGAATGCTGCCGGTGACGTTGCCGAAGTCCATGTTGGTGGTGACGTAGCTGCCGCATTGCGGCAGCACGTTGGCAGTGGCGGTGAAGCTGAAGGCCGCACTGGCGCTGTTGGTGCCGGTCGCGCCGCCGTTGCAGGCGGCCGGCACGGTGGCGTTGCCGAGCAGGACTTCGTTCCAGGCCCAGGTAAGCACCACGTTGGCGCCGCTGAAGCTGCTGCTGTAGGCACCCGAAGCGAGGATCTGGTTGGCAGGGATCTGCGCGAACAGCTGCACGGACTGCGCACCGCTGCCGCCGGCCAGCAGCGGCACGTTGTAGCTCATGGTCAGTTCCTGCGCGGGTGGCGTGCCGCGTGGCACCAGGCCGGTGGCCTGGCTGTAGCTGGCGGTGTTGTACAACTGGAAGTTCATGGTGTTGCTGGTGGAGGTGGACATCGTGCGGAAGGTGGCGCTGCTGCCGCCGCCACTGCCTGCGCCGATACCCACGCAGACGCGTACGCCGGTGGTGGCCAGCAGGCTCAGTGCGGCAGTAGTGCAGGTCACTGTGATGTTCAGCGTCGCCGCCGTAGGGCCGGGAGCATTGCTGTTGATGTTGCCGAATGGCAGGGTCGGGTTCGCGGTTGCCGTGCAGACCGCTGTCGCCCGGGCCGGTAGTGCCGCGAGCAGGCCGACGACCAGCAGCATGCCGAGCAGCAGCACCCTCACGGCGCCACCTCCGGGATGCACAGCAGCGGTGCCGGCTTCGGCCGGGCGCCGGACGCCACCACCTTGGGCTGGTCGGGTACCTTCACCCGGCACTGGCCGCGGCTGGTGGTGATGTACAGCACGCTGCCGGCAGCAACGTCTTCCAGATACAGCAGGCCGTCATAGCCCACCGTGGCCTGGCGTCCATCGGGCAGCTGCACTTCGCTGCCCACTTCCAGTGGCTGCCCGTCCATGCCCTGAAGCGTCAGGCTCAGCGAGGGGCGCGAGCGCAACTGGAACGTCACGTGGGTACCGGCGCGCTGGCGCGGTGTCACCCAGTCTTCGATGCGGTCGGCACGCATGTCCTCGGGCAGGTCCAGGGTGTCGATCGAGACCCGGTTGCGCTGCCAGGACAGCAGCGGACTGACCAGCAACAGGCCACGATCATCGGTGACGCCGATCAGGCGGTTCTCCAGCCGCACCGGCACGCCGCCGACGCCGTTGGTGCTGATCACCGCGAACGCGTCGGAGACCTCGCGGGTGGCGAACGCGTGCCCGCCCATCCAGACCAGGCTGCCACTGGCGCTGCCGTAGGCATAGTTGAGCCCGCCCTGGCGCGAGGCGCCGAACGAGTAGCGGCCGACGTCATTGAGGATGCCGACTTCGGCCAGGCCACCATTGCCGTCCTCGCCGTGGCGCAGCTGCGCGCGCCAACCGATACCGCCTGCACTGCCATCGCCGGGCACCGGCTGGGTGACGTCGGCCACCCAGCTCTGGCTGTCGCCGTTGCGCTGGCTGGACAGGCTGGCCTGGCGGTTGTTGCCCAGGCTGGCGGTCACCGACAGATAGATGCTGCGGTCATCACTCCGGTCCAGGTTCTGGTTCACCGACAGGTAGGCCGACCAGCGTTGGCTCCAGGTGCGCGACCAGAACAGGCTGGCATAGCGGTTGTCTTCGCCATCGGGGTAGCGCAGGCGCAGGTAGCTGGCGCTGAGCGTGCCCAGCCGCAGCAGATCCAGCCCGACCGTGGCCTGTTCGCTGATGCTCGGCGGCAGGTTGCCCTGTAATGCGCCCAGGTCGCGGTAGTCGCCGTGGCTGCGCACGCTGCGTAGATTGAAATTGAGGCGACGGTTGTTCCAGCTGTAACCCAGTGCCCACTGCCCGCCCTGCAGGCCGTGGTAATTGCTGTGCGCATAGGCCGCGTTGAACACGCCGGCGCCGCCCAGCAGCCACCAGCCGCCGATGCCGGCCTGGGCCAGGCCGCCTCCGCCCTCGGCATGCGCTTCACCGGTAAAGGTATCGCTGATGCCGCCGCGCCAGCTGGCACTGGCCACGGTGCGATCGTCGTAGGCGAAGGAGCGCTGGCCGAAGTCTTCGCGCAGCTGGCCAACACCGACCGACCAGTCCGACAGGCCCTTGGCCAGCAGCTGCTGGGTGCCATAGAAGCTGAAATCCAGGGTCTGCATGCGGCCGAACGCATCGGTCACCACCACCTGTGCGCTGCCGGTGCCGCTGATGCCCGGTTGTGCCGCCAACTGGAACGGGCCGACCGGGACCTGGCCGCTGTACTGGCGCAGACCATCGACGTACAGCTCGACCGTGGACGGCACCACCGCCTGGCCGAGGAAACTGGGCGTGGGGGTCAGTACACGATAGGGCTGCAGGCCGTAGTTACGACCGATCTGCAGGCCACCCAGGCGTACCGGCCGGGTCCAGTCGACGAAGCCGCTGTAGAAATCGCCGACCTCCAGCGTCATCGCCTGGTCGGGGAAATCCAGGCTCCAGCGCGTATCCAGGCGCACGCTCTCACCGCGCCAGCGACGGTCGCCTGGCTGCTGGTAGCGCCGGCTGACCGCGGTGTTTTCGAAGGTACCGTTGCCGACGCCGAACAGGCGCAGTTCCGAGCTCAGGCTGAGGTTGCCGAGCGTATCCACCCGGCTGCCATACACGTCGTAGTTGAGCAGCAGCCCGGGTGAGGCACTGCCTGCGGGGGCGCGCGTCTGCGGGCGGCTGAGCACGGTGGTCGGCAAGGTCAGCTGGTCCAGCGGCACGTCCAGCGCCAGGGTCTGCAGGCGTGCGTCATAGCGCACCACCGCGCCGCTGATCTGGTCCAGGTACACCGGTGCATCGCCGTGGGCGTTGAAGCCGAGCTGGCGCAGTACGTCGGGGCTGGCCTGCAGGCGGCCACGGTTCTCGATGAAAGGCAGCAGTCCGCGTGGGGTGCTGTTGAGCGAAACGTCCAGGTACAGCGTCTGGTTGGCGGTCAACGGTGTGGGCGGTGGCAGGATCGCATCGGCGGAGATGCCTGATACATCGGCGGCGGCGGTGGCCGCTGCACCGGACACATCGGCGGCTTGGATCGCCGCGGGAGCCAGGGCAGCAAGCAGCGCGCCCATCAACGCCTCAGCGAGCCGATGGGGGCGACAGCGGCGTCTGTTCCGACTCGCCATTGAGCTTGGCCGTGATCTGGTCGTTGTCGCGGTCGATCGCCGTGCGCTCGATCGGCCAGCGCATCACCTGCCCGGGCAGCACGTAACCCAGCAGTCCGGGATGCACGATGCGCGGGCGCGTGGCACTGCCCAGCGCGAGATCGGCGATCTGCGCATAGCTGTTGCCCGCGTTGGCCACCTCGACGCCGTTGCGGCCATCGGGCAACTGCACCAGGCGGGCCTGCAGCTGCGGCGCAAGCTTGCCGGCGGCGGGCTGCACGAACACCGGTATCGAATAGCGCAGTACGAACTGCATGCCTTCGGCGCGGGTGGCCAGATCGGGCACCTCGTCGACAATCAACCGGTAGTGCTGCTGTGCAGGCGGTGGCGTCCTGTCCGGACGCATCACCCGGACCAGCTGCTGCTGTCCGGCAGCCAGTTCCTGCATCGGCGGGGTGACCACCAGCTCATCGGTGGGCAGCAGTTGCTCCTGGCCGCCCTGCTGCACCCAGCGGAACACCCGCACCTGCAGCTTCACCGGCGAGGTGCCGCTGTTGGTCAGCCAAAGCTCGCCGGCACGCTGGCGCGCTTCCAGCTGCAGGCTGGTCGGGGCGACCTGCAGGCTGGTGGCTCCGGCCGGGGCGGCGAGTACCAGGCTCAGGACGAGCAGCGCCACGCCGGTGGCGCGCCACGGGCGGGGTCCGGCCATGCGGGCGTACTCCATCAATAGGTGATCGTGGCGGTAACCGTATCCAGGTAGTTACCGGTCGCCGGGTTGTTCGTGCTCAGGTTCAGGATCTGGCCGTAGACGATGTAGGGCACCGCCAGGCCGGTGCCGATGCCAGCCTGGGTGTTGGTGCCGGAGGTGGCGCCCCAGACCAGGGTGTGCGCGGCGTCCTGGTACAGCTGGTAGCCCACGAAGTTGTTGGCGGTCACCGCGGCGTTGGTGTTCTTCATCCGGCGGGTGGTGACGTCGTTGGCGGTGCTGGCATTGGCGCCCGCATTCAGCGAGATCGTGTAGGGCGTCAGTGCCGAGCACTGGGCGGTCACCGTGCCCTGGCCCAGGGTGGGGGTCGCGGTGGTCGAGGCCGCCGTGCCGAAGTCGACGTTGGTGGCGGCAGCAGCCGTGATCGTGCAGGCCTTGGTGACCACCAGGGTGACATTGAAGGTGGTGGTGTCTGCGGCCAGGGCCGGGCTGGACAGCAGGACCCCGGCCAGGGCCCAGACAAGCGGGGAACGAAGCGCGGATCGCATGGACAACCTCCCTGACCCGAAGGTCCGTTGAACAAGGCGAAGGCGGCACGATCGGCACCGCTTCGGCGACGGTGACCCCAGCTTAGGTGGCGTAAGTGTCTGTATTCCGTGATAAACAGGGAGGCGAAAGGGTGGCGGCGATCACGCTTTCACTTTCCTTGCCGGAACCGTGCATGGCCCGGATCGCCAGTTGGGTGGCGTTCGTTCAGATTGCGGCCGGATCGGCGATAATGGGGGCCATGAGCGTGAATCTGAAAACCCCGCAGGAAATCGAGATGATGCGAATCGCCGGCCGCATGGCCAGCGAAGTGCTCGACATCGTCACCCCCCACGTCAAGCCCGGTGTCACCACCGAGGAACTGGACCGCATCTGCCACGACCACATCGTGAACGTGCAGGGCGCCGTTCCGGCCAACGTCGGCTACCGCGGCTTCCCGAAGACCGTGTGCACCTCGGTCAACAACGTCATCTGCCATGGCATCCCCAGCGAAGGGAAGGTGCTCAAGGATGGCGACATCATCAACATCGACGTCACCGTCATCAAGGATGGCTGGCACGGCGACACCAGCCGCATGTACTTCGTAGGCACGCCGTCGGTGATGGCCCGCCGCCTGGTGGAAACCACCTACGAAGCCATGTGGCGCGGCATCCGCGCGGTACGACCGGGCGCGACCCTGGGCGACATCGGCCATGCCATCCAGAGCTATGCCGAAGGCGAGCGTTTCAGCGTGGTGCGCGAGTACTGCGGCCACGGCATCGGCAAGGTCTACCACGATGAGCCGCAGGTGGTGCATTACGGCCGCCCGGGCCAGGGCCTGGTGCTGCAGCCGGGCATGACCTTCACCATCGAGCCGATGATCAACGAGGGCACCCGCTACAACAAGGTGCTGCCGGATGGCTGGACCGTGGTGACCAAGGACCGCAAGCTGTCGGCACAGTGGGAGCACATGATCGCGGTCACCGAGACCGGCGTGGACGTGCTGACCCTGTCGCCGGGCGAGTCGCAGGTCTCCTGAAGATGCTGCCGGCGAGTTCGCTGCTGGACACGCCGGCCGCGTCGCCCAACGACCCGGACTGGGCTGCTGCCGCGCGCCAGGCGCTGCAGCAGGCCGATGCCCGCCTGTACCGCCGCTTCGACCAGGGCGACAACATCGAGCGCCTGCTGGCGCTGCGCGCGCGTGCCGCCGACCATCTGATCCGCCTGGCGTGGCAGCGTTGCCTGCCGGCCGATAGCGGGCTGTCGTTGTTCGCGGTGGGTGGCTACGGCCGCGGTGAGCTGTTCCCGCGGTCGGACATCGACCTGCTGGTGTTCGGCGATCCGCCGGCACAGTTGGCGCATGAATCGGCACTGGCACGCCTGTTCGCACTGCTGTGGGACTGCGGGCTGGCGGTCAGCCATGCGGTGCGTTCGGCGCCGCAGTGCCGCGAGGCGGCGGCGGACCAGACCGTGCTGACCGCGCTGATCGAGGCGCGCCCGATCCTGGCCGATGATGCGGCGCGCCGCGCGCTGCGCGAGGCCATCGACGATCGGGAACTGTGGCCGGCACGCGCGTTCTTCCTGGCCAAGCTGGAAGAGCTGCGCAACCGCCACCAGCGTTTCGGCGACACCGCCGACAACCTGGAACCGGACCTCAAGGATGGCCCCGGTGGCCTGCGTGATCTCAACACGCTGGGCTGGATGGCACTGCGTGCCTTCGGCGTGCGTGACCTGGAGGCGCTGGTCGGGCTCGGTCATCTGGGCGCTGACGAAGCGGCGGCGCTGAAGCGCGAACGTGCGGTGCTGGCGCGGCTGCGCTTTGGCCTGCATCTGGTCGCGCGTCGCCCGGAAGAGCGCCTGCGTTTCGATTACCAGAAGACCCTGGCTGCACGCCTGGGCTTTGAAGACGATGCCGAGAATCTCGGTGTCGAGAAGATGATGCAGGGCTTCTACCGCGCTGCGCTGGTGGTGCGCCGGATCAGCGACCGCCTGCTGCAGCGCTTCGAGGAACAATTCGATGGCGAGGCCCAGCCGGAACCGCTGACCGTGGGCTTTTCCCTGCGCCGTGGCTACCTGGCGGCCAACGAGGCCGACTGGCCGCGCGGTGATATCGGCCAGGTGTTCGCGCTGTTTGCCAGCTGGGCCAACAACCCGCAGGTGCGCGGCCTGCATTCGCTGACCGCGCGCGCGCTGGCCGAAGCGCTGCCGCTGTTGCCGGCCTACGACCAGGCCGACGCCGATGCGCGCGAGCAGTTCCTGGCGCTGCTGCGCGGCCAGCGCCCGGTCGATACGCTCTCGCGCATGGCGCGGCTGGGCGTGCTTGGCCAGTGGATTCCCGCCTTCGCCCAGGTCAGCGGGCGCATGCAGTTCGACCTGTTCCATGTCTACACCGTCGACCAGCACACGCTGATGGTCCTGCGCAATATCGGCCTGTTCGCCAGCAGCCGTGCCGACGAGCGCTTCTCGATCGCGCATGAAGTGTGGCCGCGCCTGCGCAAGCCGGAGCTGCTGCTGCTGGCCGGCCTGTTCCATGACATCGCCAAGGGCCGTGGCGGCGACCATTCGGAGCTGGGCGCGGTGGACGCGCGCGCGTTCTGCCAGGCGCATGCGCTGAGCACGTCCGATACCGAACTGGTGGCGTGGCTGGTCGAACAGCACCTGCGCATGTCGGTGACCGCGCAGAAGCAGGACATCGCCGACCCGGAGGTGATCCATCGCTTCGCCACCCTGGTCGGCAGCCGCGACCGCCTGGACTACCTGTACCTGTTGACCTGCGCCGACATCGCCGGCACCAGCCCGAAGCTGTGGAATGCCTGGAAGGACCGCCTGCTGGCCGACCTGTACTTCGCCACCCGGCGCGCGCTGCGCGAGGGGCTGGAACACCCGGTGCCGGCGGCCGAGCGCGTGGCCGAAGCGCGTGACAGCGTGCGCGCACTGGTGCGCGAGCGGGGTTACGACGATGCCACCATCGACCGCCAGTTCGCGGTGATGCCCGACGAAGGCTTCATCCGCCTGCGCCCGGAGCAGCTGGCCTGGCAGGCCGCCGCGCTGGTGCCGGTGAAGCAGGGCCAGGCGCTGGTGAAGGTACGCCGGATCAGTGTCGACGACCCCGCGCTGGAAGTATTCGTGCATTCGCCGGACCGCGACGGCCTGTTCGCCGCGATCGTGATGACGCTGGACCGCAAGGGCTACGGCATCCACCGCGCACGCGTGCTGGACGGTCCGGCCGATACCATCTTCGATACCTTCGAAGTGAACCCGGCCGATACCTTCGCCGATGGCAGCAGTGCCAACCTGGAAGCGGCGCTGCGCGAGGCACTCAGCGGTGACCTGTCGCGCCTGCGGCCGTCACGCCGGGTGGTGCCACGGCAGCTGCGGCACTTCCGTTTCGCCCCGCGCATCGAGTTCCGCGATGAGCCGGGCGCAACCCGTTTTGCCCTGGTCGCCCCCGACCGCCCCGGCCTGCTGGCCGATGTGGCGTTCGTGCTGCGCAACCAGGGCCTGCGCGTGCATGATGCGCGCATTGCCACGTTCGGCGAACGCGCCGAAGACACCTTCGTGATCAGTGACGAACACGACCTCCCCCTGACTGAACCTGCCCGGCAGCAGCTGCATGACGCGATGCTGGCCTGCCTGGACCCTGATCGAAACGCCGGAGACCCCGCCTGATGGCCACCAAGCCCGCCAAGAAGACCGCCGCGACCCCCAAGAGCGCAGCGGCCCGGAAACCTGCTGCCGCCGCACCGGCCGCGAAGAAGACCACCGCGCCGAAGAAGGCTGCTGCGGTGAAGGCCCCGGCGAAGAAAACGGCGGCGGTGAAGCGTGCTGTGAAGAAGCCGGCGCCGGCCAAGAGCGCCGAAGCCGTCCGCGCCGAAACCATCGCCCGCAAGTCGCTGCGCAAGCCGTCGGCCCCGGGCGTGGAAGAACTGAAGTTCGGCATCGAGAGTGCCTTCGAGCGCCGCGCCACCTTGACCCTGCATGAGCTGGAAGGCTCGACCAAGCCGCTGGTCAACCGCGTGATCGACGGCCTGGAAAGCGGCGAGTTCCGCGTCGCCGAGCCGGACGGCCAGGGCGGCTGGAAGGTCAACGAGTGGCTGAAGAAGGCCGTGCTGCTGTATTTCCGCGTCAACGACATGGCCGTGGTCGACGCCCGCCCGGCGCCGTTCTGGGACAAGGTCGAATCGCGCTTCGCCGGCTATGACGAAGCGAAGTTCCGCCGTGGTGGCGTGCGCGTGGTGCCGGGCGCGATCGCCCGCCGCGGTACCTACTTCGGCAAGGACGTGGTGCTGATGCCGAGCTTCACCAACATCGGCGCCTACGTCGGCGAAGGCACCATGGTCGATACCTGGGCCACCGTCGG
This sequence comes from Stenotrophomonas maltophilia, assembly GCF_003970865.1. Taxonomy (GTDB): domain Bacteria; phylum Pseudomonadota; class Gammaproteobacteria; order Xanthomonadales; family Xanthomonadaceae; genus Stenotrophomonas; species Stenotrophomonas maltophilia_AR. The sequence goes on along the minus strand of NZ_RXLZ01000008.1, from coordinate 49,159 downwards.
TTCCTGTGCGCAGATCGGCCAGCACTGCCACCTGTCCGGCGGCGCCGGCATCGGCGGCGTGCTGGAGCCGCTGCAGGCCAGCCCGACCATCATCGAGGACCACTGCTTCATCGGTGCCCGTTCGGAAGTGGTTGAAGGCGTGGTGGTCGGTCACCACAGCGTGATCGGCATGGGCGTGTTCCTCAGCCAGAGCACCCGTATCTACAACCGTGCCACCGGCGAAATCACCTACGGCTACATCCCGCCGTACAGCGTGGTGGTGTCCGGCTCGCTGCCGAGCAAGGACGGTACCCATTCGCTGTACTGCGCGGTGATCGTCAAGCAGGTTGATGCCAAGACCCGCAGCAAGACCAGCGTCAACGACCTGCTGCGCGGCCTGGCCGACTGAAGGTGGCTGCGCCGGAGGATCTGGCGCAGTCCGCGATCTACCGGCATCCGTCCGACACCCTGTTCGGGCGGATGCTGCCGCGCCTGCTGCACGCCCCGCGCTGGACCCGGCTGCGCCGCGCGCTGTCGCGGCGCTGGCCGATGCCGGCGCTGGTCAGTGACGTGCGCGATGTGGTCTACGTGAGCTGGTGGGTCGACGTGCGCCACGCACCAACGCCACCGCCGGGCCATCATTACGTGGTCCATGCCGGACGTACGCCTTACACCATCCTCAGTTACCGTCACGGCCACTTCGGGCCGGCGTTGGCCGGGCCGCTGCGCTCCCTGATGCCGTCGCCAAGGCAGAGCAACTGGCGCTGGTACCTGCGTCGTGATGACGATCCGGACGGGACACCGGTGGTGCTGTTCGATCGCAACGTGATGGACCAGCTGGCCTTCGTCGCTGGCGCGCGCGCTTTCAGCGATGCCATGCAGCCACACCTGTCCGCGCGCTTCGAGCATGTGGTGCGCGCCGATGGCGGTGGGCACACCCGGATCGAAGGCGGGCAGGGCAGTGCGCCGGGGCTGCACCTGCAGTGGCAGGCCGCTGCGGGCTGGAAGGATGCGGCGTGGACGGCCGCCTTCAGTGACCATCAGGCCCTCCTGCGTTTCCTCACCTGCCAGGACGAGGCCATCGCCCGCACCTGCGACTGTCGCTGGGCCAGCACCCGCATCGCGCTGCCGGTGGAGATCGACAGCCTGCAGCCGCTGCAGCTGGATGGCGAGCTGCAGTGCCCGCGCCTGCAGGCGATGGGCGTGAACCTGGCCGAGGGGCTGGCCTTCCTGCTGCCACGGGTGCCGTTCCGGGTCGTGTCCGAGCGCCTGTTGTGAGATTCTGGCCCTCTGTTTTCCAGCATCACAGATGGCCATGAGCACCACTGTCTACGGTTTGAAGAACTGCGATACCTGCAAGAAGGCGACCAAGTGGCTGGACCGCTTCGGCGTGCCGTACACCTTCATCGACTACCGCGACAACAAACCCAGCCCTGAAATGCTGCTGGCGTGGGCAGCGCAGCTGGGTGGCCTGGCCGCGATGGTCAACAAGTCCTCCACCACCTGGCGGCAGCTGCCGGACAACCGCAAGGCCGCCGATTCCGAGGCCGAATGGAAGCTGCTGCTGCGCGAGTACCCGCAGCTGATCAAGCGCCCGCTGGTGGTCACCGCCGACGGCACGGTCAGCCAGGGTTTCAGTGACAACGGCTTCAAGGCCCGCTTCGGTGTGGGTGACGCATGAGCGCGGTCCTCGACCTGACCTGCGAACTGATCGCACGCCCCTCGGTGACGCCCGATGATGCTGGCTGCCAGGTCCTGCTGGCGGCACGCCTGAAGCAGGCCGGGTTCCAGTGCGATCACCTTCGCCTGGGCGAGGTCGACAACCTGTGGGCGACCCACGGGCAGGGCGCGCCGGTCCTGGTCCTGCTGGGCCATACCGACGTGGTGCCAACGGGCCCGCGCGAGGCCTGGACCAGCGACCCGTTCACGCCGCAGATCCGCGATGGCGTGCTGTATGGCCGTGGCACCGCCGACATGAAGGGCAGCGTGGCCGCGTTCGTGGTGGCCGCCGAGCAGTTCGTCGCCGCGCATCCCGATCATCCCGGTACGCTGGCGGTGCTGCTGACCAGCGACGAGGAAGGCGACGCCATCGATGGCGTGCGCCACGTCGCGCGACTGTTCGCCGAGCGCGGCCAGCGCATCGACTGGTGCATCACCGGCGAGCCGTCGTCGACCACGGTCCTGGGTGACCTGCTGCGCGTGGGGCGTCGTGGCAGCCTGTCGGCCAAACTGCGCGTGCAGGGCGTGCAGGGCCACGTGGCGTATCCGGAAAAGGCACGCAACCCGATTCACCAGACCGCTCCGGCCCTGGCCGAACTGAGCGCGCGGCGCTGGGATGACGGCTACGAGAGTTTCCCGCCGACCAGCCTGCAGATCTCCAACATCCACGCCGGCACCGGTGCCAACAACGTGATTCCCGGCGAGCTCGAAGTGGATTTCAACATCCGCTACAACCCGCACTGGGATGCGCCGAAGCTGGAGGCGGAGATCACCGCACTGCTGGACCGGCATGGCCTGCAGTACACGCTGAAGTGGCACCGCAGCGGCGAGCCGTTCTACACCCCGGAAGGCACGCTGCGCGCCACCGCGCGTGCGGTGCTGGCCGAGCACATCGGCCGTGCCCCGGAAGAAAGCACCGGCGGCGGCACGTCCGATGCGCGCTTCATCGCGCCGCTGGGTGCGCAGTGCATCGAAGTGGGGCCGGTCAACGCCAGCATCCACCAGGTGGACGAGAACGTGCGCGTGGACGATCTGGAAGCGTTGCCGGGGCTGTACCAGCGCCTGGTGGAACGGCTGCTGGCGTGAGCCTGCGACGGTGGGTGCCGACCGTTGGTCGGCACGCCTCCTGCCGGGCTCGGCTCTACTCCGAAAAAATGAAGAACGGCGGCTCGACTGCCTTCTTCCAGTAACTCGGCGCGGCCATGTAGAAGTACTGCGCCTCGGCCTTGGCAAACCAGCGCGCCGCCGCCTCGGTGTCCTTCTCCACCCCCGGCGCACTACGGCCCAGCAGCAGTCCGGCGAAGTACTGGCCGAACACATTGCCCTTCTCACCGGCGCGCTGGTAAAGCCGCAGCGCACGCGCCGGATCGCGCGGCAGTCCCATGCCCTTTTCCAGCAGCGCGCCCAGGTCTACCTGCGCTTCGGCGTCGCCACGCTCGGCGCGGCGCTGGATCTGCGCAACCAGTGGATGCACGGTGGCTCCCTGTGCTGCTACCGCATCCGGTAGATGTGACGATGAACTCGGGTAGCGCTCGTAGATCATTCCGCGCAGGTCCCAACGCAGCGCCTGTTGCGCGTCGCCCCGCTGACGATAGGCCTTGGCGAGCCCGTGGAACGCATAGGGATTGCCGTGGTTGGCGGCCGCCAGATAGGCGCGCTCGCCACGTCGCCAGGACGCGCGCAGCACCGGCGACGGGTTGATGTGGGGGCTGTCGGCATGGCGCAGCGTGCCGGAGGTCCAGATCCGGCCCAGTGCTTCTTCCGCCCTGGTGTTGTGGAAGGTCCAGGGTGTGACCGCGGCGGCACGCTCGTAGTAGGCGATGGCGCGCGGGTCGTTGAAGCGCTCGAAGGTTTGCGCGGTATCGAAGGCACCGTCGAAGCTGCCGTCGGTTCCGCGTTGTTCCAATGCCTGCTGCTGGGACTGCGGCAGGGTAGAAGGCGGGGCCAGGGTCTGGCAGGCCGTCAGGCCCAGGCAGAGCAGGGCAGCCAGTGCCCCGGTGCGTCCATTGCGGTGTTGCATTCCTGTTACACGGTTCAGGGCGCGCCATTATGCGCTCCAGGCGTGGTTGCCGACGCAACTGTTGCGCCGCGCCGGAAACCGGGGTAGGGTCGATGCCATGTCGATCCGCCTGGCCACCGCCGTCAATAACAACAACCGCAATAATCTGCGCGCGAATAATCGTGCGCGGCCGATGCGGGACTGCGCCCTGGGTAGATAGACAGCAACACACGCCCGGACACCAGAAAACCCGCATCAGCCGATGCGGGTTTTTTTGTGCCCGGGCGCAGCCCACCCGGGCCTGGATGGCCGGTCGAACACCTTCCCACCCGTGAAATTCCCCAACAGGAGCTCCCCCATGTGTTCGATCTTCGGAATCTTCGGCCTGCAGGCCGGTGACGATCTTCCTTCCCTGCGCCGCCATGCGCTGGAACTGTCGCAACGCCAGCGCCACCGTGGCCCCGACTGGAGCGGCGTGTACATCGACGAAGGTGCGCTGCTGGTCCACGAACGGCTGGCCATCGTCGATCCGGCCGGCGGTTCGCAGCCGCTGCTGTCGGCCGATGGCCAGCTGGCGCTGGCAGTGAACGGCGAGATCTACAACCATCAGGCATTGAAGGCGGCGCTGACCACCGCCTATGACTTCCAGACCGGCTCGGATTGCGAGGTGATCAACGCGCTGTACCGCCAGGGCGGCTCGCCGGCGCAGTGGCTGGAGCAGCTCAACGGCATCTTCGCCTTCGCGCTGTGGGACCGTGACAGTGGACGCGTGCTGGTGGCGCGCGACCCGGTCGGCGTGGTGCCGCTGTACTGGGGCCACGATGCCCAGGGGCGCCTGCGCGTGGCCTCGGAAATGAAGGCGCTGGTCGATACCTGTGCCGACGTCGCGCAGTTCCCGCCGGGACACTACTTCGACAGTGCCCGTGGTGAGCTGGTGCGCTACTACCAGCAACCGTGGCGCGACTATGCCGACGTGCAGGGCCGCCAGGCGGATCTGGCCGAACTGCGCCAGGCCTTCGAGCATGCGGTGGAACGCCAGCTGATGAGTGATGTGCCGTACGGCGTGCTGCTGTCCGGTGGCCTGGACTCGTCGCTGGTGGCGGCGGTGGCTGCGCGCTACGCACGTCGCCGCATCGAGGATGGGGGGCAGACCGAAGCCTGGTGGCCGCGCCTGCACTCGTTCGCGATCGGCTTGAAGGGCTCGCCTGATCTGGCCGCCGCTGCGATCGCCGCCGAAGCGCTGGGTACCGTGCATCACGGCTTCGAATACACCTTCGAGGAAGGCCTCGATGCGCTGCCGGAAGTGATCCGCCACATCGAGACCTACGACGTCACCACCATCCGTGCATCGACGCCGATGTTCCTGCTGGCACGACGGATCAAGGCGATGGGCGTGAAGATGGTGCTTTCCGGCGAGGGCAGCGACGAGATCTTCGGTGGCTACCTGTACTTCCACAAGGCGCCGGATGCGCGCGAATTCCACGACGAGCTGGTGCGCAAGCTCGACGCGCTGCACAACTACGACTGCCTGCGTGCCAACAAGTCGATGATGGCCTGGGGCGTGGAGCCGCGCGTGCCGTTCCTCGATCGTGAGTTTCTTGATGTGGCGATGCGCTTCGACGCCGCGCACAAGATGGTCGGTGCCGGCTTTGGCGGCCGCCGCATCGAGAAGGCGGTGTTGCGCGAGGCGTTCGACGGCTACCTGCCGGACAGCATCCTGTGGCGGCAGAAGGAACAGTTCAGCGATGGCGTCGGCTACGGCTGGATCGACGGGCTGAAGGCGCATGCCGAGGCGCAGGTGAGCGACCGTGTACTGGCGGCGGCCGACAAGCGTTTCCCGCACAACCCGCCGCAGACCAAGGAGGCGTACTACTACCGCCACCTGTTCGAGCAGTTCTTCCCGAGCCGCGCGGCTGCCGAGACCGTGCCAGGCGGCAAGTCGATCGCCTGTTCGTCGCCGGCGGCCATTGCCTGGGACGCCAGCTTCGCTGCGGCTGCAGACCCCTCGGGCCGCGCGATCGCCGGCGTGCACGAGCAGGCGCTGGCCTAAGCCCCCAAAAAAGGGGACGGAGGGGATTAAGTCGTTAGTGGCACAAACGACTTAATCCCCTCCGTCCCCTTTTTGTATGATCGCCCCCTGCGCATTGGGGAATGTTCATGGACGTACAGGCAGGCGGCAACGTGCCGCCCACGAAATGGGGATGGCGTTATCTGGCCTGGGCCGGTGTCCCGCTGCTGGCCGGCGTGCTGCTGGCGCGGTATGCCGGGCCGGCGGCGCCCGAGGCGGTCGCCCGTGCCACGGTTGCTGCCGAAGGCAGCTGGGCGCAGCATCTGGCGTCACCGCTGGGCCTGTTCCTGCTGCAGCTGCTGGTGTTGCTGCTGGTGGCCAAGGGCGCAGGTGCGCTGCTCAAGCGCTTTGGGCAACCGGCGGTGATCGGCGAGATGGCCGCAGGCCTGATGATGGGGCCGCTGGTGCTCGGCAGCCTGTTGCCGCAGTTGCATGGTGCCCTGTTCCCGGTCAGTTCGCTGGGCCCGCTGGGAATGCTCAGCCAGCTGGGCGTGCTGATGTTCCTGCTGGTAGCCGGTGCCGAGCTGGACCTGGCGGCGCTGCGTGGGCGGCGACGCTTCGCCTTCACGGTCAGCCATGCCGGCATCGCGGTCCCGTTCGTGCTCGGCGTCGCCCTCGCGATCTGGCTGTATCCGCAGCACGGCCCGCAGGGCGTGGGCTTCACTGCATTCGCGCTTTTCGTTGGCATTTCGATGAGCATCACGGCCTTCCCCGTGCTGCTGCGCATCCTTGCCGACCGCGGCATCACGCAGACGCCGCTGGGGCAGACCGCCATCGCCTGCGCGGCATTGGGCGATGCCACCGCATGGTGCCTGCTGGCGCTGATCGTGGCGGCTGCACAGGCCAGCGGATGGCTGCCGGCAAGCCTCAACCTGCTGTGCGTGGTCGCCTTCATGGCGCTGATGCTGGGGCTGGTGAAGCCGTGGTTCGCGCGCCAGCAGATCGCACCGGGCCGTGAAGGGCGCTGGCTGCTCGGCATCCTGCTGCTGTCGCTGGGCAGTGCCCTGATCACCGAGATGCTGGGCATCCACGCGCTGTTCGGTGCCTTCGCTGCGGGCGTCGCGGTATCGTCCAACGCGCAGCTGCGCGACCTGTTGATGGCCCGCGTCGAACCGTTTGCGGTGACCCTGCTGTTGCCGTTGTTCTTCGCCATGACCGGCCTGCGCATGCGCGCCGATGCGCTGCAGGCCAGCGACATCGTGTTGTGCGGGGTGGTGATCGTGGTGGCCACGGCGGGCAAGCTGCTGGGTACCTTCAGTGCTGCACGCAGCGCGGGCATGCCCACGCGCGAGGCGTGGCGGCTGGGTGCACTGATGAACACCCGTGGCCTGATGGAGCTGATCGTGCTCAACCTGGGTTACGAGCTGGGGCTGCTCGGCGACCGCCTGTTCGCGGTGCTGGTGATCATGGCGCTGGTGACCACGGCGATGACCGGGCCGCTGCTGAACCTGATCGAGCGTCGCAGGGCTTGAGCGTTGAACGGTAGTGCCGGCCGCTGGCCGGCATCCATGCCGGTGTGTCCAGCATCATGAGGTTGCCGGCCAGCGGCCGGTACTACCGCGCCGGCACCAGCGTCATCGTGTGCTGTGCCTTGCCAGGCAGGAACGGCGTCGGCCGCCCATGCACCCAGTCTTCGTGGCCGGCGCCCCAGTACGGCGACAGCGGGTGCCCGCTCTGTCCGCCGGGCATGTGCACGATGCCGTCGGCCTCGTGGCCGGGCGAGACCACCATGCGTTCGGAGGCACCGAAGTTGGGCGTCTGCACGCGTGGCATGTCACGGTCGCCGGGCAGCTGGTCGGCGGGCATGCACAGCCAGCGCTTGGCGACCTCGGGCAACGCCCGTGCGATGGGGTGGCAGAGCGCCGCGGTGTTGCGTTCGCCCCAGGTGCGCTTGGCCAGCGGGCCCTGCTTGGCCAGCTCGCTCTCGGTGCGGCGTGCGGCATCAAGCAGCAGCGTGTCCCAGCTGTCGTAGGCCGGTGGCAGCAGATTGGCGGGGCGCTGCTGCAGCATCGGCCAGGCCACACCTTCCAACTGCGCCAGGCGCGGATCCAGATAGTCATCGCCCAGCTGTGCGTTGGCCGGCGCCAGCAGTGCATCGGACAGGGTATCCATCACCTGCGTGCGGAACTCGCGCACCACCCGGTAGCTGACCGAGCTGGCCGAGGCCCGGCCGCCCCACTGGTGACTGACCGCCTTCAAGCGCTTCAGTGCAGGGTCGTCACTGCGTTCGATGACGTCGTGCAGCAGGGCCCACCAGCGCTGCAGGAACACGGCGCGGTCGTCGAGCTGGATCGCCAGCAGGTCGTGTTCGTCGAAGCGCTCCTGGATCGCCAACAGGTCGCGGATCTGCCGCGCACGGGCGCCGAGGTCATAACCACCGTTGCCGACGGTAGCCAGCGCCTCGCCGTCGAGGACACGACCGTTGGCGGTCCACAAGCGATGGTTGGGGGGATCGATCAATGCCGGCGAGGCATCACTGCGGATCGGCCACGGCGCACAGTCCTGGTTGCTGGCGGCGGTGAAGCCCGCAGGCGCACAGCCGGGACCGCGATCAGGGCGGGCGCCGATCAGCCGCCAGGCGATGCGTCCGCTGCGGTCGCCGACCACCAGGTTCTGTGCGGGAATGCCGGCGCGGTCGGCGAACTGCAGGGCACCGTTCAGGTCAGCGGCACGGGCCAGGTCACCGAAGTCCAGGCGCACCGCACCGGGCAGGTGGGCGACCCAGCGCAGCGCATCGCCGCTGCCGTCGGCATGGGTATGCAGGATCGGACCCCAGGCGGTTTCGCGCACCGGGAACAGCACGTCGGCCTGGCCAGCCACGGCGATGCGCTCTTCATGCACGGTCACTGCGGCGTTGGCCGGTTCAGTGCGGTAATCGGCGGTGTCGATGTAACTGTTGGTGAAGCCCCAGGCCACGTGCCCGTTGCTGCCGACGATCACCGCCGGCAGGCCGGGCAGGGAGAAGCCGGTGACGTCGACCTGGCCGCCCGCGGCCTGCGGGTCGGGATAGCGCAGGCGCACACGGAACCACAGGCCGGGCGCGCGCAGGCCCAGGTGCATGTCGTCGGCGACGATCGCGCGACCGTCGGCGGTGAGCGCACCGGCCACCGCGAAGTTGTTGCTGCCGATGACATCGGCCTCTTCCTGCGCGGTGCCCGGTTTTCCATTCAACGTGCGCAGATCGAGCTGGCTGGCATCGGGGAGCGCGGCGTTGCCGGTCGGTTCGCCGAACAGCGGTGCATCCCATTCGGTGCCGTCGTGGGCAATCAGCGCGTACAGCGCGGGCGGCACCACTGCGCGGATGCGGCTCAGTGCAAGCTCGGTCTGGTTGTCCGGGTCCTGCAGGTCGGCATACATGGCCAGCCCGGCCAGCACGCTGTCGCTGGCCTGCCACGGTTGCGGCGACTGCCGCAGCAGCAGGTAGGCCCATGGCCGCACCGAGAGATCAGCAAGGCCTTCGTTGACGCCGTCCACATAGGCGCGCACGACCGCACCGTTGCCGCCCAGCGCGGTATCCAGATGCGCTTCGGTACGGGCGCGCAGGCGGTGCACGCGCATGCGCTTGTCAGCGTCGATGGCCTTCGGGCCAAACAGTGCGGACAGTTCGCCGGCCGCGCTGCGGCGCATCAGGTCCATCTCGAAATAGCGTTCCTGCGCATGCACGCGGCCGAGTGCGCGCATCGCGTCGGCCTGGCTGCCGGCAGTGATGGTGACCACGCCCAGCGCATCGCGCTCGATGGTGACCGGCTTGGCCAGCCCGGGCAGCGCATGCTCGCCGTCCAGGTCGGCCAGGCTGCCACGCAGCAGCAGCCACAGGACCAGTGCGGTAACCAGCACGATGGCGACCAACACGCCCAGCACCCAACGCCATGTACGTCGCATCGCACGTCCTTTCCGAACTCGTGGGCCGATTGTAGCCGCAGGCGCAACTGCGACTGATTCCGATTAGATCACCGTATTTTGAAATGCGGCACCCTATGCCACATCGATTCACAGGAGCCCCCCCATGAAAGGCAACCCGGACGTCATCGCCTGCCTGAAGGAACTGCTGCGCGGCGAGCTTGCAGCCCGCGACCAGTACTTCATCCATTCCCGCCGCTACGAGGACCAGGGCCTGTTCGCGCTGTACGAACGCCTGAACCACGAGATGGAAGAGGAAACCCAGCACGCCGATGCGCTGCTGCGCCGCATCCTGTTCCTCGGCGGCGACCCGGACATGCGCCCGCATGCCACCGAGCCGGGCAAGACCGTGGAAGAGATGCTGCAGAAGGATCTAGACACTGAATACGCGGTTCGGAACAATCTCGCCGCCGGCATGAAGCTGTGCGAAGAGAACGGCGACTATGTGAGCCGCGACATCCTGCTGGCGCAGCTGAAGGACACCGAGGAAGACCACGCCTGGTGGCTGGAGCAGCAGCTGGGCCTGATCAAGCGCATCGGCCTGGAGCTGTACCAGCTGAGCAAGATCGACGGCAACGGCGCCCCGGCGCACTGACCGCAGGTGGCGCCGGGCCATGCCCGGCGACTACCCGGTAGAGCCGACCGCTGGTCGGCTGCTCTGCGAAATGCAGCCGGCCAGCGGCCGGCTCTACCAGAAGAAGCACAGCGTTCTGTCGCCCGCCAGCACCGGAGCACCGCCAGCCAGCCTTCGCCAGCCAGCCGCTCCATCGCCCGCCAGCCGACAACGAAAAAGCCGGGGAATGCCCCGGCTTTTTCGTGTCCGGGGTCGGATCCGTTTTCAACGAAAACGGCTCTGACCCCATTGGGATCGAAAACGCCAACCGAGGTTGGCGTCTACCGGGGTAATGCGTGTCAACCAAGGTTGACACCCACCTCAACCAAGGCTGACACCCACCACGGGCAGGGCCCCAGCCCTTACTCCACCGACAACCCTTCCACCTTCTGCCAGCCGCGCGGCAGCAGGTGGCCGCGGGTGGCGCGGGCGCCGAGGTAGGCATCCAGCTCGTTGAACTTCAGGCCCATGGTGCGCTGGCCGCTGCGTACCTGCAGGGTCTGCCCCGGGCTGATCGCCACGATGGCGACCACGCGTTCAGTGGCAAGCTTGGCCTTCGGGATCTCGATGATCTTGTTGCCCTTGCCCTTGTCCAGTTCCGGCAGGTCGTTGGCGGCGATCGCCAGCAGGTTGCCGGAACTGGTCACCGCCACGATGCGGTCGGTGGCGACGTTGGCGACCACCGATGGGGTCAGCACCGACGAACCCGCAGACAGGTTCAGCATCGCCTTGCCGGCCTTGTTGCGGCCGATCAGGTTCTCGAAGCGGGTGACGAAGCCGTAGCCGTGGGTGGAGGCCAGTACGAAGCGGGTGTCCGGTTCGGCGCTGGCCAGGGTCACGAAGCTGGTACCCGCTGCCGGCGAGAAGCGCCCGGTCAGCGGTTCACCGTTGCCACGCGCGGAGGGCAGGGTGTGCACCGGCGTCGAGTAGGCGCGGCCCTCGCTGTCGAGGAACGCGACCTGCTGGGTGCTGCGCGCACGCACCGCGCCCTGCAGGGCGTCTCCGTCGCGGTAGGACAGGGCGGATGCATCGACGTCGTGGCCCTTGGCGGCACGGATCCAGCCCTTCTCCGACAGCACCACGGTCATCGGCTCGCTCGGTACCAGCTCGGTCTCGTCGATGGCCTGCGCGGCCTGGCGCTGCACCAGCGGCGAACGGCGTGCGTCGCCGAACTTCTTGGCGTCGGCGGTCAGTTCGTCGCGGATCAGCTTCTTCAGCTTGGCCTTGCTGTCGAGGATGCCGAGGATCTTCTCGCGCTCCTTGGCCAGCTCGTCCTGCTCGCCACGGATCTTCATCTCTTCCAGGCGGGCCAGCTGCTTCAGCTTGGTTTCCAGGATGTACTCGGCCTGGTCGTCGGACAGGCCGAAGCGCGCGATCAGCGCCGCCTTCGGTTCGTCCTCGGTCCGGATGATGTGGATCACCTCGTCCAGGTTGAGGAAGGCGACCAGCAGGCCTTCCAACAGGTGCAGGCGGCGCTCGACCTTCTGCAGGCGGTGCTGCAGGCGGCGGGTGACGGTGTTGCTGCGGAAGGTCAGCCATTCGCTGAGCAGCATCTTCAGGTTCTTCACCTGCGGACGGCCGTCCAGCCCGATCACGTTGAGGTTGACGCGGTAGCTGCGTTCCATGTCCGTGGTCGCGAACAGGTGGCCCATCAGCTGGTCGGCGTCGACACGGTTGGAACGCGGCACCAGCACCACGCGCACCGGATTGGCGTGGTCGGACTCATCGCGGATGTCTTCCAGCCACGGCAGCTTCTTGGCGCGCATCTGCGCGGCGATCTGCTCGATCACCTTCGACGGCGACACCTGGAACGGCAGCGCGGTGACCACGATGTTGTGCGCTTCCTTGGTGAAGGTCGCACGTGCGCGCACACTGCCGTTGCCGGTTTCGTAGATGTTGCGCAGGTCGTTGGCCGCGGTGATGATCTCGGCGCTGGACGGGTAGTCCGGGCCCTGCACGTGCTCGCACAGGTCGCGCACGCTGGCGTCGGGGTTGTCCAGCAGGTGCAGCAGCGCGCTGACGATCTCGTTGAGATTGTGCGGCGGCACGTCGGTGGCCATGCCCACGGCGATGCCGGTGGTGCCGTTCAGCAGCAGGTGCGGCAGCCGCGCCGGCATCCAGGTCGGTTCCTGCAGGGTGCCGTCGAAGTTCGGTGCCCAGTCGGTGGTGCCCTGGCCCAGCTCGCCCAGCAGCACTTCGGCGATCGGGGTCAGCTTGGATTCGGTGTAACGCATCGCCGCGAACGACTTCGGGTCATCGCTGGAGCCGAAGTTGCCCTGGCCCTCGATCAGCGGGTAGCGGTACGAGAACGGCTGCGCCATCAGCACCAGCGCCTCGTAGCACGCGCTGTCGCCGTGCGGATGGTATTTACCGATGACGTCACCGACGGTGCGCGCGGACTTCTTCGGCTTGGACGCGGCATTCAGGCCCAGCTCGCTCATCGAATAGATGATGCGGCGCTGCACCGGCTTCAGGCCGTCGCCGATGAACGGCAGGGCGCGGTCCAGGACCACGTACATCGAGTAGTCGAGGTAGGCGCGTTCGGCGTACTCGCGCAGCGGCAGTTGTTCGAATCCGTGGAACACGGGGCGGGCAAGTTCGGTCATGCGGCGTTGTTACCTGTTGTCGGGAGGCGGCGACGGCGGTCGCCGCTCGCAATCCTGTGATTATCCGGATGCGGCGGGGGATGCCAAGCCGCGCGCAGGGTCCAGCCCGGTTTCCAGGCCGTGTCCGGCCCGTGCCAGGTAGCGCCCCGGCGGCAGCCCGAAGTGGCGGCGGAACACGGTGACGAAGGCGCTGGCGCTGCTGAAGCCCAGCGCGTGGGCGATGTCGGCCACGCTTCGGCCGTCGGTCAGCTGGCGCAGGGCCTCGGACAGGCGGGCCTGCTGCCGCCACTGGGCGAAGCTGAGCGTGGTCTCGTCGCGGAAGTGACGGGTCAGGCTGCGCGGCGACAGGCCGGCCCAATGCGCCCATTCGGCCAGGCTGCGCTCGTCGGACGGGTCGGCCAGCAGCTGCGAGGCGATCTTCAGCAGGCGCCGGTCGTGCGGCATCGGCAGATGCATGCGCTGGCGCGGCGCGGTGCGGATCTCATCCAGCAGCACCTCGATGATGTGCTGGCGCTCGGGCGTGGTGCCATAGCCCAGCGGCCATTCGCAGATGCGGTCGGCCAGCGCCTGCGCCAGCTTGGACAGGCCCAGCACGCAGGGATCGGCGGGCAGGGTGGCGCAGGCCGGCGCGGCCAGAGCCATGCCCCAGCCGCGTAGCGGGCCGTCCAGGGTGACCGTATGCGGCTCCAGCGGCGGCATCCAGCCGGCCGAGCCCGGCGCCAGTGACCACGTGCCGTGCGAGGTCCGGGTGGTCAGCAGGCCGCGTTCGACACAGATCAGCTGCGCGCGCTGGTGGTGGTGCCAGTCCACTTCGCGGACCAGGCCCAGGGGGCTGTCGAAGCGGAAAGCGACAACCGGCGGCCCGTCATTGCGCTCGAACCAATCCAGCGCGTCGTCGCGCAACAACCGCTTGGAAGGGGGGATTTCTGCCTTGTTCATCATATCCGCTGGCTGAAATGTGTCATCCATTGGCTGAATTGTACTACCGGGCCACCTGACCAGATCATTAAGGTAGGCGCCTTCATTGATCCAGCCCGCTGCTGCAACACAGCATTCGATGCCAGATCGAATATTTCCATTGAGAAATATTTTTTTTGGAAGAGAATGCTCCCCCATGATCTGTCCTGCAACCACTCCCCCCAGCTTCGGCCTGCTGCTGCGCCAGGTGCGCGACGGCCTGGTCCGTCAACTCGACGCATCCATGGCCGAAGAAGACCTGGGTATCGGCTTCACCCATTACATCGGGTTGAAGGTGCTTTCCAACATGGCCCCGTGCACGGCCAACGAGCTGGCCCAGGCCATCGACCAGGTGCCCAGTGCGGTGACCCGCTTGCTGGACAAGCTGGAGTCGCTGGGCTGCGTCCGCCGCGAACCGCATGCCCAGGACCGGCGTGCGCTGCAGATCGTGCTGACCGATGAAGGCCGCGCACTGTGGGCGCGGCTGAAGCTGCGCGGCGACGCGGTGATGGATTACGCCCTGCGTGATCTTTCCGCCGACGAGCGCACGCTGCTGCTGTCCCTCCTTACCCGAATCCGCGATTCCCTGACGACCCCATGAACCCGATCCCGCATTCCACTCTCCGCCGGTCCGGGCGCGCGCTGCTGGTGTCAGCGCTGGCCCTGGCCCTGGCCGCCTGCGCCAGCAGTCGTGGCCTCAACCCGCAGGGCCACCTGCTCGACGTGGACAGCCTGCACAGCGAACGCACCCTGGCCGACACCGACCTGAGCGCCACCGGCTTCCCGGCGCAGGACTGGTGGAAGGCACTGGGCGATGCGCAGCTGGACGCCCTGGTTGCCGAAGGCCTGGCCGGTCACCCGAGCCTGGACGCCGCCGATGCGCGCCTGCGCCAGGCCCAGTCGCAGGTGGGTACCGCGCGTGCCGATCGTCTGCCGAGCCTGTCGGTGTCCGGTGGCTATACCGGCCTGCGCCTGCCTGAGTCGATGGCAGGCAGCGAGATGGGTGGCCACTACGCCGGCAGCAGCCAGGTCGCCTTCGACTTCAGCTATGGCGTGGACCTGTGGGGTGGCAAGCGCGCTGCCTGGGAAGCGGCCGTGGACGGCGCCCATGCCGCCACTGTCGAAGCCCAGGCTGCACGCCTGAACCTGTCCACCGGCATCACCCAGGCCTATACCGACCTGGCCTATGCATGGCAGCTCAATGACGTGGCCGAAGAAGAGCTGGGCCGCTCGCAGAAGTCGCTGGAACTGACCCGCCAGCGCCGCAGCGCCGGCATCGACAGTGATCTGCAGGTGCGCCAGGCCGAGGCCCGCGTGCCCGCCGCGCAGCAGCAGGTGCAGGCCGCGCAGCAGCGCATCGATGCCGCCCGCACCGCGCTGGCCGCGCTGGTCGGCAAGGGCCCGGACCGTGGCCTGTCGATCCAGCGCCCGCAGGCACTGAACCCGATGGCACTGCAGTTGCCGGGCGTGCTGCCCAGCGAACTGCTGGGTCGTCGCCCGGACATCGTTGCCGCGCGCTGGCGCGTGGAAGCGGCCGACAAGCAGATCAAGGTAGCCAGGACCAAGTTCTACCCGAGCTTCAACCTGACCGCGCTGGCCGGCGTGGTCGCCCCGAACGTGGGTGACCTGCTGAAAAGCAGTTCAACCTTCGCCTACATCGGCCCGGCGCTGAGCCTGCCGATCTTCGAAGGCGGCAAGCTGCGTGCCAACCTGGCCAACACCGATGCGCAGTACGACCTGGCGGTGGCCAACTACAACCAGACCGTGCTCGATGCACTGCGCGACGTCGCCGACCAGGTCAACGCGGTGCGTTCGCTGGCGCAGCAGGCGCACTCGCAGCAGCAGGCAGTGGATACCGCTCGTTCGGCCTTCGACCTGGCCCAGCAGCGCTACCGCGCCGGCATCGGCAGCTACCTGGACGTGCTGACCGCACAGTCCACCCTGCTGCAGTCGCAGCAGCAGCTGGCCGGCCTGCAGTCGCAGCAGGTGCAGACCTCGGTACGCCTGAGCAAGGCGCTGGGCGGTGGTTTCCAGCCCACTGACGCCGACCGCGCACCGATCGCCTCCCATTCCGATTCCTCGCATTCCTGAAGACTTCCGCCATGAGCCAGACCCAAGACACTGCGGCCCCGGCCGCCCCCAACCGCCGCGGCAACCTGCTGCGCGGCCTGTTCGTGATCGTCGTGCTGCTGCTTGCCGCACTGGCGCTGTGGTACTTCATGTTCGGCCGTTGGTTCGAAGAGACCGACGACGCCTACGTGCAGGGCAACCAGGTGCAGATCACCCCGCTGGTGGCCGGTACCGTGGTCGCCATCAACGCCGATGACGGCATGCGCGTGGAGCGCGGCCAGCTGCTGGTACAGCTGGATCCGGCCGACACGTCGGTGGCGCTGCAGCAGGCCGAAGCCAACCTGGCCAAGACCGTGCGCCAGACCCGTGGCCTGTACCGCAGCGTGGAGGGCGCGCAGGCGGACTTGAACGCCCGCCAGGTGACGCTGAAGCGCGTGCGCGAAGATTTCGCCCGTCGCAAGGACCTGGCCGCCACCGGTGCCATTTCCAATGAAGAACTGGCCCATGCCCGTGACGAGCTGGCCGCTGCCGAAGCCGCCGTGGCCGGTTCGCGCGAGACCGTCGAGCGCAACCGCGCGCTGGTCGACGACACCGTGATCGCCACCCAGCCGGACGTGCAGGCGGCCGCCGCGCAGCTGCGCCAGGCCTTCCTCAACAACGCCCGCGCCGGCATCGTTGCGCCGGTCACCGGTTTCGTCGCCCGTCGTTCGGTGCAGGTCGGCCAGCGCGTGCAGCCGGGCAATGCGCTGATGGCCGTGGTGCCGACCGAGCAGATGTGGGTCGAGGCCAACTTCAAGGAAACCCAGCTGCGCCACATGCGCCTGGGCCAGGAAGTGGAACTGAAGTCGGACCTGTACGCCGGTGACGTGAAGTACAAGGGCCGCGTCCAGAGCCTGGGCCTGGGCACCGGTTCGGCGTTCTCGCTGCTGCCGGCGCAGAACGCCAGCGGCAACTGGATCAAGATCGTGCAGCGCGTGCCGGTACGCATCGCCATCGATGCCAAGCAGCTGGCCGAGCACCCGCTGCGCATCGGCCTGTCGATGAAGGCCGAAGTGAGCCTGCGCGACCAGAAGGGCGAAGTGCTGCCGAGCACCCCGGCCAAGGGCACGGTGTTCGACACCGACGTGTATGCCAAGCAGCTGCATGATGCCGATGAGGTGATCCACACGATCATCCAGGGCAACCTGCCGCAGCAGGCGAAGGTGGGCTGAGGTCGCCATGTCCGCACAAGCTCCAGCCGCGCCCGGCGCTCCGGGCGCACCGGCGGCGCAGGGTGCGGCCTCCGGGTTCCTGCCGCCCAGCGTCGCCCTGTGCACCGTGGGCCTGGCGATGGCGTCGTTCATGCAGGTGCTCGACACCACCATCGCCAACGTCTCGCTGCCGACCATCGCCGGTAACCTCGGTGCCAGTTCGCAGCAGGCCACCTGGGTCATCACCTCGTTCGCGGTCAGCACGGCCATCGCGCTGCCGCTGACCGGCTGGCTCAGCCGCCGTTTCGGCGAACGCAAGCTGTTCGTCTGGGCCACGCTGGCCTTCGTCATCACCTCGCTGCTGTGCGGCCTGGCGCAGAGCATGGGCATGCTGGTGCTGTCGCGTGCGCTGCAGGGTTTCGTGGCCGGCCCGATGTACCCGATCACGCAGTCGCTGCTGGTGTCGATCTATCCACGCGAGAAACGCGGGCAGGCATTGGCGCTGCTGGCGATGATCACCGTGGTGGCGCCGATCTGTGGGCCCATCCTCGGTGGCTGGATCACCGACAACTACAGCTGGGAATGGATCTTCCTGATCAACGTGCCGCTGGGCATCTTCGCTGCACTGGTAGTGGGCAACCAGCTGAAGGGGCGCCCGGAGCACATCGAGAAGCCGAAGATGGACTACGTCGGCCTGGTCACCCTGGTGATCGGTGTCGGTGCGCTGCAGCTGGTGCTCGACCTGGGCAATGACGAGGACTGGTTCTCGTCGATGAAGATCGTGGTGCTGGCGTGTGTGGCCGTGGTCACGCTGACAGTGTTCCTGATCTGGGAACTGACCGACAAGGATCCGATCGTCGACCTGAAGCTGTTCCGGCATCGCAACTTCCGCGCCGGTACGCTGGCGATGGTGGTGGCGTACGCGGCGTTCTTCAGCGTGGCGTTGCTGATCCCGCAGTGGCTGCAGCGTGACATGGGCTACACCGCGATCTGGGCGGGCCTGGCGACGGCGCCAATCGGCATCCTGCCGGTGATCATGACCCCGTTCGTGGGCAAGTATGCATCACGCTTCGACATGCGCATGCTGGCCACGGTGGCGTTCATCGTGTTGTCGATGACCAGTTTCCTGCGTTCGAACTTCAACCTGCAGGTGGACTACAACCATGTAGCGGGCGTACAGCTGATCATGGGCATCGGCGTCGCGCTGTTCTTCATGCCGGTGCTGCAGATCCTGCTGTCGGACCTGGATGGGCGCGAAATCGCGGCGGGCTCCGGCCTGGCCACCTTCCTGCGTACGCTGGGCGGCAGTTTCGCGGCGTCGCTGACGACGTGGCTGTGGGCGCGGCGCACCCAGGTGCACCATGCCGACCTGACCGAGCACATCTCGGTCTATCAGCCGGGGATGCAGGACCAGGTGGCAGCGATGGGGCAGGGCGACCTGCAACATGGCGCAGCGGTACTGAACAACATGATCAACCACCAGGCATCGCAGATGGGCTTCAACGACATCTTCTTCCTGCTGGGCTGGATCTTCCTGGCGATCATCGCGTTCCTGTGGCTGGCCAAACCGCCGTTCGGCGCAGGCGCAGGTGCGGCCGCCGGTGGCGGGCACTGATTGATTGTTGTTGCTGAAAAACGAAAACCCGCCGTAAGGCGGGTTTTTTGTTTGCAGTCCCACTGTTAGTGGACGACTACGGAGTTGGCTCAGATTCAGCGGCTCGCTTCAGCATCGCTGCGGCCCTATCGAGTTTGGAGGTGAAATCGATAAGGGCTGCACTGAGCAGGAATGCACCCAGCAGCGAGAACGCGACGGCGTAAGGGAATTGATTCCACTGCTCCCAGAGCCCATATTCGACCCCTTTTTGGTAAATGGGGGTTGATGCCGCAGACAGGCCGACAATAACTGCGGTAAGGCCGTGACGTCGCATCGCCAGTGACGACTCCAGTACGTACTGCTCTGCGCGCAGCCTCAAATCGGATTGGGCGAACGGGCGGAGAGCAAGCAAAACGCTTTCGGCATGCAGTCCGCGGCGATCAATTGCGGCATGCATGGATTGAGAGCCATTGAAGAGCGCAACGATGGCTGTCGCTGCGGTGACTGCCACCCACAACAGTCCTAACACAAGGATCAGGATCGCAATCCCCCACGCCATAAGGCGCAGATCCGGATGTGGTGCCAAGCCCCATGCAACGGCGACCGCAAGCAAAATTACCAGGAAGACCGCATAGACTGACAGTACCACGCGATCAAAGGTACTCAGGAAGGTCTTCTGACCGCTGTCGAACAGGATCTTGAAAAGTTCTTTCGAGGGCGGAAGAGGCTGTGATGGTGGCGAAGTCGACTGTTCAGGCATCGTCATCTGCTCATGGGCAAGGCACACAAGAATGAGGGCAGCGAGTCTCGGGGGACGAGACCATCATCCGAAGTTGCCGAATCGTCACTCGTCCGTTTGGAGGAGCCAAACCCCGGAAATGAAAAAACCCGCTTGCGCGGGTTTGATCATTTGCTGAGTCATGGTGCCCAGGAGAGGACTCGAACCTCCACGAAGTTGCCCCCGCTAGCACCTGAAGCTAGTGCGTCTACCAATTCCGCCACCTGGGCGACTCAGGAGACGAATTATGGGGAACGACAGAAGATGTGTCAACAACATTTCACACTTTTTTCTGCGGCTGCACGCCCAGGTGATGCAGCAGGCTGCGCATCGCCGGTGACAGCTGCGTCCACTCGGCAAAACACGCACACAGGCGACGTTGTGCCCATGCATCGGCGAGCGGCACGGCGACGGTACGCGTGCTGCGCCGATGCTGGCGGGCGATGGTTCGCGGCACGATGCCGACGCCAATGCCGTGGCCGACCATGATGCACACGCCTTCGAAGGTCTTCATGCGGATGCGCACGTCCAGGCGCCGCCCGATGTCGCGCGCCTGGTCCTCGATGTAGGTCTGCAGTGCATTGCCATCGGCCAGGGCGACGAAGGTCTCGCCGGCAACCTCGGCGAAAGCCACGTTGCGCCGCGATGCGAAGCGGTGGTCTGCGGGCAGCAGCATCACCAGTGGATCTTCGGCGACCACATGCTGCTGCAGGCCGGCAGCGTCGACCGCATCACTGATGATGCCGGCCTCGGCCTGGCCAGCGCTGATCGCACGCACGACTTCGGGGCTGGTGCGCTCCAGCAGTTCCACGTGCAGGCGTGGGCGTTCGGCCAGCCACGGTGCCAGCCGCGAGGGCAGGTAGTTGGTCAGTGCTGCGGTGTTGGCATAAAGATGCAGGGTGCCGCGCGCACCATGCGCGAACGCCTGCAGTTCGCCGCGCAGCTGCGTCTGCTGCTGCAGGATCAGGCGTGCATGGTGGGCGAGGGCGGCGCCGGCTTCAGTCAGGCTGACGCCACGTGGATGCCGGTTCAACAGCGGGGTGCCGGCATCGGCTTCGATCGTGCGCAGGCGTTCGCTGGCCGAAGCCAGTGCCAGGTTTGCCTGCGCTGCGCCGGCCGTGATGCTGCCCGCCTCGGCAATCGCCAGGAACAGGCGCAGGTCGGCGATATCCATCCGCATGTGATGCCCTCATCGCAACGCCTGCGCCTTCGGGTCAGCCGAAGGCGAGGCTGGGAAGACCGCATTGTGCGCCGAGCGGCCGGTCGATCCAATGAAGGCATGAATGAATCGATGTACTTCTACGTGCTGCTGGTGGTGGTGTTCGTGCTGGCCGGTGTGGTCAAGGGCGTGACCGGCATGGGGTTGCCGACCGTGGCGATGGGTCTGCTCGGTGGCACGCTGTCGCCGGTGGCGGCGGCATCGATGCTGTTCATCCCCACCTTTGTCACCAATGCGTGGCAGCTGTTGTCCGGGCCGTCGCTGGGCCACATCGTGCGGCGCCTGTGGCCGATGATGCTGGCGGTGGTGGTGGTGACGCTGGGTTCGGCAGCGCTACTGGTGCGGGTCGATCGTACCTGGTCGCGTGTTGCACTGGGCGTGGCGCTGGTGGTCTATGCGGCCTATGCCCTGCTTGCGCCGGTGTTCCGCGTGCCGCAGCGGCGCGAGCGTTGGCTGGGGCCGCTGGTGGGGGCGTTGTCGGGCGTGGTGACCGGCGCCACCGGCGTGTTCGTGATGCCGGCGGTGCCGTACCTGCAGTCGCTGGGGTTGCAGCGCGAGGAGCTGGTGCAGGCGCTGGGGCTGGCCTTCACCGTGTCGACGATTTCGCTGACCACTGGCCTGGTGCTGCACGGCGCATTCGGCATCCAGCAGCTGGGGCTGAGTGCCTTGGCGGTGCTGCCGGCATTGCTGGGCATGTGGCTGGGGCAGGTGATCCGGCAGCGGATCAGTGCCCGGGTGTTCCGTGCCTGTTTTCTCGGGTTCCTGCTGCTGCTCGGCCTGGAGCTGGTGCTGCGGCCGTTGTTCTGACGGTGTGCGCGGTCGGCGCTACAAAAGCCCGAATCACAGGCAAGAAAAAACCCGCTTGCGCGGGTTGTTTTCTTTCTCGACATGGTGCCCAGGAGAGGACTCGAACCTCCACGAAGTTGCCCCCGCTAGCACCTGAAGCTAGTGCGTCTACCAATTCCGCCACCTGGGCGTCGAGGAGCGAGATTATGGGGTGTTGTTATGGGGGTGTCAACACTTTTTCTGGATCCGGGGTCGGATTCCGTTTCGTGTGCGAAACGGGCTCTGACCCCATCCAACGCGCTTGGGGTCAGGGCCCTTTCCTTTGGAAAGGGATCCGACCCTGTCGCCGGATGACAGGCAAAAAAAATCCCCGCCGAAGCGAGGAGTTTTTTCGTTGGTGCCCAGGAGAGGACTCGAACCTCCACGGTTTTACCCGCTAGTACCTGAAACTAGTGCGTCTACCAATTCCGCCACCTGGGCGTTCCAGAGGCGCAATTGTGAAGATGAATCCGCAGACTGTCAACGATTTCCAACAAATATTTCACGCGGCACCTCCAACGGTGAACGCTGACCCGTTCTGCACGCCGTCAACGGCTACCATGTAGGGCGATGACTACCAAAAAACCAAGCAAGGGCGGGAGCACCTCCCGCAGCCAGGCCCCGAAGAAGGGCGCCAAGGCGGGCACAGCCCGCGCCACCAAGCCGGGCAAGCCGTTGCCGGGCTGGTTCCCTGAATTGAATGAAGGCGGCGCACCACCGCGTGGCCGCAAGGTCCGCAGTAGCGACGCACCGGGCCCGGCCCCGGGCCGCAAGCTGCCGCCGACCGGCAAGGTGATCGACGATCCCTATGCCGCCCGCGAAGCCGAGAAATACGAACAGCCCATCGCCAGCCGTGAGGCCATCCTGGCCTTGCTGGAGCGCTGCGAAGGGCCGCAGACCGCCGAGGAACTGGGCGCGCGCCTGGGCCTGACCGCTCCGGACCGGGCCGAGGCGCTGTCGCGCCGGCTCGGCGCCATGGTCCGTGATGGCCAGCTGGTGCAGAACCGTCGGGGTGGCTTCGCGCCGATCCAGACCCTGAACCTGGTCACCGGCGTGGTGATCGCCAACCCGGAAGGGTTCGGCTTCCTGCGCCCGGTCGAAGGGGGGGACGACCTGTTCCTGCCGCCGTATGAAATGCGCAAGGTCATGCACGGCGACAAGGTGCTGGCCCGCGTGACCGGCATCGATCATCGCGGTCGCCGCGAAGGCAGCATCGCCCGCGTGCTCGAGCGTGGCATGACCCGTCTGATCGGTCGCTTCAGCATCGAGATGGGCATCAACTACGTGGTGCCCGACGACAAGCGCGTGCAGCGCAACGTGCAGGTGCCGCCGGACCAGACCGGTGGCGCGCGCGATGGCCAGCTGGTGGTCTGCGAACTGACCCAGGCGCCGGACAGCCGCCGCCCGCCGATCGGCCGCATCATCGCCGTGCTCGGCGACAAACTGACCGCCTCGCTGGTGGTGGAAACCGCCATCCACGGCCATGAACTGCCGTTCGAGTTCCCGCAGGAAGTGCTGGACGAAGCCGCCTCGGTGCCGCTGGTGGTCGAACCGGCGATGATCGGCGACCGCGTCGATCTGCGCAGCACGCCGCTGGTCACCATCGATGGCGAGGATGCCAAGGACTTCGACGACGCGGTGTACTGCGAGCCGAATGCCGATGGCTTCCGCCTCGTGGTGGCGATTGCCGACGTCTCGAACTACGTTCGCCCCGGTACGCCGCTGGATGAAGAGGCGCAGAAGCGCGCCACGTCGGTGTACTTCCCGGGCTTCGTGGTGCCGATGCTGCCGGAGACACTGTCCAACGGCATCTGCTCGCTGATGCCGAAGGTCGACCGCATGTGCTTCGTCTGTGACATGCAGATCGACCGCGACGGCCTGGTCACGCATTCGCGCTTCTACGAAGCGGTGATGAACTCGCATGCGCGCCTGACCTACACCCAGGTGTGGAAGGCGGTGGGCGAGGACGATGCCGATACCAAGGCCTGGATGGGCGACCTGCTGCCGCAGGTGCAGCGCCTGCACCAGCTGTACAAGGTGCTGTCCAAGGCGCGTGCCAAGCGTGGCGCCATCGAGTTCGAAAGCAGCGAAGTGCGCTTCGTGCTGGACAACCGTGGTGAAGTGACCCAGGCCGGCATGCTGGTGCGCAACGACGCGCACAAGCTGATCGAGGAATGCATGATCGCGGCCAATGTGGAGGCGGCAAAGTACCTGCTGTCGCGTCACGTGCCGGCCCCGTACCGCATCCACGAGAAGCCGCCGGAAACCAAGTACGCCGACCTGCTGGAATTCCTCAAGGAGTTCAAGCTGAGCCTGCCGCCGTGGTCGAAGGTGCGCCCGGGCGATTACACCAAGCTGCTGAAGAAGATCCGCGACCGCCCCGATGCCACGCTGCTGGAATCGGTGCTGTTGCGCAGCCAGAGCCTGGCGATCTACAGCCCGGAAAACCACGGTCACTTCGGCCTGGCACTGGAGGCGTACGCGCACTTCACCTCGCCGATCCGCCGCTATCCCGACCTGCTGGTGCACCGCGCGATCAAGCACGCGTTGTCCGGCAAGCCGCTGGACAAGTTCACCTACAACGCGCGCGAAATGGCTGCGCTGGCGCTGCAGTGCTCCGAGCGCGAGCGCCGTGCCGATGAAGCCGAGCGCGAGGTCGACGAGCGCTACCGCGCGGCGTGGATGGAAAAGCACGTGGGCGGCCAGTTCGACGGTGTGATCAGCGGTGTGACCAGCTTCGGCCTGTTCGTGGAGCTTGATGAGTCGAAGGTGCAGGGCCTGGTGCACGTGACCCAGCTGCCGCAGGACTATTACAAGTTCGACGCGACCCGCAAGACGCTGACCGGCGAGCGCCGCGGCAGCAGCTACCGGCTGGGTGACCGCGTGCGGATCCTGGTGCTGAAGGCGAGCATGGAAGAGCGCAAGATCGACTTCCGCCTGGTCGAGCACAAGGGTGAGGACGAGGGCGATGGCCTGCCGCCGCTGCCCGAGCGTGGCAAGCCGGCCAAGCGCACCAAGAAGCAGTATTGAAAGGTGTGCCGACCAACGGTCGGCACCCACCGCTCGTCAGGTGGGTGTCGACCTTGGTCGACACGATCTTCTGGAGGAACTCACCATGCAGGGCCAACCCGAATACAGCGGCGGCTGCCAGTGCGGCGCGATCCGCTTCCAGGCACGTGGCGAGCTGACCGACAGCTCGATCTGCCATTGCCGGATGTGCCAGAAGGCCTTCGGTGCCTACTACGCGCCGCTGGTGTCGGTGCGCGGCGCGCAGTTCAGCTGGACCCGCGGCCAGCCGCGCTATTTCCAGTCGTCCAATGTGGTGCGGCGCGGCTTCTGCGCCGACTGCGGTACGCCATTGACCTATGAGGCGCCCGATGGCGTGGCGGTGGCTGCCGGCGCGTTTGACGAACCCGAACGCCTGCCGCCGACGATCCAGTATGGGGTCGAGCGCAAGCTGCCCTTCGTCGACCGCCTGGCCAGCCTGCCGGCGCGACGTACCGAGGAAGACATCGCCGCGCTGGACTTCCTGGCCACGATCGTGTCCCACCAGCACCCCGACCACGACACCCCGCACTGGCCGCCGCGCAGCCGGTAATGCGCCTGTAGCGCCGAGCCCACGCTCGGCTGCTCCGGGTTCAGGCTTCATCGGCTCCCGCCAGCCGAGCATGGGCCCGGCTCCACAGAGGGCCGGTCGCAGCGCCCGGCCCGCCGATGCTCTACCATAGCCACCCCCTTTCCGGTCCCCGCCCGCATGAGCAAGAACAGCCAGTGGATTGTCGGCGTCAACGCCGTCGCCTCCTCCATCGAGAACGACGCCGAGAACGTCCGCGAAGTGCTGGTCGAGGCCGGTGCGAAGAACCCGCGCCTGACCGAAATCGAGGAAAACGCCCGCCGCAAGGGCATCGACGTGCGCAAGGTGAACAGCCAGGCGCTGGACGGTGTCGGCGGTTCGGTGCGCCACCAGGGCGTGGCTGCACGCTATGCCGCCGCCCGCACCTACAGCGAGAACGAGCTGGAAGGCCTGGTCACTGCAGCCGAGGGCAAGGCCCTGCTGCTGGTGCTGGACGAGGTGCAGGACCCGCACAACCTGGGTGCCTGCCTGCGCTCGGCCGCCGCCGCCGGTGCGACTGCAGTGATCATCCCCAAGGACAAGTCGGCCACGGTCAATGCCACCGTGCGCAAGACCTCGGCCGGTGCCGCCGATCTCATCCCGGTGGTGGCGGTGACCAACCTGTCGCGCTGCCTGAAGGACCTGCAGAAGCAGGGCGTGTGGATCTACGGCCTGGCCGGCGAAGCCACCGCCTCGCTGTACCAGCTGGACCTGAAGGGCAACATCGCCCTGGTGCTGGGTGGCGAGGCCGATGGCCTGCGCCGCCTGACCCGCGAGAACTGCGATGGCCTGGTCAAGATCCCGATGCCGGGCGAGATCGAGAGCCTGAACGTGTCCGTCGCCGCCGGCGTCAGCCTGTTCGAGGCTGTGCGCCAGCGCGGTTGATCGGCAGGAGGGGCCCTGCCGACCAAGGTCGACACCCACCGGGTAGTCGCCAACCTGGGTTGGCGCTCTTGCCGCCTCACCCCGCGCTGCCGCCCAGTGCCTTGAACAGGGTGACGTCGTTGTTCAGCTGGCCCTGGCGCACGCGCGCCAGCGACAGCTCGGCATCACGCCGGGTCTGCTGCGCTTCCAGCCAGGTGCGCAGGTCGGTGGCACCCACGCGGTAGCGCACTTCCTGCGCGCGCTCCACTTCGACCGCTTCGTCATACGAAGCCTGCGAGGCCGCCACCTGGCGCGCCAGCTGCTCGCGTGCGGACAGCGCGTTGTCCACTTCCGAGAGTGCGGTGTACAGCGTCTTGCGGAAATTGGTCGCGGCGATCTGGTAGCCGGTGCCGGCAATGTCGGTATCCAGCTGCGCGCGCTGCAGGTTGAGGAACGGCAATGACAGGCCCGCACCCAAGGTGGCCACCGGATTGCGCAGCACATCGCCCAGCGACGTTGCACTGGAGCCGAGGCTGCCGGTCAGGCTCAACGCCGGGTAGTACTGGGTGGCCGTGACCTTGATGGTCTTCAGGCTGTTGCGCAGGCGCAGTTCGGCCGCGCGCAGGTCGGGACGGCGGCCGAGCAGGTCGGTCGGCAGGCCTTCGTTGATCCCGGGGCTGCGTGCGGCCAGCAGGTCCTGCGGTTCGTCCTGCTGGGGCCAGGGCGTGCCGTCCAGCAGCACGGTCAGTGCATTGCGCACCTCCACCCGCTGCTGCTCCAGTGCGCTCTGCGAGGAGCGCTGCGACTGCAGGTTCTGCAGTGCCTGGCGTACTTCCAGGCGCGATACCGCACCGGCGTCGAAGCGGGCCTGGACCAGTTCGCGGGTACGTTCCAGCCGCTCCAGGTTGGCCTGGCCGGTGGCGATGGACTGGTTGAGATAAGCCAGGTTCCAGTACTGGGTGATGGTGTCGCCGATCACCAGCAGTGCGGTGTTCTGCCGGTCTTCCTCGCTGGCCTCGGCTTCCCAGCGGGCGATGTCGCGCTGGGTCCGCAGGCGGCCCCACAGATCGACCTCCCAGCCCAGCGAGACGCCGGTGGAATAGCTGCGGCGCCAGTCGTCAGCCTGGTCGGTGGCGCGGCTGGCGCTGCCACTGACCCCGGAGGACGAAGGCTGCGGCCACAGCGCGTTGCTGGCCAGGCCGGCCTGCAGGCGCGAACGCTGCACGGCCAGGCCGGCGGCGGCCAGATCGCTGTTGGCGGCCAGCGCCTGCGCCACCAGGCGGTCCAGGCGCTCATCGCCGAAGCCGGTCCACCAGGTGTCCTGGCGGATGTCGCGGCCCGGTGTATCCAGGCTGCTGCGCGGGTCGTCGGCCGCTGCGTTGAGGGTGGCATCGCCACGCCCGTAGCTGGCCGCCACGTCGGGGGCCTGCACCGGGTAGCGGCCCACTGAGGCACAGCCAGAGAGGGCGAGCAGAACAGCGCCCACCAGCAGCAGGCGCGAGGGAGCAGGGAAGGGCAGTCGGGTCATCATCTTCATTCGCGGGCCAGGGCCTCCACCGGGTCGAGCTGCGCGGCATTGCGCGCGGGCAGGAAGCCGAACGCCACGCCGATCAGGGTCGAGCAGGCGAAGGCGGCAACGATCGAGGCGGTGGAGAACAGCACCTGGAAGTCGCTGGCGAAGCGGCCGATCATCGAGCCCAGCAGCAGGGCCAGGCCGATGCCGAGCAGGCCACCGAGCAGGCACACCAGCACCGCTTCGATCAGGAACTGCTGGCGGATATCACTCTGCCGTGCACCCACGGCCATGCGCACCCCGATCTCGCGGGTACGCTCGGTGACCGACACCAGCATGATGTTCATCACGCCGATGCCGCCGACCAGCAGCGCGATGGCGGCGATGGCGCCGATCAGCAGGGTCATCGTGCGCGTGGTCTGCTCGATGGTCTGGCGGATCTCGGCGCTGTTGCTGAGGAAGAAATCCTCGGTGCCATGGCGCATCGTCAGCAGGCGGGTGATCGCTTCCTGAGCCGCATCCATCGGCGTGTCGTCGTCCACGCGCACGGTGATGCTGGAGACGTGGCTCTGGCCGAGCATGCGCGACATCACCGTGGTGTACGGCACCCACACGCTGAGGCTGGTGCTGCCGCCGAAGCCGAAACTCTGGCGCTTGGCCACGCCGACCACGCGCGCCGGCACGTTGCCGAGCAGGATCACCTGGCCGACCGGGTCGACATCGGGGAAGAACTGGGTCTGGGTGTTCTCGTCGATCACCGCCACCTGGCCCAGGCCCTTCACCGCGTCGGTATCGAAGAAGCTGCCGCTGAGCAGGGTTACGCCCTTGACCCGGAAGAACTGTTCACCGACGCCGCTGACCTGGGCGGTGGAGGACTGGTTGCGGTAGCGGGCGGTGACCGAGGTCGACACGCTGGGGGTGGCGCTGTCCACGTAGCTCTGCTTTGCCAGTGCATCGGCATCGCTGGCCTTGAGCGTCTGCACCCGCGCCGAGCGCATGTCGCCGAAACCGCGGCCGGGATAGACGTCGATGGTGTTGGTGCCGAGCGCGCTGATGTTCTGCAGGATCTGCTGCTGCGAGCCGTTGCCCAGCGCCACCACCGAGACCACCGAGGCGATGCCGATGATGATGCCGAGCATGGTCAGGAAGGTGCGCAGCCGATGTGCGTTCATCGCCAGCAGGGCCATGCGGAACGCTTCGGTGAAGCGGTCGCGCGCCGCCCGCCAGCTGTTGCCGCGGGCCACGCCGGTGCTGGCCTCGCGCTGCGCGCGGTAGGTCGGTGCGTTCGGGTTGGTGCGGTCGGCGATGATCTCGCCATCGCGGATTTCGATGATGCGCTGCGCGTGTTCGGCCACGCTCATGTCGTGGGTGACGATGATGATGGTGTGGCCTTCGGCGTGCAGCTCGCCGAGGATCGCCATCACTTCCTCGCCGGATTTCGTGTCGAGCGCGCCGGTCGGTTCGTCGGCCAGGATCACCTCGCCGCCGTTCATCAGGGCACGTGCGATCGACACGCGCTGCTGCTGGCCGCCGGACAGCTGGCCCGGCTTGTGATGCATGCGGTCGCTCAGGCCCAGCCGCTGCAGCAGCTGCTCGGCACGGGCGTTACGCACTGCGCCCGGGCTGCCGGCATACACCGCCGGTACTTCCACGTTGCCGCGCGCATCCAGGTCGCCCAGCAGGTGGTAGCGCTGGAAGATGAAGCCGAAATGCTCGCGGCGCAGTTCGGCCAGCTCGTCCGGTTCCATCTTCCCGGTTTCGCGGCCAGCCACCTGGTAGCTGCCACGGGTGGGGCGATCGAGGCAGCCGAGGATGTTCATCAGCGTCGACTTGCCCGAGCCGGACTGGCCGACGATGGCCACCATCTCACCGGCGTGGATGTCGAGGTTGACGTCGCGCAACACGGCGATCACATCGTCGCCGGCCGGGAATTCGCGTCGCAGGTCGCGCAGGCGCAGCAGCGGCGCCGTCGTGCTCATCGGCGCCCCATGCCCGGGCCGCCGACCCGCATCTGCATGCCGCCGCGGTTGCCGCCGCCGGCGCTGGCACCGGCCGCACCAGCTTCGCCCACCACCACGCGCTCGCCTTCCTTCAACCCGGACAGGATCTCGGCCGAGGCGCCGTTGTTGATGCCCACGGTGACCTTGCGCGGCTGCGGCTGGCCATTGCCGTCCAGCACCCGCACCATGCGCTCGTCGCCACGGCGCTTCGGTCCCAGTGCCACCGCCGGCACCATCAGCGCGCCCTTTGCCTGCTTGAGCAGCACCGAGACCTGCGCGGTCATGTCGATGCGCAGCGTGCCGTCCGGGTTCTCCACGTCGAACAGCGCGTTGTAATAGACCGCGCTGCTGGAGCTGGAACTGGAGGAGCTGCTGGAGCTGGACGAATTCTCGTTGGCGATCGAGGCCGGCGCCGGATTGATCTGGCGCAGCGTGGCGTGGTACTTGCGGTCCGGGTCACCCAGGGTGGTGAAGTACACCGGCATGCCGGCCTTGATCTTGACCACGTCGGCCTCGGAGATCTCGGCATTGACCGTGACCACGTCCAGCCGCGCCAGCATGACGATGGTCGGCGCGGTCTGGTTGGCGTTCACGGTGCGGCCTTCCTCGGCCACCACCGCCACCACGGTGCCGTCCATCGGCGCGGTGATGCGGGTGTAGGCCAGGTTGGCGCGGGCGGTGCCCAGCTCGGTTTCGCGGCCCTTGATCTGCGCCTCGTAGGACTGCAGCTGGGCGCGGGCGGTCTTCAGCTGCGCCTCGGCGGCATCGTATTCCTGGCGCGAGGTGGCCTCGGCGGCCAGCATCTGCTGCTGGCGCGCGAACTCCAGTTCGGCCTGGCGCAGGGTGGCCTGCTGCACGGCGCGCTGGGCGGTGACCTGGTCCAGCGAGGCCTGCGCGTTGAGCACCTGGTTCTGCTGGGTGGTGGCATCGATCTCGGCAATCAGGTCGCCTTCCTTCACGGTGTCGCCCAGCTGTACCTTCAGCGACTTGATCTGGCCCGAGGCCTGGGCGCCGACGCTGACCAGCTTGTAGGCGTCGATCACGCCGGTGGCCTCCACCGTCTGCTCGATGTCACCACGGCTGACGGGCGTGGTCGCCACCGCCGGGGCGGTGGGCTTGCGCAGCAGCCACCAGGCGGCTGCGGCGACGGCAAGGGCAAGCAGGGCGATCAGTATCAGGCGACCCCGGCGGGTCGCGGGCAGCAGGCGGAACGTCACGTCGTGGCTTCACTCTCGGGGCCGCAGGGGCGGCGTTGGTGGGCATTGTGAAGACCGGGCGATGGGCGGCTCAATCCTCGGGGTATGTCTCTATGTAACACTGTCGGTGAATACGCGTAACCACAGGTATCCCACCCATGGGTGGATACACTGGTACGCATTGCCCCGGATGCGGTTCAGCTGCCGACACGGGATGATCGCGACATGGAGACTGAAAACACGATGCATCGACTGCTGATCGTCGACGACGACAACGACATCCGCACCCTGCTGGCCGAACAGCTTGGCCGCGCCGGCTACCAGGTGAGCACGGCCGCCGATGGCACCGCCATGCGCCAGTTGCTGGACCGCGAGCACGTGGACCTGATCGTGCTCGACCTCAACCTGCCGCGCGAGGATGGCCTGACCCTGTGCCGCGACCTGCGCGCGCGCTCGAACACGCCGGTGATCATGCTGACCGCGCGTGCCGAGCCGATCGACCGCGTGCTGGGCCTGGAAATGGGCGCTGACGACTACCTGGCCAAGCCGTTCGAACCGCGCGAGCTGCTGGCGCGCATCCGCAATGTATTGCGCCGGACCGAGGCGCTGCCAGCCAACCTGGAGCCGCTGGCGGTGCGCCGTGCGCGCTTCTCGCGCTGGGTGTTCGATCTGGAACATCGCCACCTGGTGGACCCGGACGACCGCGTGGTGGTGCTGTCCGGCGCCGAGTTCCGCCTGCTGCGGGTGTTCATCGCCCATGCCAACAAGGTGCTGTCGCGCGAGCAGCTGGTCGCGCTCAGCAGCGGCCGCAACTACGAGGCACAGGACCGCGCCATCGATCTGCAGGTCAGCCGGCTGCGCAACAAGCTGGGCGACGATGGTGGCCCGGACGGACTGATCAAGACCGTCCGCAACGAAGGCTATGTACTGGCCTCCTCGGTGAACCTGGAATAAGCCACGATGAAGCGCCTGCGCCATTTCCTGTCCTCGATGGTCGGGCGGTTGTTCGTGATCCTGCTGCTGGGCATGAGCGTGGCCGCGATCGGCGCGACCATGCTGGCCACCTCCAAGCGCCAGCAGGAGTTCGAGCGGCAGAACCTGAACCGCATCGCCGACCGCCTGCAGGGCTACGTCAACCTGCTCGACGGCAATCCCGAACTGCGTGAGCGCCTGCTCGAAATCGGTGGGCCGAGCGTCCGCGCGCTGCAACCGGGTGCGCGCCTGGGGCGGGCCGATACCGCGTTGATGGAAGTGCTCGATGACCGGCCCGGCCCGGTCGCACGCGCGCATGTGCACTTCGCTTCGTTCCGCTCCTGCATTCCCAAGCTGCAGGATCTGCTGCCGCCGCCGCCGCCCGGGCATCGCAAGCGCCCGCGCGAGCGTGATCCGGCGTTCATCCCGCCCAAGTGCCGTGCGGTCGACGTGACCCTCAACGACGGCACGTTGCTGAAGCTGGCGCTGGATTCGCCGGCAGTGGCGCACAACGGCATCCTCGCCGTTGACCCGTGGTTCCTGACCCTGCTGGTGCTGGCGATCGCGGTGCTGGCCTACATCGTCGCGCGCATCGCCAGCGCCCCGTTGCAGGAGCTGGCCGCCGCCGCCGAAGACCTGGGCGATGACCTGCAGCGCGATCCCCTGCCGCTGCGCGGCCCGCGTGAAGTGCAGCGTGCCGCCGAAGCCTTCAACGCCATGCAGCACCGCCTGCAGCGGCACCTGGCCGAGCGCACGCAGATGCTGGCGGCGATCACCCATGACCTGCAGACCCCGCTGACCCGCCTGCGCCTGCGCCTGGAGAACGTCAGCGACGAGGTGCTGCGCGAGCGCCTGATTGGCGATCTGGCCGCGATGCAGGCATTGGTGCGCGAAGGCCTGGAGCTGGCGCGCAGTGCCGAGAGCGCCGAGCAGCGTGCCGCACTGGACCTGGATTCGCTGCTGGAAAGCATCGTTGAGGACACGGCCGAGGGTGGCGGTGATGTCGTCTTCGAAGGTGGCAGCGGAGCGGTGTTGATGCTGCGTCCGCTGGCCATGCACCGCCTGTTTTCCAACCTGGTGGACAACGCGGTGATGTATGCCTACCGGGTGCGGGTACGGGTCGAGCGCAGTGGCGGTGCGATCACTGTAGTGGTGGCCGACGACGGCCCCGGCCTGGCCGAGGATCAGCTGGAAGCCGTGTTCGACCCGTTCGTGCGGGTGGAGACCTCGCGTTCGCGCGAAACCGGCGGCGCCGGGCTGGGCTTGACCATCGCCCGCGCCCTGGCCGAGAAGGATGGGGCGCGGCTGTGGCTGCGCAACCGCGCCGAAGGTGGGCTGGAGGCCGTGGTGCAGTGGCCGGCCAGTGCACAGGTGACGCCGCCGGGGCGCGCGGGCTGAGCCTTCGCGGTTGCCGATGGTGACGCCGTGGGCCGGGTTTGGCCTATCATCTGCGCATCTTCCCAGTTCCCCCCCGATGAACCAGCCCGTTCCCGCCGGCATGCCATTCCGCGCTGCCCGGCAGTTCCCGCATGCTGCCAGGCCCGGCAGCCCTGCCTGGCCGCCGCCGCTGCACTGATGGCCGGACAGGGGGACATCGGGCGCTGGGCGGAGCGCTGCGGATCAGGTATCGGTCGATGGCTGCGGCAGGGCCTGCTGTGGCTGCTGCTGGCCCTCGCACTGCCGGTGGCAGCGCAGGAGGGGGCACCGCCACTGCGCGACTACGCCATCGATGTATGGACGTCGCGCAACGGCCTGCCACACAACTCGCTGCGCGATATCGCGCAGACCCCCGAAGGCCACCTGTGGTTCGCCACCTGGGAAGGCCTGGTGCGATACAACGGCCTCGATTTCACCGTGTTCGACCGCAGCACCCGCCCGGGGCTGCGCGACAACGGCATCGGCGCGCTGTTCGTCGACCGCCAGGGCGGATTGTGGATCAGTGATTCGCGCGGCAACGTCAGCCACCGCGGCAACGACGGCCAGTGGCGTGTCTGGGAGCACCAGGCCGATACCCCGCAGGTACTGATCCAGTCCATGCAGATGGACAGCCAGGGCCGCCTGTGGCTGCTGTATGAAGGCAAGGGCATCGGCTATCTGGCGCCGGACACCGGCATCGTCTACCAGGCCCCGGCCGCCGATCTGCCGATGGCGATGAGCTTCACCAAGCTGGTGGTCGATGCGCAGGACCGGGTCTGGGCCGGCACGCTGGACGGGCTGGTGCTGCGCGACAACGACGGCGTGCTCAAGCGGGCACCCGCGGCGTGGGGACTGGGTGCCGGCAGCGGCCTGTCGTGGCCGTACCGCGCTCCGGACGGCGCGCTGTGGATCGTCGCCGGCGAGCGCCTGTACCGGGTGGACGATGATCAGCTGGTGCTGATGCACCGCCTGCCGGGGCAGCTGCACCTGACCTCGATGCTGCAGGACCGCCACGGTGACCTGTGGCTGGGCACCGAGAACCAGGGCCTGCTGCGGATCTCCGCACATGGCCTGGAGCGGCTGCCGGCGGGCCTGAACCTGCCGGGGGGACGCGTGGTCAGCCTGCGCGAGGATGCCGAGGGCAGCATCTGGGTCGGCGCCAACGGTGGCCTGTACCGCCTGCGCGAAACGCTGTTCAGCAGCTACACCGAGCGCGATGGCCTCAGTGGCGACTATGTGCGCACCGTGTTCGAGGACCGCGACCGCCAGCTGTGGGTCGGCAGTGCCAGCGGCCTCGACCTGCAGACCGCCGATGGCCGCTTCCGCGCGATGCCGCTGCACAATCGCGGCGGCAAGGCACCTTCGGTGCTCAGCCTGGCACAGGGCCCGGACGGTGACCTGTGGGTTGGAACGTTCGGCGATGGCGTCTACCGTCTTGGCCGCGACGGCCGGCTGCGGCACAACTATGCCGCCGCCGATGGCATGCCGGGCGGCAACATCCGCGCGATCAGCGTGGACCCGCAGGGCGTGGTCTGGGCCGGTACGCAGAAGGGCGTCGTCCGCATCGATGGCGACCGCGTGCAGGTATCAAAGATGGTGGGCATGCCCAGTGGCCTGATCACCGCGCTCGAGCACGATCATCAGGGCAACCTGTGGATCGGCACCATCGAGGGAATCCGCGTACTGCGTGGCGACCACGTGCAATCGATCGACCTCGCGCCGCTGGGCGGCGGCCGCAGTGTGTTCGGCTTCCACCAGCTGGGCGACGCGATGTGGATCAGCAGCGACCGCGGCCTGTACCGCTGGCGGAACGGCACGCTGGCGCGGGTGGGGCTGGAGCAGGGCATGCCGGTGGATGCGGTGTTCCAACTGGTGCCGGATCGCCTTGGCAATGTGTGGATCAGCAGCAATCGCGGTGTGCTGCGCACCGACATGGCCACCCTCAACGCGGTGGCCGATGGCCGCGCACCGCGGGTGGTGGTGGAGCGCTACAACGAGATCGACGGCATGGCCAACGCGCAGGCCAACGGCAGCTCCGGGCCATCGGCGATCCTGCGCCAGGACGGCACGTTCTGGGTGGTCACCGCCGGAGGCCTCAGCACCGTCGATCCGCAACGCCTGCAGCGTTTCCGCGAGCGTCTTTCACCACCGGCAGCGATTGAAAGCGTGCAGGTGGATGGCGCACCGGTGCATTGGGAAGGCCCGGACCGCAACTACATTCCCGGCGGCCGCCGCTTGACGGTGAGCTATGTCGGCCTGAGCTACCTGATGTCCGACCGGATCCGCTACCGCACGCGGCTGGACGGCCTGGATGCGGGGTGGGTCGAACGCGGCCCGCAGCGCAGCGTGGAGTTCGTCGGCCTGCCGCCGGGCGACTACACCCTGCACGTGGCCGCTGCCCATCCGAGTGGCAGCTGGGGCCAGCAGGAAGCGGTATGGAGCTTCACCGTGGAGCCGTTCTGGTGGCAGCGGCGCAGCGTGCAGGTGCTGGGTGGGCTGTTGCTGCTGGCCGGGCTGGTGGCGCTTTACCGGCTGCTGCTGCAGCAGCTGAAGGCCAGCAACCTGCGCCTGGCACGGCGGGTGGATGAAGCCACCTTTGACCTGCAGGCCAAGACCGTGCATCTGCAGGCGCTGAACCAGGAAAAGACCGAACTGGCCGAGCGCCTGGCACGCCAGGCCGAGGCCTTCGAACGGCAGGCCCGCGAGGATGCGCTGACCGGCCTGGCCAACCGCCGTGCCTTCGATGAAACCCTGGCCCGCGACTTCGCGCGTTCGCAGCGCAGTGGTCATCCGCTGTGCCTGGTGGTGCTGGACATCGACCACTTCAAGGACGTCAACGACCGCCACAGCCACAGCATCGGTGATGCCGTGCTGGTGCAGGTGGCGCGGTTGATCGCCGCCGCCAGCCGCGATTCGGACCTGCCGGCGCGGACCGGTGGCGAAGAGTTCGCGCTGCTGCTCAACGACACCCGCCTGGAGGAAGCCGCACAGTTGTGCGCGCGCCTGCGTGGCCTGTTCCATGACCACCCCGACTGGGCCGGTGTGGACGGCCTGCGTGTGACCTTCAGTGCGGGGCTGGTGGAGCTGGATGCCGACGACCGCACCCCGGCGCTGCTGTACCAGCGTGCCGACCGCGCGCTGTACCGCGCCAAGAGCGACGGCCGCGACCGCACGAGCATCGGTTGATCGCATCCACGCATGGCGTGGATCTACTGGAGTGCCGTACCAACCGGCGGTGCCGACCAATGGTCGGCACCCACCAAAGAAGTGACCCACCACAGAGGTCGTCGGCAGCCCCCAACAAGCGCAGCGACCCGCTGTTGCTCCTGCTTTTCTGATCTTTCCGTGGCGCCCAGCAACGTGTCCGTGGCCGGACGGGTGGGCTGCGCAGAGGCGTGAGCCGCATGGATGCGGCGACCGAGCTTACATGGACGTACTTGCAGCGTCCCCTGCGCAGTCCACCCGTCCGGCCCAACTGATGATTCGCTTCACGCCACGAGGGGCTCCGCCGTTGGCCGCTTCACCGCGGCCAGGCGTTGGCGATGGTGCAGAACAGCCGCGCGGTCTGCTCGGTGTCATACACCGCGCTGTGCGCCTCGTTGGCATCCCAGCCCAGCCCGGCGGCGGTGGCCGCACGCGCCAGCACGGTCTGCCCGTAGGCGATGCCGGCCAGGGTCACTGTGTCGAACACGCTGAACGGATGGAACGGATTGCGCTTGTGACCGGTACGTGCCACCGCCGCATTGACGAAACCGAGATCGAAATGGGCGTTGTGGCCGACCAGGATCGCGCGCTGGCAGCCGTACTTCTTCATCGCCGCGCGTACCGGGGTGAAGATGTGATCCAGTGCGGCCTTTTCTTCCTTGGCCAGCCGGAACGGGTGGTCGAGGATGATGCCGGTCACTTCCAGCGACTTCGGGTCGATCTCCAGGCCTTCGGCCGGCACCACGTGGGCGCTGGCGGTCTGGCCGGGGTAGAGCAGGCCGTTCTCGTCCATCTCGATCGGCACGGCGGCGATTTCCAGCAGCGCATTGCGCTGGCTGTCGAAGCCGCCGGTTTCCACATCCACCACCACCGGCAGGAAGCCGCGGAAGCGTTGTGACATCGCGCGCTGCGCCTGGGGTACTGCGGAATCGGGAGCGGCGGCAGGTGCGGGGGTGGGGTCAGTCATGCGTGAATTCTAGCAGAGCGACCCTGAGCGCCCGGCCAGCCTGTGGCGCACGGGTTCCCTGTGCAGGAGCGTGTCGACCAAGGTCGACACCCACCGGCGCACCGCATGCTCAGGATTCCGGTAGGTGCCAACCTTGGTTGGCACACGACGCGCCGACCAAGGTCGGCATCTACCGGACTGCTGGCCGCGCAGGCGTGGCCGAGGGAGACCATCGCGCCAACCATGCATCCACGCTCAGCCTGCCGGCGCCGGTGAAGATCAGCGGCAGCAGCATCGCCATGAACAGCACCGGCAGCTTGAAGTTGCCGAAGCCCTGGTCAGTGATCGCATAGCCCATGGCGAGGTCGGCCAGCGAGTTCCACTCCATCGGCCAATGCACCGCATAGGTGGCCACAACGGTCAGCACCAGCAGGCTGGCTGCGGCAAACCGGGTGCCGAAGCCAACCAGCAGGCAGGCCGCGCCGATCAGTTCGAACCAGGTGGCGAGCTGCCAGTTCAGGGTGGCCGGCAGCTGGTCGAACGGGAAGGGGAAGGCGTCCTGCAGGTCGGCGAACCAGTTCTGGCCGTGCAGTTTCTCGCGGCCGGATTCGAAGTATTCCCAGGCCAGCAGCAGGCGCAGGCCGAGCGGGGCCAACCAGGGGGCGAGACGGTCCAGCTGGCCGCGCGCGGCGGCCAGGGTCGGGAGGTTCATCGGTGGTTCTCCGGGGGAAGGGGGCGTCAGCCGGGGACTGCGAGCGGGCCGATCACGCCGGCCTGCAGGAACTGCTGCAGAAGCGCAGCACCGGGTCCGGCCAGCGTGTCCTCGGCCAGGCCGTGCGCAGCAGCCAGTTGCTGCAGGTAGGCATGACCATCGAGGCCGGGGTGTTCGCCGATGCTGGACAGCAGGTACACCGCCAGCGGGCTGAGTACGGCAAAGCGCACCTCGCCATCGGCCTCGCGGCGTACCAGCAGGCCGGTCGGTTCGGGCGGCGGTTGTGACGGTGCGTCCTCGGCACCGAGCCGGTGCACCGGCCACTGGTACAGCAGCGGCCATGCCAGCGGCGAGCGCTGCAGCGGCACCCGCAGCGGGTCGATGTCACCGGGCGCCGGCAGCGGCTCGGCTGGAAGCTGGTACAGCGCGGTTTCCACCCACTCGTAATGAGCAAGTTCGGCCAACGCCGGGTGCGGCAGCTGTGGCTGCGCCTGCAGCCACTGCACGAATTCGGCGGCCAGTTCGGTGAACAGCGGCGTCTGGCAGCGATGGGTCGCGAAGTATTGGCGCACCAATCCGCTCCAGGCCGGTTCGCCGAGCAGGCGCACGCAGACCGGGAAGCCGTTGCTCAACAGGCCGAGCAGGTTGTTGAACAGCAGTCGTTGGTATACCGCGACCCGGCGTGGTTCCAGCCCGGCCGGTGGCGGCACGCCCTGCGGATCGCGCAGATGGGCAGTGAATGCGTGCTGCTGCGCGCGCAGCGTGTCGGGAGCATCAGCCATGTGCGCCCCCGGCGTGCGTCGCCTGCAGGCGGCGGATGGTCTGCAGCTCGCCCTGCAGTTCGGCGTAGGGTGGGAAGTTGAAATCGCGCTCGAGCAGGGTGGGGCGTGGGCCGATGCGCGCGTAGGTACGCGCCAGCAGCTCCCAGACCGGGTCGATCACCGCGCTGCCATGGGTGTCGATCTTCAGGTCCGGCGCCTCGTCCAGGTGCCCGGCGACGTGCAGGCAGACGATGCGCTCTGCGGGCAGCCCGGCAATGAAGGTGTCGGCGTCGTAGCCATGATTGCAGGCGTTGACGTAGACGTTGTTGACGTCCAGCAGCAGGTCGCAGTCGGCCTCGGCGAGCACGGCATTGGTGAAGGCCAGTTCGTCCATCGCTGGTTCCGGTGCCAGGTAGTAGGACACGTTTTCCACCGCGATGCGACGACCGAGCAGGTCCTGCACGCGGGCGATGCGCGCGGCGGTATGGCGCACCGCTTCGTCGGTGAACGGAATCGGCAGCAGGTCGTACAGGTGTCCGTCGTCGCTGCAGTAGCTCAGGTGCTCGCTGTACAGCGGCACACGGTGCTTTTCCAGGAACTGGCCGACCTGTTCCAGCAGCTGCGTATCCAGTGGCGCGCTGCCGCCCAGCGACAACGACAGGCCGTGGCAGCTCAACGGATGGCGCTGCGCCAGTTCGGCCAGTGCATCCCCAGTGGGACCGCCGACGTGGATCCAGTTCTCCGGCGCACATTCGAGGAAATCGAAGTCGCCCGCCGGTGCATCGCGCAGATCCCGCAGCAGCGCCCTGCGCAGCCCCAACCCGGCGGCCGCCGCATGAAGCGGCGACCGCAGGTGGACGGCGCTGGCGCGGACGTCAGTGCTTGGCACCGCACTTGCCTTCGCCGCACTTGCCCTCGGCCGACTTCTTGTCGCCGGACGTGGCCTTGGCGCCTGCCGCAGCACCGGCGGCCTTGCCCTTGTCGGCGCCGCACTTGCCTTCGGCACTCTTGCCGTCGGCACCACATTTGCCTTCGGCGTGCTTGGTCGCGTCGGCGGCCATCTTGGTATCTGCTGCCTTGGCATCGGTGCTGGCCTTGGCCGCCTGGCCGGCCACCAGATAGCCTTGGGCCAGGTCGCTCATGCTCAGCGCCGAGGCACTGGCGGTCATGCCCAGGCCGGCGGCCAGGGCGGTAGCAGTCAGCAGGGACAGGGTCTTGTTGGAACTGCTCATCGGTGGTGCTCCTGGGTGGTGTGGGCGGGTGCCCGGGTGGCCGGCAGGGGTGCCGGTGGAATCGATGGTGCAGCGATCCTACTCAACGAATCCTCGCCAAGACCTCAAATTTTCGTGAGGTTTGTTACAGAAGCATCCGGAAGGTTCGCACCGGGCAAGCCCGGCGCCCACAACGCGGGTGGAACACCCCAAAAAAAGAAGGCCGCTGTCACCAGGACGGCGGCCACCTTGGAGTCAACTCCGGTGTTGCAGTGCAGCGTCAGGGCTGGCCGGTGCTGGAGGTCTCGTCGCGCTTTTCACGCGGCGGCAGCGGCTGCTCGCCGTGCACCAGGAACCACACGTTCTCGGCGATGTTGGTGGCGTGGTCACCCACGCGCTCCAGGTTCTTGGCCATGAACAGCAGGTGGGTGCACGGGGTGATGTTGCGCGGGTCTTCCATCATGTAGGTCAGCAGCTCGCGGAACAGCGCGGTGTACTGCGCGTCCAGGCGGGCATCGTCCTCGCGCAGTTCCAGCGCGGCATCGGCGTCGTTGTCGCGGTAGGCGGCAATGGCACGGCGCACCTGCTGCGCAGCCAGGCGGCCCAGCGCACGCAGGCCCTGGATCTGCGGCAGCGGCGGCACCTTGCCCAGCGCGATCGAACGCTTGGCGACGTTGGCCGCATAGTCGCCGATGCGTTCGATGTCGGCCGGGATGCGCAGGCCCGCCAGGATCTCGCGCAGGTCGCGCGCCATCGGGCCACGCAGCGCCAGGCGCATCACGTCGTGGCTGATCTGCTGCTCAAGCGCATCGATCGCTTCGTCGTTGGCGATGATGCGATGGGCGGCGTTCTCGTCGCGCTTCTCGATCACGTCCATCGCCGCTTCGAGCTGAGCGACGGCCATCTCGCCCATGCGCACGATTTCGGCCACCAGGCGCTGCTGCTCTTCGTCGTAGCTCTTGACGATGTGGTCGTTGGGAAGGTTCATGGTCTGCAATCCGGGTAGAGCCAGGCCATGCCTGGCTGGAACATGTGGCGAAGGAACAGCGTCGATCAGCCGAAGCGACCGGTGATGTAATCCTCGGTCTGCCGCTGCGACGGCTGCGAGAAGATCACTTCGGTGCGGTCGTGCTCGATCAGGTCGCCCAGGTACATGAAGGCGGTGTAGTCGGACACGCGCGCGGCCTGCTGCATGTTGTGGGTGACGATCACGATCGTGTACTCGTTCTTGAGCTCTTCCACCAGCTGCTCGATGCGGCTGGTCGAGATCGGATCCAGCGCCGAGGTCGGCTCGTCCAGCAGCAGCACCGACGGGCGCAGGGCCACGGCACGGGCGATGCACAGACGCTGCTGCTGGCCACCGGACAGGCCCAGGGCGCTCTGCCCCAGCTTGTCCTTCACTTCGTCCCACAGTGCGCCCTGGCGCAGTGCCTGCTCGACGCGGTCAGCCATGTCGGCCTTGCTCAGCTTCTCGTGGTGGCGGATGCCGTAGGCCACGTTCTCGAAGATGGTCATCGGGAACGGTACCGGCTTCTGGAAGACCATGCCGACCTTGCTGCGCAGGCGGTTCATCGGGTACTTCGGCGACAGGATGTTCTCGCCGTCCAGCAGCACTTCGCCGCGCGCTTCCAGCTTCGGGTACAGCGCGTAGATGCGGTTGAAGATGCGCAGCAGCGTGGACTTGCCGCAACCGGAGGGACCGATCAGCGCGGTCACGCGCTTTTCCGGAATCTCCAGGTTGATGCCCTTCAGGGCGTGGAACTTGTCGTAGTAGAAGTCCAGTCCACGCGCAGCCAGCTTTACCGGCGACGGCGTGTGCAGGCTCTCGTGCGAGGACGGCACGGCGATGCGCTGCATCGGCACGGCGTTGGAAAGGTCATTCATGGCGTTATCCACGGAAAGGTCAGTCATGGGAGATACGGTTGCGCAGCAGGATGCCGCGGGCGGCAAGGCTGACCAGCAACACGAAGACAGTCAGCACCAGGGCACCGGCCCAGGCCAGCACCTGCCAGGATTCATACGGGCTGCCGGCGAACTGGTTCATCACCACCGGCACCGAGGCCATCGGCTGGAAGATGTTGTTGTTCCAGTACTGGTTGCCGAAGGCGGTGAACAGCAGCGGCGCGGTCTCGCCGGAAATGCGGGCCAGGGCCAGCAGGATGCCGGTGATGATGCCGGCCGAGGCACTGCGGTACAGCACCTGCACGATCACCTTCCACTGCGGGATGCCCAGCGACAGGGCTGCTTCGCGCATCTGCGAGGGCACCAGGCGCAGCATCTCGTCGGTGGTGCGCACCACCACCGGCAGCACGATGAAGGCCAGCGACAGGGCACCGGCGAACGCCGAGAAGTTGCCGCCGGTCTGCATCACGTACAGGGTGTAGACGAACAGGCCAAGCACGATCGACGGCGCCGACAGCAGGATGTCGTTGACGAAGCGGACCACGGTGCCGGCCTTGCGGGCGTTGCCGTACTCGGCCAGCCAGGTGCCGGCCAGCACGCCCAGCGGAGTGCCGATGCCAATCGCCAGCGCACACATCACGGCACTGCCGAAGAAGGCGTTGGCGAGGCCGCCTTCCTGCATCGGCGGCGGCGTCATCTTGGTGAACAGATCCCAGTTGATGCCGGCCAGGCCCTTGGAGGCCAGGGTGAACAGGATCCAGCCCAGGAAGAACAGGCCGAACAGGGCGGTGGCGCAGGAGGCGGCGATCGCAACGACATTGCCGATGCGACGGCGCAGGTACAGCGAATCAGCGGTGGTGGACATCAGTTGCCCTCCTTGCGGGACAGACGCATCAGCATCAGGCGGGCGATGGCCAGCACCACGAAGGTGACGATGAAGAGGACGAAGCCGAGCAGCAGCAGGGCCGAGCGGTAGGTTTCAGTGGCTTCGCCGAAATCGTTGGCGATCAGCGCGGCGATGGTGGTGCCCGGTTCCAGCAGCGACGGCGACAGGCGCACGCTGTTGCCGATCACGAAGGCCACCGCCATCGTCTCGCCCAGGGCGCGGCCGAGGCCGAGGAAGATGCCGCCGATCACCGCCGAGCGGGTGTAGGGCAGGACGATGTCCCAGCTCACTTCCCACTTTGTGGAGCCCAGCGCGTAAGCCGATTCCTTCAGGCGGGTCGGCACGGTCAGGAACACCTCGCGCATCACCGAGGAGATGAACGGAATGACCATGATGGCGAGCACGAAACCGGCGGTGAGCATGCCGATACCCAGCGGCGGGCCCTGGAACAGCGGGCCGATGATCGGCATCTCGCCCAGCGTTTCGTTGAGGAACGGGGTGACGTACTCGGTCATCACCGGCACCAGCACGAACAGGCCCCACATGCCGTAGATGATCGAGGGGATGCCGGCCAGCAGTTCGATGGCGGTACCGACCGGGCCGCGCAGCCAGCGCGGCGCGACTTCGGTGAGGAAGAAGGCGATGCCGAAGCTGACCGGCACGGCGATGACCATCGCGATGAGCGCGGTGACCAGGGTGCCGTAGATCGGGGCGAGCGCGCCGAACTTGTTTTCGACCGGATTCCAGTCGGCGGAGAAGAAGAAGCTCAGGCCCTGCATCTGCAGGGCATGACGGCCGCCCCACAGCATCGACAGT
The DNA here is from genome assembly GCF_003970865.1 of Stenotrophomonas maltophilia. Classification (GTDB taxonomy): domain Bacteria; phylum Pseudomonadota; class Gammaproteobacteria; order Xanthomonadales; family Xanthomonadaceae; genus Stenotrophomonas; species Stenotrophomonas maltophilia_AR. The sequence continues at coordinate 5,630 of NZ_RXLZ01000008.1, read as the reverse complement.
GCGGCGCAGGCCAGGGCGATCAGGACGAAGATGACGGTGCCGACCAGCACCCATCGGAACAGTTTGTCGTTGCGGGCATCACGCGTATCACGCGTGGACGGGGCGGCTACAGGCTGGGCGATGGCATTCATGGGGACGGCAGGGCCAGGAAGGGGCGGGGCGGCACGGCGTGGAAGAGGCGGTGCCCGCGCGGGGCGGGCACCGTCGTGACCATCACTTCAGGTCGGTCGCCCAGTAGGCCTCGATCTGCTTGACCAGTTCGGCCGGCAGCGGCACGTAGTGCAGCTCGTTGGCCTGGGCCTGGCCGTTCTCGAAGGCCCACTTGAAGAAGGCCAGGGTGTCCTGGTTGCGCTTGGCGTCCTTCGGCTGCTTCTGCATCAGCATGAAGTTGGTGGCGGTGATCGGCCATGCCTGCTCGCCCGGAGCGTTGGTGATGACCAGGTTGAAGTCCTTGGCGCTGGCCCAGTCGGCGCTGGCGGCTGCAGCGGCGAAGGTTTCCGCGCTCGGCTCGACCCAGTTGCCGGCCGCGTTCTGCATGGCGGTGTACGGCATGCCGTTCTGCAGCGCATAGGCCAGTTCAACGTAGCCGATGGAGCCCTTGATCTGCTTCACGTAGGAAGCAACGCCTTCATTGCCCTTGCCACCGACGCCGTCCGGCCACTGCACCGAGGTGCCTTCGCCGACCTTGCTCTTCCACTCCGGGCTGACCTTGGACAGGTAGTTGGAGAAGTTGAAGGTGGTGCCCGAACCGTCCGAACGGTGGACCAGGGTGATCTTGCCTTCCGGCAGCTTCACGCCCGGGTTGGCGGCGACGATGGCCGGGTCGTTCCAGGTCTTGACCTTGCCCAGGAAGATGTCGGCCAGCAGGGCGCCGCTCAGGCGCAGCTTGCCGGCTTCCAGGCCTTCGATGTTGACCACCGGCACCACGCCGCCGATGGCGGACGGGAACTGCGCCAGGCCGGCCTGGGCCAGCTCTTCGCTGCTCAGCGGCTTGTCGGAGGAACCGAAGTCGACGGTGCCGGCCTTGATCTGGGCGATACCGCCGCCCGAGCCGATCGACTGGTAGTTGATCTTGGCGCCGGTGCTGGCGTTGTAGTCAGCCGACCACTTGGAGACCAGCGGGAAGATGAAGGACGCGCCGGCACCGGACACTTCGGCGGTCACCTTGGCACCGGCAGCGGCCGGAGCGGCGGCACCGTCGGCAGCCGGCTGCTGCGCTGCCTGCTTGTCGCCACCGCAGGCCGACAGGCCCAGGGCGATGGCCAGGGAAAGGGCGGCAAGGCCGGCCGAGTGCAGTTTCATGGTCACTCCATAGCGGGGTAGAGCCGACGGCGTCGGCGGATGCGGCTATGAAATGATGTTTTTGTTACAGCCGTATTACGACCATGACAGAGGTGTCCTGGATCACGTTCTGACAAGGGTTTCACGGGGTTGGCTGCGATCCGGGAGACCCCCGGGGACCCCGGATCTGCGCACCGATATGACGGCCGGGGAAGGTAAAGCCGAACCCACGCTCGGCTCCGCCCGAGGCCGGGCCAGAATCAGCCGAGCATAGGCTCGGCTCTACAAGCGCTCTTGCTTTGCTCCTGCTCCTGCCTTCCATGACCCCACCGCGCCTGCGATGAACTGTCTAGAGGCGGTGGGCCAGGGCGTGCAGGACCGTCCACGGCATGGATGCCGTGGCCGAGCCCCCAAGGAGGGGTTTACGGCGTGTCCTGCACGCCCTGGCCAACCGACTCACCCACGGATCAGCGAAGGCGCAAACGCTCTTCACGATCACCCCCCAAAAACAAGAAGAGCGCGAGATCTCGAGGATCTCGCGCCCGGGGTGGGATCGGCGGGGGAGAGAGGACCCGCCGATCCCGTTCCTGCGGGGGAACGCGCTTACTTCAGGTTCTGCGACCAGTAGGTCTCGATCTGGCGGACCAGGCTGTCCGGCAGCGGCACGTAGTCCAGCTGGCGGGCCTGGGCGTCGCCGCTCTTGTAGACCCAGCGGAAGAACTCCTGGGTGGCCTTGCCGTTGGCAGCGTTCTTCGGCTTCTTGTGCACCAGGATGAAGTTGGTGGCGGTGATCGGCCAGGACTCGGCGCCCGGGGCGTTGGTCATCACCAGGTAGAAGTCCTTGGCGCTGGCCCAGTCGGCGCTGGCAGCGGCGGCGGCGAACGAGGCGTCGCTCGGCTGCACGAAGCGGCCGGCGGCATTCTTCATCGCGGTGTACGACAGCTTGTTCTGCAGCGCGTAGGACAGTTCGACGTAGCCGATGCCGCCCTTGATCTGCTTCACGTAGGCAGCAACGCCTTCGTTGCCCTTGCCGCCGATGCCGGCCGGCCACTGGACCGAGGTGCCTTCACCAACCGAGCTCTTCCACTCCGGGCTGACCTTGGACAGGTAGTTGACGAAGTTGAAGGTGGTGCCCGAGCCATCCGAACGGTGCACGACGGTGATCTTGGCGCTCGGCAGGGTCACGCCCGGGTTCAGCGCGGCGATGGCCGGGTCGTTCCAGGTCTTGATCTTGCCCAGGAAGATATTGGCCAGCACGGTGCCGTCCAGCTTCAGTGCGCCCGGGGCGATGCCGGCCACGTTGACCACCGGCACCACGCCGCCGATCACCGACGGGAACTGAGCCAGGCCCGAAGCCGCCAGTTCTTCCGGCTTCAGCGGGGCGTCGGAGGAACCGAAATCAACGGTCTTGGCCTTGATCTGCGCAATGCCGCCGCCGGAACCGATCGACTGGTAGTTGACCTTGTTGCTGGTGGCGGCGTTGTAGTCGGCCGACCACTTCGACATCACCGGGTAGATGAACGAGGCGCCCGCGCCGGTGATTTCAGCGGCGTTGGCGGCGAACACGGACGACGCTGCGAAGACGGCAACGGCAACGCGCGACTTGAAGGCGTGGATCACGGGGTGGCTCCTGGGTTGATTGGGATGCGGGGTTACCCGCCCGGCGCACATTCCATAACGGTTCGATGACAGCGCAGGGACCGTTGTATGACGCAACCGTTACAGCGCTGCCCGGCGCCCGCACAGCAAGGGCGTGAAGGTTCTGCGTGCTGCGCGCAACGTGATGACCAATGCGCCGGAGACGGACGTAAGTCGGTTGCGATCACGTTCTATATGTCGCTGAGGACCTGCCCGCTGTGGTCGTCAATGCCGTCCCGGCCCGGCATTCCGCAGTGATGCCGCGTCATCCACACGAAACCATCGATGCAGGTGAGGGCTGTGCGGCGGCCGGCCCGGGTCGAGACGCTGATCCGTGACGCCATATGCCGCAAGGGATCGACAAGCATGTGGCTATAAATGAGTCGTACGCATGACCGCACGAAGAAATCTGTGGTTGGTGCTCAATCTGTCATTCGGTTGTCATGGTTTTAACGGAACGTTCGCAAAACGCTTGACCGGCCTGCCGGCGTGGCGTTCTGCCCAAGCCATTCCAACCCTCTGGAGAAATCCAAAATGCGTTCCCATTTGCTCGCCGCCGCGGTCGTTGCAAGCCTCGGTCTGGTTTCCGCCGACGCCTTCGCAGCCCCCGCCAGCTCGGGCGTGTCCCAGGCACAGTTGCAGCAGCTGCAGGCACAGATCGCTGCGCTGCAGGCCCAGGTCCAGCAGTTGCAGAACGATTCGCAGGCGCTGCAGGCACAGTCCGATGCGCAGTCCGAAGTGAACATCACCCAGGCCCAGGCCCTGGAAGGTGCACAGAAGACCCAGACCAGCGTCGACAAGCTGGCCAAGCTGGTCAATGACAACAAGATCGGCGGTCGCATGTTCTTCGACCTGACCAACATCGACAAGACCAGCAACGGCAAGGACACCGCCGCCAGCGGCACCGGCCTGGACGTCAAGCGCTTCTACCTGACCGTCGACCACAAGTTCAACGACATCTGGTCGGCGAACCTGACCACCGACTTCCAGTACAGCTCGGCCATCGGCAACACCGAACTGTTCGTCAAGAAGGCCTACGTGCAGGGCAGCTTCGACCCGGCCTTCAACCTGCGCGTCGGTGCTGCCGACATGCCGTGGATTCCGTACGTCGAGAAGTTCTACGGCATGCGCTATGTCGAGAACACCCTGACCGACCGCCTGAAGTACGGCAACTCGTCCGACTGGGGCCTGCATGGCTTCGGCAACCTGGGCAACAACTTCAACTACGCGGTCTCGGTCGTGTCCGGCGCTGGTTACAAGAACCCGACCCGCAGCAAGGGCATGGACGTGGAAGGCCGCGCGGCCTATACCCCGAACGAGAACTTCGTGGTTGCTGTCGGTGGCTACAGCGGCAAGCTGGGCAAGGAAACCGACATCCAGAGCGCCGAGAACACCTATACCCGCGCCAATGCGATGGTGGCCTACGCCAGCAGCGACTTCCGCGTCGGTGGCGAGTACTTCCAGGCCAAGAACCTCAACAACGTGATGACCGTTGCCACCGACAAGACCAGCGGCTGGTCGGTGTGGGGCAGCGTGCGCGTCACCGACGGCGGCATCAACGTGTTCGGTCGTTACGATGACACTGACGTCAGCAAGACGCTGGACCCGACCCTGAGCGACAAGTACTGGAACGTCGGCGTCGAGTTCCCGGTCATGAAGAACCTCAAGCTGTCGACCGTGTACAAGTACACGCACCTGGCCAACGCCAGCGACAAGAAGAACGACAAGACCAAGGAATTCGGCGTCTGGGGCGACCTGTCGTTCTGATGTCCTGAAGTACCCTTGCCTACAAGCAAAGACGGCGGGCCTTGTGCCCGCCGTCTTTGTTTTGTCACACCACCAACGCGGTCACGCCTCGGCCGTGGTCTTTTCCTTGAACCGGCACAGGTCGGCGATCACGCAGCCCGGGCAATCCGGCTTGCGCGCCTTGCACACATAACGCCCGTGCAGGATCAGCCAGTGATGCGCGTCGAGCAGGAACTCGGCCGGAATCACCTTCACCAGTTTGTCTTCCACTTCGCGCACGTTCTTGCCTGGCGCCAGGCCGGTGCGGTTGGAGACGCGGAAGATGTGCGTGTCCACCGCCATCACCGGCTCACCAAATGCAGTGTTGAGCACCACATTGGCGGTCTTGCGGCCCACGCCCGGCAACGCTTCCAGTTCATCGCGATCACGCGGCACTTCACCGCCATGCTTCTCCAGCAGGATCGCGCAGGTGGCGATCACGTTCTTGGCCTTGGCGTTGAACAGGCCGATGGTGGCGATGTACTGCTTCAGCCCATCCTCGCCAAGCGCGAGGATCTTCGCCGGGGTATTGGCGACCGGGAACAAGCGGCGCGTGGCCTTGTTGACGCCGACGTCGGTGGCCTGCGCCGACAGCGCGACCGCCACCAGCAGCTCGAACGGCGAGCTGTACTCCAGTTCGGTCTTGGGGTGCGGATTGAGTTCACGCAGGCGGGTGAACATTTCCACCACGTCGGCGCGCGGCATGCTGCCACCGCGTCGCGCCGGCGCGCGCGGGGTCTTCTTCGCAGTGGCCATTACTGCTCCTTGCCAGCGGCGCGGGCCTTGGCCCGGGCCGCGGGCAAGAGGCCGACATTGCCCAGTCCCTTTACCACATTCCCGACGCCACTGACAGGACCCCCATCCCGTAGACGCATGCGTTCTTGAAAAAAAAAAAAAAAAAAATACAACTCCCCCCAATAATTCAG
>NZ_RXLZ01000089.1 GCF_003970865.1 Stenotrophomonas maltophilia | reverse complement strand
TCTCTGTGCCTAACTTCTTCTTTTTTCTTCCTTTTTCTGGTCGGTGTGTGATTTGTAGCTTGTAGCGGTCTCACCACACGCTGGCCCAATGGCTGAAGGCTCTCTGCAGGGTCAGTTGTGTAAAAGAGACAGGGGCAGGAATACGCGCGGTGCCGTTACCGGGGGGTGAGCGAGATGTTCATGACGCCAGGTTCGCGGTGGCTTTACCTGCAGGGCGGTGTAGTGGGAGCCCCCGAGTGCAGGTACCAGACCATGAGCCGAGAGACCTCACGAGACCCGCTGCGGGAAAACCACCCGCCCCTTCCCGGCGAGCAGCGCGGCAAGCGCGATGCCGACAACGCCGACTACCGCGGCACCGGTGCACCGTTCTTCGACGCCGAGCACGGTGACGACCACCTGCCGGTAAAACATGTGGCTGAACAGGCCGCCCAGGACCGCAAGGATGGCGGTGACCGCCATCGCGGGGGCCAGGAGAGCCCGCTGAAGCGCCGCGAGCGCAAGCAGCGTGCCAGCGACAACCAGGACGAGGCGCTGGAGGAGACCTTCCCGGCCAGCGACCCGACCTCGCCGTTCGTGCCGGCCAAGGCCCCCGACTGACCGGTAGTGCCGGCCGCTGGCCGGCAACCTCCTGACGTCCTGCACGGCGCGATGCCGGCCAGCGGCCGGCACTACCCCTTCAACGCCACAACCACTGCAGGCCGACGTTGGCCCGCCGTCCCGGTCCCGGTTCGTAGAAGCGGCCGTTGCCGTCATTGACGATCACCGAGCCGATGTAGGCCTGGTCCAGCACGTTCTCCAGCCGGGCGAAGGCGCGCAGCTCGCCACCCGGCAAGGCCCAGCGGCGCCCGCCTTCCAGGTGCAGCAGGGCGAAACCCGGCGCGCGCGCCGCAGCCACGTCATTGACCACGATATCGGTGCTGGCCGAGGCCTCCAGCGCCCACTGCCAGTCGGCGGGGCTCCACTGCAGGCGGGCGAAGGCCTGCTGGCGTGGCACGCCGGGCAGGCGGCTGCCTGCAGCGACCAGAGTGTTCGCGGTCAGGTACGGCGAGCGCACCTGCGCCTGCAGCCAGGTCCACGCCAGCTGCAGTTCCAGCTGTTCGGCCAGCGGTTGTCGGTACTGCAGTTCCACGCCCTGGCGGCGGGTGCGGCCAATGTTGCGATAGGTGCTGCGCCCACCGATATTGCTGGCAACTGCCAGCTCTTCGTCGGTATCTGCGCGGAAAAGGCTGATATCGAGCAGGGTTCCGCCTTGCGCGTGCCACTTGCTGCCAATCTCCAGATTGCGGCTGCGGGCGGCCGCCAGATCCAGTGCCAATCCTGCCTGGCCGTCGGCGCGATAACCCAGTTCGTTGAAGGTGGGGGTCTCGAAACCACGCCCCACGGCGGCGTGCAGCCGCCACTGCGGGCTGGCCTCGAAGCTGACGCCTGCCACCGGCGTGGTCGCCTGGTAGCGCCGGCGGCCACTGTCGTCCGGGTTGCGGGTGGTGATGTAACGATCATCCGAGTCGAAGCGCACGGTGCTGTGGCGCAGGCCGGCCAGCAGCGACCAGCGCGGGCTCCATTGCCACCAGGCCTGGGCGAACTGGTCCACGTTCTGCACGACGTCGATCTGGTCACGACGCAGCCGCCCACGCACGCCCAGGGCGCTGCCGATGAAGTTCTCGAAGCCGGTGCGATGCTGGCGCTGGCGGTCGGCGCTGAGCCCGGCCACCAGATCCAGGGGGCGGCCGGCGAGGTCACCATGCCACCCCCAGCGCGCGTCCAGTCCGCCGTAGCCGCCCTCCAGATCGATCACCCCGCCGGCATGCAGCGGATTGGCCTGCGCAGTCGGCGGAATCGGCAGGTACTGGCGCACCGCGCGCTGCCCGGCATAGCCCATCAACTGCCAGCGCTGCGCTCCCGTTTCACGGGTCCAGCGCAGGCCGGCCTGCTGCTGGCGCACCGATTTGCGGGTGTTGTACTGGTGCGCCACCGCCGTGGCCTGGCGCGGATCAGCCGCCACCTGGGCACGGGTCAGGCCCAGCGGGTCCTGCGCATCGGGGGCGTCAAGCGCATTGAGCAGCAGCTCCAGCCGCCCACCGCCCAGCTCTCCACCGATGCGGGCGTTGAGCGATTCACGGCGCGCGCGGCTGTGGTCCCGCCAGCCATCGGTGCGGAAGTGGTTGGCGGCGATGTTGTAGTCCAGCACTTGGCCGGCACCCTTCAGCTGCTCACCGACACTGAGCGTGTTGTCGGCGCCGGCATTCACGCGCAACCGCCACGGGTCGCCGGCCTGGCCCTGCGCGCTCCAGACCTGCAGCACGCCGCCGGAGGAATTGCCGTACAGCGCCGAGAACGGCCCGCGCAGCACCTCGATGCGTTCGGCGCCCAACAGGCTGGCATGCGACAGCTGGCCCTGGCCATCGGGCATGGTCGCGGGCACCCCGTCGATCAACACCCGCACCCCGCGCACCCCGAAGGTCGAGCGCGCGCCAAAGCCACGGATCGACAGCTGTGTGTCCTGGGCGAAGTTCTGCCGGTCGCGCGCCAGCAGCCCTGGTACCCCGGCCAGCGCCTCGGACAGCTGCGCGCCGGTGCCCGCGCGGCTGGCATCGATCCAGACCGTGTCCTGGCTGGCCGGCAGCGCGAACGGGTCGATGCCCGGCACCCGTGCGGCCTGTACCTGCACCGTGGGCAGGGCGGTGGGCGCAGGCTCGGCCACCGCCGCCCAGGGCGACAGCAGCAGGGCGGACAGCGGCAGGCAACGGCGTCGTGCGGCGGGATTCATGATTCAGGTTGATGGATCGGGCGGCAACGCACGCCATGGTACGGGGCCGCGGATGACGATGGCGGCGGCCAGCCCCGGCAGGCTTTGTTACGATGGGCTGTTTCCGGCCGAAAAGCCGCAGACCGCGTGGCGCAATTCCTCCCCCTTTCCGTCTACCGAACGAGTACCGCCGTGTCCTTCTTTGCAAACGTGGAACTGGTCCCAGGCGACCCGATCCTGGGCCTGACCGAGGCGTACAACGCCGACAGCCGCCCGACCAAGGTCAACCTGGGTGTGGGCATCTACTACGACGAGAGCGGCCGCATTCCGCTGCTGCGCGCCGTCAAGCAGATCGAGCAGCAGCTCGCCGCTGAAGCCAAACCGCGCGGCTACCTGCCGATCGATGGCCTGCCGGCGTACACGCAGGCCACGCGCGAGCTGGTGTTCGGCAAGGACTCGCCGCTGCTGGCCGCCGGCCGCGTCACCACTGCACAGACCGTCGGTGGCAGCGGTGCGCTGCGCGTCGGCGCCGACGTGCTGAAGAAGCTGCTGCCGCACGCCACCGTTGCGCTGAGCAATCCGAGCTGGGAAAACCACCGCGCCGTGTTCAGCGCGGCCGGCTTCGAGGTGGTGGATTACACCTACTTCGACCCGACCACCCACGGTGTCAACTTCGACGGCCTGCTGGCCGACCTGGGCAAGCTGGAAGCCGGCACCGTGGTGCTGCTGCATGCCTGCTGCCACAACCCCACCGGCGCCGACCTCACGGTCACCCAGTGGAAGCAGGTCGCCCAGCTGCTGAAGGACCGCCAGCTGTTCCCCTTCATCGACATGGCCTACCAGGGCTTCGACAAGGGCATCGAGCAGGACGGCGCCGCGGTGCGCATCATCGCCGAAGCCGGCATCGACAGCTTCATCGTCGCCAACTCGTACTCCAAGTCGTTCTCGCTGTATGGCGAGCGCGTGGGTGCGCTGTCGATGGTGGCGCCGACCGCTGCTGACGCCAAGGCCGTGCAGTCGCAGGTCAAGCGCGTGATCCGCACCATCTACTCCAGCCCGTCCACCCACGGTGCTGCGCTGGTGGCCGGCGTGCTGACCAACCCGGAACTGCGTGCGATGTGGGAGCAGGAGCTGACCGAGATGCGCGAGCGCATCCACGCCCTGCGCCACGGCCTGGTCGAGAAGCTGGCCGCTGCAGGTGCCCCGCAGTTCGGCTTCATCAACGAACAGGCCGGCATGTTCTCCTACTCCGGCCTGAGCCGTGAGCAGGTCGAGCGTCTGCGCGACGAGTTCGGCATCTACGCCGTCGGCACCGGCCGCATCTGCGTGGCCGCGCTGAACCAGAACAACCTGGAATACGTCGCCAAGGCCGTGGCCACCGTCGCCAAGAGCTGAAGCAGCACTCCAGTGGCTTGAAGACAAAGGCGCCGAAAGGCGCCTTTGTTTTTTGCTTTTGTTCTTGCCATCCCACCGCGCTCGCGGCGAACCCTGAAGCGCGCGGGAGGGGGAGGCGATTCAGGACCGTTGGCGCCATGGGCCCGAGGCATGCCTCGCGCGGGTTGGGCAGGCCGCCCAACCCCGGTCTTGCCGTGTGCGCAGGACAGCGCACACGAGCAAGGCGCCATCGAGCTTACATGGACGTACTTGCAGCGTGTCCTGCATCGCCTCCCCCTCCCGTGAGCCTCGACAAAAGGAAGGCGCCACGAGCGCAACGCATCTGGAAACGATTACGCCTTCCCGCGCTCACGCACGCCCCCGCCAGACGGGCGACAATAGGCGTTTTCCCGCTGCCGAGACCTGCCCGACCATGTCCCGTACTTCGTTGACCCGCTTCCTGATCCAGGAACAGCACGCCGGCCGCATCAATGCCGACCTGCGCCAGCTGATCGCGGTCGTCGCCCGCGCCTGCACCAGCATCTCCATCGCCGTCAGCAAGGGCGCCCTCGGTGGCGTGCTCGGCGACGCCGGTACCGGCAACGTGCAGGGCGAAGCGCAGAAGAAGCTGGATGTGATCAGCAACGAGATCCTGCTCGAAGCCAACGCCTGGGGTGGTCACCTTGCCGCCTGCGCCTCCGAAGAAATGGACCACAGCCAGCCGGTGCCGGACATCTACCCGCGCGGTGATTTCCTGCTGCTGTTCGATCCCCTCGATGGCAGCTCCAACATCGACGTCAACGTTTCCGTCGGCACCATCTTCTCGGTGCTGCGCTGCCCGACCAACGTCGAACTGCCGGGCGATGACGCCTTCCTGCAGCCGGGCAGCAAGCAGATCGCCGCCGGCTACTGCATCTACGGGCCCAGCACCCAGCTGGTGCTGACCGTCGGCCACGGTACCCATGCCTTCACCCTCGACCGCGAGAAGGGCGAGTTCGTGCTGACCACCGAGAACATGCAGATTCCGGCGGCCACCCAGGAATTCGCCATCAACATGTCCAACCAGCGTCACTGGGAAGCGCCGATGCAGGCCTATGTCGGTGATCTGCTGGCGGGCAAGGAAGGCGCGCGCGGCAAGAACTTCAACATGCGCTGGATCGCCAGCATGGTGGCCGACGTGCATCGCATCCTGACCCGCGGCGGCATCTTCATCTATCCGTGGGACAAGAAGGACCCGTCCAAGGCCGGCAAGCTGCGCCTGATGTACGAAGCCAACCCGATGGGCCTGCTGGTCGAACAGGCCGGTGGCGCTGCCTGGACCGGCCGCGAGCGCATCCTCGACATCCAGCCCGACCAGCTGCACCAGCGCGTACCGGTGTTCCTGGGCTCGCGCGAGGAAGTGGCCGAAGCCGTGCGCTACCACCACGCGCACGACGACGCACAGGGCTGACGGCCTGTCGCCTGACAGCGGTCATGGCAGTTCGATGACATGACCGTGGGGTGACACCGAAGGCGGCAAACGGCACCATCAAGCCGTTGCCGCCTAAGGAATGCACGCATGCACGAGCAGGGCCCGGTCGATTTCATCGAAGTCATCCACAACGCCGTCCCCAGCGAGGTCTGCGCGGCCATCGTTGAACGCCTGCGCGCTACGCGTGGCCTGCAGCCCGGTGCCGTGGGCAGTGGCGTGTTCCCGGAACTCAAGCACAGCAAGGATCTGCGCATCAGTGGCCTGGACGGCTGGCAGGATGTCGATCAGCAGCTGCAGATCGCGGTGTTCAACGGCCTGCTGACTTATCTACGCCGTTATCCACAGGCGTTGATTGCGCCGCTGATGTTGCAGATCCAGGACAGCAACGGCCAACCGCGACGCCTGTCTGCCGAGGACTTCCCTGACATGCCGCCGCAGCAGCTGGCCGACCTGGCCCGCACCTGCCTGCGTCCGGGTGCAATCAACCTGCAGTGGTATGCGGCAGGCGAGGGCGGCTATCCGTACTGGCACTGCGAGCTGTACCCGAAGGATGCGCAGGCCGAGACCCTGCACCGGCATGTGCTGTGGACGCTGTACCTCAACGACGACTTCGACGAAGGCGAAACCGAGTTCCTGTTCCAGGGCCGCAAGATCGCGCCACGCACCGGCAGCCTGCTGATTGCGCCGACGGCGTTCACCCACACGCATCGTGGCAACAGGCCGCAGGGTGGGGACAAGTTCATCGCGACCAGCTGGATCCTGTTCCAGAGTGCGCAGAAGTTGTTTGGGGGAGGGTGAGGTCGAACTTCTGCTTTACGTTGAGCCTGCTCGACTGAAACATGTGCCAAGCGCAGGGCACTGGGTTCGCCAGGCGGAACGCTTGGATCAGCTACCTCGTCTCGTAACCGAATCGGTTTCCATTCTGGAAAATCACGTCGGTGAGGATGCTGATCTTGTCGTCGACGGTGTACTCCTTGCCTGACTTGATGAGGTCCGGATCGGATACATGCTTGCCGGTTGCCCGCCCTGCCTTGATGTCGTTCAGGACGTTCAGGGTGCGGGCGATGCTGGAATAGCTCATCTCCGGCACGGTATGGCGATCCGCAGGATGAGCCCCGAAGAATCGTGTTTCGTTGTTGCCTGCGCCCAGCGTCCACGCAATGGATTGAGAGTACTGTTCGACGTTGCCGGCCAGCAGTTGTGACGGATAGAGATGATCTCCCGTCAGCATGATGTTGTTCGCTTCGTCGTAGAGGATGACCGAGTCCTGTGTATGTCCGGGAGAGAAGAGCATCCTCAGCTTGATGCCTCCCAGATCGATCATATCGCCAGGCTTGATCAGTGCTGCCGGCCTGATCGCCGGCGGCACGAATCCATCGACGCTTCCCAGATGCGTGGAATCCGGAATGACGTAGGTACCATCGGCCTTCTCGAACCTGCGCACACCCGGAACGTCCGGTAGATAGATGCTGTCGAAGAACCTGATACCGCCCAAGTGGTCGTAATGCAGGTGCGAGGGCAACACCGACAGCGGCATTGCGGTGATGCCACGTACAACCCTGGTGATGTCTTCGCGCGAATTGGCGCCTGCATCGAACATCAGCGCGTGCTTGTCACCGATGATGAGGTAGGAGCTGTTTGCCTGGTAATAGTCTGGCTCGCTGATGGCGTAGAGATGATCGCTGATCCTGTTTACCACGAACGCGCTTTTCATCTCAGCGTACTTGCCGCTGGCTGCGTGGAGGGTACGATCATGATTGTTCGGCTGAGCAGCCAGGGCGGCAAAGGGTGACGCAAGCAACGCAACCATGAGCACGCCGGGAAATGCCTTACTTCCCATGTTCTTTCTCTCCATCCGTTTTTTCTTCGAGCAGTGACTTGAGTTCGCCCAGATACTTTTCCCACTCCTGATCAGGGAATTCGTGCAGGCCGAAGTAGCGCATGAAGAACAGGCCTTCTGCAGCGAAGAATGCGATTCGAGCCAGTGGGTCGCCTCCATCCTGTGCGCTGATCCTGCTCAGCAGTTTTGCGTACCAGCTACGAACCCACTGACGTTCCTCTGGAGTCTGCATGAGGCAGGCGAGGAGCGTGGCAACATGCTCGTTGCCTGGGCATTCGTTATCCATTGTGGCGATGACATGCGCCCGCGCGATCGAGCGGCCATTTCCATCGTCGATCAGGGAGGGGACGCTCTCGTAATGTGTTTCCCATCGAGCGAGGAGAGCGTTGATCAGCGCGTTCTTCGATTCAAAGGTGGATTGGATACCGCCCTTCGAAATACCCGCCTCCTTTGCCACGGCTTCGAACGTCAGTGTGGCCCGGCCGTGGCTGGCTAACAGACGCTCTGCAGCATCAAGGATTTTTTCTCTGTCGATCTGCTTCGCTCTGCCCATCGATCGCCCCAGCAATGCACCGGCCCACGGAAGGGCGCCATTCTAGGCACGCGCACGTGCATGCAAGTACGTATACATTCAAGTACGACGTACTTATTCATTATCGATTTACTGCAGATCGGTATTACCTGCGCTGGCACAGGTTGTTCAATGAACGTCGCGATGATCTGGAGAATCCATGCAATGTGGGTTCCCTTGGCGCCCTCTTCAGAAGAGATGGCCCTGTGGCGAGAGTTCCCTGGGCGGCTGAAAAAGATCGGTATTCAACGGCGGGAGCCTCGCGAAGCCATGCTGCCTGTGTGCCTTCCTGAAGCGTTGCGCCAGAAGATCCGCGAAGGGCCCGGTGCCACGCATCCGTGTACCGAACGCAGAGTCGTATTCCTTTCCACCATGCAGTTGCCGCATGAGACTTAGGACGTGCTCGGCACGATCCGGGTAGTGCAGCTCGAGCCATTCTTTCCAGATGTCCTTGATCTCATTGGGTAGCCGCAGCAGCACGTACCCTGCTGCCCGCGCACCATGAGCATGGGCAGCGTCAAGAATCGCTTCGAGTTCATGGTCGGTAATGCGAGGAATGACCGGTGCTACCAGCACTCCTACCGGAACTCCGGCCGCGTGGAGGGCTTTCATCGCGCGAAGTCGTGCATGCGGTGCCGCAGCCCTCGGCTCGAGCTTGGCCGAGAGCTTTCGATCAAGCGTGGTGACCGAGAAGTAGACGGTAACCAGGCGGTCCTTGGCCATCGCCGCAAGCAGGTCGATGTCACGGGTGATGAGCGCGCTCTTGGTGACGAAGCTCACTGGGTGGCGGGTTTCGGCAAGAAGCTCGAGACATTGACGTGTGATCTGGTAGCTCCTTTCGATCGGCTGGTAACCATCTGTGTTGATGCCCAGCGCGATGGCTGCGCATTTGTAGCTCGGCCGGCTCAACTCGCTGCGCAGCCGTTCGGCGGCATTCGTTTTGGCAAACAGCTTCGTCTCGAAGTCCAGCCCCGGCGACAGGCTCAGGTAGGCGTGGGAAGGTCGAGCGAAGCAGTAGACGCATCCATGCTCACATCCCCTGTAAGGATTGACCGACGCGCTGAAGCCAACGTCAGGGGAGCTGTTGCGGCTGATCACACTGCGGGCCCGTTCCTCGGTGACCTCGGTTCGCAGTCGCGGCAACTCCTGCAGGTCGTCATAGACCGACTCCCAGCCATCGTCGATTCCGACAGTGTTCGTGGTATCGAACCTGCCTGGCACGCGTGAGGCAGAACCTCGCCCCTTGATTGGCAACTGCGCCTTGCGAGCGTCCTGTTCCATGCCGCCCTCAAGCCCCGGATGAGCAGTTAGTATTATTGCTAACCACAGGCGGCGCAACTGGCCAGAATTCATACAGCAGTAGGGCCGGCAATCCTCCCGGGATCACATTGACCCCAGAGTTATCCACATCTCTCCCGTGAAGAGGAACTTGCTCTCGTCGACCGCCCAGCCGTCGTCCACCGCCTCGCTGACGGTGCTTTCAAAGCGCCCGGCAAGGTGGGACGTGGAACCTCGCCCCTTGGGCAGGTTGCGTCGCGGCTGTCTCAGTGGCTGCGACGGCCATCTGAAGGGATCAGCCCCGCCTGTAGAGTCGAGCTTCGCTCGACTTCACAGGGGAGCGGTCAGAGCAACGCAAGGTACCCGCGCACCGTGGCGTCCAGTCCGTCGTACAGCGCCTCACCGATCAGCGCGTGGCCGATCGACACCTCCAGCACGTCCGGCACGTGGGCCAGGAATTCGCGCAGGTTGTCCTGCGACAGGTCGTGGCCGGCATTCACGCCCAGGCCGACGGCCTGCGCACGGCGTGCGGCAGTGGCGAACAGCACCAGCATCGCGTCAGCATCGCCGGCCGCGTGGGCTTCGGCGTAGGGGCCGGTGTACAGCTCGATGCGATCGGCGCCGACTTCGGCCGCCTGCTCCAGCAGCGGGTTGCCCGCGTCGACAAACAGGCTGACCCGGCAACCCATCGCTTTCAGTTCGGCAATCAGCGGGCGCAGTCGCGCGGCATCACGCTCGAAATCGAAACCATGATCGGAGGTGATCTGGCCGTCGCTGTCAGGCACCAGGGTGGCCTGCGCCGGGCGGGTCTGCGCGCACAGCGGCAGCAGGCCGGGGTAACCCTCGCGCGGCGGCGCGAACGGGTTGCCTTCGATGTTGAACTCCACGCCACGGGCACGGGTCAGCGTGGACAGGGCCAGCACGTCCTCGGCGGTGATGTGGCGGCGGTCCGGTCGCGGGTGCACGGTGATGCCATGTGCGCCGGCATCCAGGCAGGCCTGGGCGGCACGCACCACGTCCGGTTCGGCACCGCCGCGCGAATTGCGCAGGACGGCGATCTTGTTGACGTTGACGCTGAGCTGGGTCATGGAACGGAACTACTTGGAAAGAGGGGATGGATCGTGATCGTTGTGGTCGTCACCAGGGCGGGCCTGGGCACGCTCACGAAGGCGGCGCAGTTCTTCGGCATCGACCAGGGTGGCAGGGTCGCGCTGCAGATCACCGAAGCGGGCCACGTAGCGGCCGCGCACCCAGGCCAGCAGGAAGGCGAGGGCGGCCAGCAGGCACAGGGTCATCAACCCGGCGCTGGGGGTCTTCAGCGCGAAGGCGAAACAGCCCAGCGCCAGCAGCAGGTACAACCAGTACATAGTCGGGCTCCCCGGATGATCGCCGCAGTGTAGCGCTGCGTCAGAGCAGCGGCGAGGCCAGCCGGGCGAAGGCCTCGGGCAGGCGGTGCAGCCACAGCGAGCGGCCGGCCTGGTCGTGCACCCGCGTGGAACGGTCGAATTCGCCCTGCAGCAGTTCGGCCAAGGCAGCCACCCGGTCACGGTCGCTGATCATCATCGACAGCTCGAAGTTCAGCCGGAAGCTGCGGTGGTCGAAGTTGGCACTGCCAACGATGCAGACGTCGTCATCGGCGATGAAGGCCTTGGTATGCAGCATGCGTGGGCCGTACTCGTAGATCTTCACCCCGGCATGCAGCAGCTCGTCGAAGTAGGAGCGGGCGGCCTGGGTGACGAACCAGGAATCGCTCATCTTCGGCACCAGCAGGCGGACGTCCAGCCCACCCAGCGCGGCTGATGTCAGTGCCATCCGCGCCGCTTCGCCCGGCACGAAGTAGGGCGTGACCAGCCAGACGCGCTCGTGCGCTTCCTGGATCGCCGCCACATGCAGGCGATGGATGGTTTCCCAGCCCGAGTCCGGACCGGAGACCAGCACCTGGGCGTTGATCGCACCATCGCCGCGCAGCGGCATGTCGGCCGGCCACAGACGGGCGATGTCCATGCGCGAGGGATCCTGTCCACTGGCGTAGAGCCAGTCCTCGGCAAACACCAGCTGCAGGCTGCGCACCACGTGGCCGCGGATGCGCATGTGCAGATCGCGGTAGGCATCCGCCCTGCGGCTTTCATCCTCGTCGTCGGTGATGTTGATGCCACCGGTGAAGGCGAGGCGGCCATCGACGATCACCAGCTTGCGGTGCGTACGCAGGTTCAACCACGGGCGCTTGAACGGCTTCAGCAGCTGCCGTGGGTGGAACCAGATCGCTTCGCCACCGGCATCGAGCAGCGGCTGCAGGAAGCGGCGGGGCAGGGCCGACGAACCCACCGCGTCGAGCAGCAGGCGCACCTGCACACCCGCGCGGGCGCGCTCGACCAGGGCATCGCGCAGCGCGGTGCCGGCGTGGTCCGGGTTGAAGATGTAGTACTCCAGGTGGACGTGGTCGCGAGCCTGCGCGATGGCGTCCAGCAGGGCCGCGTAGGTGGCCGCGCCATCCACCAGCCAGGTGACTTCGGTGGCGCTGCTCGGCGCGAGCCCGGTCGTGGCCTGTGCGACCTTGGCCAGCTCGGTGCAGTCGGCGTCGGGGGGGCAGACGTCGCTGTAGTGCTCCATGCCCGACCGCGCGCGTCCACGGCGCAGGCGCTGCCGCTTCACCTTCTGCGGGCCCAGCAGGTAGTAGATGAAGAGACCCAGGTAAGGCAGCAGCGCCAGCGACAGGATCCAGCTCAGCGTGGCCACCGGCTCGCGCTTCTGCAGCATGATCCAGCCCGCCAGCGCGAACAGGTACAGCAGATAGGCGACCGCCAGGATCGTGCCAAGGTGGGCGATGCCGTCGAGCCAGTGGCGCAGGGAGTCGAAGAGGGCGAGCATCCGCCGATCATAACGGTCCAGGCCGTCAGGCATAAAAAAGACGCCCCTGTTTCCAGGGGCGTCTGCAGTCGCGTCATGACTGTTGTATTGCGGTGTAGCAGTTACTGCTGCACAAAACCGATCTTCTTCATCTGAGCGTTCTTCGCGGCGGCCAGAACCTTGGCCATCACGTCGTACTCGGAATCCGGGCTGGCGTCGATGCGCAGTTCCGGCTGGTTGGTCGGGTCCTTCTGGACCTCGTTCTCCATCCGCTGCTGCAGCTCGCTCGCATTGATCGGGCTGTTGTTCCACGAGACCTGGTTGCTGGCGTCGATCTTGAGTTCAATCGGCGGCGGCGGTTCGACCAGCTGCGGCGGTGGGTTGAGCACGCGCTGCGGCAGGTCCACGGCGATCGGGTACGTCATGATCGGCGCGGTCACGATGAAGATGATCAGCAGAACCAGCATCACGTCCACGAGGGGCGTGACGTTGATGTCTGCCATGGGGCCTTTGCCACCACCACTACTGAATGCCATGGCTTACTGCCCCTTCTCTTTGGTCGCGACGAAGCCGACGTCCAGCATGCCCTGTTCCTGCGCGATCTTGGTCATCTCGTTGATGACACGCATCTTGGTGGTGCGGTCACCACGCAGGTTCAACGGCGGCTGCGGGGTCTGCTGGGCGGCGGTCGCCAAGCGCGACTCGAGAGTCTGCTTGTTGATTTCTTCGTCGTTCCAGTAGATCGAGCCATCTTCCTTGACTGCCAGGGTGATGGGGCCCTTGCGGTCGTTGGTGTCGTCCGGCTTCTGGACCAGGTTGGCCTCCGGCAGATCCACCTTGACCTTGTGGGACATCAGGGGCGCCGTGATGATGAAGATGATCAGCAGCACCAGCATCACGTCCACGAGGGGCGTAACGTTGATGTCGGCCATGGGGCCGCCGCTGTTACCACTACTGAAAGCCATAACGGGCTCCGTCTAGATCGTGTTGACTACGTTCTCGCTGGGTACAGCGCGTCGCAATTAGCGGACGCGCGAACCGGTGGCGAAGAAGTCGTGCAGGTCGTGCGCGAAGGTATCGAACTTGCTGATGGTCGCGCTGTTGATCTTGCTGAAGAAGTTGAAGGCGAACACGGCCGGGATCGCGACGAACAGACCGATCGCGGTCATGATCAGCGCTTCACCCACCGGGCCTGCAACGGCGTCGATCGAAGCGGAGCCGGTGGCACCGATCTTGATCAGCGCGCCGTAGATGCCCCACACGGTACCCAGCAGACCGACGAACGGAGCGGTCGCGCCGACGGTGGCCAGCAGGGTCATGCCCGACTGCAGCTTGTTGCTTTCGCGGGTCACGGCCTGACGCAGAGCGCGGTCGACGAACTCCGAACGGCTCAGGTTCTCACCCACGCCGCCGGTGGCGCCGCCTTCAGCGCGCTGGTGGTGGGCAGCAGCCTGGGCAGCGTCCAGGGCGATCTTGGAGAACGGCTCGGAAGCCGGCTGTTCTTCCATCGCACGGATGGCGTCCTGCGCGTTCGGGGTGTCCCAGAACAGGCTGACGACGCGATCAGCGGCGCTCTTCAGGCGGGTGGCGCGGAAGATGTTGATGACGGTCCAGTACCAGGACATGGCCGACATGACGACCAGGGTCAGCAGCACGACCCAGGAAACCGCGAAATCACCCGGCTTGGTGGTCATTTCGTGGATCAGGTGCTCGAAGCCCATCTGCGACAGGGCGTTGGACGGATTGCCCCCGGCAGCAGCGGCGATGAAAATTTCCTGCAGCATGACGCTTACCTTTGTTGTGTGTGGTGATAAAGGGTGTAGCTAAGCTAAACAATCGAACTGGGAGCGGGGGTGGCCAGGCGGCCACCCGGACGCATCAGTTCAGCGCAAAGTTGACCGGGACGCGAACGCGACCTGCCGCCTTCTTACCGCCAGATTCAGCGGCGTTGAAGCGCCACTTGCGAGCTGCTTCCATCGCAGCACGGTCCAGGTCGCGGTTACGGCTGGACTTTTCCACCGTGACATTGGTGACGTTGCCGCTGGCATCGACATCAATGATCAGGATCACTTCGCCCTGGATACCCGCGCGGAAGGCTGCCGGCGGGTAGCGCGGCGGATTCATGGCCTTCGACGAGATGTCGACGCTGGCCTCGATCGAGGTCGGCGGAGCCGGCGGCGACGGAGGCGACGGCGGGGTGACGATATCGCTCGGGCGCGGTTCCGGCACGTCCACGACCGGCGCCTGCGGCGGCGGCGGGACCGGCGACGGCTACGGTGCCTTCTCTTATACACCACTGAGCCTCCGACCCAGTTCTGGCGTTCTGCTCCCGGGGGCCCCGCCCCGGCAGAAAAAAAACCACACAAAAAAAAGCAACAAACCCCCAGCCGCGCCCCGATAACAGA
>NZ_RXLZ01000088.1 GCF_003970865.1 Stenotrophomonas maltophilia | reverse complement strand
TGCGGCATGCATCCACGCATGGCGTGGATCTACTGGAGCTGGTCTTTGCCCTGGTAGGTGCCAACCTTGGTTGGCACTTCGGCATGCATCCACGCATGGCGTGGATCTACCGCAGCTGGTCTCTGCCCTGGTAGATGCCAACCTTGGTTGGCATTGCGGCATGCATCCACGCATGGCGTGGATCTACTGCAGCTGCAGGCCGCTCCGCAGCACCGGCAACAGCCATTCGATGAACACCTGCACGCGTTGTGCGCGGTGTTGCCGATGCGGTTGCAACAGGGTCACCGGCAAGGGCTGCGCTACATGCTGCGGCATCACTTCCACCAATGCGCCTGACTGCAGTTCGGCCTGCACGTCGTAGCGCGGAATCTGCAAAAGCCCCAACCCCGCCACACAGCACGCAATCGATGCCTCGGCGCTGTTCACCCGCACCCAGCCGGGCATCGGCAGCGTGCGCAGCTGGCCGCCGTCCTGCCACTCCCACGATTCCACCCGTGCGGTGGTCGGCGACGCGTAGTTCACCGCCCGGTGCTGCTGCAGGTCGGCAGGTTGCTGCGGCACACCGTACTCGCGCAGATAGACCGGCGCGGCAACGTTGACGAAGTCCAGCTGGCCCAGCTCGCGCGCCACCAGGCTGGAGTCACCCAACTGACCGACCCGCAGTACGGCATCGCAGCCGTCTTCGATCAGGTTCACCGCGCGGTCGGTCATGCCCAGGTCCACTTCCACCTGCGGATGGCGCGCAAAGAAATCGGGCAGCGCCGGGGCGATGATGCGACGGCCGATGCGGCTGGGCACGTCGATCTTCAGCAGGCCCACCGGCTGCGCATCGTCCTGGCGGAACAGCGATTCGGCGTCTTCAACCTCGGCGATCAGGCGCAGGCAGCGGGCATGGAACACGTCGCCATCATGGGTGGTGGAAACCCGTCGGGTCGAGCGCTGCAGCAGGCGGGTGCCGAGCCGCTGCTCCAGCTCCGCAATGGCTGCCGAGACGGTGGAGCGGGGCAGGCCGAGCTGGTCGGCGGCGCGGGTGAAGCTGGCGCATTCCACCACCCGGGTGAAGATGCGGAAGCGATCGATCCGGTCCATTGTTCGCTGGCTCTGGAAAGTTAAGTCAATGTGGCGGGCTTTATCCGCGTTTTCTGCACGATATCGTCGTCAGGGCAGGGTTGCCACCCCGGGCAGCCCCCTCCCGAGACCGAAGCCATGACTGACCATTCCCTCAAGG
Source organism: Stenotrophomonas maltophilia (assembly GCF_003970865.1). GTDB lineage: Bacteria > Pseudomonadota > Gammaproteobacteria > Xanthomonadales > Xanthomonadaceae > Stenotrophomonas > Stenotrophomonas maltophilia_AR. Next base: position 13,306 of record NZ_RXLZ01000088.1, on the reverse strand, counting down.
GCAAGACCGTACTGATCGCCGGTGGCGCCAAGAACCTGGGCGGACTGATCGCCCGCGACTTCGCCGCACAGGGTGCCAAGGCCATTGTCATCCACTACAACAGCGCCGTTACCCAGGCCGATGCAGAGGCGACCGTCGCTGACGTGCAGGCCGCCGGCAGCAAGGCCGTCGCCCTGCAGGGCGACCTGACGTCTGCCGCAGCGATGGAGCGCTTGTTCGCCGATGCCGTGGCCGCGGTCGGCCGTCCCGACATCGCCATCAACACGGTTGGCAAGGTACTGAAGAAGCCGCTGCTGGAGATCAGCGAAGCGGAGTACGACGAGATGAGCGCGGTCAACGCCAAGGCTGCGTTCTTCTTCCTCAAGGAGGCTGGACGCCACGTCAACGATGGCGGCCGCATCTGCACCCTGGTGACCTCACTGCTGGGCGCGTTCACGCCGTTCTACTCCAGCTACGCCGGTACCAAGGCGCCGGTGGAGCATTTCACCCGCGCGGCGTCGAAGGAGTTCGGTGAGCGCGGCATCTCGGTGACTGCGATCGGGCCGGGCCCGATGGACACGCCGTTCTTCTATCCGGCCGAGAGTTCCGATGCGCAGGCGTATCACAAGACAGCAGCGGCGTTGTCGGCGTTCACCCGGACCGGCCTGACCGACATCGCCGACATCGTGCCGTGGATCCGCTTCCTGGTCACCGATGGTTGGTGGATGACCGGGCAGACCATTCTGGTCAATGGTGGGTACACCACCAAATAATGCAGCCACGCGTGGCGTGGCTCCACGGCGGTGGCGGGCGCCCACCCTGGTTGGCACGGATGGCTGCATCCACGCATGGCGTGGATCTACCGCGCGAGATTCGAACGATCCACGCATGGCGTGGACCTACTGCGCGGGGTTCGAACGATCCACGCATGGCGTGGATCTACTGTGGGAGGTTCGAACGATCCACGCATGGCGTGGATCTACAGTAGAGCCACCCCATGGGTGGCTGCGCGCAATGTCCGAAGGAAAGGCCGCCACGCATGGCGTGGCGCTACCGGATCAGTTGAGTTTGGCCAGCACCGCATCCGTGGCGGCAGCGGTACTCACCGCCTGGCCCTTGGCGGCCAGGTCGGCGGTGAACACGCCGTCATCCAGCACCGCATGCACGGCGGCTTCCACCGCCGCAGCCTCGGCTTCCAGGCCCAGCGAATGGCGCAGCAGCATCGCGGCGCTGAAGATCGTCGCGTACGGGTTGGCGATGCCCTTGCCGGCGATGTCCGGGGCCGAACCGTGGATGGGCTCGTAGATACCGACCGCACCGGGTTCGCCCAGCGAGGCCGAGGGCAGCAGGCCGAGTGAACCGGCCAGCATCGAGGCTTCGTCGGTGAGGATGTCGCCGAACATGTTCTCGGTGACGATCACGTCGTACTCGCGCGGCTTGGCCAGCAAATGCATGGCCATCGAATCGACCAGCTGATGCTCCAGCGCGACATCCGGGAATTCCTCGCGGCCGATGCGCGCGGCCACGTCACGCCACAGGCGCGAGGTTTCCAGCACGTTGGCCTTGTCCACCGAGGTGACCTTGCCGCGGCGCTGCCGGGCCAGGCGGAAGGCGCTGCGCAGCACGCGCTCGATCTCGGCCACGGTGTAGCGGCACAGGTCGCTGGCGCTGTCGGCGTCGCGGGTCTTGTCGCCGAAGTAGATGCCGCCGGTCAGCTCGCGTACCACCACGAAGTCCACGCCCTGCAGCAGCTCGGCCTTGATCGGCGAGGCGTGCAGTGCGGCTTCGTGGGTACGCACCGGGCGCAGGTTGGCATACAGGCCCAGCGCCTTGCGGATCGCCAGCAGGCCCTGTTCCGGGCGCACCTTGGCGTTGGGATCGGACCACTTCGGGCCGCCGACCGCACCCAGCAGCACCGCGTTGGCGGCCTGGCAGGCAGTCAACGTAGAGGCGGGCAGCGGTTCACCATGGCGATCGATGGCGATGCCACCGATGTCGTGCTCGCTGAAGGTGAAGGTGTGGTTGAAGCGTTCGGCGACGGCCTTCAGGACGGCGACTGCCGCGGCGGCCACTTCCGGGCCGATGCCATCACCGGGCAGGACAACAATTTCAGCGTGCATGCTCACTCTCGTAGCGTTCGATTTCAGGGACACGGCCCAACAGATACCCCAACTGGTCGACACCTTCCAGCAGGCAGGTCTGCGAGAAGCCATCCAGCGGGAAGGAATAGACGTGGCCGTCAGGCGTACGCAGCTCTCGCGCGGCCACGTCGATGGTCAGCTCGTCGTCCGGGCGCTGCATCAGCGCCTGCACGTCGGCTTCGTCCAGTACGATCGGCAGCAGGCCGTTCTTCAGCGAGTTGCCGCGGAAGATGTCGGCGATCTCGCTGCTGACGATGGCGCGCAGGCCCAGGTCGGTCAGTGCCCACGGTGCATGTTCGCGCGAGGAGCCGCAGCCGAAGTTGCGACCCGCCAGCAGGATGCTGCGGCCGGCGTTGTGCGGCTGGTTGAAGGCGAAGTCGGCCACCGGCGAACCGTCGGCCTGCCAGCGCCAGTCATTGAACGCGTTGCGGCCGAGGCCAGCGCGTTCGGTGGTGGACAGGAACCGTGCCGGAATGATCTGGTCGGTGTCGATGTTGGTCTGCGCCAGCACCACGCTGGACGAGGTCAGGGTACGGAAACCGGCCATCACGCCACCTCCTGTGCGAACAGTTCGCGGGTGTCGGCGACATGCCCATTCACTGCGGCCCACGCGGCGCTCATCGGCGAGGCCAGCAGGGTGCGCGAACCGGGGCCCTGGCGGCCTTCGAAATTGCGGTTGCTGGTGCTGACGGCCAGCTGGCCGGGGGCGACCAGGTCACCGTTCATGGCGATGCACATCGAGCAGCCTGGCTCGCGCCATTCTGCACCGGCCGCGCGCACGATCTCATGGATGCCCTCGGCCTCGGCCTCGCGCTTGACGATCTCCGAACCGGGCACCACCAGCATGCGCACCCGGTCAGCGACACGACGGCCGCGCAGCACCTGCGCCACTTCGCGCATGTCGCTGAGGCGGCCGTTGGTGCACGAGCCGACGAACACCACATCCACCGGCGTGCCGGCCAGTGCTTTGCCGGCCTGGAAGTGCATGTAGTCCAGGCCCTTCTGTGCGGCAGCATCGTTGGCCGCCGGAATCGGCGCATCCACCGCGATTGCGGTGCCCGGATGGGTACCCCAGGTCAGGGTCGGGCGGATGTCGGCGGCGTCGATGTGCACTTCGCTGTCGAAACGCGCGCCCTCATCGCTGCGCAGCTGCTGCCAGCGCGCCACGGCGGCGTCGAAGTCGGCGCCCTTGGGGCCGCGCGGAGTGTTGGCCACGAAGTCGAAGGTGACCTGGTCGGGGGCGACCATGCCGGCGCGTGCACCGGCCTCGATCGACATGTTGCACAGGGTCATGCGCTGTTCCATGTCCATCGCTTCGATGGTGCTGCCGCGGAACTCGATCACATGGCCGGTGCCGCCATTGACGCCGATCACGCCGATGATGTGCAGGACCACGTCCTTGGCACCGACGCCCGGCGCCAGCGGGCCATCGACGGTGATGGCGAACGTCTTGGCCTTGCGCTGCAGCAGACACTGCGTGGCCAGCACATGGCCGACTTCGCTGGTGCCGATGCCGAACGCCAGCGAACCGAAGGCCCCGTGGGTGGAGGTGTGGCTGTCGCCGCAGACGATGGTCATGCCCGGCTGGGTGAAACCCTGTTCCGGCGCGATCACGTGGACGATGCCGCGATTGTCCGAGGCCATATCGAACAGTTCGATATCGTGCTCGGCGCAGTTGCGCGCCAGCGTGGCGACCTGCGCTTCGGAGGCGGCGCTGGCGTAGGGCAGCGTGCCATCGGCGGCGGCCGGCAGGGTCGGCGTGGAGTGGTCCATCGTCGCCTTGGTGCGGTCCGGGCGGCGCGGCGACAGGCCGCGCTCGCGCAGCTCGGTGAACGCCTGCGGCGAGGTCACCTCGTGGATCAGGTGCAGGTCGATGTACAGCACGGCGGGCGCGCTTTCAGATTCGGGAACCACCACGTGGGCGTCCCACAGTTTGTCGTACAGGGTGCGGGGTGCGGAAGTCATGCGTATGCCTGGCAGAAGTACGAAATAGCGAACATCAGTAAAGAAAGCGGAACGGTCAAGTCAGCGACGGCGGGCGAGCACGCGCAGCCGCACGTAGTCGGCCAGTGGCTGGCTGGCGGCATTGCGCGGCAGCTCGGCGAGCAACGCGGTGGCCGCCTCGCGCACGGTGGCGCGTGCCTCGGCCGGCAGGTCGTCCAGCAGCGGTGCGGCGAATACCCGCAGCCAGCCCGCCACACCGGTCGGCAGTGCGGTGGGGCGCGGCGTGCACTCGATCAGTTGAACCTGGAAGCCATGCTGGCGCAGGCGGTCGGCGTAGGCATCGGCCGTCGGGAAGTACCACTGGAAAGCGCTGGCGCCGTGGCCGTGAGCCACGCGTGCGGCCTGCACGGCCGCGATGATCGTGGCCACGTTGCCGTGGCCGCCGAACTCGGCGACGAAGCGGCCACCGGGGCGCAGCGCGCGGCGCACGCCTTCCAGCACGTGGTCCGGCGTGCTCATCCAATGCAGTGCCGCGTTGCTGAACACCGCATCGAACTCGGCGTTGAAGGTCAGTGCGTGGCCATCCATCACCTGCGCATCGACGCCGCGTGCACGCGCGGCGATCACCAGTTCCGGTGAGGCATCCACACCGTGGATGTGCGCGCCGCTGAGCGCCAGCTCGGTGCTGAGCACGCCATCGCCACAGCCCAGGTCGAGGATGCGTTCACCGGCGCGCGGGTCGAGCAGGCGCGATACCGCGCCGCCGAGCAGCGGCACGAAGCCGGCGTCGATCGCATAGTCCTGGGCGTTCCACTGCTGGCCAGCGGTGCTGGTCGGGGTGGGGGTGTCGAAGGCGCTCATGGCGGGATCCTCAGGCGGTGGCGGGGGTGGCAACGTCGGTGTTGCTGTGGGCGGCAGCCTGGCGCTGGCGCAGCAGGCGGTTGGCAACATCCAGCCAGGCCAGTGCGGAGGCTTCGATGATGTCCTTGCTGGTGCCGGTGCCGTCGTACTCCACGCCCTCGTGGCGTACGCTCAGGTTGGCTTCGCCGCGCGCGTCGGCGCCGATGCCGACGCTGTGCACGTGGTAGCTGTCCAGCATCAGCTGCACGCCGGTGGCGGCCGACAGCGCGCCGAACAGCGCATCGACCGGACCGTCGCCCTGCGCGGTCTCGGCCACGCGGTTGCCGTCCGGGTCGGACAGTTCGACCAGCGCGTTGGCGCGGCTGCCGACATCGCTGATGGTCATCGACGCCAGTCGATAACCCTGTGCATTGGAGCCGCCCTGCATCAGCGTCTGCAGGTCGGCATCGGTGACCACGCGCTGCTGTTCGCACAGGGCCTTGAACTGCTCGAACACCAGCTTCAGTTCGTCTTCGTCCAGCCAGAAGCCCAGCGCACGCAGGCGCGCTTCGACGGCTGCGCGGCCACTGTGACGGCCCAGCACCATCTGCGAGTCTTCCCAGCCCACGTCTTCCGGACGCATGATTTCGTAGGTGCCGCGGTGGCGCAGCATGCCGTGCTGGTGGATGCCCGATTCATGGGCGAACGCGTTGGCGCCGACGATGGCCTTGTTGCGCTGTACCGGCATGCCGACCAGGCGCTGCAGCAGCTGCGAGGTGCCGACGATGCGCGGGGTGTTGATCGAACTGTCCTGCTCGTAGAAGGCCTGGCGTACCTTCAGCACCATCGCGATTTCTTCCAGCGAGCAGTTGCCGGCGCGCTCGCCGATGCCGTTGACGGTGCACTCGACCTGGCGTGCACCACCTTCGATGGCGGCCAGCGAGTTGGCCACGGCCAGGCCCAGATCATTGTGGCAGTGCGCGCTGAAGATCACGTTGGCCGCGTTCGGTACATCGGCGACGCCGGCGATGACCTGCTGGAACATCGCGCGGATTTCTTCCGGCGTGGTGAAGCCGACGGTGTCGGGCAGGTTGATGGTGGTGGCACCGGCGGCAATGGCCACGCGCGAGACTTCGATCAGGTAGTCCAGCTCGGTGCGGGTTGCATCTTCGGCCGAGAATTCGACATCGTCGATGTAGGAGCGGGCCAGCGAGACGTGCTTGCGTACCGACTCCAGTACCTGCTCGCGGGTCATCCGCAGCTTGTGCTCGCGGTGCAGCGGGCTGGTCGACAGGAACACGTGCAGGCGCGGGTTGGCAGCGGCCTCCAGCGCACGTGCCGAGGTTTCGATGTCGGCCTGCAGGCAGCGCGACAGCACCGCCAGGCTCAGGCTCGGACGGCGCAGTTCGCGGCCGATCAGTGCCATCGCCTCGCGGTCGGACTGCGAGCTGGCCGGGAAGCCGGTCTCGATGATGTCCACGCCCAGTTCGTCCAGCGCACGCGCCATCACCAGTTTCTGCGGCGGGCTCATGCTGCAGCCGGGGGACTGCTCGCCGTCACGCAGGGTGGTGTCGAAGATGCGGATGCGCGGGGTGGTAATTCGTTCGATGGTGGTCACAGGGAAATCTCCTCGACAGCGGGTGCGACGGCTTGCATGGGGGAAGGGGAAGAGGTGGGGGAAGCGGTGGCGCTGGCCTTGCCGGGCGAGCGCGGAGTTTCACTGCGCCGTCGCCGTGGTTTGCGTGGCGGGCGTGGGCGGATGTCGGTGAGCAGGCCGGCCAGGACACCGGCATCGATGTTGCCGCCGGAGACCACCGCGCACTTGCGGCGGCCGGCGACGCGGCGGCCGGCCGCCAGCGCCAGCGCACCGGCGCCCTCGGCGATGATGTGTTCCTCCAACGCCAGCCGGACCAGAGTTTCGCGCAGTTCGGCCTCGCGCACGATCACCACGTCGTCCAGCAGCGAGGTGCACAGGCGGCGGGTCAGGAAGCCGGGAATCTTCACCCGCACGCCGTCGGCCAGCGAGGCGACGGGGGCGATCTCGCGCACGTCACCGCGGATCGCGCGTGCCATCGAATCAACACCCTCCACCTGCGCGCCGACCACGCGTACACCCTGTGATTTCAGTGCCAGTGCAACGCCGGAGGCCAGCCCGCCGCCGCCGATGGGTACGATCACCACATCCAGTGCGTGCGCGGCCAGCTCGATGCCGACCGTGCCCTGGCCGGCAATCACATCGGCATCGTCGAACGCGGACAGGAAGCGGTAGCCATGGCGTTGCGCCAGTTCGACGGCGAAGGCGTAGGCCTCGTCGTAACTGTTGCCATGCTGGCGCACGGTGGCGCCCCAGTGAGCGACGCCGGCGATCTTGGTGGCCGGTGCGCCGTGCGGCATCACGGTGATGGCCGGCACATCCAGGCGATAGGCCGCCCACGCAACGCCCTGGGCATGGTTGCCGGCCGAGGCGCAGATCACTGGCCGGGTGTCACCGCGCTCGCGACCGGCCAGCAGCGCATTCAATGCGCCGCGTACCTTGTAGGAACCGGTGCGCTGCAGGTTCTCCAGCTTCAGCCAGGTGCCGAAGCGTTCGGCATGGTGCAGCGGGGTGGGCGGCAGGAAGCGGCGCAGGCGGGCCTGCGCTGCCAGAACGTCGGCGACGCTTACGTCGCCGACATCGCTTTCCTGGCTGGTGTCAGCGGCCGGCATGGGCCACCAGCGTGGTGCGGAAGACCGCCGCATGCGGGCACGGGCGACGAAGAAGACGCCTCCGTACCGGCACCGTGGTCGCTACGGTACGGGTGTTCATGGGGCTACTCCTTCCACGGCGGTGACCTGCACGGACACGCAGTCGTAGATCTTCTCGATCTGCCGGCACAGCGTTTCCGCCGGGCGCTGGCCATCCACCACCAGCTGCAGGTGCCAGCGGCCATCGTCGGCGGCCACCGGCGCGCCGCTGATCGCACGCGGCGCAAAGCCGCGACGTTCGGCCATGCCGATCACGCGCAGCAGCGCGCCTTCGGCCGGGTGCAGCACCAGGTCAAGCCGGTATTGCATTGGGGGTCTCCTGGCGGGCGTGGGCGGGGTTGCTTTCCAGCATCGTGCTGTTGGCGGTGTTCGGTGGCACCAGCGGCCACACGTTGGCGCGTGCATCGATGGCTACGTGCAGCAGCGCCGGGCCCGGTTCGGCCAGCAGCGCGGCCAGGCCACCTTCCACGTCGTCGCGGTTGTCGATGCGGGTGGCGGCGATGCCGAACACCTGCGCCAGTGCCACGAAGTCCGGGTTGTCGGACAGGTCGATCTCGCTGTAACGCTCGGCAAAGAACAGCTCCTGCCACTGCCGCACCATGCCCAGCGAACTGTTGTCCAGCAGCACGATCTTCACCGGCAGGCGGCAACGCGCGATGGTGGCCAGCTCCTGCACGTTCATCATGAAGCTGCCATCGCCGGACACCAGCACCACGGTGCGATCGGGGCAGGCGAACTGCGCACCCATCGCCGCAGGCAGGCCGAAGCCCATGGTGCCCAGCGCGCCACTGGTCAGATGATTGCGCGGGTGGTTGAAGCGGCAGTGCTGCGCCACCCACATCTGGTGCTGGCCGACATCGCAGGCGATCACCGCATCGGCCGGGGCCAGCTCGCTCAGGCGCTTCAGCAGCGCCGGGGCGTAGATGTGCTGGCCCGGGGCGTCGTAGCGTGCAGCGAAGCGGTCGCGGTGCTGCGCGCAACGCTTGCGCCACGCATCCTGATGGGCCTTGGGGGAGGGGAAGGCCGCACGCAGGGCGCGGATGGCGTGACCGACATTGCCGGGCACGGCGACGTCGGCACTGCGCAGCTTGGAGATCTCGTAGGCGTCCGCATCGATGTGGACGACGCGGGCGAATGGTGCGAACTCGGCCAGCTTGCCGGTGGCACGGTCATCGAAACGCGCACCCAGCACCAGCAGCAGATCGCTTTCCTGCACCGCCATGTTGGCCGCGCGGGTGCCGTGCATGCCCAGCATGCCCAGCGACTGCGGATGACTGGCCGGCAGTGCACCCAGCCCACGCAGTGTCATCACAGTGGGGATGGCGCTGGCCTCGACGAAGTCGCGCAGGTCCTGCACGGCATCACCCAGGGCGATGCCGCCACCGGCGTAGACCACCGGCTTCTCGGCCGCCGCCAGCGCGGCGATGGCCTCGGCGATGGCGGCCTCGGCCGGCGCCGGCGGCGGTTCGACGCTGCTGGGCACATGGGCCGGCAGATGGCTGGCATCGGCCAGCTGCACATCCTTGGGCAGGTCGATCAACACCGGACCGGGACGGCCCTCGCGGGCGATCCGGAACGCATCGACGACCACGCGCGGCAGGTCATCGACGCTGCGCACCAGCCAGCTGTGCTTGACGATCGGCATCGTCAGGCCGAACACATCCAGTTCCTGGAAGGCGTCGGTGCCCAGCAGCGGCGTGCCGACCTGGCCGGTGATGCAGACCATCGGTACCGAATCCAGCATCGCATCGGCAATGCCGGTGACCAGGTTCGAGGCGCCCGGGCCGGAGGTGGCCACGCAGACGCCGACCTGGTTGCTGGCACGGGCGAAGCCGTTGGCGGCCAGCGCCGCGCCCTGCTCATGGCGTACCAGGATGTGCTTCAGCGACGAATCCACCAGCGCGTCGTAGAACGGCATGATGGTGCCACCGGGATAGCCGAACAGCGTGCGGACGCCTTCGGCCTCCAGCGCCTGGGTCAGCCAGCGCGCGCCGTTGGGCGGCGCGCTGCGATGTGTCGAAGAGTTCATGGGGGAACCTTGCAAAGCGGGTGGGGGAGGCCGCGTGGTTACGCGGCCTGTCCTTGCAACCAGACCATCTTGGCGCGCAGTTCCTTGCCCACCTTTTCGATCGGGTGCTCCAGGTCGGCCTGCTTGAACCTGTTGTAGTTCGGCAGGCCCGCTTCGTACTCGGCCACCCAGTTCTTGGTGAAGGTGCCGTCCTGGATGTCCTTCAGCACCTCCTTCATGCGTTCCTTGGTGCCGGCATCGATCACGCGCGGGCCGCTGACGTAGTCGCCGTACTGCGCGGTCTCGGAGATGAACTCCAACATGCGCGAGATGCCACCTTCGTAGAACAGGTCCACGATCAGCTTCAGTTCGTGCAGCACTTCGTAGTAGGCGATCTCCGGCTGGTAGCCGGCTTCGACCAGGGTCTCGAATCCGGCCTGCACTAGCGCCGAGGCACCGCCGCACAGGACCGCCTGTTCGCCGAACAGATCGGTCTCGGTCTCTTCCTTGAAGGTGGTCTGGATCAGGTTGGCGCGGGCACCGCCCAGGCCAGCCGCGTAAGCCAGCGCGAACTCGGCCGCCTTGCCGCTCTTGTCCTGGTAAACCGCCCAGATGCACGGCACGCCACGGCCGATTTCATACTCGCGACGTACCAGCGCGCCGGGGCCCTTGGGTGCGACCAGCACGACATCGAGGTCCTCGCGCGGCTTGATCATGTCGAAGTGCACGTTCAAACCATGCGCGAACAGCAGCACCGCGCCCTGTTTCATGTTGGGTGCCAGCACATCGTCGTAGAGCTTCTTCTGCACCATGTCCGGGGTCAGCACGGCGACCAGGTCGGCGTCCTTCACCGCATCGGCCGGTGCTTTCACGGTGAAGCCGTCGGCCTGCGCCTTGACCTCGGTGGGGCCGCCCGGACGCAGGCCTACCACCACATCGAAGCCGGATTCACGCAGGTTCAGCGCGTGGGCGCGGCCCTGGCTGCCGTAGCCGATGACGGCGATCTTGGTCTGGGGCAGGTCATTGGTGCTCATGGGGGAGGTTCCTTGCGGTGGGAAGAAAAAAGAACGGCCGGTCGTCGAGGTGACGTGCCGGCCGGTCAGGGGAAAGCGATGGAGGAGGCGCCATGCGTCGCACAGGCACAGGCACAGGCACAGGCACCACAAGGTGTTGTGGTGGTGCTGGTCCAGGTTTTGAAGTTGGCGTTGTTCATGGTGGTTGCGTCTGAAACCAGGTCCTGAAATGAAAAAACCCGCACCTGGGCGGGTGCGGGTTTTTGAAGAGTTCCGGTGTGTGTGTTGCTTACACGCTGGCTCGTCCCGCACCTGTTGGTTGGGTAATAAGTACGAGCACAAGAATCGAACGCAGCGAGGCGGCGCCGGTGTCGGCGGCTTCGATGTGGGTTCGCGGTGGCGTGTTGTGATGCAACATGTGATCGAGAAAAACACAGCCATTTCGGCGCTGTCAAGCCTCGCGACGAATTTTCTATCGGTTTCCGGTGCATCCAGCGCAATCGCTTGCGGCACAAGGATGGTTGCCGCTGAAAGTGTTTCGGTGAACCCGAATTCACTCCTTTCAGGACGGTTTTTGCGCGGAATCCGGCGGATTTTCGCCTTGGTGGGTCGGACCTTGGCCTGCCACCCCAAGGATCAACGTCCATGACCTCTGCCCGATACCGCGTGAAGGCCGCAGCGGCGAAGATCGGGGAACCACCCTTCCATCGGAACCCGACCGTGTCCCGACGCCTTGCCCATTCCCTGGTCGCCACCGCCGTACTGGCTGCCGTGCCCGCGTTGTCCTTTGCCGCCGACCGCATTACCGGCCACACCTTCGCCACCCGTTCGGAGGTGATCGCCCCGCATGCGATGGCCGCCACCTCGCAGCCACTGGCCACCCAGATCGCGCTGGACGTGATGAAGGGCGGCGGTTCGGCGGTGGACGCGGCGATTGCCGCCAACGCCGCGCTCGGCCTGATGGAGCCCACCGGCAACGGCATCGGCGGCGACCTGTTTGCCATCGTCTGGGACCCGAAGACCCAGAAGCTTTACGGCTACAACGGTTCGGGCCGCTCGCCGAAGTCGCTCACCCTGGCCGAGTTCCAGCGCCGTGGCCTGAAGGACATCCCGGCCACCGGTCCACTGCCGGTGTCGGTACCGGGTGCCGTCGACGGCTGGTTCGCGCTGCACGACCGCTTCGGCCGCAAGCCGATGGCCGACAACCTGGCGCCGGCCATCCGCTACGCGCGCGAGGGTCACCCGGTGGCCGAGGTGATCGCCTACTACTGGGACCGCTCGGTGCCCAAGCTGTCGCAGTATCCGGGCTTCAAGGAGCAGTTCACGATCAACGGCCACGCTCCGCGCAAGGGCGAGATGTGGAAGAACCCGAACCTGGCCAGCACGCTGCAGAAGATCGCCGATGGCGGGCGCGACGCCTTCTACAAGGGAGACGTCGCCCGCACCATCGGCGACTACTTCAAGGCCAACGGTGGCTACCTGAGCTACCAGGACATGGCCGACCACCATGGCGAATGGGTCGAGCCGGTCAGCAGCAACTATCGTGGCTATGACGTGTGGGAACTGCCGCCGAACAGCCAGGGCATCGCCGCGCTGCAGATCCTCAACGTGCTGGAAGGCTACGACTTCTCGAAGATTCCGTTCGGCTCGCCCGAGCATGTGCACCTGTTCGTTGAAGCGAAGAAGCTGGCATTCGCCGACCGTGCGCGCTTCTACGCCGACATGGCGTTCCAGCCGGCGCCGGTGCAGAAGCTGATCTCCAAGGAGTACGCCGCGCAGCGCCGCGCGCTGATCTCGATGGACAAGGCATTGAAGGAAGTGCAGCCGGGCACGCCGAAGCAGCTGGAAGAGGGCGACACGATCTACATGACCGTGGCCGACGCCGACGGCATGATGGTGTCGCTGATCCAGTCCAACTACCGCGGCATGGGCAGCGGCATGGCGCCGCCCGGGCTGGGCTTCATCCTGCAGGACCGTGGCGAGATGTTCGTGCTGCAGAAGAACCATCCCAACGGCTACGCGCCGGGTAAGCGCCCCTTCCAGACCATCATCCCGGCGTTCATCACCAAGGGCGGCAAGCCCTACGCCAGCTTCGGCGTGATGGGCGGCGCGATGCAGCCGCAGGGCCATGCGCAGATCGTGATGAACCTGGTGGACTTCGGCATGAACCTGCAGGAGGCCGGTGATGCACCGCGCATCCAGCATGAGGGCTCGACCGAACCGACCGGGCAGGCCACGGCGATGACCGACGGTGGTGAAGTGAATCTGGAAACCGGCTTCCCGTACGAGACGGTGCGTGCGCTGATGCGCAAGGGGCATCGCATCGTGTTCGCCGATGGTCCGTATGGCGGGTACCAGGCGATCATGCGCGATCCCGAGACCGGGGTTTACTACGGTGCGTCGGAGAGCCGCAAGGACGGGCAGGCGGCGGGGTATTGAGGTTTCCCGGCCACCGGGCTGAGCCCCCTCTGCGGTGGTGGTTCGTGGAAGCGGGATCATGTCTGCCCCTTATACCCACTGGAGCCTGCCGACGACCGTCCGGCGTTGGAGCACGTAGGTCGCCTGCTTTTAACAAAAAAAACAAAAACACAACTTCAAACAACCTGCAACCAAAACCAAACAACACAAAAAAAAAG
>NZ_RXLZ01000087.1 GCF_003970865.1 Stenotrophomonas maltophilia | reverse complement strand
TGGTAGAGGTCGAGCTTGCTCGACTGCTATTCGCGAAGATCAAGGGCAGTCGAGCAAGCTCGACATCTACCAGGAGCAAAGAGCAAAGGCCACCACCCCATCCCACCAGCAGCACGAAGCGAAACACGGAAGCAGGCGAACAAGCTCGACGCTACGAACGATCCAACCAGTCCGGCGCGATGCCCTGTGCCTTCTGCCAGCGCCGCAGCAGCGTGGCGCGTGGCACGAGGTAGCGATCCTCCAGCACGCGCACCTGGCGGATACGGTCCAGCCGGAAATGACGGAAATCCTCGCGGCTCTCACACCACGCCGCCAGCATCGGCACCTCATCGAAGTAGCCCAGCGCGAACGGCCAGACGATGCGCTCGCTGCGCCGGCCGTGCGCATCCTCGTAGCCGAACTTCAGGCGCTGCTGCGAACCCACTGCTTCGCGCACGGCCTGCAGACGTGCAGGCGGCACCTTGGCCGCGGCGCGCGAAGGGCCAACGCGCAGACCACTGTCACGCAAGGCCTCGCGGCGTGCTGCTGGCAGCACATGCGCGATACGCGCCAGTGCATCACGTGCGGCCTCGGCCAGCGCCGGCTCGGTGCGCGCGGCAACCCAGCGCAGGCCCAGCACCAACGCGTCAATCTCGGCGGGCGGCAGGGTCATCGGTGGCAGGGTATCGCTCGGCGCCAGCTGGTAGCCGACGCCAGCCTCGCCACGCAGGTCGGCGCCCTGCTCGCGCAGGGTTTCGATATCGCGGTACAGCGTGCGCAGGCTGATGCCCAGCGCGTCGGCCAGCACCTGCCCGGCCACCGGCCGCCGATGGCGGCGCAGCAGCTGTTGAAGCTGTGTCAGGCGCAGCGCACGCGACATCAGCCGACCAGTGCGCTCGATGCCACCACGTGCTCACCCGGTTGCGGGGCCAGCGCGGCCTCGACCAGTGCCTTGGCGATCTCGCTGGCCGGGTTGATCCGCCACGCCCGTGGCAACACCGGTCCCAATGCACCCAGCACCGTCAGCGCCAGGCGCTCGCCACGACGCACCTCGCTGCGCTCGCCCCCGATCAGCCCTGGGCGGACCAGGGTCAACGAGTTGAAGCCCAGCGCGCGCAGATCGCGCTCCAACTCACCCTTCACCCGGCTGTAGAAGATCGACGACTGCGGGTTAGCGCCAGCCGCGGAATTCAGCACATAGGCCTGCGCACCCTGCGCCTGCGCCAGGCGGGCGAACGCCAGCGGGTAGTCATGGTCGATGCGATGGAAGGCCTCGCGGCTGCCAGCCTGGGCAATGGTGCTGCCCAGCGCACAGATGACCGCGTCCACGCGCGCCCACTCGGCGGCGGCAGGCAGCGCATCGAAGGCCAGCACCGGGTTCTCCAGCTTCCCGTCGGTTACGCCCAACGGGCGGCGGGTGGGAGCAACCACGCCACTGCAGCGCGGGTCGTCCAGCAGCCGGGACAGGGTCAGCCCGCCCACCAGGCCCGTCGCCCCCAGCAACATCACGCGCATCACCACCTCCACTGCGGCATCCTGTCGCCCATCCTAGCCGTTCAAGCCGTCGGCGGCCGCGCCGATATGCTGGAACCAGTCCCTGCCAGCCCCAGGATTCGCTCCATGACGGACCAGCCCGACCACCGCCCAGCCCCCGGTACCGCCCTTGGGCCGCCGGCACGCGTGCGCGCGGTGGTGGACGATGGGCTGGGCGACCGCGTGGTACTGCAGGGCGGGGGTGGCGTGGCACTGCAGCAGCTGTTCGCCGGCGCCGACGCGCCGGAGCCGCTGCTGGCGGCGTTCGCCAACGGCATGGCCACCCTGCCCGGCGAGCTGGGCGACATGGGTGACCGCCTGCAATCGGCGCAGGCCAGCGCCGATTGGCCGCGCTATGGACGCGCGATGCGGCAGTTGATCGACAAGTACATCCGCACCATCGAACAGCATTCGCCGGATGGGCAGCCGGAAAGCCTGCGCATGTCCGAGCAGCTGCGCCTGCTGCTGGGCGGCGCGGTGGTAGCTCTGCTGCAGCACGACCCGGATCTGCGTGAACAGGCGCAGGCACTGGCCATGCACCTGCGCCAGTGGCAGCCGGGTACCGCACTGGAGCCGATCGAACAGGGCGTGCGCGAACTCGGCCACCAGGTCGGCGTGCGCGCCGAGAGCTGGCAGGAGCAGCAGGCGCTGCTGCTGGAGCTGTTCGCGCTGCTGTTGGAAAACGTGAGCGAGCTGCTGGATGACCGCAGCTGGCTGCAGGGCCAGATCGCTGCGGTGCGCCAGCTGCTGGACGGGCCGCTGGAAGCTGAAGCAGTCGAGCGCACCCGCGCCGAACTGCGTGAAGTGATCTACAAGCAGGGCCTGCTACGCCAGGGCATCGACGATTCCAAAGCGGCGATGCGCGGGTTGATGGGCGAGTTCATCGAACGCATGGATGGCATGGCCACCAGCACCGGTGAATATCACGACCGAATCGGCAGCTACGCGCTGCAACTGCGTGAGGCGCGCAGCATCGCCGACCTCAACCAGCTGCTGCAGGACGTGATGCGCGACACCGGCAAGGTGCAGCAGCAGGCCGCGCAGGCCCGCGATCACCTGGCCAATGCGCGGCAGGAAGTGGAACGTGCAGAGCAGCGCATTGCCGAGTTGGAGCAGGAACTGCGTGCCGCTGGTGACCTGGCACGCATCGATCCACTGACCCAGGCGCTGAACCGTCGCGGCCTGGACGAACTGCTGCAGCGTGAACTGGCGCGCGCCGCGCGCAACAACTCACCGCTGGGCGTGGCGATGATCGACCTGGATGATTTCCACCTGACCAACGAGGCGCACGGCCACGCCGGTGGCGATGCATTGCTGCAGCACCTGGTGGCCGTGTGCAAGCTGCTGCTGCGCGCCACCGACGGCATCGCACGGCTGGGTGGCGACGAGTTCGTGCTGGTGCTGCCGGAAACCCAGGGTGCCGACAGCATGGCCACCGTGCAGCGCCTGCAGCGCTCGCTGGCGCACCGCGTGCTGACCGTGCAGGACCAGCGCGTGCCAGTGCATTTCAGCGCTGGGTTAGCGCAATGGCAGCCGGGCGACGATACCGAAACCCTGCTGCGCCGCGCCGATGACGCGCTGTATGCGGCCAAGCGGCAGGGCAAGAACCGGGTGCAGGCGGGCTGACCGTCCGGCCCGCCGCAAACCGCTTTGGTAGGTGCCAACCTTGGTTGGCACGCGCGGGAAACGAAGCGCCGACCAAGGTCGGCCTCTACCGGGAAATCCGCCGGCGACGATGCCGACCACCCTGAACCGCTTTGGTAGGTGCCAACCTTGGTTGGCGCACGCGGGAAACGAAGCGCCGACCAAGGTCGGCCTCTACCGGGGAACCCGCCGGCGACGATGCCGACCACCCTAAACCGCTTCGGTAGGTGCCAACCTTGGTTGGCACGCGCGGGAAACGAAGCGCCGACCAAGGTCGGCCTCTACCGGGGAACCCGCCGGCGACGATGCCGACCACCCTGAACCGCTTTGGTAGGTGCCAACCTTGGTTGGCACGCGCGGGAAACGAAGCGCCGACCAAGGTCGGCCTCTACCGGGAAATCCGCCGGCGACGATGCCGACCACCCTGAACCGCTTTGGTAGGTGCCAACCTTGGTTGGCGCGCGCGGGAAACGAAGCGCCGACCAAGGTCGGCCTCTACCTTGCGATCCGCCGGTGATTACTTCCCGCGCAGCTTCTGGAACCCGGTCACCGCCGCCAGCACGATGGCGCCGGCGATGATGCCGACCACCATGTTGGCCGCAGCACTGATCAGCCAGCCCCACTGCCCCTCGCCGCCCAGCGCCTGCACCGCGTGGTGCAGCGCCGGCACGTTGTGCACCAGGATGCCGCCACCGACCAGGAACATGGCGATGGTGCCGGCCACCGACAGGAACTTCATCAGCCACGGTGCCGAGGCGACCAGGCCACGACCGAAGGCAGCCACAGCCCCACCCTTGCGCGACAGGTACAGGCCGACGTCATCAAGCTTGACGATGCCCGCGACCAGTCCATAGACGAAGACCGTCATCGCCAGTGCAACCACGGCCAGCGTGACCACCTGGTTGGTGAACGGCGCGGTAGCGACCACGCCCAGGGTCAATACGATGATCTCGGCGGAGAGGATGAAGTCGGTGCGGATCGCGCCTTTTACCTTGTCCTTCTCCCACGCCACCATGTCCACCTGGGTATCGGACAGTGCCTTGCGCCGTTCGGCCTGATGCTCGGCGTCGTCCTCGGCTGAGTGCAGGAAGCGGTGGGCCAGCTTCTCCACGCCCTCGAAGCACAGGAAGGCACCACCGATCATCATCAGCGGCACGATCAGCGGCACGTTCCAGCCGCGGCTGTGCAGCCAGGCCTCCAGCGCGCTGATCGCCAGTGCCGCCGGGACCAGGATCACCTTGTTGACCAGCGAGCCCTTGGCCACCGCCCACACCACCGGCAGCTCGCGGTTGGCGTTGACCCCGGTAACCTGCTGCGCGTTCAGCGCCAGGTCGTCGCCCAGCACGCCGGCGGTCTTCTTCGCCGCGACCTTGGTCAGGACCGAGACATCGTCGAGGAGGGTGGCGATATCGTCGAGCAGGGCGAACAGGCTGGCACCGGCCATGGGAAGTCCAGAGAGGGAATGAGCGGATTCTGACCGATACCGGGGCGGCTGCGGAAGCGGTCGGATTCACCGCGTGCCTACCGCCCCCCGGCGACACTGCGGAATCCGGACATTGCCGGCCAGCGGCCGGCACGACCGTCTTTGCCGCATGGGAGTTCCGCTTGAGCAATCCGCCCACCGCCAATGGCAATCCCCCGCTGGTCAAAGGCATGAACCGGCGCAGCCAGATCCTGCGCCTGCTGATGCGCTACCGCCATTCGGGCGTGTTCTCGGGCATGAACCTGGACGCCGCCAGCAACCAGGCCGACGTGCCGGCTGACGGCAACCCGGAACAGTTCGTCAGCGACCTGGAAGCGCTGGGGCCGACCTTCGTCAAGCTGGGCCAGATGCTCTCTACCCGCCCGGACATGGTGCCGGTGGAGTTCGCCACGGCGCTGGAGCGCATGCAGGAAAAGGTGGCCGAGATTCCGGTCGAGCGCATCCATGCCATCGTCGAGCAGGAGCTGGGCGCACCGGTGAACAAGCTGTTCGCCGCGTTCGATCCCGAGCCGCTGGGCTGTGCGTCGATTGCGCAGGTGCATCGCGCGGTGCTGCACGATGGCCGCCAGGTGGCGGTGAAGGTGCAGAAGCCTGAAGTGGCGGCACAACTGCGCTCGGACCTGGAGGCGCTGCGCAGCTTCGCGCTGGCCGCCGACCACCTGACCCAGGTGGGCCGCCGCGTGCGCCTGCGCGACTGGCTCAACGAGTTCGCCAAGACCCTGATGCAGGAGCTGGACTATCACGCCGAGGCCGAGAACCTGGCCCGTTTCGGCCGACACCTGAAGCCGTTCCGCCGCCTGTGGATTCCGCAGCCGCTGTGGGACTACAGCAGCCAGCGCGTACTGACCATGGAACTGGCCACCGGCGTACGTGTGGATGCAATTCCCGATGTGCGCCGCACCGAACAATCGATGGACCCGCTGGCGGCGGCGCTGATCCGCGGCTACCTGGACCAGATCTTCGTACATGGCGAGATCCACGCCGACCCGCACCCCGGCAACCTGCGGGTGATGCCGGATGGACGGCTGGCGATCTTCGACCTGGGCATGGTCGCGCACATGCCGCCGCGCCTGCGCGAGCGCCTGCTGAAGATCCTGTTCGCCGCGGTCGATGGCCGTGGCGAGGAAGTAGCCGATGACCTGATCAGCATCAGCACGCGGCTGGAGGCGTTCGACGAAGAGCGCTACCTGCGCGAGACCGGCCAGCTGATCGCACGCTATGCGGCCAGTGGCAGTTTCTCCGAAGGCCGCGTGGTGCTGGACATGGTGCGCATCGCCACCGCCTGCGGCCTGCGCACACCGCCGGAGCTGAGCCTGCTCGGCAAGGCCCTGCTCAACCTGGAAACCGTATGCCGCTTGCTGGCACCGGACCTGGATACCCGCCGCATCGTCGAACGCCAGCTGCAGCACGTGATGCGTGCGCGCCTGAAAAAATCCCTGTCTGCGGCCAACCTCGCCAGCGAGGCAATGGAGCTGCAGCAGCTGCTGCGCGATGGGCCACGCAAGCTGTCGGACATCATGGCGCTGCTGGCCGAGAACCGCCTGCAGATGAAGGTGACCGGCCTGGAAGAATCGCGGTTGATGGAGAACCTGCAGAAGATCGCCAACCGCGTGGCGGCCGGCATCATCAGTGCGGCATTGATCATGGCTGCGGCAATGATGATGAAGATCGACACCGGCTGGCACCTGTTCGGCTACCCGCTCATCGCCCTGATTCTGTTGTTCATCGGCGTGGTGCTCGGCCTTGGCATCGTGACCAGTGCATTGCTGTTCGACCGTCGTGCGCGGGCACGCGAAGAACGCGGGCATCGCTAGCGCGTCAGAGAAAACACCCGTATTCATGCGGTTTTTAATGCAATCCAACGAACCATTTCACGCTCGTTTTACCTTCTGAGCGCGATTTCGCGCGCGTCATTTCAACAAACATTTCAGTCAGGTTCGTGCATGCACTATCGGGTCATCGGCCTGTCATGTGCATGTGCTTGCGACAGCGCCGGTCGGATGGACACGCGTCGGTACGACGTCCATCAACATCCCGTCACTGCCGAAGCTGCCTATGCTCTGGATACTGTTGTTGTCGTTGTTGCTGCTGTGCTGGCTGTTCCTCGCGTCCAACAAGTGGGTGTGGTGGAAGGCCGGTGCATTCTCGCTGCTGCTGCTCATGCTCAGCGCATGGTGGCTGATCGACAAGCTATCCGGTGATGGGCTCAACGCTGCAACCCTGTACCACCTCGGCGCTGACATGGAAGGCGCCGGTGTCTCCGACTTCAAGGGCTACATCGCCGGCTTCATCGTGCTGGCGCTGGTCTCGCTGCTGCCGCTGTTCGCCACGCGGGTGAAGCGCTGGCGCCGGCCCGGCCACGGTGGCGCGTTGTTCGCCGGGTTCGCGGCCGTGTGGGTGGCCACGATCATGATCAGCCCGCTGGCCCGCGACGGCCAGCGCCTCTACCAGCAGCTGCGCCCGGTGGACTTCGCGCGCATCGCCCCCGAGTACCAGGTGCCGACGCAGCCGCTGCAGCGCCCGCGCAACATCGTCTGGATCTACGGCGAGAGCCTGGAGCGCACCTACCTGGACGAGAGCGTGTTCCCGGGCCTGATGCCCAATCTCAACCGCCTGGCCGCGAAGTCGCTGGATGTGCGCGGGCTGGCCTCGGCCGAGGGCAGCGGCTGGACCATCGCCGGCCTGGTGTCGTCGATGTGCGGCGTGCCGTTGACCACCTCGCAGGGCGATGAGAACAGCATGGACCGCATGGGCAGCTTCCTGCCCAAGGCGGTGTGCCTGGGCGACTACCTGAAGCAGCAGGGCTACACCAACCATTATCTTGGCGGTGCCAACGGCCAGTTCGCCGGCAAGGGCCAGTTCCTGGCCAGCCACGGCTTTGATGAAGTGCATGACCTGGCGTGGTTCAAGCAGCAGAAGAAGATCGGCCGCATCCACTACTCGGCCTGGGGCGTGCACGACGACGTGCTGCTGGATACCGCCTACCAGCGCTTCGAGCAGCTCTCGCGCGCCGGTTCACCGTTCATGCTGACCACGCTGACCATGGACACCCACCACCCGGCAGGTCACCTGCCGGTGTCGTGCAAGGGCGAGCGCTACCAGAGCCAGTACGGCAACATCAACATGCTCAACGCGCTCAAGTGCAGCGACCGGCTGATCTCGCAGCTGGTGCAGCGCATCCAGGCCAGCCCGTACGGCAAGGACACGCTGATCGTGATCGCCTCCGACCACCTGGCGATGCCCAACGATCTGACCCACATCCTGACCCGGCAGAAGCGCGAGAACCTGCTGCTGTTCCTGGGCGATGGCATTGCCCCGCAGCAGCTCAGCGCCGACGCCGGCACCACCCTGGATTCGGGTGCGACCCTGCTCAGCCTGCTGGACCCGAACCTGAAGACGATGGGCTTTGGCCGTTCACTGATCGATACCCAGCGCGCGCCCAGCGCCAGCGTGGCCACCCAGCGCGATGGCGGCCGCGATTATCCGCAGTACCTGGCCTTCGCGCGTTCGCTGTGGCTGGGCGAACCGACCCGCGAGCTGAAGATCGACGGCGATGACCAGGTGGTGGTCGGCCTGCAACACGTGCAGCCGCCGGTACTGCTGGAGTACGACAAGGACTGGGGGTTGAAGTCGGTGTACCTGGAAAACACCTCGCGCCAGTTCGATGATGCCAACCCGGACAACACCCTGGCCTACGTCGACCGTTGCACCGCATTCGAGGATGGCTCAGCCGACGGTGACTGGTGTGCCCTGCTGGTCAACCGTGACAACGGCATCAAGCTCTACCGCGACAACGACCTGCGTGGCGGCATCGCGGTGGATGCACCGCTGGACGCATTCCAGGGCCCGCGCCCGAGCGTGCGCCAGGCGCACATGATCACCCAGAAGGGTCGCCGCACCCGCGCCGGCCAGTACATGCTGCAGCTGGTGGCGAGCACGCGCCCGGATCGTGGTTTCTGGATCGAGGCGGTGTCCTCGCAGCGCAAGGTGGTGCTGGCCCAGCAGTGGGTGCAGCCCGATGCCAACGGCAAGATCAACGTGTCGTTCGGGCTGGACCACGAAGTGGATGATCTGGAGATCCGCGCGTGGTTGAACCATGCCGAGAAGCTGGCGGTGGATACGTTCGCACTGGTGCCGTCGCGCAGCCGACCGCGGGGATAGGGTTCTTTGCAGGGCTGCGCCCTGCACCCGTGGTAGTGCCGGCCGCTGGCCGGCAACCTCAGAAGCAACGGCAACAGGGGGCATTGCGTGGGATGGCTGGGTGGGTCCAGTTGCGGGGGACGCTGCAAGTACGTCCATGTAAGCTCGGTCGCCGCATCCATGCGGCTCACGCCCCCGCAACCGGACCCACCCAGCCTTCGACAGTTTCCCGCGATCTGTCGGAACGGCATGGCGTGCTCTTGGTGGGTGTCGACCTTGGTCGACACGTAGATCCACGCCATGCGTGGATGTTCTTCGATCAATTGTCGAGATATTCGATTTCGATGGAGATTCATCCACGCATGGCGTGGATCTACTGGCCACCGGGAAACTGTCAAAGGTGGGGCGGTGTGGGTGGGCAGGACCGTTGGTGCCATGGATGGCGCCATCGAGCCCCCATGGATGGGTTTACGGCGTGTCCTGCCCACCCACACCACCCCGCCATCCCACGGAATGCACACTGTTGCTGTTGCTGTTGCTGTTGCTTCTGAGGTTGCCGGCCAGCGGCCGGCACTACTGCGGATCGCGGGTGATGTGTATGTCGGTCGGGGTCGACAGCGGGATGTTCCGCTCGGCGAGGATCTGCAGCAGGCTGAAGTACAGATCGCTGCGGGTGGCGTAGACCTGTCGCGGGCTGGCTACGTACGCAAAGCTGTTGATGGTGATCTGGCCACCGGCAATGCTGTCGATGTAGACCGTCGGTGCCGGCTGCTTCAGCACGTTGGTGTGCGCGGTGTACGCATCCAGCATCGCCTGCCGCAGATTGCCGACGTCGGTGCTGGGTGGCACCGCGAACTGGATCTGGATGCGGCCCTGGTTGTTGCCCATCGTCATGTTGCGCACGGTCTTGGTGACCAGCTCGGAGTTGGGCACGATCAACGTCGACTTGTCGCCCACCTGGATCTCGGTCGATCGCAGGCTGATGCGGCGGATGTCGCCCTCCTGGTCACCCAGCTTCACCCAGTCGCCGATCTTCACCGGCCGCTCGGCCAGCAGGATCAGGCCGGAGACAAAGTTCTGGGTGATCACCTGCAGGCCGAAACCAATACCCACCGACAGCGCGCTGACCAGCAATGCCAGTTTGCTCAGCTGCAGGCCCATCGCGCTCAGCGCCCAGATCACCGCGATGATGATGCCGACGTAGCGGGCAACCGTACTGACCGAATTACGTGCGCCCAGGTCCAGTTCGGTCTTGGGCAGATAGGTGTCGGTCAGCCAGCGCTGCACCAGCTGGGTGATCGCCAGGCCGGCCAGCAGCGCCAGTACCGCCATCACGATCCCTGCCGGTGCCAGCTTGGTGCCACCGATATCGAATCCGGTCGTGAACAGTGAAGTGAATCGCTCCACTACTGCGCCGATGTTGCCGAACGGCGCCACCAGGGCAAGCAGCGTGAGCAGCACGACCACGGTACGCAGCGCCGCCGACAGCAGCACGCCGGCCTGCTCCAGCCGCGACACGCTCAGGCCGGTACTGAGCAGGATGGTCTGGCCGACCTTGCTGTCGGCATTGAGCGCCCACGTGCTCAGGTCATCGACGAACTTGAACAGCAGGGTCGCCGCCAGCACCACGATGCTGCCGCCGATCAGCTGCTGGTTCACGAACTTGGCGAAATTCAGGTAGCCCAGCAACGTCGCGACGATGGCGGCCACCACCGCGACGTTGCCCGCCACGCGAGCCAGTACCAGCCAGCTGCTGCGGCGCACCGGCGTGGCCGCGCCCACGCCATCGGCCTGTGCCTCAAGCTTGGCCTCTGCTTCGGCGGTCTGCCGGCGGTGCAGGCGCGCCAGGGTCACCAGCATGGCCATGATCAGGCCGAGGTAGGTCAGCGCAATCAGGCCATCCAGCGCCACCGTGGTGACGTCGCTGGTACGCGTGGCTTGATCGAGGGCCAACAGCACCGTGCTCAGCCAGGCCAGCGCCGCCGCGCCCCAGGCGTACTTGCGCAGCTTCAGTGCGGCGGTGTCATCCAGATTCAGCAACCGCCATGACGGGCGCTTGGGCACCAGCATGCAGGCACTGAGTGCAGCGATGAAGGCGGCGCGGAAGGTGGCCGTCTCCAGGCCGTCGGCCACCACCTGCAGGCGCGGCGCGATGGCATCGATCGCATCGAGCGCTGCCATCAGCACCACCACGGCATAGCCGGGCAGCAGCGTACCGACCAGCAGCAGCCACATGGCCAATCCGGAGCGGCGCAGGCGACCGTCCGGCGCACGCTCGGAGGCTGCGAACCCGCGGCCCAGCCTACGCAGCCACAGCCGCAGCGGGAACATCATCACCAACGCAGCGATCAGGCCCAGCAACGGCGTGCCCCAGCCATTGGCCCGGACGCCGGCGACGAACGTATCGCGCCCCTGCTCGGCCAACGGCGCGACCCGTGCGATATCGATCGGCAGGCGCTCGGCAACCTTGCTCCACAGCGCCGGAGACAACGGCGAGGCGACCTTCTTCCCCATGTCTTCGGCGCGTTGTGCAGTGCGCTGCTGGTCGATGTCGGTTGCCAGCTGCTGGGCACGCACGGCACTGGTCTTGGCCTGTGCCACCGACGCGGCCAGGCCATCGCGCTGCTTGTTGATGGTGCGCCTCTGCGCCGCCAGTTCGGGCGGCTCGGTGGCGCCCTCGGCAGGCGTGCCCAGCTGCGCCAGTTGTTCGTCGAAGCGAACCAGCTGTGGCTGCAGCTCCTTTTCCAGCGCCTCGGCGTCACGCCGCGCCTGCGAAGCATTCTCGGACAGCATCGCCAGCGTCTCGATGGCTTCAGCATCGCCGCGCTTGCGATCGATCTCCTTCAGCCTGGAATCGATCTGCGCCAGCTGCTGCTTTGGCGTGGCGTCTTCATCCTGTGCCAGCACCGGCGCGGACAGCAGGAGGGCGGCGCACAGCATCAGGACCCACCAGGGCCCCCGTGCACGGATCGATCGCAGGAAAGAAGACAAGCCAGCCACACCGGTTCGCGCGGACCACCGCGCCTGCGCGCGACTATACGGCAGAGGCGGTCAAGGGCGGATGGGCGGCCCTGGCAGCGTCGAGCATCAGTACTTCAGGCGCAGCTCTTCCACGGCCGGCTGCTGCAGCGCGTACCAGTCCTGGAACTCTTCCTCGGTGATCTCATCGGGCGCGTACACCGCCACCGGGTGCCAGTCGTGGTCGGTCGGCAGCGGCTGGCGCGGGCCGGCACGCAGGCTGTAGGCCACGCCTTCGTAGTCCACCAGGTCATCGACCTGCGGCCACTGTTCGCGTGCGAACGCGGATTCACTCTTCAACAGGATCACCTGGTACATCGGCACCTCCACCTCGGTTGGATCAGGAAAACACGGCGCTGGCTGCAGGATACCGCCATGCCGATGACAACGGGCGCTCCGCCGGGGCGACGGAACGTTCTGGACACGGCCATCGCCCCGGCTTCACCCGCCCATGGCAAGGCCATCGGCATCGTGGAGGCCCCCCCCTGCCACGACCGCCGATGACCGAGCACCCGCCGCTGAAGACCGTTGCCGACCTCAAGCTGCCCCGCTACCTGGGCACCTGGTACGAGATCGCGCGCCTGCCGATGCGCCATGAACCGGAAGGCTGCACCGACGTGTCGGCGCACTACACCCTGCTCGACAACGGCAACGTCGGCGTCACCAACCGCTGCCGTATGGATGGCGAGGTCGAGGAGGCCACCGGCGAGGCCTGTGCCGTCGACAACGACAGCGCGCGCCTGGAGGTGAGCTTCCTGCCCAAGGGCCTGCGCTGGTTGCCGTTCGCCAAGGGCGACTACTGGGTGATCCAGGTCGCTCCGGACTACAGCGTGTCGCTGGTTGGCAGCCCGGACCGCAAGTACCTGTGGCTGCTGGCCCGCGAACCGCAGCTGGACGCCACCGTGCAGGACCATTATCTGGCCACCGCCCGCCTGCAGGGCTTCGATCTGTCCGAACTGATCCAGACCCCGCACACCGGCCGTCCCACCGCCTGAGCAGCACACGGCCATGGACCTGAAGAGTGGTTACCCGTGGTGGGCGGTACGCAATGGATTGATCCAAGCGTTCCCGCCGCTGGAGAACGACCTGCGCTGCGACGTGCTGGTGGTCGGCGGCGGCATCACCGGTGCGCTGATTGCGGACGAACTGTCCCGGCATGGCCACGACGTGGCAGTGATCGAGCAGCGCGACATCGGCTGGGGCAGCACGGCTGCCAGCACCGCGCTACTGCAGTACGAGATCGATACCCACCTGCTGGAACTGGCCCAGCGCTACGGCGAGGACGCCGCTGCACTGGCTTACCGGGCCTGTGCGGAGGCGATTCCGGCGCTGGGCGAGGTCGCTCGCGGCCTGAAAGACGTGGATTTCCAGCGTATGGACAGCCTGTACCTGGCCAGCCGCCATCGCGACGTGCCGCGCCTGATGGCCGAAGGTGAGGCGCGGCGCAGCATCGGCCTGGATGCCCGCTGGCTGGGCCCGGAGGCACTGCAGGAACGCTTCGACGTGGACGCCGGTGGTGCCCTGCTCACGCGCCAGGCGGCGCGGGTCGATCCCTATCGCCTGACCTATGGGTTGCTGCAACGTGTGCGCCGTCGCGGCGGCCAGGTGCATGACCGCACGGTGCTGCACACGCTCACACCCACCGCACGCGGCGTGAGCGCCCTCACCGAGGGCGGCGCCACGATCCATGCCCGCCACGTGGTGCTGGCAATGGGCTATGCCAACCAGCGCTGGCTCAAGCAACGGGTCGCACGCAACCGCAGCAGCTACGCTTTCATCACCGATCCCATCGATGCGGACGTGCTCGGCCGGCTGCGCAACACGATGGTGTGGGAAAGCGCCCGCCCCTACCTGTACCTGCGCGCCACCGGCGAGCGTCGCCTGCTGGTGGGCGGGCTGGACGACGCCATCGACATCCCCGCCCGCCGCGACCGGCGCGTAGAGCGCAAGGCCGACACGCTGATGAAACAGCTGCTGCATTGGTTCCCACGGCTGGACCCGGTGCCGGCGTTTTCCTGGGCCGGCACCTTCGCCGAAACGGCCGACGGCCTGCCGTTCTTCGGCCCGCACGATCAGTGGGGCCCGAGGGTGAATTTCGCCATGGCCTATGGCGGCAACGGCATCACCTATTCAATGATCGGCGCGCAGCTGCTGCGGGCCCGGATCGAACGGCACAAGCATCCGCTGGCGGGGCTGTTCGGGTTCGGACGGCTGTAGCGTGCAGTCAGGCATGGCCTGGCTCTACCGCAAGCGGGCGCCGACAGGCATCATTCAAGCAACCCCTGCTAGCGTCGGGCTGTACCGCCGCGTGTTGCGTGGCCACCTGTCCG
The DNA here is from genome assembly GCF_003970865.1 of Stenotrophomonas maltophilia. Taxonomy (GTDB): domain Bacteria; phylum Pseudomonadota; class Gammaproteobacteria; order Xanthomonadales; family Xanthomonadaceae; genus Stenotrophomonas; species Stenotrophomonas maltophilia_AR. The sequence goes on along the minus strand of NZ_RXLZ01000087.1, from coordinate 1,414 downwards.
CTGGAGCGCCGTCATGATCCGCCCCCTGACCCTGCTGCTGTGCCTGGCCCTGCCGGGAACCGTGCTGGCCCAGTCCGCCGCCGGCGCGACCGCGCCGCAGGCGACCGGCCTGGATCTGTCGCTGCCGCAGGCACCGATGCGCTATCTGAATGACCCGGCCCTGCAGCAGGACCCGCCGGGCACCTATTACGGCGACAAGAGCGGCCCGCGCGTGCACGACGACGCGAAGATCGCCGACGTGACCGACGACAAGGTCAAGGTGTCCGGCAGCTTCACTACCGGCATCGGTTATTCCAAGAATGGCGGCAACAGCCACTACAACGCGGCCACGCTGAACCTGAGCAAGAACTACACCACCGATGAGGGCAAGACCCACGGGGTCAACGTCAACATCCACGTGAGCGAAGGCAAGGGCCCGGGCTTCTTCGGCCCATATGGCGGCTACTACGGCCGCGGCCCGGGCTATTGGGATTACCCGCCGCCGTACGGCTGGTAACGCCCTGCGCCGGGCCTGGGCCGACCAAGGTCGGCCACTACCGCTGCGTACGCTTGGTAGGTGTCGACCTTGCATGTGCCGGTAGGTGTCGACCTCGCATGTGCCGGTGGGTGTCGACCTTGGTCGACACGCTTTCTCCCCGTGTGCCGACCAGCGACCGGCACCTACCCGCACGCGAATCAATCCAGCCAGCCATCGCGCTCGCTGTGCAGGATGCGGCCGTCATAACCACTCAGGCGCACCTCAACCTTCTGGTTGCGGGCATTGCGGGCTTCCAGCGACCAGGTCGCACCATCGCGTTCCAGCGAATGGATCTCGCGCAGGCCATGCGCCTGTGCCCGTGCCAGCACCTGCTCGGTGGTCAACAGCGCGCGGCGGCTGTGCTCGTCGAAGATCTCGCCGGTCTTCGGGTCCACGTAAACCTCGCTGAAGCGGCCATCGGCGCGGCTCACGTCGGCCTCCCACAGGCCATCATCGCGTTCGATCTCGTGGATCTGGGTGTAGCCGGCCTTGCGCAGGGTCTGTTCAACCTGGGCCATGCCCAGCGGCGCGGCCTGTACGGCCGGCGCGACGGCCAGCAGAGCAACAGTGGCGAGGGTGAGCGACTTCAACATGGGGGTTCTCCTGTTCGTGTTCGTGGCCGGACCATCCCGGCAACGCCACAATGCACCCCGTGGTTAACAGCTCCTTAGCCGGCACTGTTAGCCAGCTGTTAGTCACCCCCGCCACACTCACGCCTGTTCCTACAGCCCGCCTCTTGTACACATCTGACGCTGCCGCCGAACTTACGCGTGTGTATCGCACGTGTCGCCGCCCCATCCAAAAGACAAACAAAGGAACACCAACCGATCAGAACAACTAACACCAGACCACAGCACACGGCATACGTGCACGCTGCAAGCACATATTCGGACCACA
>NZ_RXLZ01000086.1 GCF_003970865.1 Stenotrophomonas maltophilia | reverse complement strand
AGATGGTTATAAGAGACAGCGCTGTGCCAGTCCACCTGCAGCGGGGCGCCCGCATCGGCGGCCGATTCGTCGCTGACATCACGGCCGGTGCCGTGGTTGACCTGGTGCATGGCGTCCTTCAGCACATCCACCTTCACCAGCAGGCGGCTGCCTGCAGCCAGGCGGCGGGCGACCATACGCGTGCGATCGAAGGGCAGGTGGGTCCATTGGCCGGGCTGCAGCAACTGGCGCGTGCTCGGGTCACGCACGTGGCTGGCCCGGCCCATGTAATAGGCCAGCTGCATCCGGCGTCCATCGGCGAGCAGCTCGTACACGGTGACGGTGAAATCGAAGTCGCGCTTGTTGATCCGCACCTTCAGGTCGCCGGAGAAGCTGCCCACCAGATCCATCGGACCGGCAAAGGGGTCGGTGGCAAAGGACAGCGCGGTATCCCTTTCGTCCTGTGCCGCGATGATCGGGAACGGGTAGTAGCCATGCCGCATTTCATCGCGGTCGGCCAGGTCCACGGTCTGCCCCAGCTGGCCCGGCGCTGGCGGCTGTTCCTGCAGGCGGTGGTAGCCATCGGCCGAAGCGGGTGCGGCCGACAGATGGTAGCGGCGGTGGGCACCCGCGGCGGCGTCCAGCGTTGCCGCATGCCCCCAGCGGTTGGTGCCCATCAGCTGGTAGTTCACGCGGTCGGGCACCAGCGCCGGGCGAGGGGCGCCGCGCAGCACATGGTCCAGCCACTGGAAGGTCAGTGCAGGCGTGTCGAACTGCGCGACGGCGTCCAGGTCGTATCCGCGCAGCTGCATCGGCTTGATGGCCGACTGCGCACCGCGATGGTCATAGGGGCCGATCAGCAGGGCATGATCGGCATCGGGGCGGTGCCGCAGGTGGTCCTTGAAGTACTGCAGTGCCGAGATCTGGCCATCGTCGTAGTAGCCGGTGATGGTCAGTACCGGGATGCGGATGTCGTCGAACTGGTCGCCATAGGGAACCATCGACTGCCAGTAAGCGTCGTACGCCGGGTGATCGAGCCAGCGTTGCAGCCAGGGATTGGGCGTGCCGTCGACCTGGTCGATCTGCCGGTAAGGGCGGCCGGAGGCATACCAGCGGCGCGGCAGCTGCGACCAGCGTTCGTTCTGGTCGTAAGTGTCGTTGTCCAGCATCGGGCCATTGGCCACATAGAACGCCCAGCCATAGTTGGCGCTCAGGAACACGTTGTTTTCCATCGGCAGGCCCTGGCCGGGGATGGCGGCAACGTAGGGCACGATGGTCTTCAATGCGGGATGGTGATGGCGCGCCGCCGCCCAGGCGGTGAAGCCCTCGTAGCTGCCGCCATACATGGCGACCCGGCCATCGCTCCACGATTGACGGCTGATCCAGTCGATGGCCGCGTTGGCGTCCTCGCCATCATGTTCGTAGGGCGCGATGGTGCCGGTGCCCCGACCCTTGCCGCGTGCATCGACCACGATGCCGGCGTACCCATGCGCGGCGGCCAGCAGCATCTTCTGCCGGTTCTTCGGCGGGTCGGTGTAGATGGTGAACAGCATTGCCGTCGGCAGGGGTACCGATGCGGCGCGGGGGCGGGCCAGCTGCGCCGACAGCACGACGCCATCGCCAACGGGGATGCGCAACACGTCGTCGATGGCGAAGCGGCGCTGCTCTTCCGCCGCGACCAGCGGAGGGGCCAGTGCGGCGGCAAGGGTCTGTGCACGCAGTACCGCCCGCAGGCGCAGCAGTTCCAGGGCGACGGCCTCGGTGACGGTCGCGGCCCCCGCCTGCGCTGCGATGGCCTTCTCCAGCTGGGCGCGCACCGGGGCCGGCTCAGCCGAGAGCACGGCATCGGCCTGCACCGCGGCGACGTCGTCGAGGGCAGCGAAGGTGCTGTGGAAAGCACGCGCATAAGCGGCGTTGTCCCGCTCGCCGGCGGTGGCGAGCAGCAGCATCGGCAGCCAGCGCTGCATCGCCGCGGTGTCGCCGTCGCTTGCCAGCGATGCGCGTACCCGCTGGATCGATTGCCGCGCTTCGGCCGTCTGGCCCATCGCCAGCAGCGCGTGGCCGCGCTGTGCATCGGTCAGGCTGGAGGACTTCAACACGCCCTTGCCGAGGACCTGCAGGGCGGCGTCGACCTGGGCCGGGGAAGCATCGGCTGGCAACGACCACGGCAGATCAGCGGCGGCGGCCTGGCCGACAGCAAGGGCCAGCAACAGGCCAGCAAGGGTGGTGCGTAGGGCCACGGACGCTTCCTTGGATGACGGTGGAACGGCTCATCCACGCATGGCGTGGATCTACCGGGGATCGACACCCAATGGTAGCGCCGGGCCATGCCCGGCGGGAGCCGGGCGCGGGCTCGGCTACAGCGGGGCGTTGTCGCTGGGCGGTGGGCTCTGCGCCAGTTCCACCCGCGGCCGGGGCAGGTCGTGCAGTTGCATGAAGCGCGCCGCATCCACCGGGCGGCCGAGCAGGTAGCCCTGCAGGTAATCGCAGCCCAGCCGTTCCAGGTAGGCGCGCTGCGCGGCGGTTTCCACGCCTTCGGCCACGATGTCCATGTCCAGCGCATGGCCCAGCGCCACGATGGCCGAGACGATCACCACATCCTCGGCACTGTGCTCCAGATCGCGCACGAAGGCATGGTCGATCTTGATCTCGGTCGCGGGTAGCCGCTTCAGGTACAGCAGGCTGGAGTAGCCGGTGCCGAAGTCATCGATGGAGATGCCCACGCCCAGTGCCGACAGCGCCTGCAGCAGGCGCAGGCTGGTATCGGTATCGCGCATCACCGTGCTTTCGGTGATCTCCAGCACCAGGTGGCGCGGGGCAATGTCGTAGCGTCCGATCACTTCACGCACATCCTGCAGCAGGTGCGGCGAACTGAACTGCACCGGCGACAGGTTCACCGACATCGACCAGCCTTCGTGACCGGCATCGTGCCAGCGCCGCAGCTGCAGGCACGCCTGGTCCAGCGCCCAGCGGCCGATGTCGTTGATCGCACCGCTGCGTTCGGCCAGCCGGATGAAGCGATCCGGCGGGATCAGGCCATGCTCCGGATGGCGCCAGCGGATCAACGCTTCGGCTCCGGCCACCTTCTGCGTGGCTACCTGGATCTTCGGCTGGTAGTGCAGGAACAGCTGCTCGCTGCCAATCGCCCGGCGCAGGTCGGCCAGCAGCCGGAACTGTTGTTCGGCGCTGTCATTCATCCAGTCGGCGAACAGCACGAAGGCGTTGCGTCCAGATTCCTTGGCCTGGTACATCGCGGCATCGGCAAAGGCCATCAGCTGCCGCTCGCTGGCAGCGTGGTCGGGACAGATCGCCACGCCGATGCTGGCGGTCACCTGCAGTTCGTTGTCGGCCAGCAACGGCCCGCTGCCGACCGCCTGCAGGATGCGGCGGGCCAGGGTCGGAAGGTCCTCGTCGTGCTCGATGCGCACCACCAATACGAATTCGTCACCGCCCAGGCGAGCCAGCATGTCGTTGGGCCGGAGCAGCTGGCGCGTGCGCTCGGCCACCGCCACCAGCAGTGCGTCACCCGCCTGGTGGCCATAGGCATCGTTGACCTGCTTGAAGCCGTCCAGGTCCATGAACATCACGGCGAAACGGCTGCCGCCCTGTTCGGCCTCGGCCAGTGCCTGCACGATGCGACGCTGCAATAGCAGGCGGTTGGGCAGGCGGGTGAGCGGATCGTGCAGTGCAGCCTGGGTCAGTTCCTGTTGTGCATCGGTCAGCGAGGTGCTCAACAGGGAATTGCGCAGACGCAGCAGCTGCGCCTCCACCCGCTGGTCCAGCCAGGACACCACCAGCACCACGGCCAGGATCGCCACGGTCAGTACCACCACCAGCATGGCCAGCCATTCGCTCTGCAACCCATCGCCGACCGCCGCGCCGCAGATGCTGCCTTCCGGGAAGCGCGCGGCGGCCATGCCGGTGTAGTGCATGCCGACGATGGCCAGCCCGAGCAGGCCGGCCGCTGCCAGCCGGTCGCCGACACGGGTGCGCTGCGCACGCAGGCGGAACGCCACATACAGGGCCGTCCACGAAGCAGCGACCGCCACCATCAGCGAAAACAGCAGCCAGCCCGGGTCGTAGTCGATGCCCGGCTGCATGCGCATTGCAGCCATGCCAACGTAGTGCATGCCGGCGATACCGGTGCCCATCAGCAGGGCGCCGCCAGCCAGGCGCGGATGCGGCAGGGTGCGCAGCGAGACCAGCCACAGTGCGAACACCGACGAGGCGATGGCCAGGGCCAGGGAAAGCAGGGTGATCGGCAGGTCGTAGCCGAGCGGAATGGGCAGGTCGAAGGCGAGCATGCCGATGAAGTGCATCGACCAGATGCCCAGGCCCATGGCGAAGCCACCACCGAGGCGCCACCACCACGCCGCGCCCCTGCCGGGTGCGGTGACCGTGCGCCCGGCCATCGCCAGCGCGGTGTACGAAGCCATCACGGCAACCAGCAGCGAGATCGCCACCAGCCACGGGTTGTACGTGCCTACCAGCATTCGTCAGTCTCCCGGACCTGCCTGTCGACGGAAACCACGGTGGGGCATGCATGAGGCAGGCCGACGCAGGGCGGCGGCCACGTGCGGCATCCCCCCGGTTGCCGCGCATTCACTCTAACGCGCAGACCCGGGGGAAGGGCAAGCAGTAAAACGTGATGATCGGGTCAGTGTGTGACCGCGTCCGCAGCCTGGAAGGCGGCGTCGAACAGGCGCTGCACCGGCGGGCCCATTTCCCCGGCCAGCAGGGCCAGCAGGAACAGGCCCAGCAGCAACGAGACCGGCAGGCCCAGCTGGATCGGGTTCAGCGCCGGGGCCGCACGGGCCAGCACGCCGAACGCCAGGTTCACCGCCAGCATTGCCACGATCAGTGGAATGGCCAGGGTCAGTGCACCGCGAAGCACGGTCAGCAGGAAGGTCGGGGCGATGCTGAAGAAGGCGTGCGGGTCGGGCAGCGGGGCGCCGATCGGCAGCGCCCGGTAGCTGTCCACCACCAGCGAGATCAGCGCCAGGTGCCCGTTGGCGGTAAAGAACAGCAGGCCGAACAGCAGGTAGAACCACTGGCCGATCACGCCCGAGGTGCCACCGCGCAGCGGATCGCTCATCTGCGCGAAGGCCAGGCCGGTGCCCTGGGCAATCAGTTCGCCGGCCATCGCGCCGGCCTCGAACACCAGCCGCAGCAGGAAGCCGATGGACACGCCGATGGCCAGCTCGCGGGCGATGGTCAGTACGGTGGCGGCATCGAAACCGGTCCAGTCCGGTACTGGCGGCAGCAACGGCGCCAATGCGATGGCCAGGGTGCCGGCCAGTATCACGCGCACCCGCGCGGGAACGGCACGGGTACCGACCATCGGCATGGCCATGGCCACCGCGCCGATGCGCAGCATGGTCCACAGCACGGTGCCGATCATGCCGAAGGCCTGAAGGCCGTCGGCGGCCATCTGGGTGGCGGCGTCCATCGAAGCGCGTGTCCTAGCCGATCAGGTGTGGAATGCGCTGGAACAGCAGCGTGGTGAATTCAACCAAGTGGCCGATCAGCAGGCTGCCCAGTGCGAACAGCACCGCGGTCAGCGCTGCCGCCTTGGCAACGAAGGCGATGGTCGGTTCGTTGAGCTGGGTCGCGGCCTGCACCACGCCCACCACCACGCCCACCACCAGCACGGTGAGCAGCAGCGGGCCGGCCACCCACAACACGGTGATCAGGCCGCCACGCAGTTCGGTCAAGGCAAGTTCGGGAGACATTCGGGGTCCATCTGCTTATGTGGAGTCGAGCCGCGCTCGACTGTGCTTCTGTAGAGCCGAGCCATGCTCGACTGCCTCTAAATCACGCCGGGTTGAAGCTCGCCGCCAGCGTGCCCACGGTCAGCACCCAGCCATCGACCAGCACGAACAGCAGGATCTTGAACGGGGCCGACACCAGCATCGGCGACAGCATCATCATGCCCATCGACATCAGCACGCTGGCCACCACCAGGTCGATGATCACGAACGGGATGAAGATCAGGAAGCCGATCTCGAAAGCGGTTTTCAGCTCGCTGGTGACGAACGAGGCGACCAGCACCGGGAACGGGATCGCATCGGGACTGGCGTAGGTGCCGTGCCCGGCGATGCCGGCGAAGGTCATCAGATCGGTCTCGCGGATCTGCGCCAGCATGAAGGCGCGCAATGGCGAGGTGGTCAGCGTCCAGGCAGTCTGGAAGTCGATCTCGCCATTGAGATAGGGCGCCATGCCGGTGCTCCAGGCCTTGTCCCAGGTCGGCAGCATGATCATTGCGGTAAGGAACAGCGCCAGGCCCAGCAACACCTGGTTGGAGGGCGTCTGCCCGGTACCCAGTGCCTGGCGCAGCAGGCCCAGCACGATGATGATGCGGGTGAACGAGGTCAGCACCAGCAGCATCGACGGGATCAGCGTGATCGCCGTCATCAGCAGCAGGGTCTGCAGCGGCAGGCTGACCGGCGCACCCCCGATCTTGCCGACGTTGATGTCCGGCAGCGGCGTGGTCGGGGCGCCGGGGGCGGCGAAGGCCAGCGCCGGCAACAGGCACAGGGCAAGCATCAGCAGCCACGGCATCAGGGTGGCAAGACGGGTACGGGTGACACGCATGTCAGGGGTCCTTGCGCAGCCGCTGCTGCAGCAGCTGGGCGAAATTCGGCAGGTTCTTGAAGTCCGGCACGCGCACCGGGGCGGGCGGCGGCAACGGTTCGGGCAGGGTGTGCAGGGTGTTGATGCCGCCGGCGGTGACGCCCAGCAGCAGTTGCTGGCCATTGACCTCCACCACCACCACACGCTCCTTGGCGCCGACACTGAGGCTGGCCACCACCTTCATGCCGTCGGCCGGGCGGAAGCCGCTGCCGGGCAGGCGCTTGAGCAGCCAGCCCAGGCCGATGACCAGGGCCAGCACCGCCAGCAGCGCCAGCACCGCGCCGAACAGGCTGGGTGCGGCGGCCGCGTGCTGGCCGACCTGGGGCCCGATGGGCGCGGCGGCCTTGCCGACCGCCAGCAGAGTGGAGGCCAGCAGGCTCAACGCAGTCTCCGGATCCGCTCACTCGGGCTGACCACATCGGTCAGGCGCACACCGAAGCGGTCATTGATCACCACCACTTCGCCGTGGGCGATCAGGGTGCCGTTGACGAACACATCCAGCGATTCGCCGGCACCACGTTCCAGTTCCACCACCGAACCCTGGTTGAGCTGCAGCAGGTTGCGGATCGGCAGGCGAGCGCGACCGACTTCCAGCGACAGGGTCACCGGCACGTCCAGGATCACGTCCAGGTTCAGGTCCGGACCGTTCGCCTCATCGGCCTGCAGGCTGCTGAACTGGGCCGGGGTCGGTTCGAGGGCGTCGATATCGTTCATTGCGGGTCTTCCTGGATGACGGGTGCGCGCGGGCGGGTGCCCGGCGGATGGGTAGCGGTGATCTTCACGGCGTTCATGCCGTTGGCAATGCCGAACTCGCCGGTGAACACGGGGATGTTCTCCACGCACAGCGGCACCTGCGGGCTCAGGTCGATCGGCAGGATGTCGCCGACCTTCAGCTGGGTCAGGTCGCGCAGGGTCATGCGCTTGCTGGCCAGCACGCTGGACAGGGTGACTTCGGCGATGTTGAGCTGTTCACGCAGGGTCTGGCCCCAGCTCTCGTCGCGATCATTGCGGTCGCTCTGGATGCCTGCGTCGAGCAGCTCGCGGATCGGCTCCAGCATCGAATACGGCAGGGTGACGTGGATGTCGCCGCCACCGCCGTCGAGTTCGACGTGCAGGCGGCACACCACCACGTATTCGCGCGGCGTCACGATGTTGGCGAAGTGCGGGTTGATTTCCGAGTTGATGTACTCGAAGTCGACATCCATCACCGGTGCCCACGCCTCGCGCAGGTCGGCGAAGGTCTGCTTCAGCAGCAGGTGGATCACCCGCATTTCGGTGGCGGTGAACTCGCGGCCTTCGATGCGGGTGGGGTAGCGCCCGTCACCACCGAAGAAGTTGTCGACGATGGCGAACACCAGGGTCGGTTCGAACACGATCAGGCCGGTACCGCGCAGCGGCTTGAAGCGGATCAGGTTCAGGTTCGTCGGTACATACAGCGAGTGCATGTAGTCGTTGAACTTGATCAGCTCGATGCCGCGCACCGACAGTTCGGCCGAACGGCGGATCAGGTTGAACAGGCCGATCCGCCACAGGCGCGCGAAGCGCTCGTGGACCATTTCCAGGGTCGGCATGCGACCACGGATGATGCGGTCCTGGCTGGCGAAGTCGTACGAACGTGCTTCGCCTGACGGCGGCTCCGCATCGGTCTCGACCGCGCCACTGTCCACGCCGTGGAGCAGGGCATCAATCTCGTCCTGGGACAGCAGGTCATTCATCGGTGGGCCCTTACTGGGTCACGAAGCTGGTGAACAGCAGATCGTCGGCGCCGTTGCTGCCGGTCTCGGCCTTGAGCACCTTCTGTACCTCGGCCAGCGAGGAGGCCTGCAGCTTCTGCTTGCCGGCCACATCGGCGATCTGGTCCGGGCTGACCTGCGAGAACAGCATCAGCAGGCGTGCGCGGATGGCAGGCGCATGGGTCTTGATCGCTTCCAGTGCGGCCGGGTCACGGGTCATCAGCTGCACTTCCAGCTGCAGGTAGCGCGGGCCGTCGACCGGGCCGTTGAGGTTGACCACGAACGCGGGGTCCAGCGCGAAGTACTGCGCCGGTGCCGGAGTGCTGGCCTTCTTCGGGGCCTGTGCGGTCTTCTCTTCGTGCTTGGACTGGGTGAAGAACCAGACGCCGCCACCGGCGGCAGCGGCGGCCAGTACGGCCACCAGCGCGGTGATCAGGATCGGACTACGCGGCTTGGCGGCCTTGTCCTTCTCGGCGGTCTTCTTGGTTTTGTCAGCGGCTGCGGCCACGGGGTGAAGCTCCTGAGGGTTGCTTCACCGGGATATGCAAGGGGTGTGCCGAAGGCGGGGCAGAGGGGGTGACGGAATTCCGTCGGCGTGCCAACCGCACTGCTCTGGTGGGTGCCAACCTTGGTTGGCACGCCGTCAGGCGTATGCGTCCAGCAACCCGCGCTGGCGGATCAACTGCACGGACGACACGCTGGCGTCGCCCGGCGACGGTTCTCCGTCACCTGCCATGCCGCCACCACCGGGCTGTCCCGACGCATTGCCGTCACCACCGGGCGCCTGGTGGCCGACATCAGCATGAGCCAGCTGGAAGCCCTGTTCGCCGAGAAGTTCGCGCAGGCGCGGCAGGCTGCTTTCCAGAGCCTGGCGCACATCCACGTGGGGGCTGCTGAAGCTGGCATGCACCTTGTCGCCGTTCAACTGCAGGCGCACGTCGACCGGCCCCATGTCGTCCGGACTCAGCCGGATGTGGGCATGGCCGATCTTCTGGTCGGCCAGCCAGCCAAGGCGCGCGCCAATGGCCTGATCGAAACCATCGTCACCGAGCACCGGCGTCGGTGTCGGCTCGCCGTTGAAGATGGCATTGCCCGTGGCCAGCGCGGCCTTCAGATCCTGCATGGCCGCGTTGCCCGGTGCATGCAGCAGCGGCGCCGTGGCACGGTCGCCGATGAGGGGTGCGTCGCTGCCTTCACCGCGCTCGCTGCGCTTGCCGGGCAGTACCAGCTCAGGCAACGGCAGTGAGGCCGCCTGGTCGGCCCCACCGGGGGCGTCGCCCTCGGCGGTGGCCGTAGCGGTCGCGGCTGTTGTAGGCGGCAGGGCTGCTGCGACCGGTAGTGCAGCGGGGGCGGGTAGTGCATTGCCGTCGGCGTCGGCGGCCGTTGCTGTCACTGCTGGCAGAGCGGCGGCAGGATCGGCAGGTGTCGGTACTGCCAGCACCAGTCCTGCCAGACCGAGCGGCGGCCACGGGGCTTCCTCGGTCGCCGCCGGGGCGTCCTTTTCGGCAGCGGGCTTGGCTTGCACTGTGGGCACCACGGCTGCGGTCTCTTCGGGTGCGGCAGCGCTGTCCGGCCTGCGCTCGGCACCAGCCTGGCCATTGCTGTCGGATGCCGGTCCCTGCGTGGACGGCGTGGGCGTGTTCGAGGGTTTCGAGGGTGCATCGGCACCCGGTGAGCCACCCTGCAGCAGTTGGCTGAACTCCTTGTTGCCATCACCGCGTGGTGCGCGCGTTGCGCTGCTGCCGGAATTCTGCGGTTGCGCGTTGGCGCTGCTGGCCAATGGCGCGGGCATCACGAGCGGCCTCCCTGCTCGGCGCCGTCCTGGTCTTCGGTCTGTACCAGGCGGGCGCGACGGGCACCGATGTCGTCCATTTCGCGCTGGTCGCGGCGGTCGGTCACTACCTTCTCCTGCGCGCGGTAGCTGGCGGCCAGCTGTTCCAGCACAGCCTTGTCACGACTGGCCAGGATCAGCCGGGCGCGCTCGGCCTCCACCTTCTCGCGATTGCCGTTGACCGTGGCCTGTTGCTGTTCGACCGCACTGTCCAGGCGATCAAGGAAGGCGCGGCGGTTCAGCAGCTGCGCCGGGCTGGTCGCCGCCATCTGCGCGTTGGCGTACTCCTCGGCGTAGCGGCGTAGTTCGTCCAGTCGCGATAGATGGGTATCGAGCACGCGCTGGCGTTCGGCCAGATCGCGGGCGACCGCGTCCTCGTGTTCCTGGGCCCGCTTGAGCAGGGGATCGATGCGCTTGGACTGGTTCATGGCTTAACTCTCTTGTTCCACCAGGCGCTGCAGCGCCGCCTGGCTGTGCGGGAGATCTGCGGCCTTGGCAACGTCCTGGCCGAGGAACTCCATGATTTCCGGCCAGCGTTCCAGGGCTTCGTCGGTGGCCGCGTCGTTGCCGCGCTGGTAGGCACCGATGGCGATCAGGTCGCGGTTGGCCGAGTAGGCGGAGACCAGTCGCTTCAACTTGCGGATGCGCAGGCGCCACGGCTCGTCGGCGATTTCCGTGACCACGCGGCTGACCGACGATTCGACGTCGATGGCCGGGTACAGGCCGCTGTCGGCCACGCGCCGCGAGAGCAGGATGTGGCCGTCGAGGATCGCGCGCGCTGCATCGGCGATCGGATCCTGCGGATCATCGCCTTCGGTGAGCACCGTGTAGAACGCGGTGATCGAGCCACGGCCCTTGGCGCCATTGCCGGCGCGTTCGACCAGTGCCGGCAGCTTGGCGAACACCGACGGCGGATAACCGCGGGTGGTCGGCGGTTCACCCACCGACAGGCCGATCTCGCGCTGCGCCTGGGCGAAGCGGGTCAGCGAGTCCATCAGCAGCAGCACGTTCAGTCCCTGGTCGCGGAACCATTCGGCGATGGCGGTAGCGCGGTAGGCACCGTGCAGGCGCGCCAGCGGCGGCCGGTCGGCGGGACTGGCCACCACCACGGCGCGGCGCAGGCCTTCCTCGCCCAGCGTGGTCTCGACGAAATCGCGTACTTCGCGGCCACGTTCACCGATCAGGCCGACCACGATCACGTCGGCGGCGGTGTAGCGGGTCATCATGCCCAGCAGCGTCGACTTGCCGACGCCGGAGCCGGCGAACAGGCCGACACGCTGGCCGCGGCCGATCGGCAGCAGCGCGTTGATCGCGCGCACGCCCACGTCCAGCGGCTGGGTGATCGGTTCTCGCGCCAGCGGATTGATCGACACGCCGGCCATGCCGACATGGCCCTCGGCGCGGATCGGACCCTTGCCGTCCAGTGGCACACCGTCGCTGTCGATGACGCGGCCGAGCAGGCCTTCGCCTACTTCAACGCCGCCACGGCGCGCGGACGGCACCACCCGTGCATTGGGCAGCAGGCCGTGCAGTTCCGCGCTGGGCATCAGGTAAGTGCGCTCGCCGGCGAAGCCGACCACTTCGGCATCGACCCAGCCACCATCGACCACTTCCACCTTGCAGCTGGCACCCAGCGGCGCCTCGCAGCCGACGGCTTCCAGGGTCAGTCCAACCGCGCGGCGCAGCACGCCTTCGCGGATGAGGCCACGGCCATGGGCGGTATCCACGCGCAGGCCATCGAGCCGACGGGCCAGGCGCAGGTTGCGGGCCATGGCCCAGTCGGCCGGTGGCGGCGTCGGCTGCGTATCGGGGTTCATGCATTGGCTCCGGTCTGGCGGATCACCGCGTCCAGCGCGCCGCGCAGGCGGGCTTCCAGGGTGCCGTCGATGCGCACGGCTTCGGCATGCACGCGGAGATCGCCGCGGCTGAGGCTGGTGTCTGGCACCAGGCGCTGTTGTGGCGGCAGGCTCAACAACGGGGCGAGGGCGGCGATGTCATCCGGATGCAGTCGTACTTCGACCTCGCGGGTGCTGCCACCCACCGCGTCGATGGCCTCACCGACCAGCTGTGCCAGCAGTGCCGGGTCAGCTTCGTAGGCGCGGCCGACCAGCGCACCGGCGATGCGTACCGCCAGCTCGCCCAGTGCGCCGACCACTTCGTTCTCCAGCCGCACCAGCGGTCGGCTGAAGTTGTCGAGGATGCCTTCGATCTGCGCGGCGAGGCGACGCACCTCCGCCTGGCCCTGGCCGTAACCTTCGGCATGGCCGTGCTGGAAGCCTTCCTTCTCGGCGCTGTCCTGGATGGCCTGGATTTCCTCCAGGGTCGGCAGCTGCAGCGGCGGCTCCGGCTCCGGCTCATGTTCCGGGTCCGGCTCGGTGAGTTCGAACGCATCCTCCTGATCCAGCACCGGTTCGGGCTGGGCCAGCAGGTCGGGGGCAAGCCAGCGCACGACGTTGCTCACAGCATGGCCTCCGCGCTGCCACCGATGGTGACGGTGCCTTCATCGGCCATGCGCTTGACGATGGCCAGGATCTCGCGCTGTGCGCCTTCCACGTCGGACAGGCGCACCGGGCCACGGGCTTCCATGTCTTCCAGCAAGATTTCGGCCGCGCGCTGCGACATGTTGCGGGTGATCTTGTCGCGCACCTTGATGTCGGCGCCGCGCAGGGCCAGGCCCAGGCGCTCGCCGCTCACCTCGCGCAGCACCAGCTGCATCTCGCGATCGTCCAGGTCGACCAGGTCGTCGAACACGAACATCAGGTCCTGGATGCGGTTGCTCAACGGCGCATCGATGCGGGCGATCTCGCCCAGGATCGCCTGGTCCTGGCCGCTGTCCATGAAGTTCAGGATGTTGGCCGCGCACTGCACGCCGCCGATGTTGGACGACTTCAGGTTCTGGTTGCCGGCGAACTGGCGCTCCATGATCTCGTTGAGTTCATTGAGTGCGTTCGGCGGAATGCCGTCGAGGGTGGCGATGCGCAGCAGCACGTCCACGCGGGTGCGGTCCGGCAGCAGCTTCAGCGCGTCGGCGGCCTGGTCGGTTTCCAGGTGCGCCATCACGATGGCGATGATCTGCGGGTGCTCGTTGCGCACCAGATCGGCCACCGCACGAGGGTCCATCCACTTCAGCGCGTCCAGGCCGGTGGTGTTGCGGCCGAGCAGGATGCGGTCAATCAGGTTGCCGGCCTTCTCGCTGCCCAGCGCCTGCACCAGCATGTTGCGGATGTAGTCGTCCGAGCCCACGCCCAGCGAGGTCTTCGAGCCCAGCTCCTGGCCGAACTGGTCCATCACCCGTTCCACCTGTTCGCGGGTGATGTCGGTCATGGTGGCCATGGCGATGCCGATCTTCTGCACTTCCTTGGGTTCCATGTGGCGCAGCACTTCGGCCGCATCCAGCTCACCCAGGGACAGCAGCAGCACGGCCGCGCGCTGTACGCCGGTCAGTTGTGCCTCAGTCATTGGCCACCCAGCCCTTGACCACCTGGGCCACGCGCTTGGAGTCGGTCTTCACGGCTTCACGCGCCATCCGCAGTCGTTCCTCATATGAATCCACCGGCAGGGCCAGTGCGTCCGGCCCGCCCAGGCTGGCCCGGTCGGCGCCCAGTGCCGGCAGCGGCATGCCGTCGTCATCGACCAGCTGCACGTCCGCAGTGTGCGGTTCCAGTGCCTGTTCGTCGTTCTTCTTGTTCTGGCCGGTGATCGCGCGCAGTGCCGGGCGCAGTACGCCGAACAGCAGTGCCAGCACCACCACTGCACCGAGCAGCATGCGGCCGGCATCGTGCACCCACGGCAGTTCCCACCAGGCCGGGCCCTGTTCGGGCGTGGTCTCTCGCACGAACGGGGCATTCATCACCGACACGGTGTCGCCACGCTCGGCGTTGAAGCCGACGGCCTGCTTGACCAGTGCCTCGACCCGAGTCAATTCCGCTGCCGACAGCGGCTGCGGCGCAACCTTGCCGTTTGCACCGGCACGCGGCACGTTGTCCACCAGCACCGCCACCGAGACGCGCTTGATGCGGCCGGCCGGCTGGCGGGTGTGCTGCAGGGTGCGGTCCAGCTCGTAGTTGCGGGTCGCGTTCTTGCTGCTTTCGGTCGGGGTCTGTGCGGTGGCCGGTGCGGCCTGCTGGCCCGGCGGGCTGTTGCTGGTCGCGCCCGGCACGCCCTGCGGGCCCGGGGTGCTGGTGGTGTTCTCGCTCATCTGCTCGCTGCGCAGCTTCTGCGGTTCACCGTTGTAGAGCTCACGGGCTTCCTCGGTCACCGAGAAGTCCATGTCCACGCTCACTTCCGGGTTGACCCGGCCGGGGCCGGTCATCGGCTCGAGCAGCTCGCGGATGCGCTGGTTGAACGAGGTTTCCTGGCGACGTACCTGCTCGAACTGGGCGGCGTTGACCGCAGCCTCGCTGTTCGGGTCGGTGATGCTGAGCATGCGTCCGCTCTGGTCGACCACGGTCACCCGTTCCGGAGCGAGGTCCGGAATGCTGGCCGCGACCATGTGCACGATGGCGTCCACCTGGCTGCGTTCCAGCTGCTGGCCGCCGCGCAGTTCCAGGGTGACCGAGGCGCTGGCCACGTCGCGCTGGCGGGTGAAGGCGCTGGGCTTGGGAATGGCCAGGTGCACGCGCGAATCGCGCACCGGACGCAGCGTATTGATGGTGCGCGACAGCTCGGTTTCCAGCGCATGCTGGTAGCGCGCACTTTCCACGAACTGGCTGACGCCGAAGCCCGGGTCGCGCTCCATCAGTTCGAAGCCGAGCTTGCCGCTGTCGGTCAGGCCGGAGCCGGCCAGCTTCAGGCGGGCATCGTGCAGGTTCTTTTCCGGCACGGTGATGCCACCGGTGGCCGGATCGAGCGCGAACGGAATCTGGGCGGCGCGCAGCAGGTCGGTCGCTTCAGCGGTCGCCTTCTGGTCCAGGCCGGTGTACAGCGGGACCATGCCCGGCTTCTGCGACCAGAAGAACACGGACAGGCCTGCCGCCACCGCCACCGCGATCATCGCCATCAGGCCCAGCCGACGGGTGATCTGCAGACTCTGCAGGCGGTCGAACCATTGCCCGGCCTTTTCGGCGTTCAGGCTGTCCTTGGAGAGCGTCAGTGCCATGCGTCTCTATTCCTTACAGCGGCATGTTCATCACGTCCTGGTAAGCCTGGACGAGACGGTTGCGGACTTCCACGGTGGCGCGGAAGGCGATCTGGGACTGCTGCGAGGCGACCATCACCTTGGCGAGATCGGCGCTGGGGTCGCCCATTTCGAAGGCTTTGGCGAGGGCGCCGGACTTCTGTTGTGCATCGTTGACGCCGGCAATCGCACCACGCAGGGTTTCGGTGAAGCTGGCCGGCTGGGCCTGCGGCGCGTCCAGCACCGTGCCCGGCAGGGCGTTGCTGCGCGGCGTTTCGCCCAGCGGGTTGAGCGCCGGCTGTCCCATCTGGGTCTGATAGGAGCGGATCTGCGAAAGGATCGAAGTGACGGAGTGGGACATCTGCAACGGTTCCAGAAACAGGGGATGGGGTTGTCTGCTGGAGCAGGTGCAAGTGCCGTGCCGAAACCGGTTTTCGATTCAGTGAAGTGAGGGTTATGGGTGTGTTGGCAGGGCTGCGCCCTGCACCCGCAGAGGCCACGTCAACATCAAAGTCAAAATCGGGCTATCCGTGGGGTGGTGGGGTGGGTCCGGTTACGGGGGACGCTGCAATTCCGTCCATGTAAGCCCGGTCGCCGCTCCCTTGCGGCCCCCGCCCCGCCACCCGGTTCCCCCCCCCCTCTGCAGGTGTCCCCCGTCCGTTGGTAGCTTCTGCCCGCTCTTTATGGTGTTTGCCCTCGTCGACCCCCTTTGGTGCGGCACTTTTCGACG
>NZ_RXLZ01000085.1 GCF_003970865.1 Stenotrophomonas maltophilia | reverse complement strand
AACCAGGGCAAGCCGGGCAAGGTGGCTTTAGTCGCGGTAATGCGCAAGATGCTGGTGATCCTCAACGCCCGCAAACGGGATGCGGAGGCCCAGATGGCCTCCGCCTGACAAGACAGTTGCTACAGAAAGCAATGCCCGGCAGATCGCAGGCAACTGTCGAAGGCGGGGTGGGTCCGGTTGCGGGGGTGTCCGCGGCATGGATGCCGCGGCCAAGCCCCCATGGACGGGTTTACGGCGTCTCCCGCCACCGGACCCACCCCGCCATCCCACAGGAATCCAGCCTTTGCTTCGGCTGTTGCCATTGCTCCGACGGGTAGCAGGTGCAGGGCCGCAGGCCCTGCCGAACCTACCTGCCCATCGCCTTGGCGATCGCTTCCACCAGCAGCTCACCGGTCACCGGCTTGCGCAGGAAACCGCCGATGCCGGCCGCTTCCACCTGCTGCTGCAGGTCCGGATCAGTGCGCGCGGTCACGGCGAGCAGCGGCAGCATGTAGCCCTGGTTGCGCAGGTGCTGGGCCAGCTCGAAGCCGCTCAGGCCCGGCAGGTCAAGATCCAGCAGGCCGACGTCGAAATCACCGGCGCTGATCTCACGCAGTGCCGCCAGCGCATGCCCCGCATGCACCACCTCGTGCCCGCGCGCACTCAGCAACCCGCGCACCACATCGGCCACGGTTGCATCGTCCTCCACCAGCAGTACCCGCAATGGCGGCATGTTCGCCGCGTCCTCGCGCTGCGTTTCGCCATCGGCTTCGGCATTGGCATCGACCACCATCGGCAACGGCAACGTCACACCGAAGCAGGTGCCGCGACCGAGTTGGCTCTCCACCTGGATGCGCCCCTGCATCGCATGCGCCAGTTCGCGGCAGATCGCCAGGCCCAGGCCACTGCCACCGTACTGCGCCGCGGTACGTGCACCATCGGCCTGCTCGAAGCGGCGGAACAGGCGTTGCTGTTGTTCCTGGCTGATGCCGGGGCCGGTGTCGCGCACTTCGAAATGCAGAGATCGCAGCTCGGCGTCGCTGCGCGCGTGCAGGGTGATGGTGCCGCGGCTGGTGAACTTGACCGCATTCGAGAGCAGGTTCAGCAGAATCTGCCGGACCCGCATTGCATCGCCGGTGGCCTGCAGGCCGGCGGGCAGCTGGTTGTCGAGGGTGAAACGCAGGCCCTTCTGCGCCGCCAACGGCCCCATCAGCGCGGCCAGGTCCTGCAGCAGTCTGCTCAATGCAAACGGATTGTGCTGCAACTCCAGACGGCCCGACTCGATCCGTGCCAGGTCCAGTGCATCGTTGACCAGGTGCAGCAGGTGCTCGCCGGCATGGCGGATCGATTGCGTATAGCCGCGCTGCTGCGGATCCAGTGGCGAGGACAGCAGCAGCTCGCTCATGCCGAGCACACCGGTCATTGGCGTGCGGATCTCATGGCCAAGGTTGGCCAGGAAGCGGGTCTTGGCCGCCGACGCCTGCTCGGCCAGTTCCTGCTTGTGCAGCGCCAGCTGATAGGCATGGCGACGCTGCAGGCGGCGACGGTACAGCCAGGCGAACCAGCTGGTCAGCAGCAGCGCGAACGAGGCCAGCACCAGCAGGCCGGACAAGCTGCGCCACCACGGTGGCTGCACGCGGAATTCCAGGCTCTGCACCCGTGACCAGACATGGTCGGCCGACCGCGCCTGCACTTCCAGCCGATAGCTGCCCGGTGCCAGCCGCGAGAACAGGCGCTCACCGGCCGGCCCCACTTCCACCCAGTCCGGGTCATAACCGGCCAACCGGTAACGATAGGTATTGGACGCCGAATCGGCGAACGACAACAGGCGCGCGACGATGCGCAGATCGCGGTCGCCATCGGCGATCTGCAACGGCGTGTCGTGAGTCAGGTCCAGCACCTGCTCGTTGCGGCGCACCTCCACCCGCTCGATCACCAGCGGCGCACGCCGCATTGATGGCCGCACCTGCTCCGGGTCGAACACCACCACGCCGGCCGGTGTACCTGCCACCAGATGACCGTCTCCCGACATCACCAGCGTGTGCTCGCGGAACTCCTGGCTTGGCAGGCCGTCATGCACGCCATACAGGCGCACGCTCTGGCCATCGGCACCGATGCGCACCAGGCCACGCGCACTGGTTGCCCACGCCACCCCCTGCGCATCGACCACCAGTCCCGAGGCGGAGATCGCCGGGTAGCCCTGCTCGGCACCGATCACGGCCTGCCGCTCCAGCCGGCCCTGGCTCCAGCGGTAGCGCGACAGGCGGCCGTCCTCGGACAGCCAGACCTGGCCATCGCTTCCCACGTGCAGTGCATGGATCGCGGTCGCCGGTGCACCCGGCACCGGCTGGAAACGCTCGCTTTCCGGCAGCCACTGCAGCAGGCCACGGCTGCTGGCCAGCCAGATATGGTCCTGCGGCCCGCATTCCACGTCGAGATTGAGCTGGCCCTGCTGCAATCCGCGCTGGCCATTGTCCAGCTGGCGCCGCAGGCGCCCATCCAGATCGCGCTGCTGAAGACCCGCCGACAGCATCAGCCAGAGGCTGTCACCATCACAGGTCATCATCGATTCGATGACCCCTTCCATGGTCGCGTCGGCGCCAGCATCCCGGCCCCAGCGGCGCAGATCACGCCGCTTCGGGTCATAGCGCAGCAGCGCGTCGTTGGAACCGATCCAGACCTGGCCACGGCGATCCTCGCGCACCGAGGTCAGCCAGTGCATGCCGTTGACCCAGGTGCGGTGCTGTTCGATGCTGCCGGTCTTCGGATCGAAGCGGTCCAGCGCGCCGTGGCTGCCGACCGTCCAGATGCCACCGTTGCTGGACGGGCTGGTACCCAGCACGAAGGCGTTGCGCAGCGAGCGGGGGTCGTCCTCCAGCCGCGACAGCACCGAGAACTGCCACCAGCGCGGCAGCAGGTGCCACAGGCCGGCATTGGTGCTGGCCAGCCAGATGCCACCCTCGCGATCCTCGTAGGCGCCGGTCCAGTTCGGGCGCACCGGGCCACGCGCCACGGCGCTGTACAGGGGCACGGTCTGGTACTGGCCATCGACCGCCCGGCCAAGGCCGGTGCGGGTGTCCAGCCAGTGCCCGCCCTGCTCGTCGCGCAGCATCATGCCCAGCACCTGTTCGCCTTCGGGCAGCTTCCAGGACGGTGCCTCGAAACGACCATCGGGGCGACGCACGATGGCACCGGCCATCGTGCTGATCCAGAGGCTGCCATCGGGCTCGGCCGTCAGGCCATTGATCAGCAGGCTGGGAACGACGCCGGCACCGACCCGTTCAAAGTCCGTGCCGGTCCAGCGCGCGACGCCATGCTTGGTGCCGATCCACAGGCTGCCATCGGCCAGGGTTGCCAGGTACGGTACCGATGCGGCCGGCAGGCTGCGCGGGTTGTTCGCTTCAGGCAGGAAGCGCTGCAGCCGGTCCTGGTTGTCCAGGCGGTACAGGCCACCTTCGTGGGTGCCGAACCAGACCGAACCATCCGGCGTGGTGGCCAGGCTCCAGACCGTGTTGGTGCCCATCAACGGCTGGCTGCTGCGGTCGTAGAAATGCAGCTGGCGACGATCGGCCGACATCCGTACCAGACCGGCGTTCTCGGTGCCGATCCAGAGCTGGTTGCGGGCATCGACCAGCACCGTCCAGATGCGGTTGTCGCGCAGGCCGTCTTCCGAACGCCAGATCCGGTAGTTGCGCCCGTCGTAGCGGGCCAGGCCGTCGTTGGTGGCGATCCAGAGGTAACCGTAACGATCCTCGGCCATGCGGTTCACGGTATTGGAAGGCAAGCCATCGAACACCGTCACCTGGCGCGGGCTCGGCGGCACCGGCTGCGCCGCGGCGGGCGACAGGCAGCACAGGAGGACCAGCAGCAGCATCGCCGCCCGCAGATACACCACCGATTGCCTCCTCACGCTGCTTCTGATGATTCCCGCACTACGGGCGTCGGCATGGTAAACCGAAAGTCGCGCCGTTCACGCCCGGCGCTGGCGCATTCAAAGGGCGGTTTGTCGTTTTGCGCGTGCCTGGGCAATGGCAGTCACCAGCATGTCACCGGTCACCGGCTTGCGCAGGAAGCCATCGAATCCGGCCGCCAGGACCTGGGTCTCGGCGTAGGCATCGGAACGCGCGGTGACCGCCACCAGCGGTAGTTCATAGCCCATGGTGCGCAGCTG
The DNA here is from genome assembly GCF_003970865.1 of Stenotrophomonas maltophilia. Classification (GTDB taxonomy): domain Bacteria; phylum Pseudomonadota; class Gammaproteobacteria; order Xanthomonadales; family Xanthomonadaceae; genus Stenotrophomonas; species Stenotrophomonas maltophilia_AR. The sequence continues at coordinate 12,248 of NZ_RXLZ01000085.1, read as the reverse complement.
GCGGGCGATGGCGGTGCCGTCCAGTGCCGGCAGATCGAGATCGAGCAGGCCCACGTCAAAGCCATCGGTGGCGATCTCCGAAAGCGCGCCCAGGCCATGCAGCACGTGCACCACGTCGTGGCCACGGCCACGCAGCAGGCCGGCGATGACCTCGGCCACGGTCGCGTCATCCTCCACCAGCAGGATGCGCAGCGGCGGCAGCATCGGCAGAACCGGCGATTCGCCCGGCGCATTGGCGGCCTGCCGGATCCAGGGCAGCGGCAACCACACCCGGAAGCGCGCACCCTTGCCCGGCTGGCTGTCCACCTCGATGCGTCCGTTCATGGCCACGGCCAGCTCCTGGCAGATCGCCAGGCCCAGCCCACTGCCGCCATAGCGCGACGCGGTGCGCGGGCCGTCTGCCTGTTCGAAGCGATGGAACAGGCGGTCCTGCTGCTCGGCGTTGATGCCCGGGCCGGTGTCATGCACTTCGAAGCAGAGGCCGCCGCCGTTCTCCTCCAGCCGCACGGCCAGGCCGACATGCCCACGCTCGGTGAACTTGATTGCATTGCCCAGAAGATTCAGCAGGATCTGCCGCACGCGCATCTCGTCGCCGCTGACGCTGATCGGCCCCGGCGGATCGCTTCCACGTTGGAACTCCAGATTGCGCTGCTTCGCCATCGGCTGCATCAACGCCTGCACCTGGTCGAGCAGGCCGGCCAGATCGAACGGGCGCAGATCCAGCTCCAGCCGGCCGGCCTCGATGCGGGCCAGGTCCAGCGCGTCATTGACCAGCCGCAGCAGGTGGCTGCCAGCCTGCTGGATCGAGCCTGCATAGCTGCGCTGCACCGCATCCAGTGGGGTGGCCAGCAGCAGTTCGCTCATGCCAAGCACACCGGTCATCGGCGTGCGCACCTCATGGCCCAGCGTGGCCAGGAACCGGCTCTTGGCCTGTGAGGCCTGCTCTGCCAGCTGCTGCTTGTGCACGGTCAACTGCCATTGCTGGCGGCGGCGCAGGCGCGCACGGATCGACCACACCAGGATAAGCAGCAGCAGTGAGCCGATCAGCAGGTAGCCGAAGATCGCCATGCCGCTGCGCCACCAGGGTGGCAACACCTTCACCTGCAGCTGCTGCGAAGGTGTCCATGCACCACTGGCCGTTGCCGCCTGGACTTCAATGACGTAGCTGCCGGTCGGCAGCCGCGACAACGTGCGCTGGCCGTCACCGCCCTGCTCCACCCAGTTCTGGTCGTAGCCCTGCACCCGGAAGCGGTAACGGTTGCCCTGCGGATTGGCATAGGAAAGCAGTCGCGCATCGATCTGCAGATCACGATCATCCGGCCCCAGCAGCAGCGTGCCGGTGGTCGGCAGCGGTTGCCAGCCACGGGCATCATCGCGCCGCACGCGGACCTCGGCGATCACCAGCGACGACGGCGGCAATACGGCATCGGCAGCATTCACGTCGAACACCACCAGGCCGGTCTGGGCCACCGCGAGCACGCGACCATCGGCATTCACCGCCAGCGGCCGGCTGGTGAACTCGGCGTCGGGCAGGCCATCGCGTTCGTTGAACTGCTGCAGGCGGCGCGTCTTCGGGTCCCACCGCAGCAGGCCACGTGGCGTGGTCGCCCACAGGCGGCCGTCTTCGGCCAACGCCAGTCCTCCCATGCTCACCGACGGCACGCCGGCACTGCCATCGATGCGCTGGATCAGGCGCAGGCTCATGCCATCCCACTGGTAGCGCTCGAGCGCCCCCTGCCGGGCCAGCCACAGCTGCTGCGGATCCACCCACACCAGATCGTAGATCAGCCCGCGCGAAACACCCGGCACCGCTTCGAAGCGCCCGGCCTGTTCACGCCAGATCCCCATGTCGCCCATCACCCAGGCCTTGCCCTGGGCATCAAAGCGGATCTGCTCAACCGGTGAATCGGCCGTCTTGCGGAGGTCCTCCAGCGGGAAACTGCGCAGCACGCGGCCATCGGCGCTGCGCTGCTGCAGGCCCAGGTTCATCACCGACAGCCAGACCGTGCCATCGGGGGCCTGCCGCATCAGATCGATGCGCTGGCGCAGGTCGGCCCCCCCATCGATATGCCAATCGTGCAGCGCGCGGGTGGCCGGGTCGTACACGCTGATGCGGCCGGCACGCCCCAGCCACAGGCGCCCGTCTGGCCGCGGCAGCACCGACCACACCGCCCCGCTGCCGATCTCACGATCGCTGGCCAACAACTTCAGCGCTCCCTGCGCGTCCAGCTGGTACACGCCATGCGCCGAGCCGACGTAGTAATTCTGGCCATCACTGGCTGCACTCAACAGGTACTGGCTGTCCAGCGGCTTGCCGTCAAGCTGGTTCCAGATCGAAAACCGGCGCCAGTCCGGCGGCAGATAGGCCAGGCCCTGGGTCAGCAGCGCCACCCACAATCCGCCCTCATGGTCCTGCATCAGATCGAGCACACCACTCTGGGCAGTGAGGAAACCACTGCCGCGGTCGCCGTCCAGCCGCCGCAGCATGCTGGCATCTCCGCGCAACAGGCCATCGGAGGTGCCCGCCCAGTAACCGCCCTGGCGATCGGCCAGCACCAGTGCCGAACGCAGGCGTGCACTGTCGGCCCAGCGCGGACGGCTGACCCGGTCCTGCGCGTCGATACGGTAGAGGCCGTCGTTCTGGCTGCCGGCCCAGATCGAGCCATCGGGGTCGCGGCTCAGGCGCAACACGCTCAGCGCCCCCAGTTCGCGGGGTGCGACAGCCTCGAATCCAGTCCCGTTCCAGCGCGCAATGCCCGCCTCGGTGCCGATCCACAGGCGCCCCTGCGCATCCACCAGGCTGCTGTAGATGGTATTGCTGGGCAAGCCGCCAGGACGGGCCGGATCGTGCTCGAAGAAGCGCAGGCTGCCGTCTTCACCGAAACGGCAGACGCCATGGCCACTGGTGCCGATCCACAGTGCATCCTCGGCGTAGGCCAGCGTCCAGAACTGGCTCATGCAGGGGCCGTTGACCGCATCGAAGGTCTTGAAGCGTTCGCGGTCGGCATCCAGCCGGGCCACGCCCTTGCCATTGATGCCGACCCAGACGCGGTCCAGGGGATCGACCAGCAGGGTCTCGATCTCGTTGCCGGGCAGCGAGCCCGGCTGCTCCGGATCATGTTCCCAGACCCGCAGGTTGCCGCCGTCATAGCGCACCAGGCCACCATCGGTGGCAGCCCATATATGGCCCTGGCGGTCCTCGGCCAGCGCCAGCACCATGCGCGAGGGCATGCCTTCGGCGGCACCGAAACGGCGCAGGCGCGGTGTTTCCGCCATGTCCAGGGCCGTGGCAGCCGTGGCGAACGCCATCAGCAGCAGCCCCATTCCCGCGATGCCTCGGCACCACCGGCGCCAACCGCTCGTCATCCTGAACCCCCTGTCCTGTCCCGATTGTCACACAGGGCCGGGTTCATGGCTGCAACAGCCTGTTTCCACCGGTGGACCCACCACGAACTGTTGCAGCCATGCACGCAACGTTGGCAGGGGGCTGTGCGTATGATCGCAACGTCCCCCTTCCGGAGCCCGCCATCGATGCGTCCCTGCCTGGCCCTGCTGCCGATGCTGCTCGCCACCGCCCCCGCCTGGGCGGATGCAGATACCTATCGCCTCGATCCGGTGCATACGCGTGTGCTGTTCACCATCGACCACGCGGGCTACTCGCAGGCGATGGGTACGGTCTCCGGCAGTGAGGGCCGCCTGCAGTTCGATCCCGACAACTGGCGCGAGGCCACACTGGATGTCGAGGTCCCCGTGTCGCGATTGGACCTTGGTGATGCCAAATGGAACCAGGCCACGCTGGCCCGCAGCCTTCTGGATGGCGAGCGTTTCCCGAAGGCGCATTTCGTCTCCAGCCGGGTCGAACCGATCGATGCCAGGCGCGCCCACGTGATTGGCACCCTGACCCTGCGCGGGGTCAGCCAGGAGATCACGCTGGACGTGACCCTCAACGCCATCAAGCGCTACCCCCTCCCCCCGTTCCGACGCACCGCCGGTTTTTCCGCCAGCACCACGCTGAGCCGGCGCGCGTTCGGCATCACCGCCTGGCCGGGCGTCATCGGTGATGCAGTACAGCTGAGGATCGAGGCTGAAGCCACCCTCGACCGCAGTGACGCCCCGGGAACTCCCGCTCCCGTTCCACACTCCGACCCCAAGACGGCCCCCTAGAGGACCCTTCATGACCGCCAAGAACACCCCCGCCGCCTGGGGGAGTGTCAGCCAGATCCTGCATTGGTTGATCGCATTGCTGATCCTCGCCCTGGGCGTGGTCGGCCTGACCATGGGCGAACTGCCCAAGACCCCCAAGTATTTCTGGGTCTATACCGCGCACAAGTCGATCGGCATCACCGTGCTGGCGCTCGTGCTCTTCCGCCTCGGCTGGCGCCTGTATGCCGGTGCCCCCAAGCCGGTGCCGGGCGTGCCCAGCTGGCAGGAACGCATCGCCAGTGCCACCCATGTGCTGCTCTACGTGCTGATGTTCGCCATCCCGCTGTCGGGCTGGCTGTACGACTCGGCCAGCGGCCTGCGCCCGTTCCGCTGGTTCGGCCTGGTTGATGTGCCCAAGCTGAGCGGCCCGGACCCGCAGGTCGTTGCGGTGTCCCATGCCATTCACGAATACGGCTTCTGGCTGTTGATCGCGGTGGTGCTGGCCCATGCCGGCGCTGCCTTCTACCACCACCTGTTCCAGCGCGATGCGACCTTGTCCCGCATGTTGCCACGTGGCTGGCTCACCTCCCCTCAGAAGGACTGACCGATGAACCTGAAACTGACCACTCCGGCCGCCGTGGCCGCCGCCCTGGCCGGCATGCTGGCGACCGCTCCAGCACTCGCTGCCGATTACGCGCAGGCTCCCGGCGCCGGTTCGATCCTGGTGTTTGCGACCAAGTACGACGGTGAAGTGTTCACCGGCAGCTTCCCGGGCTTCGCCACCAAGCTCAGCTTCGACCCGGCCAACCCGGCCGCCGGTTCGCTGGACGTGGTGATTCCGCTGGCCGGTGCCAAGAGTGGCAACAGCGACCGCGACTCGACCCTGCAGACCGCCGATTTCTTCAACGTCGGCAAGTTCGCCACCGCGCGTTACACCGCCAAGGGCTTCCGGGCGGTGGGCAACGACCAGTTCGCCGCCGACGGCACGCTGGAACTGCGCGGCGTCAGCAAGCCGGTCACGCTGACCTTCACCTGGAAGCCCGGCACCCAGCCGGTGCTGACCGGCAAGGCCACGGTCAAGCGCCTGGACTTCGGCGTCGGCGGCGGTGACTGGGCCGACACCAAGACCATCCCGGACGAAACCGCGATCAGCACCATCGTGAAGTTCGACGCGAAATAAACCGCGTCTGGTAGTGCCGGCCGCTGGCCGGCATCACCGGGCATGGCGGGGCTGCCGGCCAGCGGCCGGCACTACCGATCGACGGCCAGCCAGGCCTGAACCGTGGCCGCGTCGAACGGCCAGTCCAGCTCACGGTCGCCGCGCTCGTCGCGCAGCACCGGCACCCGCGCGCCGTAGCGCGATTCCAGCGCCGGCTGGTCATCCAGGAACACCGATTCGAACTCCGGCGCCCTGGCCTTGGCCAGCTCGGCCAGGGCCATGTCGCACAGGTGGCAGTCGTCACGCTGGAACAGAGTCAACACCGGATGGGTCCCCTTGGCGGAAATGCTGCGCCGCAGCCATGGAAGTGCGGCGTGAACCGCTAGAATAGCGGTCTCTTCCGGTACCCGCAGTACGGCAACCATGGCTGTCAGCACGTTCGACGTTTTCAAGATCGGCATTGGCCCGAGCTCCTCGCACACCGTCGGGCCGATGAAGGCCGCCGAGCGATTCATCCACCGCTGGCTGCTCGACCCGGGCCGCCTGCACGAAGTCGCGCGCATCCGTGCCGATGTCTACGGCTCGCTGGCGCTGACCGGCCGCGGCCATGGCACCGACAAGGCGATCCTGCTGGGCCTGGAAGGGCAGCGGCCGAACCTGATCGACCCGGACATCATCCCGGCCACCCTGGAGCGCATCCGCAGCAGCAAGCGCATCCAGCTGATGGGCCAGCACGAGATCGCCTTCGACGAGAAGCGCGACCTCGGCATGAACAAGCGCCAGAAGCTGCCGTACCACACCAACGGCATGCGCTTCACCGCGTACAACGCCGAGGACGAAGTGATCGCCACCCGCGATTACTACTCCGTCGGTGGCGGCTTCGTGGTCAACCAGGACGACGCGGCCGATGACCGTATCGTGCCCGACGAAACCCCGCTGCCCTACCCGTTCAAGAGCGGCGACGAGCTGCTGGCGCAGACCGCGCGCAGCGGCCTGAGCATTGCCCAGCTGATGTTCGAGAACGAGAAGTGCTGGCGCAGCGAGGACGAGATCCGCGCGCAGCTGCGCGAGATCTGGAGTGCGATGCAATCGTGCGTGACGCGCGGCATCCGCGAGGAAGGCGTGCTGCCGGGTGGCCTGAAGGTTGGCCGTCGTGCACCGGCGCTGTATCGCGAGCTGTCGTCGAAGCCGGAAGCGGCGATGCGCGACCCGCTGACCACGCTGGACTGGGTCAACCTGTACGCACTGGCGGTGAACGAGGAGAATGCCGCCGGTGGCCGCGTGGTGACGGCGCCGACCAATGGCGCCGCCGGCGTATTGCCGGCGGTGCTGCATTACTTCGACCGCTTCTGCCCGGGTGCAAACGAGCAGCGCGTGTTCGACTTCCTGCTGACCTCGGCGGCGATCGGCATCCTGTACAAGGAAAACGCCTCGATCTCCGGCGCCGAAGTGGGCTGCCAGGGCGAAGTGGGCGTGGCCTGCTCGATGGCGGCCGGTGGCCTGGTCGCGGCACTGGGTGGCAACCCGAGCCAGATCGAGAATGCCGCGGAAATCGGTATGGAACACAACCTCGGCCTGACCTGTGACCCGATCGGTGGCCTGGTGCAGATCCCCTGCATCGAACGCAATGCGATGGGCGCGGTGAAGGCGATCAACGCCTCGCGCATGGCGATGCGTGGCGACGGCAAGCACAAGGTGTCGCTGGACAAGGTGATCAAGACCATGCGCGATACCGGCCGCGACATGCAGGACAAGTACAAGGAAACCAGCCGCGGTGGCCTGGCGGTGAACGTCATCGAGTGCTGATGGCCCTGGGTAGAGTCGACCGTTGGTCGACTATCGCGCGCAGCGCGGGATTTTCGCGGTCTGATCGAAGAGCAGTCGACTGACAGTCGACTCTACCCCGTTGTCCCTGGCCGGCCGGACGACATCGTCACTGCGTTCCGGTTAGGCTCGGGACTCCCTCGCCCCCGGACTGCCCCATGCGCGTGATCGCTGCCGCCCTGCTTGCCTGCCTGCCGCTGCCTGCGCTGGCCGCGCCCACTTACGGGCCGCGGCTGGAGGGTTTCGACTACGGCTATCCAGTGAAGACCTTCACGCTGGAATCGCAGCGGCAGCCGCTGGAAATGGCCTACCTCGACATCACGCCGAAGAAGTCACCCATCGGCGTGGTGGTGCTGCTGCACGGCAAGAACTTCTGTGCCGCCACCTGGAAGGAATCGATCAAGCCACTGGTCGCCGCCGGCTACCGGGTGATCGCCCCGGACCAGGTGGGTTTCTGCAAATCCAGCAAGCCCGAGCGCTACCAGTACAGCTTCGCGCAGCTGGCGGCCAACACCCATGCCCTGCTGCAGCAACTGCAACTGGGTGATATCCCGGTGCACCTGGTGGGCCACTCGATGGGCGGCATGCTGGCGGTGCGCTACGCGCTGATGTTCCCGCAGGACCTGCGCAGCCTGTCACTGGTCAACCCGATCGGGCTGGAGGACTGGAAGGCGCTGGGTGTTCCATGGCGCAGCGTGGACGCGTGGTACGCCGGCGAAATGAACATCAGCTATGACAGCATCCGCCGCTACCAGCTGGACGTGTACTACGACGGCAAATGGAAACCGGCGTATGAACCGTGGGCGCGGATGCAGTCGGGCATGTACGAAGGCCCGGGCAAGCAGGCCGTTGCCTGGAGCCAGGCGCTGGCCTCGGATATGGTGTTCAACCAGCCGGTGGTCTACGAACTGAAGAACCTGCAGGTGCCGACCACGCTGTTCATCGGCCAGAAGGACCGCACCGCGATCGGTCGCGACCTCGCGCCGCCTGCAGTAAAGGCGACGCTGGGCAATTATCCGGTACTCGGCAAGGCTGCGGCTGCGGCGATTCCCGGCGCGACGCTGGTCGAGTTCGCCGAACTGGGCCATTCGCCGCAGGTGCAGGACCCCAAGCAGTTCAACAGCGCCTTGTTGAAGGCGTTGAAGTCCCGCTGACCGGCAGACGTGCCCTGTAAGCCGAGCATGATCTCGGCTTACAGGAACGATGCGATCAGCCGACGATCCGCAACACGTCATCCAGCAACGCGGCGGCAGTGACTTCCGCGCCCGCGCCCGGGCCCTGGATCAACAACGGCTGGCGCTGATAGCGATCACTGTGGATGGCTACGCGGTTGTCGGTGCCCGCACCCTGCGCCAACGGGTGATCGGCCGGCAACTCGCGCAGGCCGACCTGCGCACCCTCGCCATCAACACGGCCAACGAAACGCAGCACACGGCCATTGTCATGCGCCTGCTGCCAGCGCGCCTGCAACGGCGCATCCAGCTGCTCGAGCGCCGCCACCGCATCCTCCAGCGGCAGCGCTGCGAGCGCTTCAGGCACCAGTGAATCCACCTGCACCTGCGAAGCATCCAGCGCCAGCCCGCTGCTGCGGGCCAGGATCAGCAGCTTGCGGCGCACGTCCTCGCCGGACAGGTCCAGTCGCGGATCCGGCTCGGTGTAGCCGGCCGCCAACGCTTCGCGCACTGCGGCCGAGAACAGCGACTGGCCGTCATAGCGATGGAACAGCCACGCCAGCGAACCGGACAGCACGCCCTCGATGGCATGGATGTGGTCGCCACCGGCCACCAGCGCGCGCAGGCTGCTCAGCAACGGCAGGCCGGCACCGACGGTGGCGCTGTCACCATAGCGTGCGCCACTGTCTGCGCAGCTCTCGGCGATGGCCGTGGCACGTGCCAGCTGCGCACCGCGACCCAGCTTGTTGGCGGTGACCACGTGCACCCCACGCGCCAGCCACTGCACGTGGCGTGCGGCCACATCTTCGCTGGCAGTGGCATCGACCACTACGTCACCCCGTTCCAGCCCTTCGGCGCTGGCCCACGGCGGCGAGCTGAGACCATCACGCGGTGCACGGCGTGCCAGTTCCAGCGGCAACGCCAGATCGCGGTCGATCGCCAGCGCAGTGCGCGAGTTGGCCAGCCACTGCACGCTGGGCAGTTCCAGCCCACGTGCCTGCAACGCCTGGTAGCGCTGCACGAAGGCCGAGCCCACCGTGCCCGTGCCGAGCAGCGCCAGGCGCCCCACGCCAAGCGCAGGAATTTCAGCGGCGAGCGCGCTCATGCGTCCACCACCTGTTTGCGGCGCGCGGCTGCATCGATCACGGCTTCGGCGCGCTGCAGCGCGGCACCGAGATCGGCCAGCAGGTCACGCTCGGCCTCGATGCCGACCGACAGGCGCAGCAGCCCCTCGCTGATGCCGGCGGCGGCACGCGCTTCGGCGGTCATCGCCGCATGGGTCATGGTGGCCGGATGCGCAATCAGGCTTTCGACGCCGCCCAGCGATTCGGCCAGGGTGAAACAGCGCAGGCCATCGACGAACGCGCGCACCGCCGCGTGCGGATCATCACCCGCGCAGTGCGCCAGTTCGAACGACAGCATCGCGCCAAAGCCGCTTTGCTGGCGGGCGGCGATGGCATGACCCGGATGATCGGCCAGGCCCGGGTAGTACACCGTGCCGACGGCCGGATGCTGGTCCAGCAGGGCAACGATCGACGCAGTGTTTTCCTGGTGCACGCGCAGGCGCGCATCCAGCGTGCGCAGGCCGCGCAGGGTCAGGAAGGCATCGAACGGGGAACCGGTCAGGCCCAGCGCGTTACCCCACCACACCAGCTGCTCGTGCAGTGCCGGATCGCGCGCGACCACCGCACCACCCACCACATCGCTGTGGCCATTGATGTACTTGGTGGTGGAATGCAGCACCAGGTCGGCACCGAACGACAGCGGCTGCTGCAGCGCCGGCGACAGGAACGTGTTGTCGACCACCACAAGTGCACCGGCCTTGTGCGCGGCATCGATGACGAAGCGCAGGTCGGTGATGCGCAGCAGCGGGTTGGACGGCGTTTCCACCAGCACCAGCTTCGGCTGGGTAGCCAGCGCCTGGGCCAGCGCGCGCGGATCGGTCAGGTCGGCGGTGACCAGCTCGAAGTGGCCCTTCTTCGCCAGCGCATTGAACAGGCGCCAGCTGCCACCGTACGCATCGTGCGGCACCACCAGGGTATCGCCCGGCTGCAGCAGCGCGTTCAGCACCAGGTTGATCGCGCCCATGCCGGTCGCAGTGATGACGCCACCGGCGCCGCCCTCCAGTTCCGCCAGCGCCTCACCCAGCAGGTCGCGGGTCGGGTTGCCACTGCGCGTGTAGTCGTACTGGCGCTTGTTGCCGAAGCCTTCAAAGCTGAAGTTCGACGACAGCACGATCGGCGGCGTGACCGCGCCATGCGCAGTATCCCGATCGATGCCGGCACGGACGGCGGCAGTGGTGCGACTACAGGACGGCTCGTTTGCGTGCAGGCTCATGCGGACTCTCCAGAAGTACGGAAGGCGGTGGCGAGGATCGCGTCGATGCGATCGGTTTCTTTGAGGAAGGCGTCGTGGCCATAGGGCGAGCGCAGCACGCGCAGGCTGCCGCGCGGGCCCAGCCCTTCGACCAGGCCGACCAGGTCGGCCAGCGGCACCAGGCGGTCGCCCTCGACGGCGACCACCACGGTCGGTGGCAGGATCGCGGTGGGGTCGACGCGGTGCAGGTCGATCGATTCGGACAGGCGCAGGTAGGCGGTCACCGGCGTGCGCGCGACATACTGCGCGCCGGCCGCGTCGAGATAGTCTTCGGCAGCCACGCGCACGCGGCCATTGATGACTTCCGGTGCGGCGTCGAAACGCTCGCCGAACTCTTCCGGGGTGCGGTAGCTGAGCATGGCGAACTGCCGGGCCAGGGCCAGGCCGTGATCTTCGCCGCACTGCAGCTGGCCCAGCGCGACCGCGCGGCGCTGCAATGCGCGCCAGGCGGCGGCATACGGGTGCGGGCGATGCGCACCGCTGGCCAGCACCAGCTGGCGCACGCGGCTGCGGTGGCGGATCGCGAACTGCTGGCCGACCAGCGCGCCGTAGGAATAGCCCACGAACGCCTTCAGCGCGCGGATACCGAGATGGTCCAGCAGCAGCGCCAAGGCATCGGCCTGATCGGCGGTATCGATCGGCACATCCAATGCGCCGTCGGCACCGATGAAATCAAAAGCCAGTACACGCAGCTGCTGCGGATCCAGCGCGCGGCCGCTGCCCACCAGGTCTTCGGCCCAGCCCTTCTCGCTGAACTGCGCGTTGGACGCCACATGGCGATGGGCAGAGATACCACCGGCCAGCACCACCACCGGCGCAGTGGCCGGGCCGACCCACTCATAGCGCAGGCGCACCGGGCTGGGGCCGGCGTGACGCATCGACAGCACCGCGGCGAACTCACCGCGCTCGGCATGCACACGGTCTTCAACCGGCACGCTGACGGGGACAAAGGGTTCGGGGCGAATGGCGGTACTGGCGGCGAAGCTCATGGCGGGATCCGGTTGGGGAATCGGCCATCGAGCCTTCGCGGGGCCCGCGTTCGAGATGCACGTGTGGTGCATGGTTCGAACCATCTTTCGGTGGACGCCACGGTCCCCGCAGGATTTGGCACCTACGCAGACGCTTTCGCATCCGCGGGCTGCCCCGGCTTCAAAGGGCCTGTCCCTCTGCCGGTCTCGATGGTGGGGCCACGATGCCAGCCCTTTCCGGCACTGTCAATCCCTTCATGCGGATAAAGCGATGAATATTTTCAGGTCCACTCTGCGAGGGCTGTCCCGGTCGCCCCGTTCAGGATCGGGTACAGTCCCGGCGGTCCTCTCGCTGGAAACGCCGATGCCGCGCCTGCCCCTGTCCTGCCTGCTGTTGGCTCTGCTGGCGAGCGCGACTGCACATGCCGACGACTGGCGCCAAGGCTGGGGATTGGTTCCCTCCTCCGCCCCAACCGCCCGCCCAGCCATGCCCTGTCCCTTTTACCCATCCCCGGCCCCCCGACCCGGCCCCCCCCCCCCTATGCCGCCTTCCCCCTGACAAAAAAAAAAAAAAGAAAGACACCGAGAAAAACAAGGACAGGAAAA
>NZ_RXLZ01000084.1 GCF_003970865.1 Stenotrophomonas maltophilia | reverse complement strand
TCGAGATCGTGATACCACGCGCCTTTTCTTCCGGAGCGGCGTCGATCGAGGAGTAATCCTTGAACTCGCCACCGAAGCGCTCGGCACCGATCTTGGTCAGTGCGGCGGTCAGCGTGGTCTTGCCGTGATCGACGTGACCGATGGTGCCGACGTTGACGTGCGGCTTGGTGCGCTCGAACTTACCCTTTGCCATTGTTCTATACCTTGATTGTTCGTAAGTGGTTTCAAGAGAGGCTGAGCGAGGCTCAGCCCTTCTTCATGACGGCTTCGGCGATGTTGGTCGGAGCCGGCTCGTAGTGATCGAATTCCATGGTGAAGGTGGCGCGGCCCTGGGTCTGCGAACGCAGCGCAGTGGCGTAGCCGAACATTTCACCCAGCGGGATCATCGCGTTGATGATGCTGGCCGAACCGTCACCGGTGGTGTCGGAACCCTGCAGCACGCCGCGACGACGGCTGACGTCGCCCATCACGTCACCCTGGTAATCCTCCGGGGTCACGATCTCGACCTTCATGATCGGCTCCAGCAGCACCGGCTTGGCCTTGGCGAAGCCCTGCTTGAAGGCCATCGACGAAGCCAGCTTGAACGCCATTTCCGAGGAGTCGACGTCGTGGTACGAACCGAACACCAGCTTCACCTTGACGTCCACGACCGGGAAGCCAGCCAGCGGACCGCTGGTGATGGTTTCGCGCAGGCCCTTTTCAACCGACGGAATGAATTCCTTCGGGATCACGCCGCCGGTGATGTCGTTGATGAACAGGAAGTCGTCCTTGATGGCCGGAGCCAGCTTCGGATCGGCACGGTCGGCAGCGGTGATCGGCGACAGTTCGATCACGACGTGACCGTACTGACCCTTACCACCGGACTGCTTGGCGTGCTTGTAGTCCGACTTGACGTCGGCCAGGGTGATGGTTTCGCGGTAGGCCACCTGCGGCGCGCCGACGTTGGCTTCAACGTTGAACTCGCGCTTCAGGCGGTCGACGATGATGTCCAGGTGCAGCTCGCCCATGCCCGAGATGATCGTCTGGCCGGATTCTTCGTCGGTCTTGACGCGGAACGACGGATCTTCCTGCGCCAGACGGCCCAGCGCCAGACCCATCTTTTCCTGGTCCGACTTGGTCTTCGGCTCTACGGCCATCGAGATCACCGGCTCCGGGAACGTCATGCGCTCCAGGATGATCGGGGCGTCCACGGCGCACAGGGTGTCACCGGTGGTGGTGTCCTTCAGGCCCACGGCAGCGGCGATGTCACCGGCCAGAACTTCCTTGATTTCCTCGCGGTTGTTCGAGTGCATCTGCAGGATGCGGCCGATGCGCTCCTTCTTGCCCTTCACCGAGTTCAGCACGGTGTCGCCACCGTTCAGGGTGCCCGAGTAGACACGGAAGAAGGTCAGCGCGCCGACGAACGGGTCGGTGATGATCTTGAAGGCCAGCGACGAGAACGGAGCCTTGTCGTCCGACTTGCGGGTCATTTCGACGGTATCGTCGTCAACGTCCACGCCCTTCACGTCCGGCACGTCGACCGGCGACGGCAGCAGCTGGATCACGCCGTCCAGCATGGCCTGCACGCCCTTGTTCTTGAAGGCCGAGCCGCAGTACATCGGCACGATCTCGGTCGCCAGGGTACGGGTACGCAGGGCGTTGATGATTTCAGCCTCGGCCAGCTCTTCGCCGCCCAGGTACTTTTCCATCAGCTCTTCGCTGGCTTCGGCAGCGGTCTCGACCATGAACTGGCGAGCCTCTTCAGCCGGGCCCTGCAGGTCGGCCGGGATTTCACCGTATTCGAACTTCATGCCCTGCGAAGCCTCATCCCAATGGATGGCCTTCATCTTCAGCAGGTCGACAACGCCCTTGAAGTTGTCTTCAGCGCCGATCGGCAGCTGCATCGGCACGGCAACCGCGCCCAGCTTGGCCTTCAGCTGGCCGACGACCTTCTGGAAGTTGGCACCGGTGCGGTCCATCTTGTTGACGAACGCGATGCGCGGCACGTGGTACTTGTTGGCCTGGCGCCACACGGTTTCCGACTGCGGCTGCACGCCACCGACGGCGCACAGGACGAAGACGGCACCGTCGAGCACGCGCAGCGAGCGCTCCACTTCGATGGTGAAGTCGACGTGCCCGGGGGTGTCGATGATGTTGAAGCGGTGCTCCGGCAGGGACTTGTCCATGCCCTTCCAGAACGCGGTGGTGGCAGCGGACTGGATCGTGATGCCACGCTCCTGCTCCTGCTCCATCCAGTCCATGGTGGCGGCGCCGTCGTGCACTTCACCGATCTTGTGGCTCTTGCCGGTGTAGAACAGGATGCGCTCGGACGTGGTGGTCTTGCCGGCATCGATGTGAGCCATGATGCCGAAGTTACGGTAACGCTCGATGGGAGTGGAACGGGCCACGGGAGCCTCTCAGATTTCTTGGATTTCGGATGGCCGAACGCCGCCTTTCGGCGGCCTTCGGATTGGCGCAGTCCTTCTGGGACCGCGAGGCAGCACGCACCGAAGTGGTGCTGCCCTGCCTGTTTTACAAGGCCGTCAAACTCACCAGCGGTAGTGGGCGAAGGCCTTGTTGGCTTCGGCCATGCGGTGGGTTTCTTCGCGCTTCTTGATGGCGCCGCCACGGTTTTCCGAGGCGTCGATCAGTTCAGCAGCCAGCTTCTTCGGCATGGTGTTCTCACCACGCTTGCGCGCGGAGTCGATCAGCCAGCGCATGGCCAGAGCCATCTTGCGCGACGAACGCACTTCGACCGGCACCTGGTAGGTGGCACCACCGACGCGGCGCGACTTGACTTCGACCGCCGGAGCGACGTTGTCCAGAGCCTTCTGCACCAGCTCAATGGCGTTGGCGCTGCTGTTCTTCTCGGTGATCACGTCCATGGCGCCGTACACGATCTTTTCGGCGACGGACTTCTTGCCGCTCTGCATGACCATGTTGATGAAGCGGGCGATGGTTTCGCTTCCGTGCTTCGGATCGGGCAGGACGGAACGCTGCGGAGTATTACCCTTACGCGACATAGTGCTCTCTCCTTATGCCTTCGGACGCTTGGCGCCGTACTTGGAACGGGCCTGGCGACGCTTGGCAACGCCGGCGGCGTCGAGCGAGCCACGAACGGTGTGGTAACGCACACCCGGCAGGTCCTTGACGCGACCGCCGCGGATCAGGACCACGGAGTGCTCCTGCAGGTTGTGGCCTTCACCACCGATGTAGGAGATCACTTCTTCCTGGTTGGTCAGGCGGACCTTGGCAACCTTGCGCAGAGCCGAGTTCGGCTTCTTCGGAGTGGTGGTGTAGACACGGGTGCAGACGCCACGGCGCTGCGGGCACTTGTCGAGCGCCGGCGAGGCACTCTTGTAGGTGGTCGCTTGCCGCGGCTTGCGGACCAGCTGGTTGATCGTCGCCATCAGTAGGTTCTTCTGATTGGTGGCCGGAAATCCGGCCAGAGATGCGGAAATGTTAAAGCAGGCCAAAATTCTGGCCTGCTGAGACAGACGATTGTAGCAACCTGCCAGGAAAGCAGTCAAACGCCTCCTGTCAAGCCCGTTCCTGATCCCGGAACGTTACTGGGGGGCCTCCATGTACCCCGTTCAGGTTGGCCGGGTCGATCGCGGACGACCTCCCCTGCCCTTTCCCTACCCATCAATGGACCGATGGGGTGTCCGGCCTTGCGGCCGGACCGGATACCTCATTCTTCGCCCGAGGCCTGTTCAGCTTCGGCTTCAACCATCGGTGCCTCGACCGCAGCCGGGGTGCCGGCCAGGGTCTGCATTTCCGACTCGGTGAGACCGGAAGCGCCGCGACGGCGGTTGCTGTGGTACGCCAGGCCGGTACCGGCCGGAATCAGGCGACCCACGATGACGTTTTCCTTCAGGCCACGCAGGTTGTCCGAGGTGCCGCGGACGGCCGCTTCGGTCAGCACGCGGGTGGTTTCCTGGAACGACGCGGCCGAGATGAACGATTCGGTCGCCAGCGAGGCCTTGGTGATACCCAGCAGGACCGGATCGAAGTGCGCCGGCAGCTCGTTGCGGGTCGACAGGCGCGCATTCTCCTCGATAACGCGCTGACGCTCCACCTGTTCACCGTTCAGGAACTTGCTGCTGCCCTGGTCGGTGATCTCGACCTTGCGCAGCATCTGGCGGGTGATCACCTCGATGTGCTTGTCGTTGATCTTCACGCCCTGCAGGCGGTACACGTCCTGGATTTCCTTCACCAGGTAGGCGGCCAGCGGTTCGACACCCAGCAGACGCAGGATGTCCTGCGGGCTCGGCTCGCCGTCCACGATGGTTTCACCCTTGGTGACATGCTCGCCTTCGAACACGATGACCTGGCGGTACTTCGGAATCAGCTCTTCGTGCTCCGAACCATCGGTGTCCTTGATGATCAGGCGCTGCTTGCCCTTGGTGTCCTTGCCGAAGCTGATGATGCCCGAACGCTCGGCCAGCACCGCCGGATCCTTCGGCTTGCGCGCTTCGAACAGATCGGCCACGCGCGGCAGACCACCGGTGATGTCGCGGGTCTTCGACGCTTCCTGCGGGATCTTGGCGACCACGTCACCCACGCCGACGGCAGCGCCGTCCTGCAGGTTGACGATCGAGCGCGGCGGCAGCAGGTACTGCGCCGGCAGATCGGTGCCCGGGATCGACAGGTCGTTGCCCTTGGCGTCGACGATGCGCACGATCGGGCGCAGGTCCTTGGCCTGGGTACCACGACGCTTCGGATCGGTGATTTCGCGCGAAGCGAGGCCGGTCAGCTCGTCGGTCTTCTCGATGACGGTGATGCCGTCGACGAAGTCGATGAAGCGGATGAAGCCGGCCACTTCCGACACGATCGGGTGGTTATGCGGATCCCAGTTGGCCACGGTCTGGCCAGCCTTGATCGCATCACCGTCCTTGGACGTGATGGTCGCACCGTACGGCAGCTTGTAACGCTCACGCTCACGGCCGTGGGCATCGAGCACCGAGATTTCGCCCGAGCGCGACACTGCCACCAGCGAGCCGTTGGCATGCTCGACCGACTTGAGGTTGCTGAACTTGACCGAGCCGGTGGTCTTGACGGTGATGTTGTCGACCGCAGCAGCTCGCGACGCCGCACCACCGATGTGGAACGTACGCATGGTGAGCTGGGTACCCGGCTCACCGATGGACTGGGCGGCGATGACGCCGACCGCTTCACCGATGTTGACCAGGTGGCCACGGGCCAGATCGCGGCCGTAGCAGCGACCGCAGACACCGAAGGCCGATTCGCACGAGATCGTCGAACGCACCTTGATGCTCTGCACGCCGGCGTCTTCCAGCTTGGCGACCCAGGCTTCGTCCAGCAGGGTGTTGCGGGTGACGATCGGATCTTCGTCATTGCCCGGCAGGAACACGTCCTCGGCAACCACGCGACCCAGCACGCGGTCCTTCAGCGGCTCGACCACGTCGCCGCCTTCCACGATCGGGGTCATGATCAGGCCTTCGGTGGTACCGCAATCCACCTCGGTGATCACCACGTCCTGCGCGACGTCGACCAGACGACGGGTCAGGTAACCCGAGTTCGCGGTCTTCAGCGCGGTATCGGCCAGACCCTTACGGGCACCGTGGGTGGAGTTGAAGTACTCCTGCACGTTCAGGCCTTCACGGAAGTTCGCCTTGATGGGCGTCTCGATGATCGAGCCGTCCGGACGCGCCATCAGGCCACGCATACCGGCCAGCTGACGGATCTGCGCCTGCGAACCACGCGCACCGGAGTCGGCCATGATGTACAGCGAGTTCATCGACTTCTGGTCGATGGTCTCACCCTTGGCATTGACGACCTTCTCGGTACCGATGGTGTCCATCATCGCCTTGGCGATGCGCTCGTTGGTGCGCGACCAGATGTCGACCACCTTGTTGTAGCGCTCGCCGGCGGTGACCAGACCCGACTGGTACTGCTCCTGGATTTCCAGCACTTCGGCTTCGGCCTCGGTGAGGATGCCCTTCTTCTCGTCCGGGATCAGCATGTCATCGATGCCGATGGAGACGCCGGCGCGGGTCGCGTAGGCGAAGCCGGTGTACATCAGCTTGTCGGCGAACACGACCGTGTCCTTCAGACCCAGCTGGCGGTAGCTGGAGTTGATCAGGCGGCTGATGTTCTTCTTGGTCAGCTCGGTGTTGGCCAGAGCGAACGGCAGGCCTTCCGGCAGGATTTCAGCCAGCAGGGCGCGACCGATCGTGGTGTCCACGATCGAGGTCTTCGGCTGCTTGACGCCGTCTTCGTCGGTCACCACTTCGGTGATGCGGACCTTGACGCGCGCGTGCAGTTCCACCACGCGGTTGTCGTAGGCACGCTTCACTTCGGCGATGTTGGCGAAGGCCATGCCCTCGCCCTTCTTGTTTTCCAGCGAGCGGGTCATGTAGTACAGACCCAGCACGACGTCCTGCGACGGCACGATGATCGGCTCGCCATTGGCCGGCGACAGGATGTTGTTGGTCGACATCATCAGCGCACGCGCTTCCAGCTGGGCTTCCAGCGAGAGCGGCACGTGGACGGCCATCTGGTCACCGTCGAAGTCGGCGTTGAACGCGGTGCAGACCAGCGGGTGCAGCTGGATGGCCTTGCCTTCGATCAGCACCGGCTCGAACGCCTGGATGCCCAGACGGTGCAGGGTCGGCGCACGGTTCAGCATCACAGGATGCTCGCGGATGACCTCTTCCAGGATGTCCCAGACTTCAGCTTCTTCGCGCTCGACCAGCTTCTTGGCGGCCTTGATGGTGGTGGCCAGGCCACGACGCTGCAGCTTGGCGAAGACGAACGGCTTGAACAGCTCGAGCGCCATCTTCTTCGGCAGACCGCACTGGTGCAGGCGCAGGTACGGACCGACCACGATGACCGAACGGCCCGAGTAGTCGACGCGCTTGCCCAGCAGGTTCTGGCGGAAGCGACCCTGCTTGCCCTTGATCATGTCGGCCAGCGACTTCAGCGGGCGCTTGTTGGTGCCGGTGATGGCACGGCCACGACGGCCGTTGTCCAGCAGCGCATCGACCGATTCCTGCAGCATGCGCTTTTCATTGCGCACGATGATGTCCGGCGCGCTCAGTTCGAGCAGGCGGCGCAGGCGGTTGTTACGGTTGATGACGCGGCGGTACAGGTCGTTCAGGTCGGAGGTCGCGAAGCGGCCGCCATCCAGCGGGACCAGCGGACGCAGGTCCGGCGGCAGCACCGGCAGCACGGTCATGACCATCCACTCCGGACGGTTGCCCGATTCCAGGAAGGCTTCGATCAGCTTGATGCGCTTGGTCAGTCGCTTCAGCTTGGTTTCCGAACCGGTAGCAGCGATCTCTTCGCGCAGGCGGGTCATTTCCGACTGCAGGTCGATCGTGCGCAGCAGTTCGTACACGGCCTCGGCGCCCATCGCGGCGTCGAAGTCGTCACCGTGCTCCTGGCGGGCCTGCAGGTACTGTTCTTCGGTCAGCAGCTGGCGGCGTTCCAGGGCGGTCAGGCCCGGCTCGGTCACCACGTAGGCTTCGAAGTACAGCACGCGCTCGATGTCGCGCAGGGTCATGTCCAGCATCAGGCCGATGCGCGACGGCAGCGACTTCAGGAACCAGATGTGCGCGACCGGCGAGGCCAGGTCGATGTGGCCCATGCGCTCACGACGCACCTTGGCCAGGGTCACTTCGGTGCCGCACTTTTCGCAGACCACGCCGCGGTGCTTCATGCGCTTGTACTTGCCACACAGGCACTCGTAGTCCTTCACCGGGCCGAAGATGGCGGCGCAGAACAGGCCGTCGCGTTCCGGCTTGAAGGTACGGTAGTTGATGGTTTCCGGCTTCTTCACTTCGCCGAAGGACCACGAACGGATCAGGTCCGGCGAGGCCAGCGCGATCTTGATCGCGTCGAAGTCCAGCGTCTGGCGCTGCTGGTTGAAGAGGTTGAGCAGGTCTTTCATGGTGTTCTCCAGAAGGAGGAATGCTGTGTCGATGGGCTTTCAGTTGACTGCCAGCGGCGCGGCGGCGGAGGCCGCCGCGCCGGCATGGATCAGTTGTCTTCCAGTTCCATGTTGATGGCCAGCGAGCGGATTTCCTTCACGAGCACGTTGAAGGATTCCGGCATGCCCGCGACCATCTCGTGCTCACCGTCGACGATGTTCTTGTACATCTGGTTGCGGCCCTGCACGTCATCGGACTTCACCGTCAGCATTTCCTGCAGGGTGTAGGCCGCGCCGTAGGCTTCCAGCGCCCAGACTTCCATTTCACCGAAGCGCTGGCCGCCGAACTGCGCCTTGCCGCCCAGCGGCTGCTGGGTGACGAGCGAGTACGGACCGGTCGAACGGGCGTGCATCTTGTCGTCGACCAGGTGGTTCAGCTTCAGGTAGTGCATGTAACCGACGGTAGTGTGGCGATCGAACGCTTCACCGGTGCGGCCGTCATACAGCTGGGTCTGGCCACTGCTCGGCAGGTCGGCCAGTTCCAGCATGCGCTTGATTTCCGCTTCGGTGGCACCGTCGAACACCGGGGTGGCCATCGGCACGCCGTCGGTGAGGTTACGGGCCAGACGCAGCAGTTCCTCGTCGCTGAACTGCGACAGGTCGACACGGTTGGCCACGTTGGTGTCGTCGTGGTTGTAGATGTCGTCCAGGAACTTGCGCAGGTCGGCAACCGCCGCCTGGGCTTCCATCATCGCCTGGATCTTGCGGCCCAGGCCCTTGGCAGCCCAGCCCAGGTGCACTTCCAGGATCTGGCCGATGTTCATACGCGACGGCACGCCCAGCGGGTTCAGCACGATGTCCACGGTTTCGCCCGAGGCCATGTACGGCATGTCCTCGACCGGCACCACGTTGGAGACCACACCCTTGTTGCCGTGGCGGCCTGCCATCTTGTCGCCCGGCTGGATGCGGCGCTTCACGGCCAGGAACACCTTGACCATCTTCAGCACGCCCGGGGCGAGGTCGTCACCGGCGGTGATCTTGCCGCGCTTGTCGGCGAAGCGACGCTCGAATTCCTTCTCGTGCGCCTGGATCTGCTTCTGCGCGCGCTCGATGGCTTCCGAAGCGTCTTCGTCCTTCATGCGCAGGGCGAACCAGTCAGCCTTCTTCAGGCCGTCCAGGAAGGCGTCGCTGATCACGTCGCCCTTCTTCAGGCCAGCGCCACCGTTGACCACCTTGCCCACGATCTGCGAACGCAGACGCATGTAGATGGCGGCTTCCAGGATGCGGAACTGGTCGTCGAAGTCCTTCTTGACGCGCTTGATTTCAGACTCTTCGATCTGGCGGGCGCGCTTGTCCTTCTCGATGCCGTCGCGGGTGAAGACCTGCACGTCGATGACGGTGCCGTCCATGCCCGGCGGAACGCGCAGCGAGCTGTCCTTAACGTCCGAAGCCTTCTCGCCGAAGATCGCGCGCAGCAGCTTCTCTTCCGGGGTCAGCTGGCTTTCGCCCTTCGGCGTGACCTTGCCGACCATGATGTCGCCGGCGCGGACTTCGGCACCGATGTACACCACGCCGCTCTCGTCCAGGCGGTTCAGCGCCTGCTCGGAGACGTTCGGGATGTCGGCGGAGATTTCCTCCGGCCCCAGCTTGGTGTCACGCGCAACGCAGGTCAGCTCTTCGATGTGGATCGTGGTGTAACGATCCTCCTCCACCACGCGCTCGGAGAGCAGGATGGAGTCTTCGAAGTTGTAGCCGTTCCACGGCATGAACGCGATCAGCATGTTCTGGCCCAGGGCCAGTTCGCCGATGTCGGTGGACGGACCGTCGGCCAGCACGTCGCCGCGGGCGATGACGTCACCCACCTGGACCAGCGGACGCTGGTTGATGCAGGTGTTCTGGTTCGAACGGGTGTACTTGACCAGGTTGTAGATGTCCACGCCTGCGTCGGTGGCGCCAACGATCTCTTCCTCGTTGACCTTGACCACGATGCGGGCGGCGTCGATCTGCACGATCTCGCCACCACGGCGGGCATTCACGGTCACGCCGGAGTCACGCGCCACGGCGCGCTCGATGCCGGTACCGACCAGCGGCTTCTGCGCACGCAGGGTCGGCACGGCCTGACGCTGCATGTTGGCGCCCATCAGTGCGCGGTTGGCGTCATCGTGCTCCAGGAACGGAACCAGCGCGGCCGCGATCGACACGGTCTGCATCGGCGAGACGTCCATGAAGTGGACTTCCGCCGGCGGCTTCAGCAGCGATTCGCCCTGGAAGCGGCACGGAACGAACTGCTCGGTCAGCACGCTGTCGGCATTGGTCAGGGCATTGGCCTGCGCAATGACGTACTCGTTTTCTTCGATCGCCGACAGGAACTCGACTTCGTCATAGACCTTGCCGTCCACGACCTTGCGGTACGGGGTCTCGAGGAAACCGTACTGGTTGGTGCGGGCGTACACGGCCAGCGAGTTGATCAGGCCGATGTTCGGGCCTTCCGGGGTTTCGATGGTGCAGACGCGGCCGTAATGGGTCGGGTGCACGTCGCGCACTTCGAAGCCGGCGCGCTCACGGGTCAGGCCGCCCGGGCCCAGGGCCGAGACGCGACGCTTGTGGGTCACTTCCGACAGCGGGTTGTTCTGGTCCATGAACTGCGACAGCTGCGAGGAGCCGAAGAACTCCTTGATGGCAGCGGCGACCGGCTTGGCGTTGATCAGCTCCTGCGGGGTCAGGCCTTCCGACTCGGCCATCGACAGGCGCTCCTTGACCGCGCGCTCGACGCGGACCAGGCCCACGCGGAACACGTTCTCGGCCATTTCACCGACCGAACGCACGCGACGGTTGCCCAGGTGGTCGATATCGTCGACCACGCCGCGACCGTTGCGGATCTCGGTCAGGACCTTGATCACGTCCAGGATGTCGGAGCTGTCGCCGTGGGCGGCGACCAGACGCTTGGACTCTTCGTCGTTGCGCTCACCGTAGTACTTGCGGTCGTACAGCACGGCTTCGCCGGTGGTTTCCTTGCGGCCCACGCGACGGTTGAACTTCATGCGGCCGACCGCGGACAGGTCGTAGCGCTCGAAGGTGAAGAACAGGTTGTGGAACAGGTTCTGCGCGGCATCCTTGGTCGGCGGCTCGCCCGGACGCATCATGCGGTAGATCTCGACCAGGGCTTCCAGCTGGGTCTTGGTCGGGTCGATGCGCAGGGTGTTGGACAGGTACGGGCCACGATCCAGATCGTTCACCCACAGGGTGCCCACGGCATCCACACCGGCCTTGCGGAAGGCCTGCAGCTGCTCGTCGGTGATCTCGTCATTGGCCTGGGCCAGCAGTTCGCCGGTCGAGGCGTCGACCACGTCGTGCGACAGGATGCGGCCGACGATGTAGTCGTCCGGCACGGCCAGGGCGGCGATGCCGGAGGCTTCCAGCTGCTTGATGTGGCGCGCGGTGATGCGCTTGCCGGCTTCCACGATGACCTTGTCGCCGTCGGCGAGGTCGAAGCCCAGGGTTTCGCCGCGCAGGCGCTCCGGCACCAGCTCCAACTGGACGCCTTCATCCGGGTTGATGTGGAAGGTGTTGATCTCGAAGAACTCGGCCAGCATCTCTTCGTTGCTGTAGCCGAGCGCGCGCAGCAGGATCGACACCGGCAGCTTGCGGCGACGGTCGATACGGGTGAACAGCGCGTCCTTCGGGTCGAACTCGAAGTCCAGCCAGGAGCCGCGGTAAGGAATGATGCGGGCGCTGTACAGCAGCTTGCCCGAGCTGTGGGTCTTGCCACGGTCGTGGTCGAAGAACACGCCCGGCGAGCGGTGCAGCTGCGAGACGATGACGCGCTCGGTGCCGTTGACGATGAAGGTGCCGTTCTCGGTCATCAGCGGGATTTCGCCCAGATAGACCTCCTGCTCCTTCACGTACTTGATGGCCTTGGTCGACGACTCACGGTCGTAGATCACCAGGCGCACGGTCACGCGCAGCGGGGCGCCGTAGCTCATGCCACGCTGGCGGCACTCACGCTCGTCGAAGACCGGTTCGCCCAGCTTGTAGCCGACGTATTCCAGGGCAGCGTTGCCGCTGTAGCTGGCGATCGGGAAGACCGACTTCAGCGCAGCGTGCAGGCCGTGGTCCGTGCGCTTGGCCGGATCGACGTTTTCCTGCAGGAATTCACGATAGGAATCCACCTGGATGGCGAGCAGGAACGGCACTTCGAGAATCGAGCGCTGCTTGCCGAAATCCTTGCGGATACGCTTTTTTTCGGTGAACGAATAGGACGTCATGAGGTCTTCCACCTTGTTGTGCGGATCGTGCGCCCACGATCCGAAGGGAACTTGAAATTGTCAGTTGGAAGTCGCTGGTATTGCCGGCACCAGCACGCCTTCTCCCGCTACTTCCAACTGCCAACTCGTCTGCATCCACTCCCCCGCTGCCGCGCTCTGCGCTGGCCTGCCGGGGTCTGACCGCAGCCCGTGTTGGGCTTTTTGCCGCTCGTTACATCCACGCGTGGCGTGGATCTACAACCTTGCAACAACGACCAAAGGCCGGGGGCTTACGCCCCCAGCCTTGGCTGCATCGCCGTGAATCGGTGACGATGCAAGGTAACTGCTTACTTGACTTCGACAGTCGCGCCAGCAGCTTCCAGGTCCTTCTTCATCTTCTCGGCTTCGTCCTTCGAAGCGGCATCCTTCAGGACGCCACCGGCTTCGGCCAGGTCCTTCGCTTCCTTCAGGCCCAGGCCGGTGATGGCGCGGACGGCCTTGATGACTTCGACCTTCTTGTCGCCGGCCGACTTCAGGGTGACGGTGAACTCGGTCTGCTCTTCAACAGCAGCGGCCGGGCCAGCGGCAGCAGCCACGGCAACCGGAGCAGCGGCGGAGACGCCGAACTTCTCTTCGATGGCCTTGACCAGCTCCATCACTTCCATCAGGGACTTCTCGGCGATGGCGTCGACGATCTGTTCGTTGGTAAGGGACATGATTAATACCTTTGGATGATTTTCTGGGTTGAGGTTCCGTCAGGAACCACGGTAAGTCGAAACTCAGGCGGTCTCGGCGGCCGGCTCGGCAGCGTCGGCGGCGACGTCGCCACCACCCTGCTTCTCGCCAACGGCCTTGATGGCGCGGGCAAACATCGTGACCGGCTCGGTCAGGACGCGGGCCAGCATGGCCAGGGCCTGGTCGCGGGTCGGCAGCGAGGCCAGCACGTCGACGTGGCTTGCCGGGAACACTTCGCCACCGATGGCGACGACCTTAGCCTTCAGCTTGTCGTTGCCCTTGGCGGCTTCCTTGATCAGGCGACCGGCAGCGCCGGGCTCCTCGAGCGAGAACGCGTACAGCAGCGGACCAACCATCTGGTCCTGGGCGACTGCGAACTCGGTGCCTTCAACGGCGCGCGAAGCCAGGGTGTTCTTGACAACCTTCAAGAAAACACCGGTTTCACGAGCCTGCTTGCGCATCGCGGTCATCTGGGCGACCGTGGTGCCAGCGTATTCGGCTGCGATCAAGGAGTGGGCCTTGGCGGCGACGTCTGCCAGCTCGGCGACTACTTCTTGCTTCTGGGACAGATTGAGAGCCATTGCACTCCTCCTATTGAACTCCGCTTACGGCTCCTGCCGTGTGCGGTCCTGTGCGGCATCCGTCCTGGACGCCGGGAACATCGGGATGATGTTCCGGGGGTGGGCCGTTCTAGACCTGGAGTGGGCCAACCTGGGAAACCCAGACGTGCGTGAACCAGAAAAACTCCAGAAGGGCACCATCTACGCAGGGTGATTCCGGGGAATCGATTAAGCGCTCATGACTGCTCCGGCGGCGACTCCTTGCCAGATCGAGCTTCCGTGCCCGTCGCCGGTATTGCCACGACCGCGCCTGCGGTCTTTGACGGCTACCGCGGGCGATGCACTGCCAGCGATGCCTTCAAATGTCACGGTCACGGCACCGAAGGTACCGTGACCGCTTGAAACAATTACTTCAGGGTCAGCGACGACTGGTCAACGGTGACGCCCGGGCCCATCGTCGAGCTGACCGAAACCTTCTGCAGGTAGGTGCCCTTCGAGGTGGCCGGCTTGGCCTTGATCAGGTCCAGCAGCAGCGCGGTCAGGTTCGACTTCAGCGCGTCTTCGGCGAAGTCGGCCTTGCCGATGGTGCAGTGGATGATGCCGGCCTTGTCAGTGCGGTAACGGACCTGACCCGACTTGGCGTTCTTCACGGCTTCACCCGGGTTCGGGGAAACGGTGCCGACCTTCGGGTTCGGCATCAGGCCGCGCGGGCCCAGCACGGTGCCCAGCTTACCGACGACGCGCATGGCGTCCGGGGTCGCGATGACGACGTCGTAGTTCAGATCGCCGGCCTGCATCTTCTCGGCCAGATCATCCATACCGACGGCTTCGGCGCCAGCGGCCAGGGCTTCGTCAGCCTTGGCACCGGCCGGAGCGAACACGGCGACGCGGACCGACTTGCCGGTACCAGCCGGCAGCACAGTGGAGCCACGGACCTGCTGGTCGGACTTCTTCGCATCGACGCCCAGGCGCACAGCGACGTCGATCGACTCGACGAACTTGGCCTTGGTGGCGCTCTTCAGGATGTTGATCGCGTCCTCGAAGGCGTATGCCTTGCCCGGAACGACAGCGGCCTTGATGGCCTTCTCACGCTTGGTCTGTGCCATCTTATTAACCCTCCACCACGAGGCCCATGGAACGGGCAGAGCCAGCGATGGTACGCACGGCGGCGTCCAGATCGGCGGCAGTCAGATCCGGTTCCTTCGCCTTGGCGATCTCTTCCAGCTGCTTACGGGTGACCTTGCCGACCTTCTCGGTGTTCGGGCGCTTGGAGCCCGACGAGATGCCAGCGGCCTTCTTCAGCAGGGTGGTGGCCGGGGTGCTCTTGGTGATGAAGGTGAACGTACGGTCCGAGTAGGCCGTGATGATCACCGGAACCGGCAGACCCGGCTCGAGCTTCTGCGTGGCAGCGTTGAACGCCTTGCAGAATTCCATGATGTTCAGACCACGCTGACCCAGCGCGGGACCGACCGGCGGCGAGGGGTTGGCCTGACCGGCCTTCACCTGCAGCTTGATGTAACCGACAACTTTCTTTGCCATGAGTATGCTCTCCGGGTGCTAGCGCCTTGCGACAACAGGCTCCCCATCGGACCGGGAATCACGCGTCCCGGCATCGCGTTTTGAAATCATGCTGAAGGCCACCTTGCGGCGGCCTCGTCCTGCTGGCTTCCCAGCGGGGAGCCGCGCACTATATCAGGTTTTTTCTTCACATGCCTGAAGCGGCACGTAAACGGACGAAACCGGGCAAGGCCCGGTTCCTGGTTCCGCAGAGTCGAGCTTGCTCGACTGATCAGCAAAGTCGAGCAAGCTCGACTCTACCAACAGGTCAGACGGCCTTTTCGACCTGGCCGAACTCGAGCTCGACCGGGGTGGCACGACCGAAGATCAGCACCGAGACGCGCAGACGGCTCTTCTCGTAGTTGACTTCTTCGACGACGCCATTGAAATCGTTGAACGGGCCGTCGGTGACGCGGACCATCTGGCCCGGCTCGAACAGCACCTTCGGACGCGGCTTCTCGACACCTTCCTGAACGCGGTTCAGGATGGCTTCGGCCTCGGAATCAGCGATCGGCAGCGGACGGTCGGCGGTGCCGCCGATGAAGCCCATGACGCGCGGGGTTTCCTTGACCAGGTGCCAGCTTTCGTTGTCGATGCGCGGAATACCGGCTTCTTCGTGGGTCTCGATCTGGACCAGCACGTAACCCGGGAAGAA
Source organism: Stenotrophomonas maltophilia (assembly GCF_003970865.1). Taxonomy (GTDB): domain Bacteria; phylum Pseudomonadota; class Gammaproteobacteria; order Xanthomonadales; family Xanthomonadaceae; genus Stenotrophomonas; species Stenotrophomonas maltophilia_AR. The sequence goes on along the minus strand of NZ_RXLZ01000084.1, from coordinate 953 downwards.
CTTGCGCTCGGAGCGGCGCTTCTGGCCAGCGCGCATTTCGACCACTTCTTCGGTCGGGACCAGGACATCGCCGAAGCGCTCTTCCATGCCGTCACGGACGATGCGATCGCGCAGAGCCTGCGCCACCGACTTCTCGAAGCCCGAATAGGCGTGAACGACGTACCAACGCTTCATGCAATTCTCCTTAGCGGCTCAGGAACAACTGAACCAGCCACTGAATGACGTAATCGAACCCACCCAGCAACAGACTGAGAATGGTCACCACCACCATCACGACCCAGGTCATGCGGATGGCTTCCTGGCGCGTCGGCCAGACCACCTTGCGCAGTTCGAAGCGCGACTCGGAGAGGAATTCGCGGGTGTCGCGCCCCTTGCCGGTCAGCATGAACACGCCGATGCCGCCAACCAGACCGACCACAACCGCCAACGCACGCAGCTGACCCGCCCACGCACCCAGCTGGGTGGCGCGACCGGAGTCGGCGGAGAACCAGAACCAGACGAACAGACCGGCCAGCACCAGCAGCGATGCGGCGACGTACTTGACGATATCCCCGCCGTTGGCGGAGTTGTCCTTGGAGTGTTCGATCTTGCTATTCATCCGGCTGTGTCTGCTTTAGCGGCCCAGGCCGCTGGATAAGGTGGGCAGATGGCACGCCAGGAGGGACTCGAACCCCCAACCTGCGGTTTTGGAGACCGCTGCTCTGCCAATTGAGCTACTGGCGTACGTGTTGAAACTTGCCTTCCCTTAGACGGCGAAGGCGGACCGAGGTTCCCGGCCCGCCATTCGCGTAACCGGCGGCGCTATGCAACCACCGGCACTGCAGGCTTACTCGATGATCTTCGAGACCACGCCGGCGCCGACGGTACGGCCGCCTTCGCGGATGGCGAAGCGCAGGCCTTCGTCCATTGCCACCGGGTTGATCAGGGTGACGACCATCTTGACGTTGTCACCC
>NZ_RXLZ01000083.1 GCF_003970865.1 Stenotrophomonas maltophilia | reverse complement strand
TTTTTTTATTTTTTATAGTTTTTTGTTTTTTTTTTTTTTTTGAAATGGACAGGGAGGCGAGAGAGTACACCATGCGAGGTTCTTCGGTGGACGCGAATGTGTAAAAGAGACGAGGGCATCCACGCATGGCGTGGATCTACCGGGGAGGGTGGGGCATCCATGCATGGCGTGGATCTACCGGAGAGGGTGGGGCATCCACGCATGGCGTGGGTCAACCGGGGAAGGTGAGGGCATCCACGCATGGCGTGGATATGCCGGGGGCCGGATCGGCCCCGGATGGGTAGTGCCGGCCGCTGGCCGGCAATGGCAGCTCCCGCGTTGGCGCCAGGTTGCCGGCCAGCGGCCGGCACTACCGGTCGGGCGGCCTTACAGCTCGCCGTTGCGGCGTGCCTTGCGCTGGCGGTCGATGCGGAAGATGTAGCGCTGGATGGCGCTGTCGGCGCCACGCGGCAGGATGTCGAAGCGCATTCCCACGCGCTTGATCTCGATGCCGTTGGGTTGGCGCTGCGGCAGCAGGTTGCAGACGACCAGCTCGATCTCCAGGTCCGGGCCGTCGGGCAGCGACAGCACCGCCGGATAGCGCTTCTGCAGGCTGAACACCGCGCAGTCGGTAGGCACGGCCACCGCCAGGCCGCCGCCACTGATGTCCACCACCCGCATCGACAGCGCTTCGGCGCGGCTCTCGCCGGCGGGGATCAGCAGCTGGGGCGAATCGGTGACTGGCGTCTCCAGCCGATACATCTCACGTCGTTGCAGATGGACCAGCTCGTCCGGTAGCGGGGCACGGAAGGCGACGTGGCCGTCGTTGTCCACACGCTGCAGTGCCTGCAGGCGGAACCGCACCAGCACGCGTTCGAGCTGGGCGAAGCACAGCAGATGGTCGGCCTGTTCGGCGGCGCGGTTGGACGCCTCCTGCGGGCTGCCATCGAGCAGCAGGGTGTCTTCGTCCTCGTCGAGCTCAAGCAGCGCGGTCGGGAACGAGCGGTCGCGGCCGTCGATATGCGCATTGATCAGTGATCGCTGATCGATCAGCGATCGCAGCAGCTGCCGCAGCTGGCGCGGATTGCGGACCAGGAAACGTTCGTCAGCGGCATCAGCCGCGTGGACATCATGCACTGCAGTGTCGTTGCCGTCGGACATGGAATCTACGGTCAGGGGCGGGCGCCAGCACGCGTTGGCGCGAGGCTCGATGGGGATATCGGCCACTGTGCCGGATTATGAAGTGAGAATTGCATCACTTTCCATGCGTCCGGGGTCGGATCCCTTTCCCGAAGGAAAGGGATCCTGGCCCATGGCCCGCCGCGCAGGTGGATCCACGCCATGCGCGGATGCGTTCCGCGTGGGGTCAGAACTCCTGCCAGTCGCCGTCCGCAGCCAGTGCGGGCTGCGCCGCCGATGCACGCAGCGCACGAGCGGGGGCGGGCCTGGCAGCCGGCGCGGCGGCCGCCACCTGGCGTGGCAGCGGTGCGGTGGTCAGGCGTGCCGGCGCGGCGGTGGCGCCCTGTGATGCCAGCCGGAAGCGGGCCACGGCTTCACCCAGCTGCACGGCCTGGTCTTCCATCGCACGCGCGGCAGCGGTTGCTTCCTCCACCAGCGCAGCGTTCTGCTGGGTGGTTTCGTCCATCTGCACCACGGTCTGGTTGACCTGCTCGATGCCGGCGCTCTGTTCCTGCGAAGCCGCAGAGATCTCGGCCATGATGTCGGTTACGCGCTGCACCGAGGCGACGATCTCGCCCATGGTGCTGCCGGCCTGGTGCACCAGGCTGGAGCCTTCGGCGACCTTGCCGACCGAATCATCGATCAGGCCCTTGATCTCCTTGGCGGCGGCGGCCGAGCGCTGGGCGAGGGTACGCACTTCGCTGGCGACCACGGCGAAGCCGCGGCCCTGTTCACCGGCACGCGCGGCTTCCACGGCGGCGTTCAGCGCCAGGATGTTGGTCTGGAAGGCGATGCCGTCGATGACGCTGATGATCTCGGCGATCTTCTTCGACGAGGCTTCGATGGCCGACATCGTGCTGACCACCTGGCCGACCACTTCACCGCCCTGCGAGGCGACGCCATGCGCGCCGATGGCGAGCTGGTTGGCCTGGCGGGCGTGCTCGGCGTTCTGGCGCACGGTGGAGGTCAGTTCCTCCATCGAGGCAGCGGTTTCTTCCAGGTTGGCGGCCTGCTGCTCGGTACGGCGCGACAGGTCGCTGTTGCCCGATGCGATCTCGCCGGCGGCCAGGGTGATGCTGCCGGCGCTGGCCTGGATCTGGCCGACGATCTGGGTCAGCTGTGCAACGGTGGTGTTGGCGTCGTCACGCATGCGTGCGAACACGCCGTTGAACTGGCCGTCCATGCGTGCGGTCAGGTCGCCGGCGGCGATCGACTGCAGCAGCTGCGAGAGCTGGCCGAGGTTGCCGTCGGCGACCTGCATCATGCTGTTGAGCTGCTCGATCATCACGCGGAAATCGTGATCGAAACGCTGCGCATCACCGCGCTGGCTGAAGTCGCCGGCGGCGGCGGCCGAGGCCAGCTGCTGGATCTGCGTGTTGATGGCCAGCAGGCTGGCCTTGGCCGCATCCATCGACTCGTGCAGGATCGCGCGGCTGCCTGGCAGGCGGCGTGCGTCCGGAGCGAGGTTGCCGGTGGCGTACTGGTTGAGCACGTCGATGGCATCGCGGATCGAGTCGAGATGTTCGAAGATGACCGTGTTGATGCCGCTGGCCAGCTGTCCATAGACGCCCGGGAAGTCTTCCGGAATGCGGTGGCTGATGTCCGGGCCGGCGTGCATCTGCGCCATCAGCTGGGTCTGCTCGGAGAAGCGGCGCAGCATCGCGGTCATTTCGGTGGTGGCCGCCAGCATGCGGCCAGCCTCGTCCTTGCCGGTGCTCTGGGTGGTGACGCTGAGGTCGCCGCGTGCGACGGCCTGGATGGCGTTCACGGCCTTGCCGAGCGGGCCGACCACGGCGCGCGAGATGACCACCGCCAGGGTTGCGGCGACCACAACCAGCAGTACGACGGCGGCAATGATCGCCAGCATGCTGTTGCGGTGGGTGGCATTGGCGTTGTCGATCTTGCCCTGCATCAGCGAGCTGCTGTACGCGCCCAGTGCCTTGAGGTCTTCAAAGGCCTTGCGGCGCAGCGGGCGCGACTGGTCGTCGGAGATCTGCCGTGCGACGACGCCATCGCCGGCGGTGGCCGCTTCGCGCAGCTTGGCATTGGCTGCGAAGTAGCCATCGACGTCGACCTGCACGGCGCGGTAGAGCTCGCGCTCCTTGGCGCCGGCCGGCAGCTTGGCGTACGCGGCCAGCTGTTCGCGCACGACGGCGGCGGTGTCGTCCATGCGCTTGTTGTAGTCGGCCACCTTCTCGGGCTGGTCCAGCATGCTCAGCTGGGCCAGCTCATAGGTGCGGAATTCACCCAGCTGCGAGCGCACTTCGCCGAGGTACTGCACGGACGGAATATCGTTGGAGGCCATCGCGCTCAGCTGCGCGTTGGCCTCGGACAGGCGGACCAGGGCGAAGGCACCCAGTACGACGGTCATCAGGGTGGTGAGGGTGAACCCCACGGCCAGCTTGCGGGCGATGGGCAGATCGTGGAACCACTTCATGCAGGGTGCTCCAGGTGGGCAGGGCGCCGGCGTCGTTGCGTCGGCTGGGGGTGGTTGCAGAGCGAACGGTGGTGCCCGGTGGGGGTTCGGTGACGGCCGTCAAAGCGAAATAGCGGCGCAGTTCGGATGGACTTTATGGACGCAGATCACATTCGGTTGCGTAGGGATGACGGCGCGAAAGTGCCGCCGTGGCGGGGCTTGCGCTTGCATGGCGTAGTTGCGCGCGAAACCGTCGCATTGACGGAGTTCACGGAATGCAGGGCGCTGTGGCTTGGGGTCAGATCCCTTGGCAGGGCGCGCGCAAACAAAAACCGCCGCCCCGAAGGGCGGCGGTCCAGTACACGCCTGCAGTGTGGATCAGGCGGCCTGCGGCATCCGCAGCGAACGCACCAGTCCGCCGATGTCGACGATCAGGGCCACACGGCCATCGCCAAGGATGGTGGCACCGGACACCCCGCCGATACGGCGGTAGTTGTTCTCGATGTTCTTCACCACCACCTGCTGCTGGCCGACCAGCTCGTCCACTTCCAGTGCGATCTTCTGGCCATCGCCTTCGACCACCACCACCAGCGATTCGCTGCCCGGTGCGCGGTCGCCGTAGCCGTAGTACTCGCTCAGCGACAGGATCGGCAGGTACTCACCGCGCACGCGCAGCACGCGGCCTTCGCCGGCCATGCTGCGGATGTCCTCGGCCTGCGGCTGCAGGGCCTCAAGCACATAAGCCAGCGGCAGGATCAGGGTTTCACCGGCCACCGCCACGGTCATGCCATCGAGGATGGCCAGGGTCAGTGGCAGGCGGATCAGCGTGCGGGTGCCGGCGCCGAGGCTGCTTTCGATCTGCACCTCGCCCCCCAGCGCCTGGATGTTGCGGCGGACCACGTCCATGCCGACGCCACGGCCGGACAGGTCGGTGACCGCATCGGCGGTGGAGAAACCAGGCTGGAAGATCAGGTCCCAGACTTGCGAATCGGTCGGGTTGTCCGGCACCACCAGGCCGCGTTCGTGGGCCTTGGCCAGGATCTTGGTGCGGTCGAGGCCGCGACCGTCGTCGCTGACTTCGATGACGATGTGGCCGCCCTGGTGCGAAGCCGCCAGGGTGATCGTGCCGGTCTCGTCCTTGCCCGCGCCGCGACGCACGTCCGGCATTTCCAGGCCGTGGTCGATCGAGTTGCGCACCAGGTGCACCAGCGGATCGGCGATCTTTTCGATCAGGCCCTTGTCCAGTTCGGTGCCTTCACCGACGGTGCGCAGGCGGACCTGCTTGCCAAGGCGGCTGGACAGATCGCGGACCAGGCGCGGGAAGCGGCGGAACACCGCATCGACCGGCAGCATGCGCACGCCGATCACCGCTTCCTGCAGGTCTCGCGTGTTGCGTTCAAGCTGGTCCAGGCCGGCGAACAGGCTCTCGGCGTGGACCGGGTCCAGTGCGTGCGAGACCTGCTTGAGCATGGCCTGGGTGATGACCAGTTCGCCGACCAGGTTGATCAGCGCATCGACCTTGTCGACGCTGACGCGGATCGAGGTTTCGGCTTCCTGGCCGCCACCGCTGCTGGCAGCGGCGGTGGGTGCCGCCGGTACAACGGCGGCCGGTGTGGAAGGGGCGGGTGTAGCAGCTGCCTCGGTGGCCAGGCTCGGCGGCGCGGCCGGACGGATGTCCAGTTCGCAGTCGTCCAGCACCCAGGCGAAAGTGTCTTCGATCTTGCTGCGCGGCACCTTGCCGACCAGGCCCAGGTCCCACGCCAGGTGGGCCTCGAGCGGGTCGAGCTGGGCGAAGCCCGGCAGGCGTTCCATGCGCGCGGCGACCTGCAGCGAACCGAGATGTTCCAGTTCGCGGATGATGCGCAGCGGGTCGTTGCCGCTCATGAACAGCGACGGTGCCGGAGTGAAACCGATCTGCCAGGCTTCCGGCGTGTCGTCCACCTTGGCTGCGGCGGCAGCCGGGGCACTCGCTGCGGCCTGGCCGGAAAGAACCGCTTCCAGCCGCGCCTTCACCGCAGCGACTGCAGCCGGATCGGCAGCCTGGCCGTGTTCGGCTTCGCGCAGCAGGGCGCGCAGCACGTCCACCGAGGACAGCATGGCGTCGACGGCGTGGCCTTCCAGTGCCCGCTTGCCGGCGCGCAGCTCATCGAGCAGCGTCTCCAGCACATGGGTCAGGCCGGCGATCGCGTCGAAGCCGAAGGTGCCGGCGCCGCCCTTGATCGAGTGGGCGGCGCGGAACACCGAATTGATGATCTCCGCGTCCTGCTGCCCCGATTCCAGGGCCAGCAGGCCAGCCTCCATCGCGTCGAGGCCTTCGCGGCTCTCCTCGAAGAAGGTGGCGTGGAAGCGTTGCAGGTCCATGCTCATGGCAGTGGTGGTCCGGAAGCGAAGAGGGGGAGCGGTGCGGGGCGATCAGCCCAGCACTTTCTGCACGGTGGCGACCAGCTGTTCCGGATTGAATGGCTTGACCAGCCAACCGGTAGCGCCGGCGGCCTTGCCTTCGGACTTCTTGTCGGCGGCCGACTCGGTGGTCAGCATCAGCAGCGGGGTGAACTTGTAGTCCGGCAGCTGGCGCAGTTCGCGGATCAGCGCGATGCCGTCCATGTTCGGCATGTTGACGTCGGTGACCACCGCATTGAAGCGCTGGCCCTTGGCGCGACCGAGCGCGACCGCGCCGTCTTCAGCTTCTTCGACGGCAAAACCGGCCGAGGTGAGGGCGAAGGACACCATCTGGCGCATCGACGCCGAATCGTCCACCACCAAGATACGTGCGCTCATGCAGCGTTCTCCACAGATTTCAGGTTGTCATGGGTTACGTCCAGGCCCAGGGCCTGGGTGACGCCCAGCAGGCGCGCGGCGTCACGGAAGGTTGCAGTGCAACCGTGGAAGCCGGTGCCCAGGCCTGCCTCGCGGCGGGCCTGCACGAACGCACACAGCACCTGCATGGCGGCCGTGTGGATGCGGGCGACCTGGCTTGCATCCAGGGTCAGCTCGCCTGCCTGCGCCACCAATGGGGCGAGGCGGTTCTTGAGCTCGGTAGTGCTCTCGATGCCGAGATCCCCACCCAGTTCGACAGTGCTCATCGTTGCTCCGGACAAACGGTTCCGTGATCCATAACGGCACCCCGGCGGGGTTCTTTAGGGGAATCGACGCGGTGCGCCGATGCGGTGTTGTTCGGGACGGGAGATGCCAATGCTGCGCATCGGCACCTGCCGTCCCCACTGCGTAGGCGCCGTTGCTGATGGAGGCGGATGCGACTTAATCCCCTCCGTCCCCTTTTTAATGGCGACGGCGCAGTGGGGACGTAAGGTGTTGATCCAACGGATCAACTCCTTGCGTCCCCGACAGGCAACGCGTCGGCGCAAAGCGCCGACTCAGCTCAATAACCGGGTGGCATCCAGCAGGATCATCGGGCGCTGGCTGACCCGGGCGACGCCACGGAACAGGTCGTTGGAGATCTGGCAGATGCGCGCGGTATCCGGCGGTTCGATCTGCGAATCGGTGAGGTTGGCGACATCTTCCACCGCCGACACGCGCAGGCCAATGGTCTCGCCGTCTTCCTCCAGAACCACGATGCGGGTCTGTGAGTCGTCTTCGGCGGCCGCCGCGCCCAGGTGCAGGCCGAGATCCATCACCGGCACCACCTGGCCACGCAGGTTCATGATGCCGAGCATCGCCGGCGCGGTGCCGCGCAACGGCAGCAGCGGCACCGGCAGCACCACTTCCTGCACCTTCAGCAGTTCCAGTGCATAGGCCTGGGTACCGCAGCGCAGGCGCAGCCAGCGCGAGGTGCGCTCGCCGGCGCGTCGGTTCTGCGGATGCGGACTGCTGGCGGGCCGGTGTGCCTGTGCCTGCAGTTCCTGCCAGCTGTTCGGACGGTTGCCTGCTGGCGCGTCCACGGCCACGCGCGGCGGCGGCGCGGCATCGTTGCGGGCCGCTGGAGCGGGTGCTGCCACTACGGCCGGTGGTGGCGCAGGAACGTCCTCGCCGCCGGCTGCGGCCTCGAACGCGGCCTGCAGGCCGGGGCTGTCGGTGTGGGCGAGGCGATGGCTGTCGGCCGGATCGGTCTCGTAGATCACTTCGTCCGGCAGATCGTCCCAGGTGGGTTCCGGACCTGCCTGGACGGCGGCCGGAGCAGGGGGCGTCTCGTGGATCACCTCGTCAGGCAGGTCATCCCAGGTCGGTTCTCGTTCGGGAGCGGCGACCGGCATTGCGGCGGCCTCGAAGGCGGCTTCGAGTGCTGCGTCGTCCTCTGCCGGGGCAGCAGCAACAGTCTCCGTTTCGTAGATCACTTCGGCCGGCAGATCGTCCCAGGTCGGCTCGCGTTCGGTGTCCGCTGCAATCACCGGGCACGCTTCGTCGCTGGCCGGCGGCGGTGCAACCGGTGGCGCCACGGCGATCGCTTCGCCCAGCAGTTCGTCCAGATAGTCGTCCAGTACGCCGGTGCTGTTCATGCGGCCTGCTCCAGGGCGCGGGCATCCTCGCCGAGGATCCAGTTCAGGGCGCGGCGATAGGCGGCCAGGCCGCGGCCCGGGTAGTCCTCGCCGACGCTTGGCAGGGTCAGGCCGGCGGCGTTGCTGATGCGGGTGTCGATCGGAATGGCGTCTTCCCACACGCGGGTGCCGTGACGATCCTGCATGGTGCGCAGCGACTCGTTGCCGGCGCGGGTGCGGCGGTCGAACAGGGTCGGCAGGATCGAGATCGGCAGCGGGCGGCGGCGCGAGCGCTCGACCATCTCGCCGGTGCGGACCATGCCATCCAGGCCATGCAGCGCCAGCGGCTCGGCCTGGGTGGGGATGATCAGGCGATCGGCTGCGGCCAGTGCGTTGATCATCAACAGGCCGAGGGTCGGTGCGCAGTCCAGCAGGATGTAGTCATGCTGGCCCTGGTGGCGCGCCAGAGCGTTCTGCAGGGCCAGGCCGAGGCCGGGCTGGTTGGCGCTGCGGCGCTCCAGTGTGGCCAGCGCGGACTGTGCACAGACGTAGTCCAGGCCGTGGATGTTGCTGGCATGGCACAGGCTGGAAAGATCGGCCGGCGGGGCGCCGAACAGTTCCAGTACGCCGGCCGGCGGCGGGTCCACCGGCACGCCGAAGGCGCGGCTGAGCGAGGCATGCGGATCGAGGTCGATCAGCAGCACGCGATGGCCGAGCGCGGCCAGGCCGCGGCCGAGGGCGAGGGTGGTGGTGGTCTTGCCGACTCCGCCCTTCTGGTTGGCGACTGCCCAGATGCGCATCGGTTTACTCCTTCATTGCCGGGGGAACGGCGGCGCCGACGCGACTGCCAGCCGGCACCGGCGGCAACTTCACCGGTGCGATGGGGGAGGTGGGGGCGGTAGCCGGAGTTGCCGCGGCTTGTTCGGTGTCGGTGCTTTGGGTGGCACCGGTGGCTGCATTCAGGCGCTGGCCAAGCGGGTCCACCGAATGCGAGGTGTCGGCCAGGATGATGACCATCACCCGACGGTTGCGGTTGCGACCCTGCGCGCTGTCGTTCTCTTCGCGCGGGCGGAACTGGCCGTAGCCGACCATCGCCAGCCGCGACGGCTGCACGCCCTGGTCGGCGAACAGGTGCACCACGCTGGCCGCACGCCCGGCCGACAGTTCCCAGTTCGACGGGAAGGTGGCGGTGGCAATCGGCACGTTGTCGGTGTGGCCTTCCACGCGCACGCTGTTTGGCACGTCACGCAGCACGTCGGCCAGGCTGGCCAGGGTCTGCCGCGCATGCACGTCCAGCGCCGCCGAGCCGGTGGGGAACAGGATGTCGCTGTTGATCTCGACTTCGATCCACAGCTCGGTGCGGCGCACGCTGATCATGCCGCGGTCGATCAACGGCGCCAGTGCGGCAGTGAGGCGGTCGGCGATGCTGTTGAGCTGGCGCTCGGCGCGCGCGATCTGCTCCTGGTTGTGCACCGACACCGGCATGCGCATCTGCGAAGCCATCGATGGCAGCAGGGTCGGGTCGTGCGACGGCGCAGGCGCCGAGGGCCCGATCTTGGTGCCGGACTTGATCACCGAGGGGCTGTCCCAGCCGCCACCCTGCACCTGTTTGTTACCCACCTGCACCGGATTGATGGTGCGCGGTGCGCCACCGAAGGCATCGGTCAGCGCGTCGGCCATGATCCGGTACTTGCCCTCGTTGACCGAGGAAATCGCGTACATGACCACGAAGAAGGCGAGCAGCAGCGTCATCAGGTCGGCATAGGGAATCGCCCATGCTTCGTGGTTGGCGTGCTCTTCGTGGTGCTTGCGGCGGGCCATGTCAGTGCAGGAAGCCGGAGAGGTTGGTTTCGATGTTGCGCGGGTTTTCGCCCTGGGCGATCGAGATCAGGCCTTCGATGACCATTTCGCGGTCGCGGGTGTTGTGCGAGATCACACTCTTGAGCTTGGCGGCAACCGGCAGGAACAGCAGGTTGGCCGAGGCGATGCCGTAGATGGTGGCGGTGAACGCAGCGGCGATGCCGTGGCCGAGCTTGCTCGGGTCGGCCAGGTTCTTCATCACCGCGATCAGGCCGAGCACGGCGCCGATGATGCCGAGGGTCGGGGCGTAGATGCCCATTGCTTCGAAGACCTTGGCGGCGGCCTGGTCCTGGTGTTCCTGGCTGCCCAGTTCGATTTCCAGCATGTGCCGCATCGATTCGGGTTCAACGCCGTCCACCAGCAGCTGCAGGCCCTTGCGCAGGAATGGGTCCTGCTGCGCTTCCACCTGCGATTCCAGGCCCAGCAGGCCCTGGCGGCGGGCGATGTTGCTCCACTCGACAATCTGCTGGATCAGTTCGCGGCGATCACTGTGCGGCGGGCGCACGACCCAGCGCACGATCTTGAAGGCATGCTTGAACACCGCCGGCGAGGTATGCAGCAGGATCGCGGCGACGGTGCCGACGATGACGATCACGAACGCCGCAGGCGACCACAACGACGCCAGGCCGGCGCCCTTGAGGATGCTGCCACCGACCAGCGAGGCCAGGGCGAGAAAGAGTCCAATGAGGCTGAGTCTATCCATGGTTCCGGTATCGGCGTGTATGAATGGGACTTGAGACACCGGTAGATCGCGTACAGACGGTAGTCACAGTTTTCGGGTCGCCGGGCATGGCCCGGCGGGGGTCATCGCAGCCCGTCCACGTCCAGGATCAGGGCCATGCGACCATCGCCGATCAAGGTTGCACCGGCATAACCGCGCAGGCCGCGCAGGGCTTTCGGCAGCGGCTTGATGACCACTTCCTCTCGCCCGCGCACCTGGTCCACGACCAGCCCGAAGCGCGCTTCGCCGGCCTGCAGCACTACGATGGTCAGCAGCGGCGAGGCGGCCGGCGTCACATCCAGCCACTGGCGCAGATCGACCAGCGGCAGGGTGTGCGAGCGGCGGTCGAGCACGGCACGGCCATCGAACCAGCCCAGCGACGTGCGCGGCGCGTGCAGCACTTCCATCACGCGGGCCAGGGGCAACGCGTAGACGTCCTCACCTGCCTGCACCAGCAGGGTCGGCAGGATCGCCAGGGTCAGCGGCACGCGGATCAGGAAGCGGCTGCCACGGCCCAGCTCCGACTGGATCTGGATCTGGCCGCTCAGTTCGCGGATGCGTGACTGCACCACGTCCATGCCGACGCCGCGGCCGGAGATGTCGGTGACCTGCTGCTTGGTCGAGAAGCCCGGCAGGAACACCAGATGCAGGCATTCCTCGCTGCTCAGGCGGGCGGCCGCTTCGGGATCGATCAGGCCCTTCTCGCGCGCCTTGGCACGCAGCTTTTCCGGGTCGATGCCGGCGCCATCGTCCTGCACCTCGATGCTGACGTAGTCGCCTTCCTGCTGTGCCGACAGCCGCACGTGGCCCATCCTCGGCTTGCCTTGCGCCTCGCGCAGGTCGGGCATTTCCACGCCATGGTCGATGGCGTTGCGGACCAGGTGCACCAGCGGGTCGGCCAGCGCTTCAACCAGATTGCGGTCGAGCTCGGTCTCGGCGCCGATCAGTTCCAGGTCCACTTCCTTCTTCAGCGAGCGGGCGACGTCTCGGGCAACCTTGGGGAAGCGCGAGAAGACCTTGCCCACCGGCTGCATGCGGGTACGCATCACCGCCGACTGCAGGCGGGCCGTGGCGATGTCCAGGGTGGACACGGCGCGGTCCAGCTCTTCATCGCGCAGGCGTGCACGCAGGGTCTTGAGCCGATTGCGTGACAGCACCAGTTCGCCGATCAGGTTGACGATCGCGTCCAGGCGCTTGGTGTCCACGCGTACCGTGTGTTCGGCCTCGGCCAGCGGCTTGGCAGCCGGCTTTGCCACCGGTGCCGGTGCGGCGACCGGTCGCGGGGCTGCAACCGGCGCCGGCGCTGCGGCAGCGGCAGGCTTGGTGCCCGGTGCGGCGCCACCGTGCAGCTGGTCGAGCAGGGCTTCGAACTCGTCTTCGCTGATCAGTCCATCATCGGCCTTCTTCGCCGGCGCGACCGCGGTCGGCGCGTTGCCACCATGCAGCTGGTCGAGCAGAGCCTCGAATTCGTCGTCGGTGATCAGGTCGCTGCCACCCGCGGCAGGTGCTGCGGCGGCGGCGGGTGCCGCCACGGCACCGCCGTGCACGTCGAACTGGGCGATCAGGTCCGGCGGTGCATAGCCCGGCTCGGTGCCGGAGGAAACCGCATCCAGCATCGACTGCAGGTAGTCCAGCGATTGCTGGGCCGCGTCAAAGTGGTGGGCCTGCAGCACCGCCTGGCCGGCACGCGCGGCGCCCAGCGCTTCTTCAGCGGCATGGCACAGTTCGACCATGGCGGTGACGCCGAGGAAGCCGGCGCCGCCCTTGAGCGTGTGATAGCCGCGGAACACCGCGTTGAGCTGATCGCTGTCCTGCGGTGCCTGCTCCAGCGACACCAGCTGTTCGCCGAGGCGATCCAGGATCTCCTGTGCCTCGATGATGAAATCGGCAGTGATGTCGTCGGATACCGCGCTCATGCTTACAGCCCCAGATCCGACAACAGGTCGTCGGCGTCGTTCTGCGAGACCGCGTGGCGGTCCAGTCCCTTCAGTGCCGGCCCGGCCAGTTCCGGGTCGGTGCGATGCTGTTCCGGCGGCAGGCCGAGCGCGCCGAAGCCTTCGTGCACGCGGCGGACGATGCCGACCACGCGACGGATGATCTGCCCGGTCAGGTCCTGGTAGCTCTGGGTCAGGGCGATCTCGGTCAGGTTGTGGCGGATGCGCTCGAGCTGCGCGTCCTGGCCCGGCTGCAGGCCTTCGGCGCGCAGCTGTTCGGTCAGGCTGCGGCATTCCTCGGCCAGGTCCAGGGTGCGGTGCGTGGCCTGTTCGGTCATCGCCACCACGTGGTCCAGGCGTGCGCAGGCATCGTCCAGTTCGCCGGCTTCGCTGGGTACGGTCGGCAGTTCACCCAGCGCCTGTCCCAGTTCGCGGGCCAGCCGCGAAAGACCGCTCATCATCGGCTGCGTGCGCAGCGCGACCAGTCCGTCGATGCGCTGCCGCCAGGCGGCCTCGTCACCGGACTCGAGTGCGTCCAGGGCTTCCTGCAGGCGCAGGGCGAGGGCGCTCTTGTCGACCGTGGTATCCATCAGGCGCTGGCCGCCAGGCGTTCGAAGATCTTGCCGAGTTTCTCTTCCAGCGTCTGCGCGGTGAACGGCTTGATGATGTAGCCGTTCACGCCGCTCTGGGCGGCTTCGATGATCTGCTCGCGCTTGGCTTCTGCCGTGACCATCAGCACCGGCAGGGTCTTCAGCTTGGCATCGGCACGGATTGCCTTGAGCAGTTCGATGCCGGTCATCACTGGCATGTTCCAGTCGGTGACCACGAAATCGAACGGCTGGCTCTGCAGCAGCGACAGCGCGGCATGCCCGTCCTCGGCTTCGGCGGTATTGGTGAAGCCCAGATCGCCCAGCAGGTTCTTGACGATTCGACGCATGGTCGAGAAGTCGTCGACGATCAGGATGCGCATGTTCTTGTTCAAAGCAGAATTCCTTTGTTGTTCATTCCGGACGGCCGGGGGCAGCCGCCTCGGGGATGTTCATTCTTCGAGGCCTGCATCGGCAGCCTCGAACAGCTTCAGCCGGCCCCGCAGACGCAGTACCGCCTGGCCGTGTATCTGGCAGACCCGCGACTCGCTCACGCCGAGCACCGCGCCGATTTCCTTGAGGTTCAGTTCCTGCTCGTAGTACAGCGAGAGCACCAGTTGTTCGCGCTCGGGCAGGTGGCCGATGGCCTTGCCCAGCTCGCGACCGAATTCGCCGCGCTCCAGCACCTGCTGCGGGGTCGGGCCACCCTGGGCGACGGTGTCCAGCTCGCCCTGGTCCTCGATGCGCGATTCCAGGCTCAGCACCTGGCCACGTGCAGCGTCTTCCATCAGCCGCAGGTACTCGGGCAGCGGCATCTCCATTGCGGCGGCCACTTCGGTGGCGCTGGCGGCACGGCCACTGCTCTGTTCCAGGCGGCGGATGGTGGCGGCGGCATCACGTGCACGGCGGTGCACCGAGCGCGGCACCCAGTCGCCACGGCGGATCTCATCGATCATCGAACCGCGGATGCGGATCGAGGCGTAGGTCTCGAACGAAGCACCCTGGTCGGCGTCATAGCTGCGCGACGCTTCGATCAGGCCCATCATGCCGGCCTGGATCAGGTCGTCGACCTCGACGCTGGCCGGCAGGCGCGCGGCCAGGTGGTGGGCGATGCGCCGCACCAGGTCCGAATGCTGGGCGATGACTTCGTTCGCCGCCGAGCGCTGCACTTCCCTGTACTGGGCTGCGCCTTTCATGCCGTCACCCCACGCTGCTTGAGGATGCGTTCGAGGAAGAACTCGACGCCGCCACGCGGTTCGGTCGGCGCCTGCCAGCGCGCGGTACGGCGCGCGATCTCGGTGATCGCCAGCGCCGCCGGGCTGGACGGGTAGGCCTTCACTACCGGCTGCTGGCGCTGCACCGACAGGCGCAGCCAATCGTCCTGCGGCACGCAGCCGAGGTAGTTCAGCGAGACATCGGCAAGGAACTTCTCGCAGACGCGGGTCAGCTTTTCGTACAGCACGCGGCCCTCGTTCGGGTCGCGCACCATGTTGGCCACCACCTGGATGCGGTCCACGCCGCGCTCGCGCGACAGCACCTTGATCAGTGCGTAGGCGTCGGTGATCGAGGCCGGCTCGTCACAGACCACCACCACGGTGTCCTGTGCGGCCTGGCAGAAGGTCAGCACGCCATCGGTGATGCCCGCGGCAGTGTCCACCACCATGATGTCCAGCTCGCGCTCCAGCTCGGAGAACACGTTGACCAGGCCAACGTGCTCAGCCGGGGCCAGCTCGGCCATGTGGCGGCGGCCGGACGCGGCCGGGACCACCAGCACGCCGTTCGGGCCTTCGACGATGACGTCATCCAGCGTGCAGCGGCCGGCGACCAGGTCGGCCAGCGTAAAGGTGGGGTTCAGGCCCAGGATCACGTCGATGTTGGCCAGGCCGAGGTCGGCGTCCAGTAGCAGCGTGCGCTTGCCCATGCCTGCCAGCGCCACGGCCAGGTTGGCCGAAACGTTGGTCTTGCCCACGCCGCCCTTGCCGCCAGTGACGGCAATGGTGCGCACAGGGCCGAGCGGCTCGCTGCGGGTGGCCGACAGCGGGAAGGTCTTGGTCAGCTTGGCGTACTCACGCGACGGCATGGTTCAACTCCGGGTTGCAGGGCATATCGGCCGCGCGGCGCAAATCTTCAAGGCGAAGTACGAGATTGGCTGCACTGGCCCGGTGCAGGTCCTCCGGAACGTCCTGGCCATCGGTCACCCAGGTGATCGGCAGGGCGTGGTCCACGGCCACCGACAGGGCGTTGCCGAAGCGGCCGGTCTCGTCCAGCTTGCTCAGTACCAGGCCCTGCAGGTTGGCGGCGCCGAAGCGGCGGACCACCTCGTCCATGTCGCCGAAGCTGGTGTTGGCCGGCAGCACCAGCAGGGTGCGCACCTGGCGGGCAGCACGCAGCCACTGCAGCTGGGCGGCCAGTGCGCGGTCGCGCGGGCCCAGGCCGGCGGTGTCGATCAGTACCAGCTTGTAGTCCTTCAGGCGTTCCAGCAGATGGTCCAGGTCGGTGCCGCTGTTGGCCTCGTGCACCGCGATGCCGAGCTGGCGGCCGTAGCCGTACAGCTGCTCGCGGGCACCGATGCGGGTGGTGTCGGTGGTGACCAGGGCGACGTCACGCGGCGCGTGCTTCTCGGCGAAGCGCGAGGCCAGCTTGGCGATGGTGGTGGTCTTGCCGGCGCCGGTCGGGCCCACGAGGGCGATCACGCCGCCTTCTTCCAGCGGGTCGACCGGGGCGATCGGCAGCTTGCGCGAAATCAGCCCCAGCATCAGGCCGCGGCCGCGGTGGGCCTCGGTCTCCAGCGGGATCTGCATGGCCACGTCGCGGGCCAGGCCGGCGTCGAAGCCGTACTCGTCCATCAGGTCCAGCGCAGTGGCGCGCACCGGGCAACCGCGCAGGCGCTCGTCGGTGAAGCGGTTCATTTCGCGCTCGATCACATGGCGCATGCCCGCCACTTCCTGGCGCAGCTGGCGGATCTCGGCGTCGTCCTGGGCGACCACGGTCAGTGTGGGTGCCGGGGTCAGCATGGGGGTCGGGCCGGTTTCGTCACTGGCTTCAGCCGGTGCCGGTTCGCTGGCGGCGATTCCCGGCTGGGCGGCGGCCACAGCAGCGGTCGGCAGCGGCGGCGGCTGCACCGTCGGGGCCGGGCTTTCGTGATCCGCAGCCTGCGGCGGATCGATCTGGAAGTGGGCGCGGTTGGCCGGCACGGCGTTGGCAGGTGCCGGTGCAACGGGGGCCTCGGCAAACGGAGCGAAGATCTGTTCCGGCAGCGCCGGTTCGTTGACGGCGGCACGCGCCAGGGTGGCGGCGAAGCCGGTGCTGCCGCGGGTCGGCACGATCTCGTCGGCGCTGTCCAGGGTGCGGCCGGTGGCGCCGACCGCAGCGCGGGCGAGGGCGGCCACCGCCGAGGGGGTGGCGGCGACCGGTTCCGGGGCCGGGGGGGTGCTGGGGCGGTCCCTTTTACCCACACCCGTCCCCGGCGGAGGGGGCCCAACCCCTAAGCCGGTTTCTGCGGTGGTAAAAAAAAATGACGAACAGACGGTCG
>NZ_RXLZ01000082.1 GCF_003970865.1 Stenotrophomonas maltophilia | reverse complement strand
TTGTTTTTTTTTGTTTTTTTTTTTTTTTTTTTTTTTTTTAACACGAGGCACAGCCAGCGCTCCACACGCGTAAGCGCCGCGGGCAGGTAAGATGTGTATAAGCGCCAGCGGCCGAGCCCTCAGATGGGTTCACGGGGTGTCCTGCACCGTCCGGCCCCGGCTGCCCTCCCATCACCCCGCGAGCGCGGTGGGTTGGCTCTTTAAAGGCAAAAGCAGATGCAGTGCGGACCAAGGTCCGCACCCACCAAAGCAGAAGACACCACAGCAGCGGCGCGCTGCTTCCGAAGCCATGAACCCCCGCTTTTGACCCCGCTTTCGGGCGGTCCGGCCGCGCCCGCAGGAATTTGTCGGAGAGGGGGAGGGGCAGGCCGGGCAGGACCGTCCACGGCATGGATGCCGTGGCCGAGCCTACAGGGACGTACTTGCGGCGTGTCCTGCCCGGCCTGCCCCTTCCCCCTCTCGCTCAGCAGCAACGAGGCGCCGCAAGAACCCCCCGATGAACCGTCCTAACAGGACGACCCACCCCCCGGTCGGGTACGATGCTCGCCCCCCGTTCGGGACGCTGTACGCAATGAGCAAGAACAACGAAAAGGCCGCCCCGCAGGGCGACGTGACCCAGGACCAGGCCGAGGATGCCGTGCGCACCCTGCTGCGCTGGGCCGGTGAGGACCCGTCCCGTGAAGGCCTGCTGGATACCCCCCGCCGCGTCGCCGAAGCCTATGGCGACTGGTTCAGCGGTTACCGCGACGACCCGCGCGCCTACATGGAGCGGACCTTCGAGGAAGTGGCCGGCTACGACGAACTGATCGTCCTGCGCGACATCGAGTACGAAAGCCACTGCGAACACCACATGGCGCCGATCATCGGCCGCGTGCACGTCGGCTACCTGCCGGCCGGCAAGGTGGTGGGCATCAGCAAGCTGGCCCGTGTCGTCGAAGCCTACGCCCGCCGTTTCCAGGTGCAGGAGAAGATGACCGCGCAGATCGCCCAGTGCATCCAGGATGTGCTGCAGCCGATCGGTGTCGGCGTGGTCGTCGAAGGCGCCCACGAATGCATGACCACCCGCGGCATCCACAAGCGCGGCGTCAGCATGGTCACCTCCAAGATGCTGGGCAGCTTCCGCGACGACGCGCGTACCCGCGCCGAGTTCCTGCGCTTCATCGAAGTGGGCGGCAAGCGCTGAGCCGCTTGCCCGCATCCCGCCGGCCCCTGGTGGCCGGCATGCCCACGGCTGCCTGCACGGCCGCCGTGCGCGGCTGCTCGTCCCCGCCAGCCCTCATGACTCCTTTCGCTGCATGAAGCACCGCGAACGCATCTCCCGTTACCGCCATCTGCGCGAACAGCCCCAGTGGAAGCTGCTCGCCGCCGACCACGCTCCGGAAATCATCGGCCTGCTGCAGGGCCTGCTGATGGACGGCGAGCGCACGCTGTCGTCGTCGGTGCTCAACGAGCGCCTGCAACGCGCGCTGGACCAGCTCAACGGCGACGAACTGTCGCGCGACCTGCCGCGTACCGCGCAGGCCTATATCGCGCACTGGCTGGCCCAGGGTTGGCTCGAACGTCGCCTGCCCGAAGGTGCCGACCAGGAGCAGTACGAACTCTCGACCGCGGCACTGCAGGCGATCCGCTTCGCCGATGGCCTCGAGCAGGCCCGCGTGGCCGCCACCGAAAGCCGCCTGGCGCTGGTCATCGAACAGCTCTCGCAGCTGGCCGCGCAGACCGAGTCCGATCCGGACGCACGCCTGTCGGCACTGCGCGACGAGCGTGACCGCATCGACGCCGAGATCGCCCGCGTCGGTGCCGGCCGCGTGATCGCGCTGGATGGCAAGCGCGCGCTGGAACGTGCGCGCCAGATCATCGGCCTGGCCGACGAGCTGACCGAGGACTTCCGCCGCGTGCGCGACGACTTCGAGCAGCTCAACCGCGATTTCCGCGAACGCATCATCGACGACGAGGGCGAGCGTGGCGACGTGCTGTCGCAGCTGTTCGAAGGCGTCGACGTGATCGGCGAGAGCGATGCCGGGCGCAGCTTCCAGGCCTTCTGGCGGCTGCTCAACGACGCCGAGCAGAGCGCCCAGCTCGATGCCGCGCTGGAAGCGGTGCTGGCGCGTGGCTTTGCCCGCCGCCTGGACCGCAACGAGCGCAACTTCCTGCGCGGCTTCACCAGCACCATGCTCGAGCGCGGTGGCCAGGTACACGATGTGCTGCAGAACTTCGCGCGCAGCCTGCGCGGTTTCGTGCAGAGCCGTGGCTATCTGGAGCAGCGCCGCCTCAACCAGCTGCTGAAGCAGGCACAGTCCGAAGCGCTGGCCCTGCGCGACGAGTTCCCCGCGCAACGTGGCATCGGCCGTGACCTGCAGCTGACCACCAGCCGCCTGCGCTCATGGTCGCAGTGGAGGCTGCACGATCCGCGCAGCGCCCAGGTCGATGGCAACGTCGAGTACAACGATGCGGCCGCGATCAGCCTGGAAAGCGTAGGCGATCTGGTCGCTTCGTCCGAAATCGACTTCCGCACCCTGCGCCGCGACCTGCACGACCTGCTCGATGCACAGCCGCGGCTCAGCATCGCCCAGGCCCTGTCGCAGCGCGAGGCGCCGCAGGGTCTTGGCAGCGTCATCGGTTACCTGTCGCTGGGCACGCGCTTCGGCAACGTGATCGCCGGCGAGCAGGAGCTTGCTGAATGGCGTGGTGGCGACGGCCAGATCCGTCGCGCCCGCATCCCGCTGGTTTGGTTCACCCAGGAGAGACGCCATGAGCTGGCATGAAGATCCCATCGACGCAGCGCAGGCCGACGTGGCGGAAGACGCCTACGAAGCCGAACCGGTGGCGACCGTGGCGCAGCCCCGCCGTGGCAACGACGTGTACTACCTCGGCGACACCGGTCGCCTGCCGCTGGACGCGCGTCGCGCGCTGTGCCAGCTGCTGATCGGCCCCAGCATCGACCAGCTGCGCCACGCCAAGCTGTGGCCGGCACTGATCCGCAGCGAGGCGGCCATCCGCTCGTCACTGGCGGACCTGTTCCTGGAACTGGTGCTCGACCGTGACAGCGGCGTGGCCTTCACCCGCCAGGCCGATACCGAAGACGTGGATGCGCCGGTGCTGCTGCGCACCTCGCCGCTGACCTTCATCGACTCGGTGCTGCTGCTGTACCTGCGCCAGCAGCTGGCCGAGGCCGATGCGCGCGGCAACCGCGCGGTGGTCGCCGACGCCGAGATGGCCGAAGCGCTGGCCATCTACGAAAAGAACCTGTCCACCGACCGCGCCGGCTTCAACCGCCGCGTCGCTTCGGCGGTGCAGAAGATGAAGGACAACCACATCCTGACCCGCCTCAGCGGCCAGGAAGACCGCCACGAAGTCTCGCCGGCGCTGAAGCTGCTGTTCTCCGCCGAAGACGTGTCCCAGCTTTCGGCGGTCTACCGCCAGCTGCGCGAAACCCCGGCCGCCGAGGCCTGAGAGACCCGACCATCGCATGGCTATCTCCAAGCACACTCCCGCCCTGTTCAACGAAGGCCTGCCGGACCCGCGCCTGCAGCAGTTCCGCATGCGCCGCCTGCAGGTGCACAACTGGGGCACCTTCAACGGCCTGACCGAAGTCCCGATCGCCGAGCGCGGCTTCCTGTTCGTCGGCCGTTCCGGCTCGGGCAAGTCGACCCTGCTCGATGCCATGTCCGCGCTGCTGACGCCGCCGGCCATCGTCGACTTCAACGCCGCCGCGCGTGAAGCCGAGCGCAGTGGCCGCGACCGCAACCTGGTGTCCTACGTGCGTGGCGCATGGGCCGACCAGCAGGACAGCGGCACCGGCGAAATCGCCACCCAGTACCTGCGCAAGGGCGCGACCTGGACCGCACTGGTGCTGGAGTACCGCGCCGGCGATGGCCGCGTGGTCAGCCTGGTGCGCCTGCTGTGGATCTCCGGCAACGGCACCTCGGCCGGTGACGTGCGCAAGCACTACATGATCGCCGAGCGTCCGTTCGACATCGCCAAGGATCTCGGCGGCTTCGACCTGGACCTGCGCAAGCTCAAGCAGAAGCTGTCCGACCTGCACCACTTCGACGCTTTCTCCGGTTACGCCGAGCGCTTCCGCGACCTGCTCGGCATCGACAACGAGATGGCGCTGCGCCTGCTGCACAAGACGCAGTCGGCGAAGAACCTGGGCGACCTCAACGTCTTCCTGCGCGACTTCATGCTCGACACGCCGAAGACCTTCGACGCCGCCGAGCGCCTGGTCAGCGACTTCGCCGAGCTCGATGGTGCGCACCAGGCCGTGGTCACCGCCCGCCGCCAGGTGGAAACCCTGTTGCCGGCACGCGCCTACTACAACGACCTGAAGGAAATGCACCGCCAGCGAGGCGACGACGAAGCGCTGAAGCTCGGCGTCGACAGCTTCCGCGAAAGCCGCCGCCAGGCGCTGATCGAAGCGCGCCTGCGCGAGATGGATGTGCGTGACCGTGGCCTGCTTGGCGAAGAAGCCCAGCGCCGCGCCGCACTGGACAACCACACCGAGCGCCTGGCCGAACTGGAACTGCAGCGCCGCCAGCAGGGCGGTGAGCGCATCGAGGAACTGGAACGCGAGCAGGGCCGCGCCGAAGCCGAGCGCGACCGCCGCAAGGCCAAGCGTGACCAGGCCCAGGAAGCCGCACAGCAGCTGCAGGCCGAACTGCCCGACGATGCCCATGGCTTCGCCGAACTGGTCGAGCGTGCGCAGAACGAACTGCAGGACCGCCAGCGCGCCTCGGCGGCACTGGACGATGCGATCAGCGACCGCCTCGGCGGCAAGCGCGATGACGAGCGCCGCTTCGGTGAAGTGCGCAGCGAACTCGAAGCGATGCAGCGCACCCCCTCCAACATCCCGGCGCCGATGCAGAAGCTGCGCGCGCGCCTGGCCGAGGAAGCCGGCATCGCCGAAGCGGCGCTGCCGTTCGTCGGCGAGCTGATCCAGGTCCGCTCGGAAGAGCAGGGCTGGCAGGGCGCCATCGAGCGTGTGCTGGGTGGCTTCGCGCTGTCACTGCTGGTCGATGACAAGCATTACAACGACGTCGCCGAGTGGGTGAACCGTACCCACCTGGGCATGCGCTTCACCTACTACCGCGTGCGCCGCAACGACGATGCGTTCGCGCGCGAGCCGTCGGCGAAGTCGCTGCTGCACAAGCTGGAGCTACGCGAGCATGTGTTCGAAAGCTGGCTGCGCCGTGAGCTCGGCAAGCGCTTCGATTACGAGTGCGTGGATGCCAAGCAGCTGCGCAACGTCGACCGCGGCATCACCCGCGAAGGCCAGGTCAAGCATCCGGGCGACCGCTTCGAGAAGGACGACCGCAGTGCGGTGGGCGACCGCCGTCGCTGGATCCTCGGCTTCAACAACCACGACAAGGTGGGCGCCTTCGAGCGCGAAGCACAGGAACTGGCCAAGCGCATCGCCAGCTGCGAGACCGACATCGCGCGCCTGCGCGGCCAGCGTGATCGCGACAACGAACGCCGCCTGGCCTGCCATGAGCTGGTCAGCATCAGCTGGAACGAGATCGACATCGCCGCCCCGCAGCAGCGCCTGACCGATATCGAGGCCACCCTGCGCGACCTGCGCGAAGGCAATGCCGATCTCGCCAAGCTGGCCAAGCAGATCGACGCCGTGCGCGCCGACATCGAGCAGTCCCGCCGCACCTATGAAGACGTCCGCGTCGAGCGTGGCCAGCTGGTCAAGGAGCGCGATCGCCTGGACCGCGCACGCCAGCAGAGCCGTGCGCTGGTGCTGCCGAGCCTGGCCCAGGAGCAGGAAGCCGGTCTTTCCGAGCGCCTGCAGGAGCAGGGCCCGCTCAGCCTGGAAACGCTGGAAGCGCACATGCGCCAGGTCAGCAACGCGCTGAACGAGCAGCTGTCGTCCTCGCAGCAGGACCTCAACCGCATCGAGAACCAGCTGATCGGCTGCTTCCGTCGCTTCATCCAGCAATGGCCGGAGGAATCGGGCGACTTCACCGTGTCGGTGGCCTCGGCCGAGGACTTCCTCGCACGCCTCGAACGCCTGGAGCGCGATGGCCTGCCGCAGCATGAAGAGCGCTTCTTCGATCTGCTGCAGAACCAGAGCAAGAACAACCTGCTGGCCCTGCAGCGCCACAGCGCCGAGGCCCGCAAGTCGATCGGCCAGCGCCTGGATGAAGTGAACGCCAGCCTGGAACAGGTGCCGTTCAACCGCGGTACGTTGCTGACCATCGAACTGAACGACCGCCGCCTGCCGGAAGTCGGCGAGTTCCACCTGCAGCTGCGCGAAGTGCTGTCGCAGCAGCAGACCGAGCAGCGCGAGCTGGCCGAATCGCAGTTCACCGTGCTGCGCCAGCTGGTCAACCGCCTGGGCTCGCAGGAAGGCGAGGACAAGCGCTGGCGCGAGCTGGTGCTGGACGTGCGCATGCACGTGGAGTTCATCGGCGTCGAGCTGGATGCGGAAACGCGCCAGCAGGTCGAGATCTACCGCAGCGGCGCCGGCAAGTCCGGCGGCCAGCGCCAGAAGCTGGCCACCACCTGCCTGGCGGCCGCGCTGCGCTACCAGCTCGGCGGTGCCGACAGCCAGCTGCCCAGCTACGCCGCGGTTGTGCTCGACGAAGCCTTCGACAAGGCCGACAACGAGTTCACCGCACTGGCGATGAACATCTTCGACAACTTCGGCTTCCAGATGGTGGTTGCCACCCCGCTGAAGTCGGTGATGACGCTGGAACCGTTCATCGGCGGCGCCTGCTTCGTCGAAATCAGCGGCCGCCACGACTCCGGCGTGCTGCTGATCGAGTACGACGAAGAAGGCAAGCGCCTGAAGCTGCCCGAGCGTAGCCGCCAGCAGGCCAACGAACCGGAAGAAGCCGAGGCCTGACCTGGCCGATTGAATGGGAATGCCGGCCAGCGGCCGGCACTACCCATGGGCGGGGTTCATGACCCGGTAGTGCCGGCCGCTGGCCGGCAACGCTCATTCACGCACCGCGCAACGTATCCCACGCCATCCGCGCGATCAGCACCACCACCAGCCCCACGAACAGCTTGCGGATGAACGGCGTACCGCCCTTCAGCGCCAACCGCGTGCCCACCACCGAACCGATGATGTTGGCCGCCGCCATCGGCAGCGCAAACAGCCACAGGATGTTGCCGGTCGGCACGAAGAACGAGATCGCCGCCACATTGGTGGCCAGGTTCACCACCTTCGACGCCGCTGACGCGCGAAGGAAATCCAGCCCGAAGAAGCGCACGAACAGGAAGATCAGGAAGCTGCCGGTGCCCGGCCCGAAGAAGCCGTCGTAGAAACCGATTGCCGCACCGATCGCCAGCGCGATCACCAGCTCGCGGCGACCGATCTCCTGCGGACGGTGCAGCGCGCCGAAGTCCTTCTTCCACAGTGTGTAGGCCAGCATCGCGATCAGCAGCACCAGCACCAGCGGGCGCACCGCGTCCTTGGGCAGCAGGCTTACTGCAGTGGCCCCGGCGAAGGAGAAGATGAAGGCCGTGCCGGCCGCGAACAGTACCGGTTTCCACGGGAAGCGTACGTTGCGCGCATAGCGCCAGGCGGCCGCACCGGTACCGAACATCGAACTGAACTTGTTGGTACCAAACAGCATCGCTGGCGTCTGCTGCGGCAACACGGTGAACAGTCCCGGCAGCTGCACCAGGCCACCGCCACCCACGGCGGCATCCACAAGACCGGCGATGAAGGCGATCACCACCAGCCACCACAACTCGGGGGGAACCAGTTCCAGCACGGAGATCAATCAAGGTGGGGGCGCGACAGCATACGCCTGTCCTGTACCCGGCGACCCGTGCCGTGCGTGGATCAATCCGTGCAACCCGGCGACAATGCCGATATGAGCCGAAAACCCGCTGATCCCTGCCCCTGTGGCCTACCCGCCGACTATGCCGCCTGCTGCGGCCGCTTCCACGCCGGTGAAGCCGCGCCGGATGCCGAGCGCCTGATGCGTTCGCGCTACAGCGCCTATGTGCGGGGCCTGGCCGACTACCTGCGCCAGAGCTGGCACCTGGATACACGTCCGGCCGAGCTGTCGCTGGATGATGCGCCCGGCCAGCGTACGCATTGGCTGGGCCTGACCGTGCACGAGCACACCGTCACCGGCGCCGACAGCGCCGAGGTCCGGTTCACCGCGCGCTACCGGGTGGGCGGCGGCAGCGCGGTGAAGATGACCGAGCACAGCCGCTTTCTGCGCATCGACGGCCGCTGGTACTACCTCGACGCGGTCTGAGCATCAGCCACCGCGCACTGCCAGCACGTCCTGGCCGGCATGCGCGCGCACCTGGTTGCGGCCGCCGTCCTTGGCGACATACAGCGCCTGGTCGGCGGCCTTGACCACGGCCGCCGGCCGCGGACCGACGCGGGTGTCGGCCAGACCGATGCTCACCGTCACCTGCACTACCTGTCCGCTGCCGCCGCGCCCGCGCTGCTGGCGCCCGGCGTCATCGTCGCGGCTGCGGGTGCTGCGGTCACGCAGCTGCATGCGGGTGTCCTCGATGCTCTGCCGCAAGGCTTCCACGGTATCGATGCAGGCCATTGCCGGGCGGTCCAGGAACACCACCGCGAACTCCTCGCCGCCATAGCGGAACGCACGGCCACCATCTCCCACCCGCGCCAGCCGCGAGGCCACCAGGCGCAGCACGTCGTCGCCGGTGTCGTGGCCGTGGGTGTCGTTGAACGATTTGAAGTGGTCCACGTCCACCATCGCGATGCTGTAGGTGCCGCGTGCCCGCTGCAGGGTCTCGTTGAATGCGCGGCGCCCGGGCAGGCCGGTCAGCTCATCGCGGAAGGCCATGTGGAACGACTCCTGCAGCATCGCACCCAGCATCAGCAACAGGGCGGCGCTGCTCAGCGCCGGCAGCAGCACCGGCTGCAGGAATACCCGTGGCAGCATCCACCACAGGCACAGCAGGGCCAGCAGCATTGCCGTGTGCAGCGGCCGCGGATGCCGCCATGCCTGCCAGCCCAGTGCCGCCGTGGCCAGCAGGAACAGCAGCGCCGGCAGCTGCGCCAGTGCGTTCCAGTCGGCCGGGATCCACGCCCAGTGACGGTTCGACAGTAGATCGTGCATGCCGCGCGGCTGCTGCGTGGCCAGCAGCAGGAAGATCAGCAGTGCCGTACCGCTGGCGACGGAGCGCAACAGCAGGTCGTGTCTGCGCCGCCCACGCTCCGGCCACAACGACAGGCCGGCGAACAGCAATGGCAGCCACGCCGAGATGGCATGGAAGCGCAGCGGTGTCAGCGCGCCGACATGGCCATTGCGCAGGTAGCCGCCGACATCCTGGTGCAGCAGCGCGAACATGACTGCCACCACCAGCAGCAGGCACAGCGAACGTACCTGGTGGTAGAGCAGGGCAAGGCCGGCGCCGAGGCAGGCCAGCAGCCAGGGCAGGATGCGCTGCGCCGGGCTGGCCACATCTGCGGTATCCAATGCGGTCCATACCACCACGGCAACCAGCAGGGCGGGCAGCACGAACAGGTAGTGCGCAGGCTGGCGGAGCGGATGCAGGGGCAAGCAGGAATTCCAGCGCGGTGACGACGCGGCCGCAGCATTGCCGTTAGCGGCGTTCGGGGCGGCTTCTTGAATGCGGCAGGCTCATCCATGTGAACGAAGTGACGCCGAACCATGACATCGCACTCACCATCCAGCGCCGATGCTGACCCCATGGACAGCGTACCCGCCGCCGTCGCTGCCCCGCAGCACGATCTCGCCCACCAGTTCGCACGCGTGCGCGCGCGCAGCATGCAACTGGCCTCGCCGCTCAGCGCCGAGGACGCCATGTTGCAGAGCATGGCCGACGCCAGCCCGAGCAAATGGCACCTGGCCCACACCACCTGGTTCTTCGAACGCTTCGTGCTGGCGGGCTTCGCTGCTGCATCGGCGCATGATCCGGCCTGGGATTACCTGTTCAACAGCTACTACAAGAGCATCGGGCCGGCGCACGCCCGGCCGCAGCGTGGGCTGCTGTCGCGGCCATCGCTGCAGCAGGTGCGCGACTACCGCCAGCAGGTCGATGCACAGGTGCAATCGCGGCTGGCGGCAGGCGACCTTGATGAGCAGGCGCTGCAGCACCTGCAGCTGGGCCTGCAGCACGAACAGCAGCACCAGGAGCTGCTGCTCACCGACATCAAGCATGCATTCTGGTGCAACCCGTTGCAGCCCGCCTACCGCGAGGACCTGCAGCCGGCCACCAGCGCTGCCAGTGCGCAGGGCTGGATCGAATCACCCGAGCGCATCGTCACCATCGGCGCCGCAGCCTGGCCGCAGCACACCGCCTTCGCCTACGACAACGAATCGCCAGCGCATCGCGTGCTGCTCCCCGCGCACGCACTGGCCGAGCGCCCCGTCAGCAATGCCGAGTACCGTGCCTTCATCGATGCCGGCGGCTACCGCGAGCCGCGCTGGTGGCTCAGTGAAGGCTGGGCAGTGCGTGAAGCCGAGGACTGGCGGCATCCGTTGTACTGGGATGACACCCTGCAGCGCGAGTACACCCTGGGCGGTTGGCGCGAGCTGGACCCGCATGCGCCGGTCTGCCACCTCAGCTACTATGAGGCCGATGCCTGCGCCCGCTGGGCGGGTGCGCGCCTGCCCAGCGAGTTCGAGTGGGAAGCCGCTGCCGCGTCGCGGCCGCTGCGGGGCCATTTCGCTGATGACGATCGGCTGCACCCGCAGGCAGCGCAGGGCAGTGGACTGCGTCAGCTGTTCGGCGATGTATGGGAATGGACCCACAGCGCGTATGGCGCCTACCCGGGCTTCCGCCCTTTCGCCGGCAACCTCGGTGAATACAACGGCAAGTTCATGTGCGGGCAGTGGGTGTTGCGCGGTGGCAGCTGCGTGACGCCCCGCGGCCATGTGCGCGCCAGCTACCGCAACTTCTTCATGCCCCCGGCGCGCTGGCAGTTCTCCGGGCTGCGCCTGGCCAGGGACCCCGCATGAGTACGGTGCAGGACGCGCTGCACGCATTGACCGATCTCACCCCCGGGCGCCAGCAGATCCTGGCTGACGTGGTGGCCGGGTTGTCGCGCACGCCGCGCCAGCTGCCGTCCAAGTATTTCTACGATGCGCGCGGCTCGCGCCTGTTCGAGCAGATCACGCAGACCCCCGAGTACTACCCCACGCGCACGGAGCTGGCCCTGCTGGCGCGTGTGCTGCCGGATATCGCCCGCACCGTTGGCCCGCGCCTGCACGTGGTGGAGCTGGGCAGCGGCAGCGGACGCAAGACCGCGCTGCTGCTGGCCGCCCTGCGCGACCCGGTGGCCTACACGCCCATTGAAATCTCGCGTGCCGCGCTGCTGTCCAGCATCGACCATCTGGCACCGGCACTGCCCCAGGTGGAGATGCTGCCGGTCTGTGCCGACTTCACCCGCCCCGTCGCCGTGCCCATGCCCGAACGCGAACCCGCGCGACGGCTGCTGTTCTTTCCCGGTTCCACGCTGGGCAACTTTGAAGGCGAAGACGCGGTCGCACTGCTGCGGGCGATGCGCCAGACGATGGGCCGCGACGGCCTGGCCCTGGTCGGCATCGATCTGCACAAGGACCCGGCACTGATCGAAGCGGCCTACAACGACGCGCAGGGCGTCACCGCCGCATTCACCCTCAACCTGCTGGCCCGGCTCAACCGCGAGATCGGCAGCGACTTCGACCTCGACGGCTTCCGCCACCGTGCCCGCTACAGCACTGCGCGGCTGCGCATCGAAACCGATCTGGTCAGCCGCGGGCCGCAGGATGTGCATCTGGACAGTCGCACCTTTCACTTTGCCGCCGACGAACCGATTCGCGTGGAGTACAGCCACAAGTACACCGACGACAGCTTCGAGGCGCTGCTGCAGGAGGCGGGACTGCAGGTCACGCAGCGCTGGAATGCCGACAGTCCCGCCTACGGCCTGCGCCTGCTGCGTGCCATCTAGGGTGGACGGCCAGCCGGTACCCCTTCAGGTTCAGCAGCACCGCTACCCCTAAGATGGCCGTGCAACGGCAACACGGAGGACGCCATGCCCATTCTGACCACGCTCGGCCTGGCGGCCGCTCTCGCCTCGCCCCCCGCGCTGCCTGCAGCACCGGATGCCAGCGTCGATCCGGCCTTCAGCCGCTGCCTGTCGGGCCTGCAGGCCACGGCCGCCAGCCAGGGCATCAGCGCCGACCGCTTCAATGAGATCACCGCCGGGCTCATCCCGGACCCCAGCGTGCTCGGCCTGCTCGATGCGCAGCCGGAATTCACCACGCCGATCTGGGACTACCTGGCCGCGCTGGTCGATCGCCAGCGCGTGGCCGATGGTCGTGCCATGCTGCAGCAGCACCGCGACCTGCTCGATCGGGTGTCGGTGCAGTACGGCGTCGATCCGGCCACCATCGTCGCGGTCTGGGGCGTGGAGAGCGACTACGGCCGCGTGTTCGGCAAGCGCCCATTGCTGCAGTCACTGGCCACGCTGTCCTGTGCCGGCCGTCGCCAACCCTTCTTCCGTGGTGAACTGCTGGCGCTGCTCAAGCTGATCGACCGCGGGGACCTGCAGGCACAGGGGCTCACCGGTTCCTGGGCCGGTGCCTTCGGGCATACGCAGTTCATGCCCAGCACCTATGCACGCATCGCCGTGGACGGTGATGGCGATGGCCGCCGTGATCTGGTCGGCAGCATTCCCGATGCGCTGGCGTCCACTGCCAACTACCTCAAGCGCGCCGGCTGGCGCAGCGGAGAGCCGTGGGGCATGGAAGTCCGCGTTCCTGCGGGCTTCAACGCCAGCCAGGCCGGGCGCACCCAGCGTCGCGCCTTGGCCGACTGGCGTGCGCAGGGCGTGACCGCGCTGGATGGCAGCGCGTTGGCTCCGGCCAACCTGCCGGCGGATGCGCGCGCCGCCCTGCTGCTGCCGGCCGGCAACAAGGGCCCGGCATTGCTGGTGTTCCGCAACTACGACGCGATCTACAGCTACAACGCCGCCGAAAGCTATGCGCTGGCGATCGCGACGCTGGCCGACCAGCTGCGTGGCGGCAACGGGTTGGCCACCGCCTGGCCGACCGATGACCCGGGCCTGGGCCGCGATGAGCGCCGCCAGCTGCAGACCCTGCTGCTGGCCCGTGGTCACGACATTGGTGCCGCCGACGGCATGATCGGTACCGCCACGCGTCGCGCGATCCAGACCGAGCAGCAGCGCCTGGGCTGGAGCGAGGTGGACGGCCGCGCCGGCCAGCGCATCCTGCGCACGCTGCAGGAAGAGGCGGCCGCCATCGCACCCGCTGGGCAGAAGGCCTTGCCGGCGGCACGTTGACCGCGACATCATCGCCGCGGTCTTCAAGGAGCGTCATCGCATGCAGTCGAATCCGGACATCAGCACCGGCCTGTATCACGGCCTGGAGGCCTGGCAGGTGCGAACCGCCAACGCCACGGCGGTCGTGAGTGTGTTTGGTGGCCAGCTGCTGTCGTTCATTCCCGATGGGCAGCCCGATCTGCTGTGGCTTTCGCCCACGCGCGCCGAGCTGCCTACGCCCATCCGCGGTGGCGTCCCGGTGTGCTGGCCGTGGTTCGGTCGCCAGGGCCAGAGTGCCGATGTACCGGCGCATGGCCTGGTACGTACCGCGCGCTGGGAGCTTCTGCAGGCCAGCCAGAGCGATGATGGCGAGGTCGAGCTGCAGTTGGCGCCTGCGCCCAGCGCCGATCCCGGCCTGCGCCTGCAGATGCAGTTGCGCATCGGCCGCCAGCTGCGCCAGCAGCTGGTCACCGAGAACACCGGAACCTCGCCGGTGACCTTCACCCAGGCCCTGCACAGCTATTTCCGGGTGGGCGATGCCAAGCGGGTCGAGGTCGAGGGCCTTGATGGCCTGCAGTACCTGGACAAGTACGAGGACTATGCGCAGCTGCGCCTGCAACAGGGACCATGGTCATTGCGCGATCCGCGTGATCCCGGTCGCAGCGATCGCATCTATTCCGGTGCCGGCGGCCATTACGTGCTGCATGATCCCGTACTGCAGCGGCGGATCGAGATCCGCAGCGAAGGCAGCCAGACGCTGGTGGCCTGGAATCCAGGGGCCGAGGCGGCAGCCAGGATGGCCGATGTCGGCGAGGGCTGGCGCGATTACGTATGCCTGGAAGTGGCCAACGCAGGCCCGGAGCAGATTACGCTTGCGCCGGGTGCGCGCCATCAGCTGGTGCAGACCCTGGGCAGTACCGCGCTGTAGGCGCTGGCAGCGATTTCAGTTTGTCGATACAGGTAGCAAGGACGGAAAACATGCAGGAAGCACAATGGTGGTACGCCAATGGCAGGCAGAGCAGTGGGCCGGTGGATCTGGCCGGCCTTCGCCAGCTGCAGCGGGAAGGGACGGTCACGGCGCGCACCCTGCTCTGGTGCGAAAACATGCCCTCATGGCGGCCGTTGGCGGAACTGGAGCAGGATTCCACCCCCGTCGAGGTGGCTCCGATCCTGGATATCGACGCAGCCCCTGCGGTTGAGGGCGTCGCGCCGAGTGTCGGCGATCCGTCCGATCCCTATCGTGCGCCGGTCGCTGCACCGGATAGGGCTGCGGCTGCCGGGCTGGAGGGCGAGATGGCCTTGTACGCCAGCGTGGTCGGCGGCAACTTCCCGATCTATCGCCAGCGCTGGCGGCTGGATCAGGGCATTGCCACGGGCAGTGGCACCTGGCATTGGCCGGCATTCCTGCTCGGCCTGATCTGGATGATGTACCGCAAGATGTACCGCCTGGCGGCGATGTGGGCTGGCCTGCTGCTGCTGATCAGCGTGGTGGAGACCTTGCTGGATGTGCCGGATGGCCTGTCGCTGGTCATCACCTTCGCGCTCAGCATCACCACCGGCATCTTTGGCAACAGCTGGTACCTGGCACACTGCCAGCGCCTGATCGCCCAGGCCCGTGCCGTCACCGGCGGCGATGACGCACGGCTGCGCAGCGAGCTGACCGCGCGCGGCGGCACCAGCGTGGTCGCCACACTGATCGCCATCGTCATCGCGTTGGTGCTGAGCACCGTCGGCGCCGCGCTGGTGGGGTAGGGCAGGTCAGGGGCCCTGACGGGGCCGCAGCACCAGCAGGCACAGGGCACCGGCCACCAGGCCCCAGAACGCCGAGCCGATGCCGGCCAGTGAGACGCCCGAGGCGGTGACCAGGAAGGTGACCAGTGCCGCCTCGCGGTCCCGCTCTACCGCCAGCGCACTGGCCAGGCTGTTGGCGATGGTGCCGAACAGCGCGATACCGGCCACGCAGGCCACCAGCTCCTTGGGGAAGGCGGCGAACAGTGCGGCCACGGTGGCGCCGAACAGTCCGATGACGATGTAGAAGGCACCTGCCGCCATGGCGGCGGTATAGCGTCGTGCCGGGTCCTCATGTGCATCACGGCCCATGCAGATCGCGGCGGTGATTGCCGCCAGGTTCAGCGCGTACGCACCGAACGGCGCCAGTAGTGTATTGACCACACCGATCCAGCCGATCAGCGGCGACACCGGGGCGTCGTAGCCGGATGCCCGCATCACCGCCACGCCCGGAATGTTCTGCGAGGCCATGGTGACCACGAACAGGGGCAGGGCGATGCCGGCCACCGCAGTCCAGGACAAGGATGGGGTCACCCATTGCGGTACCGCCAGTTGCAGCTGCACCTGCTGTGCGTGCAGCAGGCCACGGCTGGCCGCGACCGCGATGCCGACCAGCAGGGTGGCGATGACCGCATAGCGCGGGAACAGGCGGCGTCCCGCCAGCCAGGTGGCGAACATGGCCAGCGCCAGTACCAGTTGGGTGTTCATGGCCACGAACACGTCCAGACCGAAGCGCAGCAGCACCCCGGCCAGCATGCCGGCGGCCAGCGCCATCGGCACCCGCTGCATCAATCGGGCGAAGATGCCGGAGAAGCCTGCCAGCATGCCCAGCACCGCGGCGAGCAGGAATGCACCGGTGGCTTCAGCGAGCGAGGCGCCACCGGCACCGACCACCAGCATCGCCGCGCCGGGTGTCGACCACGCGGTCACCACTGGCACGCGATAGCGCAGCGACAGCCCGATGCAGGTCACACCCATGCCCAGACCCAGTGCCCACATCCATGAGGCGATCTGTGCCTGGTTGGCACCGACGGCTTGCGCAGCCTGGAAC
This sequence comes from Stenotrophomonas maltophilia, assembly GCF_003970865.1. Taxonomy (GTDB): domain Bacteria; phylum Pseudomonadota; class Gammaproteobacteria; order Xanthomonadales; family Xanthomonadaceae; genus Stenotrophomonas; species Stenotrophomonas maltophilia_AR. Next base: position 673 of record NZ_RXLZ01000082.1, on the reverse strand, counting down.
ACGATGACGGCCGAACTGGCGAAGCCGACCAGCACAGTAATGAAGCCGGCTACGAGGGCCGGTACTGAAAGGTCGCGCCACCACGCTTGCCGCACCTGCATGTTCATTGCCGTCTCTCCACTGTGCATCCGTGCATTGATAGCCCTTGTGGCGTTGACCGCGCAACGCGCGGTCAACGCCACAGGGATCTTCGAGCGTACGCCATGCATGATGTTGCGTTGGTTCTGTCATCACCCTGCAAAAAAATGCTTGACGAAATCTGCAGGAGCTCTAGAATTCGCTCCCTTGCTGCAGCGCACCGCTTCTTCGGAAACGGCACGCAAACAGCAACGCCACCACCGACGAACGAGATGATCGAACGAAGGTGTTGACGGACTCGAAAAGTCCGGCATAATAGGCGGCTCGCAACGACGAAAGACCTTCGGGTCCAACGACGAAGCAGCATCGGCAACAACGTCCACCCCGGTGAGACGGCCTTGAAAAAAGGTGTTGACGAAGCGGAAAAGCCGGCTATAATGGGCGGCTCGCTACGAAGGAAACTTCGCAGCACACGGGAGCGGCGCTGAGGCCACTTCCCAGGATCTTTGAAAGTATGCGCAGGTATCTTGTGAAGGCGCCTGCAGGAAGGATGATTGTCCATCTTGCAGACGTTTGATCAAGCAACTATTAATTG
>NZ_RXLZ01000081.1 GCF_003970865.1 Stenotrophomonas maltophilia | reverse complement strand
TTTCACGTCCGGCGCCGGGGCCGGCGTGCGGCGTGCATCGCGCTCGGCCTCACGGCGCGCCAGCCGCACCGCGCGCGCGCGGTAGCGTTCACGTGCGCCCCATGCCGTACGCAATTGCTGCTGCGCCTGCTGCAGGCGTTGCGGAAGGTCCGGGTGGCCGGGCAGCAGCTGTTCGTCGCCGGCGCGGGCGACGTAGTCCATCAGGCCCGCCTGCAGGGCGCCATCGAGATCGTCTGCCTGGACCCGGGCGAACAGCTGCGCGGGGTTGGGTCGGGATGCCATGGCGTCAGCGGTTCTGGAAGGCCGGCGGACGGCGCTGCAGGAACGCGCTGGTGCCTTCGCGCATGTCCTCGGTGGCGAACAGCAGGCCGAACTGCGCGCTTTCGTACTCCAGCCCGGCCTCCAGGCTGCATTCGCCACCCACGTGCACGGCATCAAGCAGGCCGCGCAGGGCCAGCGGCGCCGAGCGCGCCAACTGGCGGGCGACGTCCTGCACACGGTTGTCCAGCGCGTCGGCGGGTACCACCTCGTTGACGATGCCCAGTTCCAGCGCACGCGCGGCGTTGATCGGTGCACCCAGCAGGCACAGTTCCAGGGTGGCGGCGCGGCCGCACAGGCGCAGCAGGCGCTGGCTGCCGCCGAAGCCGGGAATCAGGCCGAGGTTGATCTCCGGCTGCCCGACCTTGGCCGTATCGACAGCGATGCGCAGGTGGCAGGCCATGGCCAGCTCCAGCCCGCCGCCCAGGGCGAAGCCGTTCACACGCGCGATCACCGGCTTGGGCATGCGCTCGATCTGGCGCATCAGGGCCTGGCCGAGCAGGGAGAAATCACGTCCCTGAACCGCACTGAGTGTGTTCATCTCGGCGATGTCGGCTCCGGCCACGAAAGCCTTCGGGCCGGCACCGGTCAGCACCACCACGCGCACGTCCGGGTCGGCTGCGGCGGCGCTGAACGCCTCGGCCAGCGCCTGCAGGGTCGCGGCATTCAAGGCATTGAGCTTGTCCGGGCGCTGGACGGTCACGGTGCGGATGGCGCCGTCGTCGGCGACAGCGATCAGGGCATCGGCCACGGGAAAACTCCTGAAACGTTAAAGAAAAGTGAGATTGAACTCCGCCAACGCAGACGGGTCTTAGCCTGCATCGTGAGTAGCGGTTACACGTTGTGCCCGTTATCCTAACCCGTCGCCTCAGGGCGGCGCAGAACGTCCCTGAGTTACCACCCCTGGAGAACTGTTTGATGAAGTTGCGTTCTATCGCGGTCGCCGTCGCGGCCCTGGCCCTGACGGGCAATGCCTTCGCCCAGGACGTCTCGTCCGAAAAGGGCAAGCTGAGCTACTACTTCGGTTACGACTACGGCAACAACCTGGCGGAGCTGACCGGTCGTGGTGAGCAGCTGGACATCAACTCGGTGGTGAAGGGCCTGCAGGACGCCTACGCCAAGAAGCAGCCGGCGATCACCGCCGACCAGCTGAAGCCGGCCGTTGAAGCGTTCCAGAAGCGCGAGCAGGGCCGTGCCCAGGCTGCCAAGGCCGAGTACGAAAAGGCTGCTGCCGAAAACAAGACCAAGAGCGATCAGTTCGTCGCGGCGAACAAGGCCAAGGCCGGCGTGCAGTCCCTGCCGAGCGGCGTCCAGTACCGCGTGATCGAAGCCGGCAAGGGCGCCAAGCCGACCCAGGCCAGCACCGTGCAGCTGGAAGTGGCCGGTCCGTTCCCGTACGGCCAGCGCCCGACCGAAGCCCGCCCGGCCCAGCAGATTCCGTCGATCAAGGTCAGCGAAGTCGAAATGAAGGCCATGCGCGAGACCCTGCTGCAGATGCCGGCAGGCTCGAAGTGGGAAGTCACCCTGCCGCCGGACCAGGCCTACGGTGCCGACCCGCGCACCCCGTTCCCGCCGAACGTGGCTGTGCAGTTCGAGATCAAGCTGGTCAGCGTCAAGTAAATCGAAGTCGTAAACGAAACGCGCCGGTGATTCCACCGGCGCGTTTTTGTTTGCGCGGAGCGCGACGGTGCCACGCACCGCATCTGCACCCCGCGCAAATTCAGCCTGATCGCGCTACTGTTGCCGGGTGCAAACAATGGAAGAAACGGCGCGTGTTGTCGCAAGTCCCTGCATCGGAGTGTGCACGCTGGATCCGCACCGGCAATGCACCGGCTGCGGGCGGCACATCGATGAAATCGCACGGTGGTCGTCGATGAGCAACGAGGAACGCAGCCGCATCCTGCATCGCGTGCAACCCCTGCGTGAACAGCTGCAGCAATCACTGCGCGGCTCGCTGGCCGATCACGAACGCCTGATGCGCGCGCTGCATCCACTGGCCGAGCCGCCGGCCGGCGACGGCTGGAACCGCAGCGAACTGAGTGACCTGCTGCCGCCGGGGCCACCCGTGGAAGCCGCCGTACTGGCCGGCATCGTGCCGCGCGCCAACGGCGCACAGGTCATTCTCACCCGTCGCACCGAAACCCTGCGCACCCATGGTGGCCAGGTTGGCTTCCCCGGCGGACGCACCGAGCCCGATGACCGCGACGCACTGGCGGCCGCGCTGCGCGAGAGCCAGGAAGAAATCGCACTGGCTCCGGGCCAGGTGCAGGCGCTGGGTTATCTCGATCCCTTTGTGACGATCACTGGCTACCGGGTTACGCCGGTGGTGGCCGTGGTCGATCCGGATTTCGTGCCGGTGCCGCAGCCCAGCGAAGTCGCCGAAGTGTTCGAAGTGCCGTTGGCCTACCTGATGGCCGCAGACAATCTGCGCCAGGTCGAAATCAATCACCGCGGCCGCATCCGCCACGTCCTCGAATACGGTTGGCCGGGCCAGCGTATCTGGGGCGCGACCGCCGCCATTCTCTACAACCTGCGTCGCCGTCTGGAGCAAGTGCAATGAAGCCGATCAATCCGCCGTGGACCACGCTTGTCGATGTCGCCAGCCTGGCGGCTGCATTGGGGGAGCGCGTACGTGTCGTCGATGCACGTGCCACTGCCAGCACCGCTGTACGCGTGGTCGATGCGCGGTCCTCGCTGGCCGACCCGCAGGCGGGTAGCGGCCAGTATCTGACGGGGCACGTTCCGGGCGCGGTGTATGCCGATCTCAATCGGGACCTGTCGGATCTGACCCGCAGCGGCCATGGCCGCCATCCGCTGCCCGACAGCGATGCCTTCGCCGCGAAGCTCGGCCAGTGGGGTATTGGTCCCGACACCCAGGTGGTGGTCTACGACGGCAGTGACGGCAGCATGGCCGCCTCGCGCCTGTGGTGGCTGCTGCGCCTGATCGGGCACAGCAAGGTGGCCGTGCTCGATGGTGGTATCGCCGCGTGGCAGGCCGCAGGGCATCCTTTGGCGACGGGGCAGGATGAGGTGACCGCGCTGCCGGCTTACCCGGGCCGTTTCGACACCACCCAGATCGCCAATGCCGATGAAATCAGCGCACGCCTGAAGCACGCGCCGGGCTGGCTGGTCGACGCACGCGCGGGCGAACGCTTCCGCGGCGAAGTCGAGCCGCTGGACCCGGTCGCCGGCCACGTACCCGGCGCGGTCAACCGTCCGTTTGCGTTGAACGTCGCCGACGGCCGCCTGCGCGATGCACAGGAACTGCGCGCCGAACTGCAGGGCGTGATCGGCAACCGTGATCCGCAGCAGGTGGTGCTGATGTGCGGCTCCGGCGTGACCGCCTGCCACCTGCTGCTGGCGATGGAAGCAGCAGGCCTGCCCGGCGCGCGCATCTACGCCGATTCGTGGAGCGGGTGGGTCAGCGACAGCAGCCGCCCGGTGGCGACCGGCGCCTGAGCTCGTACCCTCGCACGCATCGCGCATGAAGCAGTCGAGCATGGCTCGACTCTACAAAGGCACCCTCCGATCGATTCGACCCCGTGTCGACCAAGGTCGACACCTACCAACAGCGGCAGAGATCTGTCGAAGGCGGGGTGGGTCCGGTTGCGGGGGCGTGAGCCGCATGGATGCGGCGACCGAGCTTACATGGACGTACTTGCAGCGTCCCCCGCAACCGGACCCACCCCGCCATCCCACGGAATGCCAGCGTTTGACGTTGCCGTTGCCGTTGCCGTTGCCTCTGCGGGTGCAGGGCGCAGCCCTGCCGCTTACCCAACCGGCTGCAGTGGCACCTTCGCCAGCACCCGCGCCCACGGGAACAACGGCCCCGGATCACGCTTGCGCGCCACCATCAGCGTCGGATCATCGCTGGCCGGCACCTGCTCCAGATCCAGCTGGTCATGCCCGGCAATCCGCCGCAGCGACGGATAGCGCACCACCAGCGCCTGCAGCAGCTGCTCCAGCGCCTGCAGCTGCGCCTCGGTGTAGGGCTCGTCCATCGCCTGCTGGCGGCTGTCGAACCAGTGCGGGTAGCGCCCGGTGTTGACCAGCTCGATGCCCAGCGTATGCGCGTTCATGCCACGCACGTGGTGGGCCACGCGTTCCGGCGCAACGTACTGCACCACGCTGCCATCGCGGTCGATGTAGAAGTGGCCACTGTTGCCGGCGCCGCTGTCGTACAGCACGCGCTCGCCGTACTCGCGGGCCATCGCCAGATCGGGCAGCTCGGTGCAGTGGATCACCACCATCTCCAGCGTGGCCGGGTCGCGCAGCGGCAGGCGGTCTTGGTAGGGCAGGGGCTGCAGCTGCAGGCCGGGCAGGAGCGGGTTGGGCATCCGGCGATGCTAGCATTGCGGCATGAACCTGCCTCCTCTTTCGCCGCCGACCCGCTCCCACGGAGCGCGCGCATGAGCCGCGGCCACTGCATCCTGTCCCACGGTTTCGAGAGCGGCCCGGAGGCGACCAAGGTCACCGCGCTGGCCGACGTGGCGCAGCGCCTGGGCTGGACCCACGAGCGCCCCGACTACACCGACCTCGACGCGATGAGCGAGGTCAGCCGGGTGGGCGATGTGCCGACCCGCCTGCGCCGCCTGGTCGAACGCACCGCCATCGCTGCCCAGCAGGGCCCGGTGGTGCTGGCCGGCTCCAGCCTGGGTGCCTACATCTCTGCCATCGCCTCGCTGCAGGTGCCGGTGGCCGGCCTGTTCCTGATGGTGCCGCCCACCACCATGGGCCCGATGCCGGCGCTGGATGCCGCTGCGGTGCCGACCACGGTGGTGCAGGCCTGGCATGACGAGGTGGTACCGGCCGCCGGGGTGATTGCCTGGGCGCAGGCGCGTTCGGCGCAGCTGCTGCTGGTCGACGACGGCCACCGCCTGGAACACCACGTGGAGGCCTCCGCGCAGGCCTTCGAGCGCCTGCTGCGGCAACTGTGAAGCCCGGGCGCACGGCGCGCCCGCCCGCATTGACTACAATGGCAGCCCCGCCGCCCCCGGCGCGGGCCTGCCGGCCGTGCCTACGGCCCTCCTTTCCGACTGGCCTGGCCCCTGTGCCGCGCCCGACCACCTGCGAACCGATCCCGTGAAATTCTTCGTCTCCTGCGCCAAGGGCCTGGAATACCTGCTTGCCGATGAACTGTCGGCCCTGGGCCTTGGCAAGGCCACTGCCACCATTGCCGGCGTCAACGCCGAGGGCGAACTGGAGCAGGCGCTGCGGATCGTGATGTGGTCGCGCCTGGCCAGCCGCGTGCTGTGGCCGATCGACGAGTTCGAGTGCCCGGACGAGCAGGCCCTGTATGACGGCGTGCGTGCGCTGCCGTGGCATGAGCACATCAAGCCGGAAATGACCCTGGCGGTGGACGCACATGTGTCCGGCGACAAGATCACCCATGCCCGCTTCGCCGCACAGCGTATCAAGGACGCCATCGTCGACCGCATGCGCGATGAAGGCCTGGAACGTCCCTCGGTCAACACCGACCTGCCGGATGTGCGCGTCAACCTGTCGCTGCGCAAGGGCCGTGCCTCGCTGTCGATCGACCTCGGTGGTGGCCCGCTGCATCGCCGTGGCTGGCGCGGTGCCGCCCATGAGGCACCGCTGAAGGAAAACCTGGCTGCCGCGCTGCTGCTGCGCGCGCAGTGGCCGCGCCTGCACGCCGCCGGTGGCGGCCTGCTGGACCCGATGTGCGGCAGCGGCACGCTGCTGATTGAAGGCGCGCTGATGGCGGCCGACGTTGCTCCCGGCCTGATGCGCCATGGCAGCCTGCCACCGAGCCGCTGGCTGGGCTTCGACAAGGCCGCCTGGAAGACCATCCAGAGCGAAGCGCGTGACCGTGAGGCCGCAGGCCTGGCCGCGCTGAAGCCGGTCATCCACGGCAGCGACATCGACCCGACCGCGATCCAGGCGGCGCGCGAGAATGCCGAGGTCGCGGGCGTCGCTCATGCGATCCGCTTCACCCGCGCCGATGTGGCCGATCTGGCCGCGCCGGAACAGGAGATCGGTGCGGTGGTCTGCAACCCGCCGTACGACGAACGCCTGGCTGCCGACCCGGCGCTGTACCGCGCACTGGGCAACGCCCTGCAGAAGGCCGTGCCGCAGTGGCGTGCCAGCCTGCTGTGCGGCAACGACGAACTGGCCTTCGCCACCGGCCTGCGCGCGGGCAAGAAGTACCAGATGTTCAATGGTGCGCTGGAATGCGCGCTGATCGTCTGCGACCCGATTGCCGTGCCGGGCCGCGATCCGGCACAGCCGCGCGAGCTGAGCGAAGGTGCGCAGATGGTGGCCAACCGCCTGCGCAAGAACCTGAAGAAGTTCAAGAGCTGGCGTGCCCGCGAAGACATCACCTGCTTCCGCGCCTATGACGCCGATCTGCCGGAATACGCGGCGGCCATCGACGTCTACGAGGAAGACGGCGGCAAGCGCCGTACCTTCCTGCACGTGCAGGAGTACGCCGCACCGGCTGCCATTCCGGAGAACGACGTGCGCCGTCGCCGCAACGAGCTGCTGGCGGCTGCGCGTGAAGTGTTCGGCGTGCCGCCGGAGCAGGTCTCGATGAAGTCGCGCGAGCGCGGCAAGGGCGGCAGCAAGTACGGCCGCTTCGAGCAGCGCGACGAATTCATCGTGGTGCGCGAGAACAACGCGCTGCTGCAGGTGAACCTGTTCGACTACCTCGATACCGGCCTGTTCCTCGACCACCGCCCGCTGCGCCGGCTGATGGCCGAGCAGGCGCGTGGCAAGCGTTTCCTCAACCTGTTCTGCTACACCGGCGTGGCCAGCGTGCAGGCCGCGGTGGCCGGGGCCGCCAGCACCACCAGCGTCGACCTGTCCGCCACCTACCTGCAGTGGTGCTACGACAACCTGGCGTTGAACGGGCAGGGCGGCAACCAGCACCTGCTGGTGCAGGCCGATGCGATGGCCTGGCTGGAAGGCGACCGCGGCCAGTACGACGTGATCTTCTGCGATCCGCCGACCTTCTCCAACTCCGCGCGCGCCGATGACTTCGACGTGCAGCGCGAGCAGTTGAAACTGCTGCGTGCAGCGGTGGCGCGACTGGCGCCGGGTGGCGTGCTGTATTTCTCCAACAACTTCCGCCGCTTCAAGCTGGAAGAGAACGCCATCGCCGAATTCGCCCAGTGCCGCGAGATCACCGCACGCACCATCGGCCCGGATTTCGAGCGCAACGCGCGCATCCACCGCGCGTGGGAACTGAAGCGGTTGGGGTAAGTCCGGTAGTGCCGGCCGCTGGCCGGCAACGGTGTCAGATCCGCAGAGGGTTCATGGGATGCCGGCCAGCGGCCGGCACTACCCATATCCGGCCGGCACATCCACGCCATGCGTGGATGGTTGTTCAGTAGATCCACGCCATGCGTGGATGGCGGTTACAGCAACGCCACCAGCAGCCCGGCCACGGGCAGCGCGACCGCCAGCGGTGCGATCCATTTCGGTCGGTACGGGTACAACCCGAACGACAGCACCACGCCGCCCACGGTCATCACACCCAGCCACAGCACCGGGCCCATCGCCCAGCCGTGGTCGACCACGCACAACGCGAACGCCGCCGTCAGCAGGGCCCAGCCCAGGACCCGCCACTGCGTGCGCCGTGCCGGGGTGGCTGCCGCCTTGCCATGCAGGTCGTGCTGGTGCTTTTCCATCGCCAGCGACAGCGCGGTGAACGCGGAGAACGACAGGGTCAACGTCAGCAGCATCATGCGCTGGCCTCCGCTTCGGTGGGTTCTGCCACAGCCTTGGGCGCCGCCGCAGCCGCCGCACGCTTCTTCTTCTCGGCCGCGCTCAGCGGTGGCGTCCAGCGCTGCATGCGCCAGCCGCACAGCGCCAGCATCGCACCGAACGCGATCATCGAAAGATCGAAGCCGGCCAGTACCCAGTCACCATTGCGCAGGGTGATGCCCAGATGCGCATGCGTGGTCAGTGCATTGACCACCGGCACCAGCGCGAATGCAGCCGCACCCAGATAGAGCTGCCATGCCCACATCATCCGCTTCGGCCAGATGAAGGCGGCAAGCAGTGCCGCGCCCCAGGCGTAGAAGAACACGTTGGCTTCCGCACTCGAGCGCTCGGCGATGTCCAGCGGCAGCAGGCGGTTGCCCCAGAAGTAGGCGGCAAAGGCAATCGGCAGGCCGGCCACGGTACCGATGTTCAGCGCATCGACCAGGCGCAGGCCGAAGCCGGTGCGGCCACTCTTGGCGTGCTTGGGGCGTTCCTTCACTGCCCACAGCACTACGCCGCTGGCGACCATCAGGCAGCCGACCAGGCCGGACAGGAAGAACAGTGCACGCAGGCCCCAGTCGGCAAAGCGCGCCAGGTGCAGGCCATACAGCACGCCACGGGTGGCGGTGGCTCCGCCTGACGGCGGCGTCTCTTCCAGCAGCGTGCCATTGACCATGTCGTAGCGCACGGCGGGAGTGTCGGTGGACAGGCGCTTGCCGTCGCGTTGGCGGATGTCGATCACCGCATTGGCCGCGCCCGGGTTGGACACGGTGAAGCCGGCCACTTCCACGCCGTGCCAATGCGCACGCGCGCTGTCCAGCAGCTGCGCGATCGGCAGCGGGGTGGCGCGGCCTTCGGCCGGCGCGGTCACCTCCGGCATGCCGCCGAAGGCTTCGCTGAAGAACTTGTCCTCGTCCTGCGGGTAGGCCACCTTCACGCCCCACGGCAGGTACATGATCATCAGCGTGACGATGCCGGTGTAGGTGATCATCGCGTGGTAGGGCAGGGCCATCACCGCGCTGACATTGTGGAAATCGAGCCAGGAACGCAGGCCCTTGTCCTTGCGGAAGGTGAAGAAGTCCTTGAAGATTTTCTTGTGGGTGATGACGCCGGTGATGATTGCCACCAGCATGAACATCGCGCAGAAGCCGACCAGATAGCGTGCCCACAGCACCGGGATGTAGTGCAGGTCGAAGTGCAGGCGGTAGAAGAAATCACCGCCGCGGGTCTCGCGGGCCTTCAGTGCCTGGCCGGTGTTGGGATCAAGCGTGGCATCGCCGAAGCCACCACGACGGCCACGGCTGGGGTCGGCCAGTTCCGGTGGCAACCGCCAGAACATCTGCATGGCCGGGTTGCGCGGCTGCGGCAGGGTGACGAACCAGTTCTCGGCCTGCGCGGCGTTGGCCTGCAGGTAGTCCACCGCGCGCTGCGCGGCGACGTCGATGCTGACGTTGCTGGACGGCAGCTCCGGGCGCATCCAGCGGCTGATTTCCTCGCGGTAGTAGCTGGCAGTGCCGGCCATGAAAATCAGCAGCAGCAACCAGCCGACCAGCAGACCGGTCCAGGTGTGCAGCCAGGCCATCGACTGGCGGAATCCGTTCTTCATGCCCAGGCCCCCAGCATGCGCGCGATGGCTGCCATCAGCAGGGTGGGAGCGAGAATGCCGACCCACGCACGCAGCGCGCTGCGGGTGGCGAACGCCCACAGTGCCGCGCAGGCGGCCACCAGAATCGCCAGCAGCATGCCGGTCAGCACGGTCTGGCCACGCGCGCCGGGCAGCGCCACCGCGCAGAACACGCTGGTCACCGCGGCCAGCGCGTAGCCGCCGAAGATCGCAGCCAACGAGCGTGACAGCACGCCCCAGCGCGGGTTGGAAAAGAAGGTGCGGGGGCTGGCGGTTGCGGGCGAGCGGTCCACGGAGGTCCTGCAGATTGGAGAAGGGATGGAACGCGTCCGCGGCCCCTTGCGCCCTGCGCATGTTGCCCAGCGTGTCCCATTGACGAGGCACGGCCCGCGCGGACGGGCGGCCCAGAGGTCGGGGATGTACACGGGCGATGGGCACGTCTCCGTACCATTTGGCTAAGCGCACAACCGATCAGTAAATGATAGGCATTCGCATTTTATGAATCAAGCGTGACGATCCTGATGGCGCAGCTGGCCCTAGAACCTGAACACCACCGTCGCCGCATGCAGCAGCAGGCCGATCAGGCCGCCCACCAGGGTGCCGTTGAAGCGGATGAACTGCAGGTCGCGACCCACGCTCAGTTCCAGCTGCTCGACCAGGTGTCGCTCGTCCCAGCTCTTCACGGTCTGCGCGATGTGCGTGGTCACGCCTTCGCGCAGGCGGCCGGTCAGACGCTGGGCGCCCTCCAGCAGATGCTGGTTCAGCGCGTCGCGCAGGGCCGGGTCGGCCTGCAGGCTGCTGCCCAGTGACGCGAGGCTGCGCTGCAGGTGGCCGACCAGCGCCGAATCCTCGCGCTGCAGGTCGGCACGCAGGCTGGCGTGGATGCGTGCCCACAGGCCCTGCACGTAGTCCTGCAGGGCCGGGTGGTCGATCATTTCCTGCTTGAGCTGTTCGATGCGCTCGGCCAGGGCCGGGTCCTCGCGCAGGCGCTGCACGTAGTTCTGCAGCCAGCTCTCGTAGTCCTGGCGCAGCGGATGCTGCGGCTCGGCCAGTACCTGCTGCAGTTCTTCCAGCACCGCCCGCGCCAGGCGCTCGGCCAGGCTGTCGCCGATCTCGTCGATCGGCTTGACCCAGTTCACCGTGCTCGACAACGTCGGCCATTCGCGCTGGATATAGCGCACGATCAACTGCGAGGCGCGTTCCTTCACTTCCGGCTGCTCCAGCCAGCGCCCCAGGCGCTGCAGGCCCTCGTCCAGCACGCGTTGGTGGCGCCCATCGGCGGTCAGCAGGGCCAGCAGTTCACCGGCGGTGGCGGCGGCATTCCACTGCCGCAGCTGCTGCACCACGAAAGTGTGCAGCTGCCGGCGTACGGCGGCCTCGTCGAAGAAATCCAGCGCCTGCAGGGCCCAGCCGCGGGCCATGTCGGCCAGCATCCGCGAACGTGCCGGGTCGGCCAGCCAGCTGCCGAGACGGCTGGCCGGATCGAACACCTGCAGCTTGGCCAGCAAAACACCCGGCTCCAGGAACTGGTCGCGCACGAACAGGGCCAGGCTGTCGCCGATGCGTTCCTTGCTGCGCGGAATGATCGCGGTGTGCGGGATCGGCAGGCCCATCGGTCGTCGGAACAGCGCGACGACCGCGAACCAGTCGGCCAGTGCGCCTACGGCCGCTGCTTCGCAGAAGGCCGAGACCCAGGCCCAGATACCGCGCTCGCCCTGCCAGTGGCTGACCGCGAAACCGGCCAGCATCAACAGCAGCAGGCCGAGCGCGAGGGCTTTCAGGCGCCGCAGCTGTGCGCGGCGCGGATCGTGGGCAGACGTCATGCGGGAAGTCTACCTGCCAGCGGATGAGCGCCAGGTAGTGCCGGCCGCTGGCCGGCATCTGCAGTCCACCCGATACGTTCATGGGGTTGCCGGCCAGCGGCCGGCACTACCCGTTGGTTCAGAGCGTTTCGAGCTGCTTGCGCAGCGCGGCCAGCTGCGCGCGCAGGGTGTCGTTCTCGCGGGTCAGCGCGACCACGCGGCGGCGCAGTGCCGGTGCGTCCTCGCCCAGCTGCTCCAGTGCCGACAGCACTTCGGCATCGCGGCTGGCGATCTGCTCCTCATCCGCTTCCTCGAAGTCCATCTCGGCTGCTTCCGGCTTCGGTGCGCGCGGCTTGCGCTTGGACTCGCGCACGCGCTTGGCGGCCTGCTTCAGCTCGTCCTTGCCACCGGCGGCGGCAGCGCGCTGCTCGTCTTCCGGCAGGTCGGCCACGGCCGCAGCGGCGCTGATCGAGATCACGCCGGCCTTCACCGCTTCCACCACCTCGGCCGCGGCCTGGGCGTGGATGCGCTCGATCATGCCGACCTGGCTGGTACTCAGCTTGGCTTCGCGGGCCAGCTCGGCGCGGCTGATCTTCGGCGCCGGTTCCCACGGCGGGCTGTCCTCACCCGTGTCTTCGACGACGTCGGCGGTGCCGTCGCTCTCGCGCTGCAGCTGCGCCTGCTCGACCTGCTTGCGGGCCGCCAGGATGTCGCGCTTGCGCAGTGCCAGCACGCCGCGCTGGAAATCGGACACGCTGCGGCGGCCCAGGTGCTGCTCGATCATCCACAGGTGCACGTCTTCCATGCTCTGGAAGCGGGTGTTCTGCACCGTGTTGAACGTCAGGCCATGCTTCTGGCAGATGCCGAAACGGTTGTGGCCATCGACCAGCACATCACCCCACAGCACCAGCGCATCGCGGCAGCCTTCGGTCAGGATGCTGCGCTCCAGCGCGTCATGTTCGTCCGCGGTCAGCGGGTCGATGTAGGCCTTGAGTTCTTCTTTGACGACGATATCCATGGGCACGGCAGCGAGCAGGAGCGGAACCGCGCATTGTACCCGCTCGCCACCCCCGGCCCGGGCTCAGGCGGTGGCCCGGATCATCTCGCCCAGCGTGCCGGTGATCTGGTCGATCTGTGCCTTGTCCACGATCAGCGGCGGCGACAGCGCGATGATGTCGCCGGTACAGCGCACCAACAGCCGGCCGTCGTGGAAGCAGCGCCGGAACACTTCGTAGCCACGGCTGCCGGGGGCATCGCGACGCGGTGCCAGCTCGACCGCGCCGACCAGCCCGAAGTTGCGGATGTCGATCACGTTGGGCAGGCCCTGCAGCGCATGCAGCCGTTCCTGCCAGTACTCGCCCAGCTCGATGGCGCGCTCGAACAGACGCTCCTCGGCATAGACGTCCAGCGTCGCCAGCGCTGCGGCGCAGCCCAGCGGATGGCCGGAATGGGTGTAGCCGTGGAACAGCTCGATGGCCTGCGGTGGCGCCTGCATCAGCGCGGCGTGCACGGCGTCGCTGGCCAGCACGCCGCCCAGCGGCACCGCACCGTTGCTGACCGCCTTGGCGAACGTCAGCAGGTCCGGGGTGACCCCGAAGCGCTGCGCGGCGAACGGCATGCCAACCCGGCCGAAGCCGGTGATGACCTCATCGAACACCAGCAGGATGCCGTGCTGGTCGCACAGTTCGCGCAGGCGCTGCAGGTAGCCGGGCGCGGGCAGGATGACCCCGGCGGAACCGGCAATGGGCTCGACGAACACCGCCGCGATGGTGGAGGCGTCGTGCAGCGCGATCAGCCGTTCCAGGTCGTCGGCCAGCTCCGCGCCCTGGCGTGGCAGGCCCTTGCTGAACGCATTGCGCGGCAGGTCCAGGGTGTGCCGCAGGTAGTCCACGCCACCCAGCTGCAGGCCGAACGGCTTGCGGTTGTTGGGCAGCCCGCCCAGCGCCATGCCGCCGAAGCCCACCCCGTGGTAAGCCTTCTCGCGGCTGATGAAGCGGGTGCGCTGGCCCTCGCCACGCTGGCGGTGGTAGGCCAGCACGATCTTCATTGCGGTATCCACCGCCTCGGACCCGGAGCTGGTGAAGAACACATGGTTGAGCGGGCCTGGCGCCAGCGCCGCCAGCCGCTGCGCCAGCGCGAAGGCCGGCGGTGAGCCCATCTGGAAGGCCGGCGAATAGTCGAGGGTGCGTGCCTGCTCGACGATGGCCTCGACGATGCGTGGGCGGGCGTGGCCGGCGTTGCAGCACCACAGGCCGGCAGTGCCGTCGAGGATCTGGCGGCCGTCGACGTCCTCGTAGTGCATGCCTTCGGCGCGTACCAGCATGCGCGGCGCGGCCTTGTACTGGCGGTTGGCGGTGAACGGCATCCAGTACGCGTCCAGTGACTCGGGGCGCTGGGTGGCCAGGTCGTGCAGGTCGCTTTCGGGACGCTTCATGCCAGCTCCATCGGATCCGATGCGATGAATGTAGCGCAGCCGCGTCACGGCGGAGTCGCGGCGGCCCCGGTATAACCAAGGCTCGTTGAATGTTGGAGCTTCCCATGGCCGATTTCCCCGACCGCAGCCATTGGCAGGCGCTGGCCCTCCAGCTGTCGATGCCGGGCCAGGCCTTCATCGATGGCCGCTATGTCGATGCCGCCAGCGGCGCCCGCTTCGACTGCATCAGCCCGATCGACGGTCGCGTGCTGGGCGCGGTTGCCGACTGCGACGCGCAGGATGTCGAGCGCGCGGTACGGGCCGCGCGGCGCAGCTTCGAGGCGGGCCACTGGTCGCAGGCGAGCCCGGCCCATCGCAAGCGCGTGCTGCTGGCGCTGGCGGCATTGGTGGACGCGCACGCCGATGAACTGGCCCTGCTGGAAACCCTGGACATGGGCAAGCCGGTGCGTGACGCGCGCCGTATCGACCTGCCCGGTGTGGTGCGCTGCCTGAGCTGGACCGCCGAAGCGGTGGACAAGCTGTACGGCGAGGTCGCGCCCACCGGCCCGCACGAGCTGGGGCTGGTCACGCGCGAGGCCGCTGGCGTAGTGGCGGCCATCGTGCCGTGGAACTTCCCGCTGTTGATGGCGTGCTGGAAGATCGCGCCTGCATTGGCGATGGGCAACTCGGTGGTGCTCAAGCCTTCCGAGCGGTCACCGCTGAGTGCGCTGCGGCTGGCCGCGCTGGCCGCCGAGGCAGGCCTGCCGGAGGGCGTACTGAACGTGCTGCCCGGCCACGGTGCGCGCGTCGGTGAACCGCTGGCCCTGCACATGGACGTGGACGTGCTGGCCTTCACCGGTTCCACTGCTACCGGCGCGAAGCTGCTGGAGTATTCCGGGCGATCCAACCTCAAGCGTGTCTGGCTGGAATGCGGTGGCAAGAGCCCGCATGTGGTGTTCGCCGACGCCCCCGATCTGGATGTTGCCGCCAAGGCGGTGGCACAGGGCATCTTCTTCAACCAGGGCGAGGTCTGTACCGCCGGCTCTCGGCTGCTGGTCCAGCGCTCGATCCGCGATAATTTCGTGCATCAGGTGATCGCCCATGGCCAGCATATGCAGCCGCAGCATCCGCTGGAGGCCGATGCGCCGATGGGCGCGCTGGTGGATGCCGCGCATCTGGACAAGGTGATGGACGACATCGCACGCGCTGAAGCCGAGGGCGCGCGGTTGCTGCTGGGTGGGCGACGGGCTGAGGTAGACGCCGGCGGCAGCTATGTGCAGCCAACGGTGTTCGACCAGGTGCGCCCGGAGCAGGCCTTGGCTCGTGAGGAAGTATTCGGGCCGGTGCTGGCCGTACTCGGCTTCGACGACGAGGCCGAAGCGGTGCGCCTGGCCAATGACAGCCGCTACGGACTGGCCGCGGGCCTGTGGACACGCGATCTGGGCCGCGCCCATCGGGTCGCACGACAGTTGCGCGCGGGTAGCGTGTGGGTGAACGGCTGGGATGGCGGCGACATGACCGCACCGTTTGGTGGTTACAAGCAGTCCGGCAATGGGCGGGACAAGTCATTGCATGCGTTCGACAAGTACAGCGAGATCAAGGCCACCTGGATCCAGTTGTAACGAAGCGCTTGCTGGATGGCTGTTCGCTCTCTGTAGAGCTGAGCCATGCTCGGCTGCATCTCGCGAAGAGCGGTCGAGCATGGCTCGACTTTACAAAGGCGTGCCCGCTACAGGCAGCGGGTACTCACCTGCAGCACTGCTGCACGCAGCAGATCCCGGTCCGCTTCTTCGACGGCGTTCTGGAAATAGTCCATGTCCTGCTTGCCCAGCTCGCACGGGTCGACGATGTACCCCGGTGGCCACAAACCCAGCAGTTGCGCCACGCCATGCACGATCTGCTCGGGGGTCATCTGCCGACGGATCCGGAAGTAACTGCGGCGCGGCCCGAACGCGGGATGGACCTCGCGCCGACCGATCAGGCGCGGCGCCACGCCTGCTGCGCTGATGCCGTCGCCGCCATCGATGCTGCCCGCAGGCAGGTCCAGCATCAGTGGCGCCGTTGCAGGCGGCTCCTCGGACGCAGGTGCAATGGCATCCGTGGGTGCAGCCGGGGTCGGGCGTGGCGCTGTCGATGCGGCCGGACGCGCTGCCTCTGCAGTGGGCTGCGCCGGGTGCGGTTGCGCCGGCGCGGGCTGCTCCGGTGGCAGCCAATACAACGATATCCTGGCACCATCGTCGCTGTGCAGCGTCATCCTGCCACTGCTCAGCAGCCACAGTGCCATCAAGACATGCACCAGCAGCACCACCAGCCATGCCGCCATGCGCGGCAGCTTTGGCGAATCGGACCACGACAGCGCGACTGCAGTCATCGGCAAAGCATCCATGCAGGGACCGGTGACGCAGCCTAGCCGGCGGCCCGAAAAATTCCGTTGGCATCGGTGTCGGCTGAAACCATCGCCCCGTGCGGCCATCGGCCCGTGGCAGAATCGGGCGATCCGCCGTTACCCGTGTTGCCGATGTCGACGATCACCGCTGCCGCGCCGCCCGTGAATTCCCCCAGTCGAGTCCTGCTGGCCAGCCTGATCGGCACCACCATCGAGTTCTTCGATTTCTACATCTACGCCACGGCGGCAGTGCTGGTGTTCCCGCACCTGTTCTTCCCGGACAGCAGCGAACAGGCGGCGCTGCTGCAGTCACTGGCAACGTTCGCGGTCGCGTTCATCGCGCGCCCGGTGGGCTCGGCGGTGTTCGGCCATTTCGGTGACCGCATCGGCCGCAAGGCCACGCTGGTGGCCGCGCTGCTGACCATGGGCCTGTCCACGGTGCTGATCGGCCTGCTGCCCACCCATGCCCAGATCGGGCTGTGGGCACCGGCGCTGTTGGCCCTGTGCCGCTTCGGCCAGGGCCTGGGGCTGGGGGGGGGGCTGTCCCTTTTACACATCTCCGGGCCCCCGAGAGGGACCCCTATCCCGTCTCCCGCCTCCCCCCCCCCCCACCTCCCACCTCTACACAAACAAAACAAATGGAGGG
>NZ_RXLZ01000080.1 GCF_003970865.1 Stenotrophomonas maltophilia | reverse complement strand
CTGTAGCTTTCACTAGTTCTGCTCTCTCCGTCCTCTCTGTCTTGTACTGTTCCAACGGACGGGGCCCACGACGCTCCTGCGGCTTAGGTCGTGCGGCAGCGCAAGAGTTGTAACAGGGCCAGCTTCCATTCAAGGGCCTGTTCACCTGCCGCGACAGGCGGGATCACGTCACCCAACCGTCATATCCGGCCACCCACATGACCGCTGGTAATGACGTTAGACGGCCCACACGCACGGGGTCGGATCCCATATGCCCGCCCGGTATCACCTCATGCCCTCGCACCACTCAGCGCCACGCACCACCACCCGTAGCATCAAGCCATGTCCAGCCCACCCGCCGATCCCACCGCGCCGCTCGTCGCCATCGTTGCCTGCCACGGCCAGGGGCTGTTCGAGTTCGGCTGTGCGGTCGGCCTGTTCGCGCCGGTGCGGCCGGAACTCGGCGTGGCCTGGTACCGCACCCAGCTGTGCGCCGGCGAACCCGGTGCGCTGCGCATGCTCGGCGGAACGCAGGTCCAACTCCCCTACGATCTCAGCAGCGTTGATGACGCCGACATCATCGTCATCCCCGGTTGGCGCGAACCCAGCGAGCGTCCGCCGCAGGCACTGCTCGATGCCCTCGTCCGCGCCTACGCGCGTGGCGCGCGCATTGCTTCGATCTGCTCAGGTGCCTTCGTACTGGCGTGGGCCGGGCTGCTCGACGGCCGCCAGGCCACCACCCACTGGCGCCTCACCGAAGCGCTGGCACGCGACTTCCCACGCATCGATGTGCGTGAGGATGTGCTGTATGTGGACACCGGCAACATCATCACCTCGGCCGGTTCGGCCACCGGCATGGACATGATGCTGCACATGGTGCGCAAGGATTATGGCGCGCGCGTGGCCAACCTGGTGGCCGAACGGCTGGTACTGGCGCCGTGGCGTGATGCCGAACGCAGTCAGCGCGTCAGCCGCGCCATTCCCCATGGCGAGCCCACGCGCTTGGCAAAGCTGATGGAATGGATGCGCCGCAACCTGCGCGAGCCGCACTCGCTGGGCAGCCTCGCCGAGCAGGCCGCGTTGAGCCAACGCACCCTGCAACGGCAGTTCCTGGAAGCCACCGGCCTGTCACCCATCGACTGGCTGATCCGCGAGCGCGTGGCCTTTGCCCGCGAGCTGCTGGAAACCACTGACCGGCCGCTGCAGTGGATTGCAGAACAGGCCGGCTTTGGTTCGCAGGAGTCGTTCCGTCGGCACTTCCGTGGTCAGGTTGCTGCAAGTCCTACCGAGTACCGCAGCCAGCATCGCGGCGGTATCGCAGCCGACCGCCTGGTTGGCTGCTGATACCAGGTCCACTCGACCCTCCTACCTCATCCCAGACACTCCCGGGACACAGCAGCAGCCGATCGTCATTGCGGCAACAGAAGCACCGATTTGCCTCGGGTATGGCCCTTGAGGATATCGTCGTAGGCCTTCGCGGCATCATCGAAGGCGTAGGTGCGGCTCACGCTCCAGCGCAACGTGCCATCAGCCACACCGGCAACCACCCGCCGCAGCTCCTCGACATCGCGGGACACCCAGATCGGGAAGACCCTCGCCGAGGTGATCGGCTTCCCGGCGATCGTCGCGATCTGGCCATCGGCACGCACCAGCGCCAGCGACACGGAGGTCGCCTCCTGGGTCCCCGCCATATCGACCGACGCATCGAAAGGCATCGGATGCACTGCACGGATGCGATCGGCAAGTCCAGGGCCGTAGGCCACCGCAATCGCGCCGAGCTCGGCGAGATAGGCAAGGTTGTCTTCCGACGATGTGGCAACCACCGTTACCCCAGCCTGTCGCGCAAGCTGCACGGTGATCGAGCCCACACCGCCCGATCCGCCATGGATGAGCAGAGCGTTGCCCGCCACGAGCTTCAATGTCGACAGGATCGTCGAGGCCGTCTGGCTTGCACCCGCCAGCGATCCTGCGACCTCCCATGTCATGGCCGCCGGCTTCACGATCAGGTTCGCGGATGGCACCAGAATGTGGGTGGCATGGGTGAATCCTGCGCCCGAACCCAGGACTTCCGTGCCCACCGGAAAGCCCGGCGCCGCCGCGCCCACCGCGCGCACAACGCCGGCGAACTCAGTGCCGAACGCCAATGGCAGTGCTGAGTGACGGACTTCACCGGTCATGCGCCGGGCATCGATGGGGTTGATCCCAGCGGCCCTGACTTCGATCAGGACCTCGCCTACGCTTGGCTTGGGCATCTTCGCAGTCAAGCGTTCAACCACACTGGCATTGCCGTACTGGCGCGCCACGAACATCGTGAATTGGGACGGAAGCATTTCTTCAGGAACTCCGGGACTGTGGGGGGATGGCGCGGTGCGAATGGAGGCCGCCGCTGTGCTTCAGGGAACCGCTGTCAGCTCACAACGTCAGGTGGATGGTGTGACGGAGCGGACGGGAGGATCGCGCTCCGCCTCCGTCGAGGCAGCAGGCGCCAGCGACGAGAATCGCCCCGCCGTTTTAGGATGTACCGGGCCATCTTCCTGCCAGGGCCATTCGACGAACTGCGTCACGGAAAAATCTGCATGGGCCTGTCGCAGTCCCGCTTCGTCATTCATCACGAATGGGCCACTGACGACCACCGGTCCAGCAATGGGTTGCCCTTGCATGAGGGGGATTTCCAACAGCATCTGGCCACTGTTGGCAACGACGTTGCTCCTCCACGGGCGCGACAGACCTGCAACATCCAGCACAACCGAACTCATCGGAAACCCTCACCTGACAGACTGACGTACGCACTAACAAAATGTGCGTACGAGCATGGTAGGGTCCATTTTTCAACGTACAAGACGGCACATTCATGGGCGGAACACACACCGATGTTCGTACTGGCATCGCGCATGGCAGCGGCGTCTGTCCGGCGATCACCGACACGCTGTCGCGCATCGGCGACAAATGGACGGTGCTGATCGTCGGCACCCTGCGTGATGGGCCGATGCGCTACAGCGAACTGGGTCGCGCCATCGGCGGCATCTCACAACGGATGTTGACCTTGACGCTCAAGGGGCTGGAACGCGACGGGCTTGTCAGCAGAACGGTCTATCCGTCTGTGCCGCCGCGCGTGGACTATGAGCTCACTGAGCTCGGCCGCCTGCTGCTGGCGCCCCTGCATGCGCTCTTCCAATGGGCGGTCGCATATCAGCCCACGATGCTGGAAGCGCGGGAGCGCTACGACAACAAATCGGGCGCGACGTCCTCGCAATGATGAGGAGTCGTAACCTTGGCTGGTCGTTCAGAGCTGCCGGCCCAGCAGCATGCCCGGCCAGCCGTCCACGTTGAACGGCGCAATGCGCGTATACCCGCAGGATTCATAGAAGCGCACCAGGTCGCCGCTGCCACCGCCATAGCAGTCCACGCGCAGATGGTCGAGACCGGCAGCGCGCGCCTGCTCGTCGGCAAACGCCATCAAGCGACGACCAATGCCGCGCACGCGAGGTTTGCGTGAGGCCACCAGCACCCGCACATACAGCTCCGGCCCGGTGGGCGCCGGCACATAGGGCATCGACTCGCCCAGCGCCAGGAACGCGCGCACGTCACCCTGCTCATTCTGCGCCACCCACGCTCCCGGGAGCGCACACGCTTCAGTCACCAGGGTAATCCGGCGCGGCATCGTCGACCACGGTTCACCGCCCCATTGCTGCAGATTGCCGATCGACACGAACCATTCGATCACCTCGTCGAACAGCGTCAGCACCGCAGGCGCATCGGCCACACTGGCGCGGCGGATGTTCAAGGTGTCCTTTCCAGCTTCGGTCATGCATGCACTCCCTGACGTCCCGTAGATCCAGTAGTGCCAGGCGATGCCTGGCAGGCGCCCAGTGTATTGATCCAGTCCCTCGGCCACCGGATTTGACATGCAGGCATTTGCCTGCATATAGTCCACTCAAGGGCGGCGCCTGCCTGCCCATCGCGAGGAACCTGCAATGGTGGATATCGCACACAGGGTCGGCATCAAGGCCCCTGCAAGCCAGGTGTACCAAGCCCTGGCCACCCCCGAAGGCGTCGCCGCCTGGTGGGCCGAAGACACCCATGGCGACCGCGAAGCCGGCGGCACAGTCAAGGTGCGGTTCACGAACAACGGCCAGGAAATCGGCGCCATGGAAATGAAACTTGAGCAGCTTGTTCCAGGCGAGCTCGTGCTGTGGCGGTTCCTCGCCGGACCTGCCGAATGGATCGGCACCCACGCGCGCTTCACGCTGAAGCAGGAAGGCGACTACTGCATTGTCCTGTTCACCCACGAAGGCTGGAAGGAGCGTGTCGAGTTCACCTCCCACTGCAGTACCAAGTGGGCGGTGTTCCTGATGAGCCTGAAGGCGCTGCTGGAGACCGGCAAGGGGCAGCCCAACCCACACGACGTCAGGATCGACAACTGGAATTGAAGACATCCCCATGGCGGTAGACAACGTGCGCGACGCAGACAAGGTATTCAAGGCACTGGCCGATCCCACGCGCCGGACGCTGCTGGATCTGCTCTGCGAACACAACGGGCAGACGCTCGGCCAGTTGTGCGAGCACCTGGACATGGCCCGGCAATCGGTCACCCAGCACCTGGGCCTGCTGGAAGACGCCAACCTGATCAGCACCGTGCGCCGTGGCCGCGAGAAGCTGCACTTCATCAACCCGGTGCCGCTGCATGAAGTCTATGAGCGCTGGGTACGCAAGTTCGAGCAGCAGCGCCTGAGCCTGCTGCATGACCTGAAACGAGAACTGGAAGGAGAATGACGATGTCCGCAGAGTCCACCCGCTTCATCCACGTGATCTATATCGCCTCCACACCGCAGAAGGTGTTCGAGGCCATCACCCGGCCCGAGATCGCCAGCCGCTACTGGGGCCACGAGAACGTCTCGGACTGGAAACCCGGCTCGCGCTGGCAGCACGTGCGCGCCAACGAAACGCGCTCGGTCGAACTGGTCGGCGAAGTGGTGGAAAGCACCCCGCCCTCGCGGCTGGTCATCACCTGGGCCGCCGCCTCGCAGGCAGACAATCCAGATGCCTACAGCCGGGTCACCTTCGACATCGTGCCCTACCAGGACATGGTGCGCCTGACCGTCACTCACGACGAACTGGAACCCGGCAGCGGCATGGATACCGGCATCCGCCAGGGCTGGCCGATCGTGCTGTCGAGCCTGAAGTCGTTGTTGGAGACGGGCAAGGGGCTGGATGTGTTTGCGAAGCCGAGTGCTACCAGCTGAATCGCGGCATTCGGTTGACACAGAACGAAGACTGCTACGACCCCGTTCCGACGCGCGCACCGACACGATCGCCCACAGGCATCCCTGGCGACGTTCGATGAGTGCTTCAGACGCAGACTCCCTGCACAGCAAAGTGGCGGCGGTCACACTCGGCTTCTGGGTGATGAAGATCGCCGCCACCACGCTCGGCGAGACCGCCGGTGACCTGCTGTCGATGACGCTCAACCTGGGCTACGTGGCCAGCTCGGCCATCCTGCTGGCGATCTTCGCCGGCCTGCTGGCCGTGCAGTTGTCCGCGCGGCGCTTCCACCCGGTGCTGTTCTGGTCGGTAGTGCTGGCCACCAGCACCGCCGGCACCACCATGTCGGACCTGCTCGACCGCACGCTGGGGCTGGGCTACGCCACCGGCGCCAGCCTGCTGGCCGGCTGCCTGGCGCTGGTGCTGGTGGCCTGGCGGGTATCTGAAAAGTCGATCTCGGTCAGCAACATCGCATCGCGCCGCGCCGAAGGCTTTTACTGGACCGCCGTACTGTTCTCCAACACGCTCGGCACTGCACTGGGCGACTTCCTTGCCGACGATTCCGGACTGGGCTTCACCGGCGGCGCACTGCTGATCGGCAGCCTCATCGCGCTTACCGCGCTGGCCAGCCGCATCAAGGGCATCAATCGGGTCATCCTGTTCTGGATCGCCTTCGTGCTCACCCGCCCGTTCGGCGCCACCTTCGGCGACCTGCTCACCAAGCCGCTGGAAAAGGGCGGCCTGGGCTTCGGCACAGTCGGCTCGTCGATGGTGCTGTTCACCATTCTCGCCACACTGGTGGCACTGCCGATGCTGCAGCGTAAGGCGCAGCCAGCCAACTAGCGCGCCGTCCAGCCCCCATCCACCGGCAGCGCCGTGCCGGTAATCTGCGCCGCCGCGTCCGACGCCAGGAACACCACCATCTCGCCCAGTTGCTCGGGCGTCACGAACTGCAACGAAGGCTGCTTCTCAGCCAGCAGCGCGCGCGCAGCGGTCTCCTGATCCGTGCCTTCGCACTCGGCCAACGCGGTGATCTGCTGCTCGACCAGCGCCGTCCGCACCCAGCCCGGACAGATCGCATTGGCGGTGATGCCAGTGCCCGCATTCTCCAGCGCGGTCACCTTGGTGAACCCCACCACGCCATGCTTAGCCGCCACATAGGCCGACTTGTTCACCGAGCCCACCAGCCCATGCACAGAGGCGATGTTGATGATGCGGCCGGCGCCCTGCTGCTTCATGTGGGGCAAGGCCGCCGCCGTTGCATGGAACACCGCTGATAGATTCAGCGCAAGGATCGCATCCCATTTCTCTACGGGAAACTCGTCGATCGACGCGGTGTGCTGGATGCCGGCGTTGTTCACCAGGATGTCGATGCGGCCCATCGTCGCGACGGCGTGGGCGATCAGACCGCGCACTGCTTCACCTCGGGAAAGGTCGGCGCCGTCATGCGCCACGCGCACGCCGAACTCGGCTTCCAGTTTGGAACGGATGCGTTCGATTTCCGCCGCATCGCCGAAGCCGTTCAGCACGATATCGGCACCTTGCCGCGCCAGCGCGGTGGCGATGCCAAGACCGATACCACTGGTGGAGCCGGTAACCACCGCGACCTTTCCAGAAAACATGGGCGAACTTCCATTGGGCGTAGGCCGCCAGTGTAGCTCCACGCGCCAACCCGCTTTTGAATGGCGCAGCGCATGTCGGCCCGCGGCTAGAAGATGACGCTCGCTCGATCAACGGTCGCCAGCGGGTTGGCCTTCCGCACCGCCTCCAGGAACAGCAGGAAATCGCGGTTGAACAGCGTCAGGTTGCTGGTAAACGTCACGCACTTTCTGCCCGATGCTTTGCTGAAGCACACCTGCCAGACATAGCGCCCGTAGATCCTGTCGGACGTTCGTGTGACTGAGGTGATCTGCGAGAGCGGAACCACTGTAGGCACTGGCCCACGCCGCTGGTAAAAGGACTCTGTATCAAAGAAATAGTGCTCGCGATCCTCTTTCCCATCCACCATCACCAAGGCCATGGATGTACCGGAGATCCGGCGAGGGGGATCCAAACGCAGCCCTGATTTCACGGACGAGCGAGCAGTTGCTGACATTCGCCGAAGGGTGAACCAGAGGATCACCAACGGAAGTGCCGCGAGGACAATGAAACCCGCGGTCTTCAAAACAGTTTCCAGCGTGCTGGGCACACAGATCTCCAGGATAAACGTTCAGGCACTGGCGAGGCCCGAGTGGATCCACGCCACGCGTGGATGCTCGCCCTCAGCGCCCCCTCACTTCCAATGATCCGGCCCCAGGAACGGCAGGCTCAACACAAACACCGGAACCGCCACAGGGATCAACGCGGCCCCCAGCACCTTGCCCGCCGCCGAACCCACACCCGGCTTGTCCTCCCTCTCCGGCAGGATCCGCTGCGCCCGCGCATTGATTGGCTGGTCCAGCTTCCCCTTCTCTGCCAGCGCCGCAGCATCCGGCAACTTCACCCGCTCGCCGTTGCCCTCGAACAGCGCGCTGTAGTATCTGCCGCCCTTCTTTGAAAGATTGCAGGCACGGTCAAACGCCAGCGCGTAGCGGCTCCGATCCTGCGGCAGGTAGTAGCGCGCCCGCTCATCCACGTACTTCGCCTCGCGCGGGAGCACCTCAATCCGCTCCAGCTTGAACTGCGCGGCCTGTTCCGGCGTCACCTGCTCCGGCCGCAGCAGCAGCGCATAGCTGCCGTGCACCTTGGCCTTGTTGGCCGGGTCGCGCCAGTCTTCATGGAAGTACATCTGCGCGCAGGCCACCGCCTCGCGCAGCGGGCTGTCCATCAGCGCGCGGTACTCGCGGAACGGCGCGGCATTGAAACGCATCGGCTCGTCATAGCGCGGCAGCAGATACAGTTGGCCGTCGTCTGCCACGAACGCACTGGTGATCTCGCGGCTTGAGGCGTGTTCCTCCGGGCCACTGGCACAGCCGGACAGCAAGCCAAGGCACAGGGCGGAGAGAATGAAAAAAGACGTTCGCATGTCGTGTTCGAGGGCTTCCCTGGGAAAACGGCCCCGCCCGGAAGGACGAGACCAGCCCATCATGGTGCCATGCCGACCTTGCCCTGCCCAATCAGTGCGACTCCACCACACCAACGACGCGGTCAAACCTGCAGCTGCGCAGATGCTCGCGACTCAACCAGAACGTGGCCTGACCACAGTCACCAAACACCAGATCAATCGCCGGATCACACGCCAACTGCAGCAGGCAAACCGCGTCGCCCTCGCCTTCCACGTCGGGCACGATGCCGTGCAAGCGCGGTACGTGCCCCAGCATCTGGTGCACGCGCGTCTCGGCGCAGCGCTTGCGCCCATCAGGCAACGTGCCCAGGCTTTCATCAAACGGCAGATGTTCGTCCTGCAGGTGGCGGTACATCAGTGCAGGTATGCGCGCGGCCGCAGCCGGCGAGCCCGCCGCGTACGCAACTGCCGCCAGCAATCCCTTTGTGAACGCCCGCCCCATGCCCAGGTCGGTCAGCGTCATACACTCGAAGCCGTCGCTGATCTGTCCGATAATCCACTCACGGAATGCCTCCCGCGTTGCATCATCCGGGGCTTCGTCCAGGCCAATGGCGGCGGCGCGCGTCACCCATGCGCGTACGTCGGCGTAATCGATTTTCCCGCGCTTGCCTGCACGCCGCTCATTGCCGATCACCCGCGAAAGGCGGTCAATGATGATGCCTACCTGGGGAAAATCGGTCTGGTAACGCAGCCATTGCACCGGGAAGGTCCACGCAGGCGACTGCGGGCGCTCCCATTCCGTGGCTGCATCCGCGCGCGGAAACAGGCCCGTGGCCGCCACCACCGCACCCAGCCGCATTTCGTCCCGGCGCGAGGGGTAAATCTCGTAATACGGCCGATCCTCCTCACTCGGCGGCAGCTCCAGCTCGTCCGGCCAGGTATCCATGCGCCGCGCCACCAAAGGCCATTGAACATGCACGCACGGCCCATCCTCCTCAGGTAGCAGCCATGCGGGATTGCGGTGCGCGTGGTCCGAGGGGCCTTCATCCAGAATCGGACGCATACCGTCCGGCAGCGCACGCACGTGCTGATCGACCGCTACCTCAGCCGCGTACAGTACACGCACGCGTTGCTGTGGTTCGTCCGTGTCCCAGATCTGCTCTTCGTCGTTCATGGCGAAGAAGAACAGCATGCCTTGCGAGGGCATATCGGGATCCACGCGTGGCAGCTCGGCGCAATCGATCTGCGCCAGGAAGTGCATCGGCGCCGCTTCGCTGTAACTCTCGCCAACCGGCCAATCCATCCCATCGGGCAATTGCGGCAGACCGCCTAGACGGCTGCGAACCCTGGGGAATGCCGCCGGCGGGTAGAAACGCTGCAGCACCAGGGCCGGGGTTCGGTGCTTAGCGAAGAAGGCCTCAAGCACGGCGTCGGCATGGTGGTCGCGCTGGTCGGCGTGGTACATTGAATCTGCCTGAGCATCCATTTCGTTGACGTCCTTTTGAGTCTGGATCGAGCGCCACAGGTATATCACCCCCCAGCTTGCCTGTAGCGCCCGGCGATGATCCAATCACCAGCGCGCCAGATTGCGCCTTGGTTGGCGAAGTGGGCCAGAGGGTGCGGGCCGTGCGTCCTGGCCAAGCGCCAGATCAGCCACCCGGCAAGCCTTTGAAGAAGCGCCGCGACATAAGCCGATTTTCCAGCATGCCGATTACGGCATCTGCCGGGCGGCGTCACCGTGATGCGATGCCCATCGCAGTTTCGATTCTGGCGGGTAGTGCCCGTAGCGTGTGGTTACAGCGCGGCGCACTGTTCCGCTGCTGCAGCGCCTGGTCGGCCCTGAAGGCACTCTGATTTTCCGCAAGGGCGTGGGTCGCAGGCCCCTGCTGCCCTGGACCGACGCCAGCGGCATCGCAATTGCTGCCATGTCCGTCGCCATCACCCAGCACTTTGCCCCACTACTGGGGAACGGATGAAGAAGAAAGCCCACTCTTGAGAGGAGAACGCGCAAATGAACGCTGATGATCTGAAGACCATGCCGGTGATGAACCCTCTAGCCAACCAGCACACAGGTGGATCGAGTGCATCCAGACGCACCATCTACGTAGATCTTGATGGCGTAATGGCCGACTTCGACGCGGCATTTCCCGCCCTGTTTGGCCTGGACCATCGCTTGCTTGCCGACGATGAAATGTGGGGGCACATCAACAACCACCCGTCGTTCTTCCGCGACCTACCGCCGATGCACGGTGCAGTGGAATTCTTCCACAGCATCCACCACTTGAACCCGGTGATTCTCACTGCCTGCCCGAAATCGAACTATCCACTCGCTGCCATCCAGAAGCGGCAGTGGGTCCGCGAACACCTGTCAGCGACCTGCCTGGTGTTGCCTGTGCTCGGCGGCAGGCACAAGCCTCTTTTCATGCACCAGCCGGGCGATGTTCTGATCGACGATTTCGAAGCGAACTGTGATGCCTGGACAGCGGCCGGAGGTGTGGCGATCAGGCACGCCGGCGATTGGACCGCGACGCGTCACGCGCTTTCCCGGATTGAAGATCTGTCAGGAGCAGCGCTCGCGAAGGGCTGATGCCCTCTCTGCCGACCACGTTGAGACTTCCATAGTCAGGCCGAGGCGCTGGCCCCTCGGCCCGCAAGGCTGGCAGCCTGCTTTGCAGTCCCGCCTTACTTCAACCGCTCCACCAACCGCTGCCCCACCTCCAGCGCCGAGGCCGGGTTCTGCCCGGTAATCAGCTCGCGGTCTACCACCACGTGCCCGGTCCACGGCGTGGTGTTGCTGCTGAACTTCGCCCCCGCCCGCTGCAACGCGGTCTGCGGGTAGAACTTCATCTCACCGCCGCCCAGCATCGGCTTGGCCTGCTCTTCTTCCTGGTTGCTGATCACCGTCATCTGGTAGCCGCTGTAGATCCACTTCGGCGTAGCCGGCATCGCACCCGCTTCCAGCTTCGCCACGAAACCCGCCGCATCCGGCAGCGTGGACAGCAGCGCGATCGGCCCATGGCAGACCAGCGCGGTGGTCTTGTTGCGCTGGTGGAAGTCGGCCAGCAACCGGCCCAGCGCCGGGCCCTTCAGCAGGTCCTGCATCGGTGCGTGGCCACCGGGAATGTAGACCGCATCAAAACGCGCGTAGCCCTGCTGCTCGACGCGCGCCAGGCTGACCACCGGCGAGGCCGTCGGCGAGGTCAGCGCCAGTTTCTCCAGCAGATTTTTGTGCAGCGTCAGCTGCGCGGCATCGTTGCCGAAGTACGCCGGCGTCACCGAGGACGCATCCATCGTAGGCGCCCGCCCCTGCGGCGTGGCGAAGGTCACCTCGTGGCCGGCGTCCAGCAGCAGCTTGACCGGCTGCATCAACTCGTTGAGATAGAAGCCGGTGGACAGCACCTTGCCGTCCTTCAGGTCCAGGTGGTTTTCGTCGGACAGCACCACCAGCACGTTGGCTGCATGCGCGCCGCTGGCGGCCAGGGTCAGGGCCAGCGCTGCGGCCAGCCGGGTCATCAGGTTCATGGGGAGCTCCTATCGGGGAATGGCGGCCACTTTATTCATCGCCCCAGCGGCGATAAATTGGCCTCATCGCAAAACATCTGTTCCCCGGAGAGCCAAATGAGCCGCAAGTTCGACTACCTGGGCGATGTGGAGGTGTTCCTGGCGGTGGTCGAGCACGGCTCGTTCACCGCTGGCGCGGTGGCGCTGTCCACCACGCCCTCGGTGCTGAGCCGCGCCGTCACCCGGCTGGAAACGCGGCTGGGCCGGCAGCTGCTGCAGCGAACCACCCGCCGCGTGGGCCTGACCGACGCCGGGCGGCTTTATCTGGAACAGGTGCGCACCGCCTTCGGGCTGCTGGACGACGCTGAGCGCGACGTACTGGCCCAGGACGGTGCGCTGGCCGGCCGCGTGCGCCTGAGCGTGCCCACCACCTATGGCCACTACCGGCTGCCGCCCGTGCTGGCGCGCTTTGCGCAGCAGTACCCGCAGGTGCAGGTGGAACTGAACATCACCAACCGCAACGTGGACCTGGTGGCCGAAGGCTTCGACCTGGCCATCCGCCTGGGCCAGCTGCCGGACAGCGGGCTGGTGGGGCGGAAGTTGGAAGATGCGCCTTTGGTGCTGGTGGCTTCGCCAGAGTACCTGCAGCGCCGGGGTACGCCGCAGACGCTGGACGACCTGCAGCAGCACCTGTGCCTGCCATTTGTGATGCCGCGTACGGGACGGCTGGCGACGTGGATCTTCCGCGACGACGGGCGAGACGTGGACTGGCTGCCGCGTTCGTCCATCGAGACCTCCGACGATGTGCTGGGCGTGGTGTCACTGGCCGAACAGGGCATCGGCATCTGCCAGAGCTATGCGTTCATCGTGCGGGAGCGGTTGCAGCGTGGGCAGCTGGTGGAAGTGTTGCCGCAGTTGCGGGGGAGATCACGGCCGTTCTCGGTGATCTATGCGCCGCATCGGCGGCAGTCGGCGGCGGCGCGGGCGATGATTGAGTTGCTGGTGGGGAATGCGGCGGGGGGTTGAGCAGGGCGTGGGTTGAAGCTCCGACGCTCACCGATGCTGTCGTGTTTGAACCGAATTTCGGGCTGTGCGGCTGATCGCGCGCCGTTGATTGGCGAGGCGGACTAAGAACTGTTGTAAAGAAGGCCGTCGCGCTATTCGCTTGGGGCGCAGGCGATTGCGTCATTCCTAATCGGAATCAACAGAGCAGCTGCGGGAATACGTCTGGCGGTGTCGCGTGCTGCACGAATGGAGCGTGCAACAATAGCTCTTCGCTCTCGGATTCCGCGATTCCTTCGCGAATTTCTATTGGCATTCGGAGCGACGGCATAAACAACATGGCGCGCCACCGACAACGGGTGGCAGCGGGCGTCCAAACCCGAGACAGATAGTTGTTTACGCTTGCCCGTCGGCACCGTCCTTAACCGGTGCCGGCGGGCAATCCGTCGGCCTTTATGGCGGGCGGTGCGTGGGGGTCTTCGGACCCGCCGGTTATTGACAACTGTCTGTCCCGGTTTGGAACCCGCACCGTCCGCCACCTCTTCGCGGTGGCGCTGCTAAACACAGCCACGGAAGCCGACGCCATGAACGAATCCGACACCTTCTCTTCGTACACCGTTGTTGAACCCATCAACGACGACACTCCCCTGCCCGACCTGAACTACCTCCTCGGCATCCTCAAGCGCATGCGCGGATGCGAGGGGGCTGATGGGCACCCTTGGCCGGAATCCGATGTATCGCCCGGCCGACGTGTGAGCCTGGCCAGGAGCGAGCGCGCGATGGTGGGAGCGCTGACGGTGCTGGAACTGCTGCACGCGGCAGACCGCTGCCGCGTGGCAGCGGACCCGGAGAGGCATTTGGATGAGGGGGTGGTTGATGGGTTGTTTCTGGCTTGCCGGGGGCTGGTTGAGTGGGCTTGCCGGGAGGTTAGGCCGGAGTGATTTCCCTCGGCCGCATAGATGCCTGCTGGCAAACCCAGTGTGCACTTTCGGCCAGATGCAATCGTTCGCAGCAGAAAATCAGGACTAGCAGTGTCGCGGCATCGGCATGAAATAATTGTTAGATCGCGACCTATGAACCGGCATCTCTGGACGTTCGCAAACTTTCCAAGTACTGGATGTATGTGTGAAGTCCGCGACCAATGTTGCCTCCCTTTATGCCTGCCCCTTGGGTCAGCAATTGTTCGCGGCCTACTTCATCGGTCGAGTCTGGTGTTCCACCTTTCCAGCTTTAAAAGTCAACGACAACCAGTGCTGATGATATTTCAATGTTCTCTGGCCAAGCCGGAGTGTCTCTGTTCATGAAATATTGCCGATTCCTGAGTGTTCTATCAGACAGCGTCAGATAGAACTTGTGGCGCCAGTACTCTTCCATTTCATCGGCGATGGTGATGTAGGTCGGATACGTAATCTGGGACTGGATCCTCTTGGCACGAAGGATATGCCTTGCCGAAGTCAGCCAGTTCAAGCGATCTGCCCTAGGTGGGACGTTCTCGCCGCTGTCGGTCAAGGTGTTACAAAGCCACGCCAAAGCATGACTTCCTGCGGCTAGAGGCGGATAGACCGGACTCAAAATCCGCCGCCCTTAGAGGCGCGCGGGTTCGCCCCCCCCTTTCGCACCGATAAAATCAAAGAGCTAGGCTTCGCGACCTAGCCCTTTTGTTCTTCCCGGCCGCGCTGCGGCCGAAATGTGGCCGAATGCTGCGAAACTAGGCTTAGCGCTGCGTCAGCAAACCCATGCCAATACGGGTTACGCGGTACAGCGCCGCGAACGAGTAAACGAACAAGCCCACCAGCACGCTCAGGTACACGGACGAGGTAGCGCCAACACTGGGTGAGAAGCCAGCGACCGCGAACACGCACAGCGCCAGCGATCCCCACAAGGCTTCGCTCAAGTAGTCGCGCAGGTGGGGCATGTAGCCGCTCTTTTTAAGCCGAGTTATCGATTCCTCCTTCATCCCCATGAGCAGCGTCTTCATTGTGGCTAAAAAACCCGCGAGGATGCCGCCCAGTGACACCAGCGCTGACAACATGTTTTCACCCTGTGGCAATTTGATGCCGAAGTACTTGCACGATGCCCATGCCGCCACCGCTGTGGCGATGCCCAGCAACCTTGGATACCAGCGCTCGTGCGTAATATTCATTAGTCCTGCATAACTCCTTTCCACTTGCCCTTTGCCCGCTTCAACGCCTTCACCCGATCAGTAAACGTGATGCGCCGGTCCGTGCCAACTGGAGCCTGCTCCGTTTCTTCTAGCTTGTGCTCAAGCAAGTCCACGACCTCAAAGTCTTGTTCTGGCTCTGCAGCACCGTAAGAACTGAGGCGGAGGATTGCGTCATCGTCCAGATTCTTCCTTACGGCTGTAAGCAACTTCTTCGCGGCGTTTTTTAGCTTTGACTTGCGGTCGCTGGAGCCAATGGTAAGCGTTATATAGAGTCGGTCGGCGCCAGTTTTAGTTCCAATCTCCGCCATATCAGTAAGCGACTGGCCAGCCTCAAGGTCAGCAGCCTGCATCTTGGTGAGATCAATACCAACCTCGACACGCCTAACAATCTTCTGATTCTTAAATCGGCGCTCTGCGTCGAGGTCAAGTTTCGGCTTGAAATCGTAAATGTTCACTACGTCGGAACGGTACTGCGAAAGGTATTGCTCCAGCCCGCTGACGCGGACGCCCCAGTGGTTATACTGGATCACAGCGTAGCGCGTAGCGGAGTCATAGAGGACGGCGGTGTCCTCGCCGAAATATTCGTTCTCCGCAAGGTTGAAGCCGGCCAGCTTCTTGGCTTTCGACACTCTTCCTGGTCCGTGCGCATCACGCATACGAACGAAGTTCAATTCCCAGAGCGTGCCGCGTCCGACCGGGGCAACAATGTCTTCTAGTCGGTAATCGACAAGGTTGCAGCGACGCACGCGGTCGGCAATGGCATCAGCCTGGATGCACGCCAAAAGCTGTTCAAGTGGTTCTGCGCCTTCTCCATGCTCCACTCGGAACAACTGAACTCTGATACTTGCCTTGTCCATGTATTCCCTCAATTCGATGGTTATCAAACTTTTAGGTATCAGCGCCGCTGTCCATAGCCACATTTTCCGAATGTCGGTCGCAAGGACTGCGACGCGGTCCTCCCCTGCGTGCGTGCCAGTAGACCATGCTTTTCGTTCAGAATCACCTACACTTCACAACTTCCAAGTAAAACAGGTCCGACACCCCGTAGAGCCGGTCCTACCGCCAGCTCGAGGAGCTAAGTGCCGAGTCGGGCAGGAGGAACCATCCCGACTACTTCTCATATGTGCCACTCCATTTTGATTTCGCAGGCCCAGTCGATGCGGTGGGCGCCGTAGCACATGGCGTCCAGCGCGTGATTTCCCGCGCCCTCCGGTCGCAGGGTAGACGCCGAAGGTACCAAGCGCCGATGATGTGAATGATGTCGATCCAGTGCAATTCCGGCAGCTACAAATTCGCACTCTCTTCGATTGAGAGAACATGCCTAGAGATACTTAGTTGACCGCTTTGGGTCGAGACGGGGCATTAGGGCCGGCCTCGCGCCGGTAGCAGCCCTTATATCCGCTATCGGCCAGAAGCGGACGCCCTGATGCTCCGCTGCGCGAGAGCGAAACTCAATCCATTGCCATAGGTAGTCAGTTCCGACTGATCGCAGTGAAGAACTCGCTCCGACATTACCTGGGTTTGCGCGGGGTCTCTCTGAGCCGCAAGTGGCGTGCGCTCTTCTCAAGTGCACGGCGGAAAAGACGAGCACGCACATCAGTGGTACCTTGAACGAGGCCGCTCTGCCCCCCGATGCGAGCGTGCGGGTGTTCAATCATTGTCTAGCTGGCAATGAGCTAGAATGGTGCTGCCGTCCGCAGTGATTGACCATTCTAAGCTTGCTCCGCCACCTGCGTACACTGCCTCAACCTCCCATGCGAGGAAACCGGAGGCTTGAAGTGCGAAACGGCGGCTCACAGTGACATCCTCTACCTTTCCCCTCTCTGCGAGATCCCTCAGATCGCCGAGGAATACGCTGAGCACCATGTCAGAAAGGCGATCAAAGTCTGAAGCCGGAATCTCGCGCCTTCCAACGGCGACGAACAGATCGGCCAGCATCTTTGGTTTATGTACTGGGTCCGCACGGTCAAGCTTATCCAGCAGCAACTCGCCTAGCAGTTCTCGCTTTGCTTCTGTTCCAGCGAGTTCGTCGACGACACGAGCGCGGTCGCTGGCCGATAGGTTGTCAACGCCCACCAGGAATCGAACCACCTTTGCGGCGAACAAGCGATCACCAATCGCGGCCGCTCCCTGACGTACGGCGAGCAAAACGGAGACCACAGGCACCTTGCCTAGGATATTCTCGTCTAGCGCCGCCTCCCAAACTGCCGAGGCCACATCCTTTGTAAGGCTAGCGGTTGGGCCGGTGAGGGCGCCTATCAGGTCGGTAGGGATCTTCATGTGGCTGGTGCCCGGGAGTGAGTTCGGATAGCTTTTACCACACCATCTCGGTGAGTTCTGTCCCTCAACTCTTGCTCGGGCAGGTAGTACCCAGCAAGCTGTCGAGTATCCAAGAAACGCCTTGCCGGGGTAAGGTCACTCTTATCCTAACCTGCGCATTGCTCCGAACGCTGATGGTCACCGGCGGTGTGCTCACCTGGTGGGATAAGCGCGGCGTGATCCATCATAGGCTCTGTAACTCAGGGGTTCTACCCCGAAATCACGGACGGTTCTAAAAGAGCTGCAACCTTCTGATCCTGCCTGGCGACCCTTCGCCGCATCCTTGGATTGTGGCGTCGCTCGATGTAGTCAAACACATCCGCTCGTGCT
Organism: Stenotrophomonas maltophilia; assembly: GCF_003970865.1. Taxonomy (GTDB): domain Bacteria; phylum Pseudomonadota; class Gammaproteobacteria; order Xanthomonadales; family Xanthomonadaceae; genus Stenotrophomonas; species Stenotrophomonas maltophilia_AR. The sequence continues at coordinate 1 of NZ_RXLZ01000080.1, read as the reverse complement.
G
>NZ_RXLZ01000007.1 GCF_003970865.1 Stenotrophomonas maltophilia | reverse complement strand
CTCGTTGTCTGCTAGTCACAGACGATGCACGCATTGGGTTTGGATTGCGACTCTGGGGCCTCGGGCAGAGCAACAGCAGAAGCTGGTTTCCTGAGGGATGGCGGGGTGGGTCCGGTTGCGGGGGACGCTGCAAGTACGTCCATGTAAGCTCGGTCGCCGCATCCATGCGGCTCACGCCCCCGCAACCGGACCCACCCCGCCTTCGACAGATTCCCGCGATCTGTGGATCCACGCCATGCGTGGATGAATCTCTGTCAGATAACGAAATCAATTGGGGTCAGATCCGTTTTCCGTTGGAAAACGGATCTGACCCCATGACCCCACGCAATTCCAGGACCCATCCAACCGTCACCGGGAAACTGTCAAAGGTGGGGCGGTGTGGGCTGGCAGGACCGTTGGCGCCATGGATGGCGCCATCGAGCCCCCATGGGTGAGGGCGCTTTGCTTGCGAAGCACTGCTTCGCAAGCGCCCGAACGCACAGCCGCCAGCGGCTGGGCCGGACCCCGGAGGGGGGTTTACGGCGTGTCCTGCCAGCCCACACCGCCCCGCCAAACCAGCAGAAAACCAGAGCCGCTTTGGCTTTGGCTTTGGCTGTTGCCGGCCAGCGGCCGGCACTACCGCAGGTGCAGGGCGCAGCCCTGCCGGCCCACCCTTCCCTGCGCACGAAAACGATTTCACTGTTTTCAGCAAACCGTCATTCCTTCGCCACGCCAGTACCATATTGCGGAGCAGCATGCGCCCACGGGCGACCCATGCTAAAAAACGCCCGCCCATCGCTTAGATCGATCCAAGAACGACACTGCGATGGCCGGGAGTTGGGGGAGCAGCAACAGGACGTACCAGGCCACGCGCACGGTGCTACTGCCACTGCATGGCAATAGCGACAATGTCACTTCAAATTAGATCGATTCAAGTTGTCCGTGCCACGTCACCGGATCAATCCAGGAGAGAGGGAGAGATGGGAATGAAGCATTCAACACGTACGCATGGCCAGGACGCATTGTCGCTGGCCATCGCGCTGGCCCTGGTCGCCGCCGTCATTCCGGCAGGCGCCGCCGCGCAGCAGGTCGCTTCCACCGGCTCGCAGGACGCCACCAATCTGGACAGCGTCCAGGTCACCGGCTACCGCTACGCCATTGAAAAGAGCCTTGAGCAGAAACGCGACGCCAACGCCGTGGTCGAAGTGATCACCGCCGAAGACGTCGGCAAGTTCCCCGACAAGAACGTGGCCGACGCACTGCAGCGCGTACCCGGCGTGGTCATCACCCGCAGTGGCGGTGAAGGCAAGACCGTCAGCGTGCGTGGCCTGGCACCAGACCTGACCCTGACCCAGTTGAACGGCAACTACGTGGCCACGTCGGAAACCAACGACGAAGCGACCCGTTCGTTCAACTACACCCTGCTGCCGTCGAACATGCTGTCCAGTGCCGAGCTGTTCAAGTCGCCGGAAGCACGCATCGACGAAGGCGGCATCGGCGGCACGGTGATCCTGCACACCCGCCGTCCGCTGGACATGGAATCCAACTCGGGCTTCGTCACGCTTGAGGGCACCTCCTCCGATACCCACCACGATATCGACCCGCAGGCCTCGGCCCTGTATTCGTGGCACAGCAAGGATGAGCGTTTCGGCGTGCTGATCGGCGTGACGCAGCAGAAGCGCACCACCCGTACCATGGAAGCCAGCACCGAGGACTACCAGTGGTACGGCGCCGGCAAGGCGCGCGATGCCTATGGCAATGTGCAGCAGCAGGATGGCATCCACTACTGGTGGGGCAAGTCCGGTTTCAACAACCAGACGGGCGGCAACTACAGCGACTTCTTCATGCCGACCTCGGTCAACTTCGCGGTGAAGGAAGAAAAGCGCGAGCGCAAGGGCGGCCAGCTGACCTTCCAGTTCAAGCCGGTCGACAACGTCACGATGACCGCCAACTACTTCCGCTTCGAGCTGCAGGGTGACTACACCCAGAACATGCTGAAGATTCCGGAATGGAGCATGGCGCGCTTCAACGGCGATGGAAACTGGGCCGGCGGCCGCCTGCTCAACGGCCTGGACTTCGATCCCAGCGGCAACACCGTTACCGGCGCCCAGTTCGAAAAGCTGGCTGGAAAGACCTACTACTGCAGCGAAGACCAGGCCAAAGCCGCTGGCCTCAAGCCTGGCGGCTGGGGCCCGGACGACTGCACGGTTCCGACGCCGCAGCTTACCGGTGGCTACAGCAAGGAAAAAGCGCTGTCGCAGACTGCTGACCTGACCATCGACTGGGATATCAGCCCGCTGTGGAAGGCCTCGTTCACCGGCGGTCGCACCTGGTCCGAAGGTGGTCCATCGATGAACTTCCGCATGTCGGCCAAGCCGCGCCGCAAGGTCGGCAACGACTACCTGTCCGGCAACCAGTACAGCGCATGGGATCTGACTGGCACGCCCTCGGCCACCTTCTCGCCCGACCTGCAGCAGCAGCTGATGAACGGCATCGCCGAAGTCGACACCGGCTCGACCGATTCGTCGTGGAAGCGCACCGAGGTCAAGCAGAACTATTTCCAGGCCGACGTGACCAAGCTGTTTGAATCGGGCTGGCTGGATTCGATCCAGTTCGGTGCCAAGTACCGCGATGGCAAGGTCCACCGCAACACCGGCAACACCTACTGGACCTGCCAGGGCCGCGATCCGGCCGACTACAAGGACGGCCGCTACCAGGTAGGTTGCGACCCGACTGCCGGCGACGCGCAGCCCGGCTTCTTCCTGTCCAATCCGATCAGCAACATTGCCGGTGGCTTCAATGCCAACGTGTTCCCGGGCATCAACTACCCGGCGTACATCGACTACCTGAACAAGACCTACGGTGGTTCGCACAACCGTACCGAAGAAGACTTCGTCTACAACGTCAACGAGAAGATCTACTCGGGCTACTTCCAGGCCAACTTCCGCACCGAGCGCCTGCGCGGCAATGTCGGCGTGCGCGTGGTGCGCACCAAGCAGTTCGCACAGTCTTCCGACTCGATCGAGAAGTTCAACGACTACTTCCTGGACAACGCCTCCGGCGCACCGATGGCGTGCACCGATCCGGCCGCTGCGGCCTATCCGGGCTATGGCTGCGAGAGTGGCTTCGTGCGACTGCCATACGATCTGGCACAGAGCAAGTCCCATGAACTGATCGGCGTCGACCGCACGTATACCGACATCCTGCCGAGCTTCAACATCGCCTGGGACATCACTGACACCCTTGTGCTGCGCGGTGCCGCGTCAAAGGTCATCGCCCGTCCGGGCTACACCGATATCGCCACCCCGGGCGCTCTGAGCTTCTACAGCGCCGAGTACGTCGACGATCGTCGCGTCGCCGGCGGTGCGCCGAACCCGGGTTGGGCCGGCGAAGGCAGTAACAAGCAGCTGCAGCCGTTCAAGGCCACGCAGTACGACCTGGGCCTGGAATGGTACTTCCAGCCGGGTGCCGTGGCCGGTGTCGGCCTGTTCCGCAAGGACGTCAGCAACTTCACCGTGCCGGTCGTGCGCGACACGCAGATGACTGTCGGCGGCGAAGTGGTGACCGTGCAGAACTACAAGACCAAGGCCAATGGCCAGGATGGTGTTTCGCAGGGCGTGGAACTGTATGGCCAGTACACCTTCGATTTCGGTGTGGGCGTGCAGGCCAACTACACCTACAACGACACCAACCTGGCATCGATCGTGATTGACGGGCAGAACATCGGCTCCTCGCCGCTGGTCGGCAGTGCCAAGAACCAGGCCAACGTCACCGTGTTCTACGAGAACGACAAGTTCCTTGCGCGTGCCTCGTTCAACCGTCGCGGCGAAGTGGTGGGCGGCCTGCAGAACGGCATGACGGTCTACACCGAGCCGTATGACCAGCTGGACCTGAACGTTGCCTACAACCTGACCCCGGACTGGACGCTGACCGCCTCGGTGATCAATGCCACCAAGTCCGAGCAGCGCGTGCACCTGGGCAATGACACCAAGGCCCGCCTGATCTCCAACACCTATGCAGGCCGCCAGCTGTACTTCGGCGCCACCTGGAAGTTCTAAGGCACCACGGGTTGCCCGGGGCGGCCCGGCGCAATCCACACTCTGCTCCGGCGGGGACGTTCCTCCACGGCAGCCACGCTGGTACAGGTGGCTGCCGTTTTTTGTCGGCACCTTGCCTGTCGTTCAGCCCGGCGCTTGACCCTGCCATCGTTGGAAGGTGCACACTGATTCCACCCCAAGAGCACCGAAGGAGCTACAGATGGAATTCCATGTTGAAGGCATGACCTGCGGCGGCTGCGCGCGCAGCGTGACCAAGGCGATTGAAGGCGTGGACCCGCAGGCCAGCGTGCAGGCAGATCCCGCCAGCCGTCGCGTGCAGGTACAGACCTCGGCCAGCGAAGCGCAGATCGTGGCGGCACTGAACGACGCAGGCTTCCCGCCGCGTACTGCCTGATCCCCTGCCCTGCCCCACACTGGAAAGCCCGCCGGGTACTACAGCACCCGGCGGGCTTTTTCATGCATGCGATATCGAGTCAATGCTTCTGTGCGCGCCGCCGCACCGCGCCGGTCTTCGCGGTATCGACCGGCACCGGCGTCTCATCGTCCTCGCCCAGCCGCTGCAGGATCGGGCACTCCGGGCGCTCGTCGCCCGCGCAACAACTGATCAGCGATTTCAGCGTGTCGGCCATCTGCCGCATGTGCTCGATGCGCTGCTCCAGATCGGCAATGTGCTGTTCGGCCAGGTGCTTCACGTCGGCACTGTGCCGCGAGGTGTCATTCCAGAGGCCCAGCAGATCGGTGATCTCGGCCACCTGGAAGCCTAGATCGCGCGCGCGGCGAATGAAGCGCAGACGGTGGATGTCCGCCTGCGAATACGCCCGGTAGCCCGATTCGGTTCTATCAGCTGCGGGAATCAGGCCGATCTGTTCGTAGTAGCGGATCATCTTCGCTGACACGCTGGAGGCCTTGGCGGCTTCACCGATGTTCATGGGTATTCCCTTCAATGATTGACGGCGGCGGCATCGGCCATCGGCGGCTGGAAGCGGCGCAGGCGCAGCGCGTTGCCCAGCACGAACACGCTGGACAGGGCCATCGCACCGGCCGCGAACACCGGCGACAGCAGCACGCCCCAGACCGGGTACAGCACGCCGGCGGCCACCGGAATCAACGCGGTGTTGTAGGCGAACGCCCAGAACAGGTTCTGCCGGATGTTGCCCAGCGTCGCCTTCGACAGCGCGATGGCATTCGGCACGCCCTGCAGATTGCCCGACATCAGCACCACATCGGCCGACTCCACCGCGATATCGGTACCGGTCCCGATGGCCAGGCCGACATCGGCCTCGGCCAGTGCCGGCGCATCGTTGATGCCATCACCGACGAAGGCGACGTGGCCATGCGTGGCTTTCAGGCGGCGCACCGCTTCGACCTTGCCTTCAGGCAGCACCTCGGCCACCACCTCATCGATGCCCAGTTGGCGCGCGATCGCCTGCGCGGTCCCGGCGTTGTCACCGGTGATCATCGCCACCTTCAGGCCGAGCTGATGCAGTGCCGCGATCGCCGCCGGCGTGCTCGGCTTGATCGGATCGGATACCGCGATGATTGCGGCCAGGCGACCATCGATGGCGGCATACAGCGGCGACTTGCCCTGTGTACCCAGCTCGGCCGCCAGCGTCGCAAACAGGGTGATGTCCACGTCCAGATCGCGCATGAAACGATCAGCACCGACTTCCACCCGCGCACCATCGACGCTGGCACGCACGCCCATCCCGGTAACCGATTCGAAATCGACCATCGACGGCAGTGCGATGCCCTGCTCGGTGGCGGCATCGACGATGGCGCGGGCGATCGGATGTTCAGAGCGCGATTCCACTGCGGCAACTGCCGCCAGCACCGTGCTGCGATCGAAACCGTCCGTGATCTCGAAGTCGGTCAGGCGCGGGCGGCCTTCGGTCAGCGTGCCGGTCTTGTCCACCGCCACCACCTGTGCATCCTTCAGCAGCTGCAGTGCTTCGCCCTTGCGGAACAGCACGCCCATCTCCGCGCCACGGCCGGTACCGACCATGATCGAGGTCGGCGTGGCCAGGCCCATCGCGCACGGGCAGGCAATGATCAGCACTGCCACCGCATTGACCAGCGCGAAGCTCAGCGCCGGCGAGGGACCGAAGATCAGCCAGACCGCGAAGGTCGCCAGTGCGGCCAGCATCACCGCAGGCACGAACCACAACGTGACCTTGTCGACCACCGCCTGGATCGGCAGCTTCGAGCCCTGCGCCTGTTCGACCATGCGGATGATCTGCGCCAGCATGGTCTGCGCGCCCACCGCCGTGGCACGCACCGTCAGTGCGCCCTTCTGGTTGACCGTGCCACCCACCACGCTGCTGCCCGGCTGCTTCTCGACCGGAATCGGCTCGCCGCTGATCATCGATTCGTCGATGTAGCTGCGGCCTTCAACCACCTCGCCATCGACCGGCACGCGCTCGCCCGGCCGCACTTCCACCATGTCGCCGCTCTGCACCTCATTGACCGGGATATCGACGGTGCGGCCGTCACGGATCACATGGGCGACCTTGGCCTGCAGGTTGACCAGACGCTTGATCGCCTCGGAGGTACGGCCCTTGGCGCGGGCCTCGAGGAAGCGGCCGAGCAGGATCAGCGCGACGATGACCGCTGCCGCTTCGTAGTAGACGTTCACCGTGCCCGGCGGCAGCAGCCGCGGCGCAAAGGTCGCCACCACCGAGTAGCCAAACGCCGCGGCGGTGCCCACCGCCACCAGTGAGTTCATGTCCGGCGCCAGCCGCAGCAGTGCCGGGAACCCCTTCTGGTAGAAACGGCGGCCGGGAATGGCCAGCACCAGCAGGGTCAGCACGAACTGCAGGTACCAGCTGGCCTGCATGCCGATGGTGGCCATCACCCATTCGTGCATGCCGGGAATCAGGTGCGAGCCCATCTCCAGCACGAACACCGGCAGCGCCAGCGCGGTCGCCACGATCAGGTCGCGCTTCAGTTCAGCGCGCTCGGCATCCTTCTTTTCTGCGGCCTCATCATCGGACTGCACGCCGGCCTCGATCAGGCGTGCGGCGTAGCCGACCTTGTCGATGGCCGCCACCAGCGCGTCAACGCCCGCCACGCCGCGCACGGTCGCACGCTCCGTCGCCAGGTTCACGCTGGCCTGGCTCACGCCTGGCACCGCCAGCAGCGCGCGCTCCACGCGACCCACGCAGGAGGCGCAGGTCATGCCTTCCACGGCCAGTTCAACGGTGGCGGCAGGCACGTCGTAGCCCACCCGCTCCACCGCCTGGATCAGCGCCGCGCGATCGACCGGACCGGACGGGCGGATATCCGCGCGCTCGGTGGCCAGATTGACCGAAACACTGCCCACACCTTCGACCTTGGACAGCGCCGCCTCGACCCGGCCGACACAGCTGGCGCAGGTCATGCCCTCGATGGGCAGACTGATGGTGGCGGGGCTTGCGGGGACTGCAATGGCGCGGGGCGTGCTCATGATCGGATTCCCGGGGTTCCTTCTGGATGCGGACAGGCTAAACCTTGCCATCGTGGGAAGGTCAAATCCAGCCTGTCCGCATGCCTGAAGGGGGCGCCGCCCCCGGTGTTCAGGTTCCGCATCCACGCATGGCGTGGATCTACTGACGGAGGTCGGTCACCTCAGAAGGTGAACACGTACTCCAGCGCGAACTCGCGGCCAACCGCGCCGAGCAACCGGGTCGGGGCGAAGTCATAGTCCAGCTTGTACGGATCCTTGTGGTTCCAGCTGGCCGAATTGAACACGTTGTTGACGTAGACGTTGACCTTGGCGCGTTCAGTCACCTGGTAACCCAGGTTGAAGTTCCAGGTGATGAACGGCCCGACCCGCCCGTAGTAGCGCGTGGTCTGCTGGCCGGCGTTCGGGTTCGGGTTGGGCGAGCCATCCGGACGGGTTGCCGGTTCCAGGCAGTTCAGCGACGGGCTGTCGCTGGGCACGTAACCATCGGCGAACGGCAGGCAGCCACCGGGGTTGTTCAGGCGATCGGTGCCCCAGTGGTAGCGCACGCCCGGCACCGACCCGATGCGGTCGGCATAGACGTTGGCGTTCCAGTTGCCGCGCTGCCAGGCCAGGCTCGCGCGCAGCTTGCTGCGCAGGTCGCGGTCACGACGCTCCGGGTTCGGGTCGTTGGCGTAGCGCTGTTCCTTGGTCGAGATCTGGTTGGTGTAGTTCAGGCCCAGCTGGAAGCTGCCCCACTGCGCGGTTTCCAGGCGATAGCGTGCGGTCAGATCGATGCCGCGCACTTCCCGGCTGGCCAGGTTGAACGGGCCGCGCTCGATCGATACCAGGCGACCGTTGCTGTCACGGTTCACGCGGGCCAGGATGCCGGCGCAGTATTCGCCACCGGCCGGATTGGCCCATGGCGTACCGTCCATGTTCTTGCCGGTCAGGCAGCCCGCTTCGCTGGCCAGCACCTCGTCGGCGCCGACGTCGACGATCATGTCTTCCAGCTTGATTGCCCAGTAGTCGGCACTGACCGACAGATTGGGCATCACATCCCAGACGAAACCGACCGTCCACGAATCACCGGTCTCCGAGCGCAGCAGCGGCGTGCCACGCCGGTTCACGTCGAACGTGTACCAGACATCGGTATTGCCCACGCCACAGTTGTTGACCAGGTACGCGCCACTCTGGATGCAGCGCAGGCGGTCATAGGTCTGCACTTCGGAGCTGCTCGGCTGGCCCAGCAGATAGTGCATGTCCGGCGCATGGAAGCTGGTGGCATAGGAGCCACGCACCAGCAGCGATTCCACCGGGCGCCATTCCAGGCCGACATTCCAGGTGGTTTCCTTCTGGCTGCCGATGTCCAGCGCTTCGCCGCTGTTGTCAGCCTTGTAGCTGCCATAGCGGTCATAGCGCGCGGCCGCAGTGGCGGTCACGCTTTCCAGCAGCGGAATCTTGAACTCCACGCCGGCCGAATAGCGGGTGCGCTCGCCGCCACCGCGATCGACGTTCTGCAGGTCGAAGTCGATGCCAGCGCGCGGGTCCGGGCTGAGGTGATAGCCCTGCTGCGCCACTTCGGCCACGGCGGCGAACGAAACCGGACCGGCCCACCCCTGGAACAGTTCACCGGTGATGTCGGCCGAGGCCTGGTTGACGTAGGACGTTGCGCGATTCTTCGCGACGGTGCCCATCTGCCAGTACTGGTCCGGCGTCAGCGGATTCCACCAGCGCGATTCGTTCAGTGCGTAGATCGACTCACCGTTGGCGGTGGTGCCCAGCTTCGGGCCGAGGAAGTAGTCGTACGACTTCTGCTTGTCGACCACGTTCTGCCGCTCTTCCACGCGGTAGTAGGAACGCCCCACCGTGGCGCTCCAGTCGAAGCGATCGGCCAGGCGGCCACGCAGGCCCGCGCTCCAATCCCAGGACAGTTCGCGGTTGGTGTTGCGCAGCGTATCCAGGCCACCCACCTCATTTGGAGTGAACTGGCGCACGCCGAGGATCGGGCGGTTGCGGTTGGCATCCCAGTAGTAGCCGTTGTCATCGTCGATCAGCGACACGCCAGGCGGATTGGTGCCCCAGATCGCTTCGGAGCGGTACACCGCCAGGTTGGTCCAGGCCTGCAGGTCATTGCTGAAATCGAAGGTGGCATACAGGTTGCCGGACACGTTCTCGGCACCGCCGGTGAGCAGCCAGTTGGCGTAGTCGGCGCTCATGCCGCACAGGCGGCCGGTGTTGGTGATGGTGTTGGCGGCGTAGTTGTAGACCAGGCGATCGGCGGTGTAGTACTCGCCGTCGAACTTCTCGCAGGTGCCGGTGGGCGGCGCCAGGCGCTGGCCCGTGGTCGGATCGATCAGCGCCAGGCCGGCGGTGGGACGGAAGCCGACCTTGCGTTGTTCCATGTTCCAGGACGGGTACGGCGCATCATCGGCATCATCCATCTGCGGGCGGTCACGGCCGAACAGCGGGTCACGCTTGGTGTACTGCAGCGCGTAGGTCACGCTCCAGTTGTCGCCGGTCCGGCCACCGGCCCAGGACAGATCCCAGGTATCGCGACCGCCTTCGGTGGAGGTACCGCCACGCACGCGCACTTCGTCGCCGTCGTAGTTGGTCTTGAGGATGACGTTGACCACGCCGGCGATCGCATCGGAACCATAGATGGCCGAGGCGCCACCGGTCAGCACTTCGATGCGTTCGACTGCGGCAGCGGGAATGTTGCCGTAGTTGGAGAAGTTGGTTTCGCCGCCGTAGGGCAGCGGGTAGTCGGCCACACGGCGGCCGTTGACCAGCAGCAGCGAGCGGTTCGGGCCCATCCCGCGCAGGTTCAGGCCGCTGGCATTGGGCGTATGCGAGCCCCACTGCGAGGCGGCTTCAACAGTGCCGGTCGCTTCGGTGAGGGTCTTCAGCGCGTCGTACACGCTGACGAAGCCTTCCTTCTGGATCTGCGCGGCGGTGATCACGTTGACCGGTGCCGGGCCTTCGACGCTGGCGCGCTTGATGCGCGAGCCGGTGACGGTGACCGCGTCGAGATCCTTGGTGGACGTACTGGCGGCCTCCTGCGCGCTGGCAGCCAGGGGCAACAGGGCCAGGACCAGGGCCTGGGACAGCAGGTGACGACGCTTGCGGACGATCTGAGCCATGGGTGGTTGCTCTTCGAAAGTGTGGACGCACGGACGGGTGGTGGCGCGGCACTACGGCTGATCCGGGCACCTGGATCGGTTCAAGACCGTCCCGACACCCTCCCCTGTGGATCGATCCAAACTAAAGCACAGCTGAACCACGCGCGGCATGCGGCGGCGCAGCAACACGCTACGCAATGCCGTTATCGGCCGCAGGTATCAAGAACAATCAAAGGGTTGCGAAACATCGCTGAGAGAACAGCGCACACGTGAATGTCACGATCGCGACAATCGTGCGCGGAACGGATTTGTCCGCGTACTCGCGTGCGGCCGTCAGCGGGTCGTTGTAGAGCCGAGCCTGCGCTCGGCTGTTGTTGTTCGTCGCGAAGAGCAGCCGAGCGTAGGCTCGGCTCTACAGAAGAAGTGGGTTACTACGCGTCGTCCAGCGCCTGCCGTAGTGCGGCCACGGTCGCGGTGGCGGTCTGGCTCCAGTCCGGGTCCAAACCGCGCAGCGCCGGGTTCTGGAACTGCATGGCCGAGCGCCGCAGGCCCTTGGCCGAGGCGTGCAGTTCAGTACAGCCGCTCCGTCGTGCGACGGTGGCGATATTGGCCGGGCCCAGCCCCGCGCCGGCCATCACACTGATGCGCCCTGCCGCCTGGGTAACCAGTCCCGCCAGCACATCGGCACCGGCCTCGGCGCTGACCTGGCCGCCCGAGGTCAGCACGCGCTGGCAACCCAGCCCGATCACCTGCTCCAGCGCCGTCGGCAGATCACGGGCGGCGTCGAAGGCGCGATGGAAGGTCACCTGCAACGGCCCGGCGGCCTGCATCAGTTCACGGCACAGCGCCATATCGATGCCGCCCTGTACATCCAGCGCACCGATCACCACGCCATCGCAACCCAGCGCACGGCACTGCGCGATATCACGCAGCATCAGTTCGGTTTCCAGCGCGTCGTAGTGGAAGTCGCCCGGGCGTGGCCGCACCAGCACGAACAGCGGAATCGACAGGCGTTCGCGGGCAATCGCGATGCTGGCGAACGACGGCGTGGTACCGCCCTCGGCCAGGTTGTCGAACAGCTCGATGCGGTCGGCGCCGCCGGCCTGGGCGGCCAGCGCCGAGGCCAGCGAGTTGCTGGCAATTTCCAGGGTCAGCCGCGCGCTCACGCCTGGGTGCTCGTATAGATCGACGGCGAATCGCGCAGGTCATCCTGGCGCTGCCCATCGCACACGGCGTACACAAAGCCACGATGCAGCGCGTAGGCGCCCACCTCGCCCTGCTTGTTCATGGCCAGGAAGCAGACCTGCAGTGTCCTGCTCGCTTCCGGGCGCTTGCGCACCACGCGGTCGATGGCTTCGCGGCAGGCCTGCGCCGGCGAACGCCCCTGGCGCATCAGCTCGACTACCAGGAACGAGGCGGCGTTGCGGATCATTTCCTCACCCACGCCCGAGGCGGTGGCCGCGCCCACTTCGTTGTCGACATACAGCCCGGCACCGATGATCGGGCTGTCGCCGACCCGGCCGTGCAGTTTCCAGGCCATGCCGCTGGTGGTGCAGGCACCGGCCAGGTGGCCCTTGGCATCCAGTGCCAGCATGCCGATGGTGTCGTGGTTGTCGCTGTTGCCGGGAATGCCACGGCGCTCGGCATTGATCTGCGGCTGGTACTTCTCGGTCTTCAGCCACTCGCGCCAGGCCGCTTCGGCCTGCGGCGTCAGCAGGTGCTTGCGCTCGAAACCCTGCTGCACCGCGAACTGCTGCGCGCCCTCGCCCACCAGCAGCACATGCGGGCTGTTCTCCATCACTTTGCGGGCCACCGACACCGGATGCAGGATGTCGACCAGCGCGGCCACCGCACCACAGCGGCCATCGCCGTCCATGATGCTCGCGTCCAGGCTCAGCACGCCGTCGCGATCCGGATTACCGCAATGGCCGACGGTAGGGTTGCACAGCTCGCTCTCGGCCCAGCGTGCACCGGCTTCGACTGCATCCAGTGCGCTGCCACCCTGCGCCAGCACCTTCCACGCGGCCTGGTTGGCCGGCACGCCGAAGTCCCAGGTCGAAACCACTTTGGCCCCAACCTGCGTGCGCGCCTGCACGCCCGGTAATGCTGCGATGCCTGCGGCCAGTGCGCCGGCCTGAAGGAACTGCCTGCGATCCACCATCTTTCCCTCCCAGTCTGCAATGCGCGGCCGGCCCGATGCCGGCCGTGCCGATCAGTCGTGCGTGGGCTGCCGTGCGGCGTGCCAGACCGCTGCACCGAGCACGCCCAGCTGGCCATGCTCCACGCGCCACACCGGTACCTGACGCAGCACCTCGGTCAGCACGCCCTTGTTGAGGAAGCGCTCACGGAAGCGGCCATCGGCCAGGAAATCCTGCACATGCGCGGAAATACCGCCTGCCAGGTACACCGAGCGCGCACCGACGGCGATCGCCGCGTCACCGGCCAGGCTGCCCAGCCAGGCACAGAACACCTGCAGCGTCTCCACCGCCAACGCGTCCTCACCGCTGCGGGCGGCACCGATCAGTGCTTCGGTGCTGGTCCACACCGGGGTGGCGCCGCGCAGCTCGCACAGGCACGGGTACAGGTTCATCAGGCCGCTGCCCGACAGCACACGCTCATTGTCCACGTGCGGCCAGCGCTGCAGCAGCTTGCCCAGCACCTGCAGCTCCAGTGTGTTGCCGGCGCCGAGCGCGGCATGGCCGATCTCGCTGGCCAGCACCGGGCGCTCGCCGTCGGCAAAGCGCAGTGCGGCGCCCAGGCCGGTACCGGCGCCCAGCACCAGCGCCGGGAACGTCTGCGTTGGATCAGCATCGCCGTTCAACGGCACCAGCGTATCGGCCTGCAGGTACGGGATGGCCAGTGCCACCGCCTCGAAATCATTGATCAGCTGCAGCTCTCGCAGCCCGGACTGCGCGCGGGTGGCCGACAGCGAGACCGTCCACGGCAGGTTGGAATTGATCAGCACATCGCCATCAAGCAGGCCGGCGATGGCCACCACCGCGGTCTGCACCGGCTGGCCAAGGCCTGCGCTGAAATCGGCCAGGATCGCCGCCAGGCTGGGGTGCTCCGCGCAGGCATAGGTGCGGTGGCTGCCCAGCAGCGGCGCCTGGCCGTGTTGGGTTTCAGCCAGGGCGAGGCGGGCAAAGGTGCCGCCGACATCGGCAACGACCAGACGGCGCGGAAGACCGCCGCGGGCGGAGTCGGAGGAAACCGGGGACGCTGCTGCGATGGTCACGCTGGCCTGCTTGGATCGATTGAATCGCCCCGATTCTCAGGCATCGGGGCGGCTTTGCCTAGCGCGCCGATGGTTCAGGTTGGCCTACATGCCTTCCTGTTCGGCCACCTGCACGCCATCCACCAGCACGCGCAGCCGCTGCGGGCGGAAGCCGGCGAACAGCAGCGGCCGGGTGCGCTCGACCAGCACTTCATGGCCGGCGATGTGGCGCAGCCACGACTGTACCAGCGAGAACGAGAAGTGGGTGCCCGGATGCAGCGGGTGCTGCACCCAGACCTTTTCGGTGGCGCTCTGCAGCAGCATCGCGCCGGTGAACCAATGGCGGCTGAGGGTCACCGGCGTGGTGCCGGCCATGAAGCGGATATCCATGCGGGGTCCTTTCGCTGGAGCGGTGGTGCGCGGGGTCAGGGCTGGGCAGTCTGCAGGCTGTAGCTGGTGCTGGCGGTGAACACCGCGCCGTCAGGCTGGGTGGAGCGCACCTCAACCTTGTGGCTGCCCACGGCCAGATCGGTCGGCAGCGCGCCACGCCACAGGTGCGGCGATGCGGTGGCCTCCGGCGAGCGGTCGTAGCCACGCAGGCTGTCAGCCAGATCGTCAGCCACGTTCTCCACCATCAGGCGCGGATCGGGCTGGCTGACCTGCTTCATCGGCTGCCAGGCGCCACCATCGACGCGGTACTCGACCACGCTGGCGTCCTCACCCATGTAGACGTTGGCATAGATGCCCCACGCCGGGTAGGCCCCCTGGCGCAGCACCTTCGGCGCATGCAGGCCGATCTGCTCGCTGGCCGGTTTTCCGGCCACGCGGTACTGCAGTTTGTAGCTGCCATTGCCGGCCACGTCGAGCAACGCATAGCCCTTCGGGGTGCCATCGCTCATGGTGCTGTCCGGCACGCCGGCGGCATTCTTCACCCCCGACCAGAACGCACCGCAGTTGGCGCCGACGTTGTATTCGTGCAGCGGCTTGTCGCCATTCCAGCCCTCGGCCTTGCCGTGGTAGACGTGCTGCTGGGTGTGGCTGTGGCCGCTGAGCACCAGCACGTTGCGGAAGTCCTTCAGCAGATCGAACAGGCGCTGGCGATCAGCGTGGCGGAAGGTCTCGCGACCCGGTGCGGCGTCGAACAGCGGGATGTGCATGCCCAGCACCAGCAGGCGGTCCCTGTGCAGACCCTTCAGGTAGCTGGCGAGGAAAGTGAACTGGTCTTCGCGCAGGCCGCCGATGTACTTCGGCTTGGCCTTGGGGTCGTACACCACGTCGTCCAGGAACACGAAACTGGCGCCACCCTCTTCCACCGCGTAGGTATCCGGGCCGTAGATGTTGCGCCAGCTCTCCAGCGAATGCTCATCGCTGGCGGCATCGAAGTCGAGGTCGTGGTTGCCCGGCACATGGAACCACGGCACGCCAAGTCCGGTGGTGACCTTGTTGATCGCCGGGTAGAGAGTCAAGTCATCGTTGACGATGTCACCCAGGGTGGTGCCCATGCGCGCCCTGGACTGGCCGACCAGCGGCGCCACGATCGACTGCTGGTAGTAGCCGATGTCCTTCAGGCTCGCGGTCTGGGAGTCGGTGAACACCAGCATCTGGAAGCCGCGGCGACTGTCGTGGCGATCCGACTGCAGGGCGAAATCCCAGTTGCGGGTGACGTCGCTGGTCGCGGCGATGCCGCCGTACTTCAGTGCCGGCGAGCCGTTCGGGCGATAGTGGCGCCAGAACGAAGGCAGGCCGTCCGCCGCCTTCGGGAACGAATACGCATCGGGCTTGATCACGAACACGGTCTGTCCGTCGCGCACCGGCAGGCTGTAGCTGCCATCGGCGGCGGTCTTGACGATGGTCTCGCCGTTGGAAACCTGCACCCCGGCCAGGCCCGGATCGGTCGCACCGCGGCCGGGTTTGCCGTCGCGCTCCAGATAGACCTTGCCGGTGACCACGGTGTCCGCGGCCCAGGCCGGCGAGGTCAGCAACAGGCAGCACAGCCAGGCGGCAGGCAGTTTCATGGGCGGTCCGGGAAAGAAGAAGACCGCCTATTGTAGAGCCGAGCCATGCTCGGCTGCATTGCGGAGGTGGGTGCGGACCGTTGGTCCGCACGCCTCCTTCAACGATGGCGCTTTTCCAGCACCGCGCGCGCGTCATCCAGCGACAAGCCGCGCGCGCGCAGCAGCACCAGCAGGTGGTACAGCAGGTCCGAGGCCTCGCCCAGCAGCGCCTCATCATCCTGGGCCACCGCCGCCAGGGCGGTCTCCACGCCCTCCTCGCCCACCTTCTGCGCGATGCGGCGGATGCCACCCTCGAACAGGCTGGTCGTATAGCTGCCTGGCGGACGCTGCGCCTCGCGCATTGCCACCAGCTGGCCCAGCCCGCCCAGGAAGTCCTTCGGCGCCTGGTCGAAACAGCTCTCCGCACCGGTGTGGCAGGTTGGCCCCGCCGGGCGTGCCATCACCAGCAGCGTATCGGCATCGCAGTCGACACTGATCGACTGCACCACCAGCACGTTGCCGGACTGCTCGCCCTTGGTCCACAACCGCTGCTTGCTGCGGCTGAAGAAGGTCATGTGGCCGATGGCCAGCGTGGCCGCCAGCGATTCGGCACTCACATAGCCCAGCATCAGTACCTGCAGGGTATCGGTATCCTGCACCACCGCCGGCAGCAGGCCGTCGCCCTTGCCCCAGTCCAGCGCCTGCAATGCGTCCAATGACGGCCTGATTTCAATAGACATCCCGCACCTCGATCTGCTGTCCGCGCAGGTAGCGCTTCAATTCCGGAATGGCGATCGCGCCGCTGTGGAACACGCTGGCGGCCAGCGCGCCGTCGACGTCGGCCTGGTCGAAGGCTTCGGCGAAGTGCTCCATCGCACCTGCACCGCCTGAGGCGATCAGTGGCACCTGGCACAGTGCTCGTGCCTGCTGCAGCTGCACGACATCGTAGCCACGGCGTACGCCATCACTGTCCATGCAGTTCAGCACGATCTCACCAGCGCCCCGCCGTTGCGCCTCGACAATCCAGTCCAGGGTACGCAGCGGCACCGCCTGGGTCTTGTCCGGGTCTCCACTGAAACGCCGCACCCGCCACTGGCCATCAGCCTCACGCACGGAATCGACACCGACCACCACGCATTGCACGCCGAACTCGTCGGCCAGTTCAGTGATCAGTTCGGGACAGCCCAGCGCGGGCGAATTGATCGATACTTTGTCGGCACCGGAGAACAACACACGACGTGCGGTTTCCACGCTGTCGATGCCACCGGCCACGCAGAACGGGATATCGATCAGCCGCGCGATGCGCTCGATCCAGGCAACGTCGACCGAACGCGCCTCGGGGCTTGCACCGATGTCATAGAACACCAGTTCGTCGGCACCCTGGTCGCGATAGCGCTGGGCCAGCTCGGCGATGTCGCCCATGTCGACGTGGTCGCGAAAGCGCACACCCTTGACCACGCGGCCATCGCGCACGTCCAGGCACGGAATGATGCGACGGCTCAACATGCCAGTGCCTCCCCAAGATCCATGCGCTGCTCCAGCAGCGCCTTGCCGAGGATCGCACCACCGCAGCCAGCGGCACGCGCCTCGGCTACATCGGCCACGTCACGGATGCCACCGGAGGCCTGCACCGCCACGCCCGGCAGCAAGCCCGACAGGTGCCGATAGAGGCCGATATTGGGCCCAGCCAGCATGCCGTCACGGGCAATGTCGGTGCACAGCAGGTGGCGCATGCCGGCGCGCGCGTAGCGCTGGGCCAGGTCATCCAGGGTCACCCCGGCGTTCTCGGTCCAGCCGTGCACCGGCAGTTGCCACTGCCCCTGTGCGTCCTGGCGCGCGTCCAGCGCAATCGTGATGCGCTCGGCGCCGAATTCCTCCAGCCAGCCGACCACTTCATCGGGGCGACGCACCGCCAGCGAACCGACCACCACGCGGCCCGCGCCGGCGTCGAGAATGCGCGCCACATCGTCGCGGCCACGCACGCCGCCGCCGGTCTGCACCTGCAGCGATGTCTGCGCGCGGATCGACGACAGTAGCGGCGCCAGCGTGTAGCCACCGGCGCGCGCAGCGTCCAGATCGACCAGATGCATCCACTGCGCACCCTGCGCGGCGAAGGCCTGCGCGCGCGGCAACGGATCGTCGCCATAGGAGGTTTCCTGCGCGTAGTCGCCCTGGCGCAGCCGCACCACGCGGCCATCACGGATATCCAGCGCGGGGTAGACGATGAAACTCATGCAGCAGTGCCCTCGAGGAAATTGCGCAGCATCAGCGAGCCGGTCTCGCCGGAGCGCTCGGGGTGGAACTGTGCGCCGTAGTAGCGCCCCTGCTCCACCACGGCGGTGAACAGGCCGCCGTGGTCACAGGCAGCGACGGTGTAGGTATTGAGGGGCGCCGCGTAGCTGTGCACGAAGTAGGCGCTGGCACGCTCCGGCACACCGCGCAGCAGCAGTGATTCGCGCAGCGGCAGCAGGCGGTTCCAGCCCATGTGCGGCACGCGGATGCCGCAGGCCGGCACCAGCTTGCGCACCACGCCGGGAATCAGGCCCAGTGTCTCAACACCCGCCTCCTCGGAGCGCTCGAACAGCAGCTGCATGCCGAGGCAGATGCCCATCAGCGGCACCTCCAGTCGCTGCAGCGGTTCCACCAGGCCCTGCGCGTGCAGGCGCTGCATACCGGGACCGGCCGCGCCGACGCCGGGCAGGATCACCCGCTGCGCGCCGACCAGGCCGTCGGCATCACGCACCAGCCGCACCGTTGCGCCCAGGCGCTCCAGTGCATAGCGCACCGAGCCCAGATTGGCACCGCCGGCATCGATCAGCGCGACGTCGCTCACAGCGCCCCCTTGGTGGAAGGCAGCGCGGTGCCCTGCCGGGCCAGCGCCGGACGCAGCGCACGCGCGAGTGCCTTGAAGCAGGCCTCGACCTTGTGGTGATCGTTGTCGCCGCGTACCTGCAGGTTGAGGTTCAGGCCGCTGGCATCGCACAGCGAACGGAAGAAATGCGGCACCAGCTCGGTCGGCATATCGCCCACCCGTTCACGCTTGAACTCGCCCTCGAACACGAAGTACGGGCGGCCACTGAAATCCAGTGCGGCGCTGGCCAGCGTCTCGTCCATGGGCAGGGTGAAGCCGTAGCGGCCAATGCCGCGCTTGTCGCCCAGCGCCTCACGCAGGGCCTGGCCCAGGGCCAGCCCGGTGTCCTCGATGGTGTGGTGCTCGTCGATGTGCAGGTCACCCTCGGCCTGGATGTCCAGCGCGAAGCCGCCGTGCTTGCCGATCTGCTCCAGCATGTGGTCGAAGAACGGCAGGCCGGTGGCGATGCGCGCATCACCGGCACGGTCCAGATCCAGTTCAACGCGGATCTTCGTCTCTTTCGTATTGCGCTGGACCACGGCGGTACGCGGCGCGTCGGCCAGCGCGTGGGCGATGCCCGGCCAGTCCCACTCGCCGCCAAACTGCTCGGTGCGCAGCTGGAAACCACGGATGTTGAGGTTGTCGGCGAACTGCAGGTCGGTGATGCGATCCCCAACCATGCCCGAACGCGCCCAGTCGATGCTGCGGTCCTGCAGGTAGGCGGTCATCAGGCCGATGCCCGGCTTGCGCGTGGGCGCGTTGTCCTGCGGCCAACTGCAATCGATCAGCACGTCACGGAAGGTGATGCCCTGGCTTTCGAAGATCTGCAGCATCAGATCATTGGGACCGTCAAAGCTGGCACGCGGGTAGCTGTCGCTGCCCAGGCCGTCCTGGTTGGTGACGATGACAAACTGGTAGCCGGCATCCCGCAGCTTCAGCAGCGCCGGGATCACCTGCGGCACGAAACGCAGCTTCTCGTAGGCGTCGATCTGGAAGTCGGCCGGCTCCTCGATGAGGGTGCCGTCGCGGTCGATGAACAGGATCGGGGTCATGCTGCGGCCCTCCGCGCCGACAGGGCCACAAGCACGCGGTCATTCTCTTCGGGGCTGCCGATACTGATGCGCAGCGCATCGCCCAGCTGTGGTGCAGCGCGCTGGTCGCGCACCACCACGCCGGCGGCCAGCAGCGTATCGAACGCGGCCTGCGCATCGGAAAAGCGGACCAGCAGGTAGTTGCCGGACGAGCGGTACACGCGACGAACGCCGGGCAGGCCGGGTAAAACGGCGAACAGGCGGTCGCGCTCGGCGATGACGGTCGCCACGCGCTCGGCGGTGCGTTCCAGCGCGGCCGGCTGCAGGGCCTGCACGGCCAGCTCGGCACACGGAGTCGGCACCGGATACGGCGCCTGGCAACGGCGCAGCACGGCAATCAGTTCCGGGGCGGCGATCAGCGTTCCAATGCGAGCGGCCGCGAGCGCGTGTGCCTTCGACAGCGTGCGCAGCACCGCCAGGTTGGCGTGCGCGGCCAGCAACGTGGTTGCCGACGGACGCTGCGCGTACTCCACGTAGGCCTCATCGACCACCACCAGTGCCTGCCCGCGCAGCGCGGTGGCCACGCGTTCGATTTCGGCCAGGCCGAGATCGCTGCCGGCGGGATTAGACGGCGCGCACAGGAACACCAGCTTGGCGCCCTGCGCCTGTGCCGTGTGGATGATCGCGTCGAGGTCGACGCGCAGGCCCTCCTCGCCGTCCACCAGCGGCACGTCGATCAGCGGCGCACCCTGCAGGCGCGCGCAGACCGCATACATGCCGAATACCGGCGAAGTGACCAGCACGCCATCGCGGCCCGGCACGCACAGGGCACGCACCAGCAGATCAATCGCTTCGTCGCTGCCGCGGCCCACCAGCAGCTGCTGCGGCGTTACGCCATATAGCCCAGCCAGGCCCTCGCGCAGCGCAAACGGCTGCGGCTCCGGGTAACGGCGGCTGCTGCCCGCAACGTCAGCTGGATTGGCCCAGGCCGATTCATTGGCGTTCAACCAGACCTCGCCCTGCACCGCTGCGCTGCGCGCCGAGCTGTAGCCGGCGAACGCCTGCAGATCCGGGCGCACCAGCGCCAGCACTTCACCGATAGGCGCGCTCATGCTGCCACCTCCATGCGCAGGGCAACCGCACGCTCATGCGCATCCAGGCCCTCGGCGCTGGCGATGATGCGCGCGCAGCCGCCGATTGCCGCCAGGCCAGCGGCGCTGGCGCTCTGCACGCTGATCAGGTTCTGGAAGCTGGCAACGCTGACGCCACTGTAGGCACGCGCGGCACCGGCGGTAGGCAGCACGTGGTTGGTGCCGCTGCAGTAGTCGCCCAGTGCTTCGGGCGTGTAATCCCCCAGGAACACCGAGCCGGCCGCCTGCACCTTGTCCAGCCACTCGCGCGGATCACGCAGCGCCAGGATCAGGTGCTCGGGCGCATAGCGGTTGCTGATCGCGAAGGCTTCGGCGAGCGAATCGACCTGGATCAACCGCGAGGCCGACAGCGCCTGGCGCGCGATCTGCTGGCGCGGCAGCAGGGCGACCTGGCGCTCCACTTCCACTTCAACGGCTGCCAGCATCGCGGCATCGTCGGTCAGCAGCAGCACCTGCGAATCCGGGCCGTGCTCGGCCTGCGACAGCAGGTCGGCGGCGACGAACGCCGGGGTGGCGCCAGCATCGGCAATCACCAGCACTTCGGAGGGACCGGCCGGCATGTCGATGGCAGCGGCGCCATCCTGCGCGACCTGCTGCTTGGCTTCGGTGACGAAGCTGTTGCCGGGCCCGAACAGCTTGTCGCAGGCCGGAATGCTGGCGGTGCCATAGGCCATCGCAGCGATGGCCTGGGCGCCGCCCAGCTTGAACACGCGCTGCACCCCGGTCAGCCGCGCGGCCACCAGCACCGCCGGATCGGCCGTGCCATCGGCGCGCGGCGGCGTGCACAGCACCACCTGCGGGCAGCCGGCCAACTGCGCAGGAACACCCAGCATCAGCGCGGTGGACGGCAGCGGTGCGCTGCCCGCCGGCACATACAGGCCCACCCGGCCGATCGGACGCAGCATGCGTTCGCAGACCACGCCCGGGGCGGTTTCCACCGCATACCCCTGGCCCATGCCGGCGGCGTGGAAGCGCGCGATGCGTTCGGCGGCTTCCACCATGGCCTGGCGCAGCTCGGCCGGCACCGCAGCTTCGGCCGCGGCGAACTCGGCTTCGCCCACCTCAAAGGACGACAGCTCGACACCATCGAAGCGTGCGGTGATCGCACGCAGCGCGTCGTCGCCCTGTGCGCGCACTTCTGCAATCAGCGTAGTCACCGCGTCGCGGGTCTGCTGCGCCACGGTCTGCACCGGGCGGGTCAGCGCCGCGCTGCGCGCGGCCTCATCAAGTCGGGACCAGATCAGACGGTTCATGCCAGCGACCGCTCCACGCTCAGTACCATCAGGCCCTGCGCACCGGCGCGCTCGAGTTCTTCCATGCGCTGCCAGCTCAGCGGGCCCGGGCACATGGTCTGCAGGCGCAGCGCGCCGCCATCGGCCGGCAGCCGCACCAGCGGCTCGGCATCGGCCAGCAGCTGTGACAGCGCGTCGAGGCGATCCTCACTGGCGCGGAACATCAACAGCTTGCGGTCCTGGCGTTGTACCACGCCGTCGAGGCGGCGCAGCAGCATCGCGCGCAACGATGCACGCGCATCATCCGGCACACGCAGCGCACCGGCCAGCACTGCCTCGCTGTCGAGCAGGTTGTGCACCGGGGTCAACTGGTTGGCACGCAACGTGGCGCCGCTGGAAACCAGGTCGCAGATCAAGTCGGCGGTACCCAGTCGCGGGGCGATTTCCACGGACCCGGACAACTCGACCACCTGTGCGTCCACGCCCTGCTCGGCCAGCCACTGCTTGAGGATGGCCGGGTAGCTGGTGGCGATGCGGGTGCCGGCCAGCTGGGCCGGTCCCTGCCACTGCCACTCCTCGGGCACCGCCAGCATCAGCCGGCACTGGCCGAAGCCCAGCCCGCGCAGCGCCTGGTAGGCATCCGGCAGGCCGATCTGGCGGCGCGCCGCAGCCTGCTCGTCCAGCTCATTGCGACCGACGATGCCGAGGTCGCAGACGCCGTCGGCGATCAGGCCGGGGATGTCGTCGTCGCGCACCAGCAACAGGTCCACCGGCAACGATTCGCCGTAGCAGAACAGCTTGTCGCGGCTCTCGCGCCAGCTCAGGCCACAGGCACTGAGCAGGTTGCGGGCGGGCTCGGCCAGCCGGCCACTCTTCTGGATGGCGATACGCAGCCGGTCTCGTGCCGGTGCTGCCTGGGTTGCACTCATGGGGGAGGTCTCGAAGTTCGGAACGGGGCGCGGATCAGCGCAAAGCAAGGCGGTCGATGGCAGCGGCATAGCCTCGATGGCCATGCTCGAGCGTGCGCGCCACCCGTCCGGTGGTGGTCACGCTGACCCCGGTGCGCTCGTGGATCTCGCGGTACGGCACGCCCTGCTGCAGCAGCGGCACCACCTTCCAGCGGTCGGCCATGGCTTCCAGTTCGGCGGGGGTACACAGGTCGCGAAGGAAGGCTTCGACCTGTTCCGGCTCGCGCAGGGCGGCAAAGGCCTGGGCCAGGGCTTCCAGGTCGGCCTTCGGGTCTTTGGCGGCAATCTCGGGGCGGGCTTTCACGGGTCGTTTCCATGCATCAATGTAATAGCGCGTTAGTACATTAGCGCATTCTTGCGCAGTGCGTCAAATCGAGGGTTGAGGTGCGGCAGGGCTGCTGCCCTGCACCCGCAGAGGCAACAGCCAGAGCAACAGCAGAAGCTGGTTTTCTGCAGGTTGGCGGGATGGATCCGGTTGAGGGGGGCGCTGCAAGTCCCCCTCCGGGGCCCGGCCCAGCCGCTGGCGGCTGTGCGTTCGGGCGCTTGCGAAGCGGTGCTTCGCAAGCAAAGCGCCCTCACCCATGTAAGCTCGGTCGCCGCTTGCTCGTGTGCGCTGTCCTGCGCACACGGCAAGACCGGGGCTGGGCATCCTGCCCAACCCGCCCGAGGCATGCCTCGTGCCCATGCCGCTCACACCCCTGCCACCGGACCCACCCCGCCTTCGACAGTTGGCCGCGAGCTGTCAGAACAGCATGGATCGGATCGGAACCGGCTTTTGTAGAGTCGAGCCGGGAGGAACATACAAGCCATGCTCGACTGCGATTCGTCCGGAAACACAAAACGCCCACCAAAGGGCGGGCGTTCTGCTTTCAAATCAACAACCTGGCCCGGCTCAGGGCATACAGCGCACCTCGGCCTGCAGCGCCCCGCGCCGCAGGCATTCGCCGAACAGGCTGCCCTGCTGGCTCGGCAGGGACTGGATGTTCTCCAACGCCCCTGCACCCGCCGGACACTTCCGCGTGGCCAGGGCCCGCAGGTCACTCTCCAGCTGCGCACGGTCGATCACATGGCAACGATCAACCTGCAGCCGGTACTGGTCCGGACCAATGCGCGTGCTGTGCAGCGACGGGTCACTCTGGCAGCCCGCCAGCAGGAGCACGCACAGCGCCCCTGCGGCGGCCCGCATTACGCCATCGCCTTGGACTGCTCCAGCTCCACCTGCAGAGTGCTGGCCAGCTCGTCGCGCGACACTTCGAACTGCTGTTCGCGCAGCAGGTCCTTCACTGCCACCACGCCGCGCGCCAGTTCATCCTCACCCGCCAGCACCACGAAGCGGATGCCGGCCTTGGCGGCGTACTGGAACTGCTTACCGATCTTCTTCGGCTCCATCTGCACTTCGGTGTTGATGCCACCGGCGCGCAGGCGGCGCGCGATGTCCAGCGACTGCGGCATGCCCTGCTCGTCCATCAGGGCCACCAGCGCCTGCACGCTGCTGCCTTCGATGCCATCGATCAGGCCGGCTTCGCGCAGCTGCCAGAACAGGCGCGACAGGCCGATGGAGATGCCCACGCCCGGCAACTTCGACTTGCTGTAGTGGCTGGCCAGGTCTTCGTAGCGGCCGCCCGAGCAGATCGAGCCGATCTGCGGGTGGTCGGTCAGCGTGGTCTCGTAGACGGTGCCGGTGTAGTAGTCCAGGCCGCGCGCAATGGAGAAGTTCAGGCAGTACGCGGTTTCCGGCACGCCCAGCGCCTGCACCAGCTGCAGCACTTCGCGCAGTTCAGCAACACCGGTACGCAGGATCTCCGAAGAACCGGCGTCGGCTTCAAGCGTGGCCAGCTGCGCCAGCGCATCGGCATGGCCCTGCGAACGCACGGCCACGAATGCCAGGATCTTCTCGACCTGCTCGGCCGGGATGTCGAAGCCCTCGCCCACCAGCGTCTCGCGCACGTAATCAGCACCGCGCTTGTCCAGCTTGTCCACTTCGCGCAGAACGGCCAGCTGGCGCTCTCCCTCGGCCACACCCAGGCTTTCGAAGAAGCCGCGCATCAGCTTGCGGTTGTTCAGCTGGATGCTGAAGTCACCGATGCGCAGTTCCGAGAACACGGCGTGGATGACCGCCAGCACTTCGGCGTCGTATCGCACGCTCAGGCTGTCCTTGCCGATCACGTCGATGTCGCACTGGTAGAACTCGCGGAAGCGGCCGCGCTGGGCGCGCTCGCCGCGGTACACGCGCTGCATCTGGTAACGGCGGAACGGGAAGGTCAGTTCGTGTTCGTGCTCGGCCACGTAGCGCGCCAGCGGCACGGTCAGGTCGAAGCGCAGCGCCATTTCCGGCAGCGAACGGTCACCGGATTCGGCGGCGTTGGCAAGCGCACCGGTGGACTGCACGAAATACACCTGGCGCTCGGTCTCACCGCCGGACTTGGTCAGCAGCACGTCGGACAGCTCGAACACCGGCGTCTCCACCGGCAGGAACCCGAAGCGCTCGTAGTTGCGGCGGATGACGTCCAGCATGCGCTGGAACGCAATCTGCTCGCGCGGCAGCAGTTCAAGGGTGCCGGGCGGGGTACGGGGCTTGATCACGGGCGGAACTCCTGCTGGAACGGGACGTGGGAGGGGGCGACATTCTAGCGCCCCCGCCTCGGGCAGGGTCGAACG
This sequence comes from Stenotrophomonas maltophilia, assembly GCF_003970865.1. Classification (GTDB taxonomy): domain Bacteria; phylum Pseudomonadota; class Gammaproteobacteria; order Xanthomonadales; family Xanthomonadaceae; genus Stenotrophomonas; species Stenotrophomonas maltophilia_AR. Next base: position 78,774 of record NZ_RXLZ01000007.1, on the reverse strand, counting down.
GCCGCTTGAAGTATCATAAGGCCCTCCCCGACCGCGATACGCCCCCCCGCAACATGTCACGGCCTTCCGGCGCTCCGCCCACCACCAATGACTCCGCCTCGCCGTCCTGCGTCACGCAGGACTGCCTGCACTGCTCGGTTCGCCACCTGGCGGTGTGCTCGGCGCTGTCGCCCGATGAAGTACAGGCGCTGGAACAGGTCACCGTTTCGCAGCAGGTGACGATGGGCAGCACCCTGGCCCGCACCGGCGAGGAACGCCAGCATGTCTATACATTGACCGGCGGCGCGCTGCGCCTGGTGCGCACCCTGGCCGATGGGCGCCGCCAGATCAACGGCTTCGTACTGCCTGGCGACTATCTGGGTCTGAGCGGCAGCGACAACCATCGCTACGACATCGAGGCCATCGCCGACAGCCGCGTCTGCCGCGTCGCATTGCCGCAGATGAAGGCACTGCGCAGCCGCTTCCCGCACCTGGAGCGCAAGCTGCTGCAGCGCGCCTGCCAGGAGCTGGATGCCGCACAGGACGCCGCGCTGGCCCTGGCTCGCCTGCAGCCGGCCGAGAAGCTGGCCGATTTCCTGCTGCGCCTGGCCGCACGCGAGGCCAAGCTGGGCGGCGACGGCCTGCGCGTGTCGCTGCCGATGGGTCGTGGCGACATCGCCGACCATCTGGGCCTGACCATGGAAACGGTCAGCCGCACCTTCACCAAACTGCGCCAGCAGGGGTTGATCGCCCTGCCCCACCTGAACGTGGTGGAGATCCTCGACGAGGACGGGCTGCGCATGCTGGCCGGCGAAGGGTTGATCTGACCGCATCGCGGTTGGTTGGGTTGCCGGCCAGCGGCCGGCACTACCCGCGCTGCATCCATCCGGTCGTGCCCAACCCAGGTTGCCTCCGTCCGGTAGTGCCGGCCGCTGGCCGGCAACCGCATCCATCTCCGATCAACGCAACAACACCTCACGCAACGCCGCGTAATCGGCCGCCAATGGTTCGGCGTGCGCCGGTCGTTGCAGCAACGCATCCAGCGCAGGCGGCACCGCAACCGGGCCACTGATCAACGGCTCGACCACGGCCTCGAACTTGGCCGGGTGCGCCGTGGCCACCACCGCCCAGTCGCCCTTGGCACCGCGCGCACGCAGGTCCTGCAGCACCTTCACTGCTGTCGCCGTATGCGGGCAGAACAGCTCACCATTGCTGGCATGTGCCGCCGCAATCGTCGCGCGGATGGTCACGTCATCCACCGCGAACGCGCGGAACGCAGCGCGCAGCTCGGCGTCATCTCCCTGGTAAAGCCAGCGCAGGCGCTCAAAGTTGCTTGGCGCCCCTACGTCCATTGCATTGGCCACGGTGGCCACGCTGGCCTGCGGCTGGTAGTCGCCACCATTGAAGTACGCCGGCAGTACCGCATTGGCATTGGTGGCCAGCACGATCTGCCCGATCGGCACGCCCAGCGCGCGCGCCAGCACGCCCGCCATCGCATTGCCGAGGTTGCCAGTCGGCACCACCAGGTTGAGTCGGCGACGATGCGCCGCGTAGTGGGTCAGCGCCGCATGCGCGTAATAACTCATCTGCGGCAGCAGGCGGCCGAGGCTGATGCTGTTGGCCGAACTCAACGGCACCTGCGCCTGCAGTTCGCGGTCGGCCAGCGCCTGCTTGACCATCGCCTGGCAGTCGTCGAAGGCACCGGCCACGCGCAGCGCCTGGATGTTGTCGCCGAAGCAACCGAGCTGATGCGCCTGGCGCGGTGACACGCGGCCATCCGGATACAGCACCACCACGCGCACGCCGGGCTGGCGATGGAACGCCGCAGCAACGGCGGCGCCGGTATCGCCAGACGTGGCGACAACAATCGTCAGATCACGGTCCTTGCCGGCCTGCAGCCGCGACAGTGTTCCGGCCAGGAAGCGCGCACCGATATCCTTGAACGCCGCCGTCGGCCCATGGAACAGCTCCAGCACATGGTCACCGCCGCCCAGTGGACGCAGCGGCACCGGAAAGTCGAACGCCTCGCGGCAGATCGATGGCAGCACTGCCTCCAGAGCATCGCCTGCGAAGAACGGTGCCAGCAGATCGGCGGCGGTATCGGCCAGCGTTGCACCGGCCTGCAGCTCACGTGGCGCCGGCAGCACCTGCGGTACATACAGTCCGCCGTCCGGCGCCAATCCTGCAGCGATCGCCGCACTGAGGCCAACAGCCGGGGACCGGCCACGGGTCGAAACAAATTGCATGAGTCGGGTATCCAGTAAAGGGGAAGGATTCAGCACAAGCGGGCTCCCGGTGCATCCAGCGGCGACACCCAGGCATCGCTGTCGAAACCGGCGGCGGCGAATGCCGCCTGCACCGGTGCGGCAGCAGCGCGGGCCTGGTCGGCATCCTCGAACCAGGCGAACACGCTGGGACCGGCACCGGAGATGCCTGCCCCCATCGCCTGTGCCGACAGCGCCGCATCGCGGGCTGCGTCGAAACCGGCGATCAGGCCGGCCCGGCGCGGCTCCACCAGCACGTCGCGCAGTCCCGCCCGCACCAGTGCGGCGTCGCTGCGATGGCAGCCACTGAGTACCAGCGCGAGATTCGCACTCTGCGCCACGAATTCACCCAGCGCATAGCTGCCCTGCAGCGCCTGGCGTGCGCGACGTGTTTCCAGCACCGCATGCGGATGCACCAGCAGGCTGTGCCAGGTCGCCGGCACCGGAATCGGCAGCAGCCGATCGGACGTGCACAGTGCAAGCCCCCCCAGCAACAGCGGCCCCACGTTGTCGCCGTGGCGGCCACCGCTGGCCACCGCCTCGCCATCGAGCGCAAACGGATACAGCGCCTCGCGCGACAGCGGCGCATCCAGCAGCGCATTGGCGGCAACCAGCGCAGCGACGCACGACGCTGCCGAACCGCCCATGCCGGAACCGAACGGAATGCCCTTGTCGATCTCCACCGCGAATCCGAAGTCCAGGGCCAGCCCTGCGCGCAGCGACATCAACGCAGCACCTGCCGTGTTTCCAGCCGCATCCAGTGGCAGCTCAACCGCGCTGCCGCGGATCGCCTCGATGCGCACCACCGGCTCGTCGATGCGGCGCACGCTCACCGTATCGCCAACACCGGCAATGGCGTGACCAAGAATGTCGAAGCCCACCGCTACGTTGGCCACCGAGGCGGGCGCGAACGCACGTACAATCACAGGCGCGCTCCTTCGCCGGCGGCCACCCGCAGCAGGTCAGCGAACACGCCGGCCGCCGTGACTTCCGGGCCGGCCCCCGGCCCCTGCACCACCAACGGGTTGTCGCAGTAACGGCGGGTACGGAACTGCACCACGTTATCGGTCAGCCGCAGGTTGGCAAAGGCGTGGTCGGCGGGCAGTTCCTGCAGGCCCACCGAGGCGCCGTCGGCACCCAGCTTTGCCACGTAGCGCAGCACCGCGCCACGCGCCCGCGCATCCTGCAGGCGCTGCAGCAGGCTGGCATCGGACTCGCCCAGCCGCGCCATGAAGTCATCCACGCTGCCGTCGCGCAGCAGCGCCGGCACCAGGCTTTCCACCTCTACCTGTTCCAGGCTGAGTGCGTGGCCGGCCTCGCGGGCCAGGATCACCAGCTTGCGCGCCACATCCACGCCCGAAAGATCATCGCGCGGGTCCGGCTCGGTGTAGCCCATCGACCGCGCCTGCGCGACCAGCTGCGAGAACGGCTGACTGCCGTCGAAGCGGTTGAACAGCCAGGCCAGCGTGCCGGAGAAGATGCCTTCGATGGCCAGTACCTCGTCACCGGTATCAACCAGATCACGCAGCGTGGTGATCACCGGCAGGCCTGCACCCACCGTGGCCTCGTAGCGGAATCGCGCGCCGCTGGCTGCCGCCGCGGCGCGGATGCGCTGGTAGCGCGGCAGCGGGCCGGCACCGGCCTGTTTGTTGGGGGTGACCACATGGATGCCGGCCGCCAGCCAACCCTCGTAGCGCTCGGCCACCTCGGCACTGCCGCTGCAGTCGATCACCACCGCATGCGGCAGGTGCGCGGCCAGCAGGTGTTCGGTGAAACGATCCAGATCGCTGGACTCGCCCGCGCCCTGCAATGCCTCCCGCCAGTCGGCGTGCAGGCCATCCACTTCCAGGCGCATGCGCGAACGCGAGGCCAGCGCACGCAGGCGCAGATCCACATTGGCCTTGGCCAGCAGCTGCGGGCGGGCCGCCAACAGCTGATCCAGCAGTGCCGCACCCACGTTGCCCGGCCCGATCACACCGACCGCAAACGTCTGCGGCGACAGCCAGAAGCCGGCATGTGCAGCGCGCAGCGCACGGGTGGCATCGGCACTGTCCACCGCGACCGAGATATTGCGCTCGGACGAGCCCTGCGCAATCGCCAGGATGTTCACCTGCGCACGCCCCAGTGCCTCGAACAGGCGTGCGGCCACACCCGGCTGGCCAGCCATGCCGTCACCCACTGCCGCCAGCACGCTGACGCCCTCACTGACCTGCACGCGCTGCACCTGGCCCACCGACAACTCGTGCGCGAACGCGTGCAACAACGCCTCGCGGCCGCGTGCAGCTTCGGCAGCACGCACCACGCAACAGATCGAATGTTCCGACGAGCCCTGCGAGATCATCACCACCGACACCTGTGCCTGGCGCAGGGCGGCAAACACACGCTCAGCGGTACCGGGCACGCCGATCAGTCCGGTGCCCTCCAGGTTCAGCAGGGCCAGACCGGGGCTCAGGGTCAGGCCCTTCACCGGCCCGCGCGGCGAGCGCTCGGCGGAGATGCGCGTACCCGGATGTGCGGGCTGGAAGGTATTGCGGATGAAGATCGGCAGGCCGAGGCGGATCGCCGGGGACATCGTCTGCGGGTGCACCACCTTGGCGCCGAAGTAGGCCAGTTCGCAGGCCTCGTCGTAGCTCAGCGATTCCAGCTGCACCGCTTCGGGCACCAGCCGCGGGTCGGCCGACAGCACGCCGTCGACATCGGTCCAGATGTGCAGTTCATCGGCATTGAACAACGCGGCGAAGATCGCGCCGGAGTAGTCGCTGCCGTTGCGGCCGAGCGTGGTGATGCGGTCATCGCGATCACGCGCGACGAACCCGGTGGCAACCAGACGTGATTGCGGGTGTTGCAGGCGCCACTTGGCCAGGCGGTCTGCACTGGCTTCCCAGTCCACATCCACGCCCAGTTCGCCGTGCCCGACCACCAGCACATCACGCGCATCGAGCACCGCGCAGTCTTCGCCCAATGCACGCAGGTGGGTGCCAAGCAGCTGCGCGGAGAACACTTCGCCCAGGCCCTGCACACGATCCAGAACCTCGCGCGGCAGCTCACCGATCACTGCCAGCGCCGCCAGCACTTCGGCCAGCTGCTCGAAACGGGCGTCGATCCACTCCACGGTCTCGCCCACCTGCTCGCCCAGCAGGGCCACCGCAGCGCCACGATGGCGCGCGCGCAGCGCATGCCAGGCCTCGCGCCAACGCTCGTCGCCGCTGGCCGCCAGCTGCGCCAGTTCAATCAAGGCGTCGGTGACGCCCTTCATCGCCGAGACGACAGTGACCTGCAGCGATTCGGGACGGGCCAGCAGCAGGCCGGCAACATGGCGATAGCGTTCAGCATCGGCCACCGAGGTGCCGCCGAACTTGTGCACGACAGTGGACGGCGCAGCCAGGTCGGCCGGGGCAACGGAATGAGCGGGGGCGTGGGAAGACATGCAGACCTCGGTAGGAGGCCCCGTCGCATGCAGGTGTCGAGTTTCCCCGCCACCTGTATGGTGCGGGGCCGTGGTTTTCGGGAGTTACACGAAGACGACGGGCCGCACCAGGGCAGTGGTGACGGTGGTGGTGGTAATGGTGGTGGTGGCGACCGGCGCAGTCGAACGGCCCGCGGTGGCGGGGGCGATCAGGCTGGCGTGGGCGGCATCAAGAACCATGACGCACAGAAAACACTGTGCGCCGGTCCGCTGTCAAGTGCTGCGATGCAAAAAACCATTGCCGCGATCATCGGTCAACGTGCCGGCATTTGGTTGCATCTGAGACCAAGCCGGCATCAGCACGCTTGACGAGCGCATTCAGGCGGCATGTTCGGCGATCGCCCGCGGTGTGCGATGGGCATGCGCGCACAGCATCACGCCGGCCACCAGGAACACGATCGCCAGTGCTTCCAGCAGCGAGGGCCAGCGCTGCTGCCAGGCGAAGGCATACGCCAGCGCGAACAGCGTCTCGAACACGATCATCTGGCCGGTCAGAGTCAGCGGCAGCAGGCGGCTGGCGCGGTTCCAGAACGCATTGCCGAGGATCGAGGCCACCACCGCCACACCGGCGCTGATTGCCCAGAAACCACTCCATTGCGCCGCCGTGTGCCCGCCGGTGTGGCCGATGAAGGCCATCGGCACCAGCAGCAGGGCCAGGCCGCCGGTCGTAACGCCGGTCAGCAGCGACCAGTCGTGGCTGGACAGATCCGTTCGGCGCGCCAGCCAGCGACTGTTACCGATCGAGTACAACGCCCACGAGAACAGCGCGCCGAACGCGCACAGCAGGCCGATCAGGCGCTGCCGCCACGGGGTTGCCAGATGCTCGGACATCAGTGCTTCCCAGCCAACCAGTGCTACGCCCAGCACGCACAGGCCGAGTGCCGGCAGCAGCTGCTTCAGTGGTACAGCGCCCTGCTCGCGCACGCCAACCAGGGTGACCACCACCGGAATCAGGCCGACAATCAAGGATGCCGCCGCGCCACCGGCCCACTGCACCGCCGTCGCCAGCAGCAGGAAATACACCAGGTTCCCGGCCAGGCTCAGCCACAACAGGCCGATCCATTCGGCGCGGCCCAGCCGCGGTGCCAGCCGCTTCCAGCGCGGCAGCAGCAGGGCCACGGCGATCAGGCCGTAGACCAGATAGCGGCCGGCCGACAGTTGCAGGGCATTGAACGACTGCAGCACGGCGGGCGCGAGGAAAACCACGCCCCACAGCGCGCCAGCGGCCACGCCATTGGCGATGCCCAGGGCCATCGGATTGTTGCGCATTCGGGATCTTCGGGGGGAGAAGAGGCCGCGCAGTGTACGCGGCGGCCGGTGGGTCGTTCTTGACCGAGGCTACTGCCCCGTCGCGTTTGTAGGGTCGAGCATGGCTCGACGCTACAGTCCGGCGCCCCTGCGCCACGCGGCCGGGGTCTGGCCACACTCACGACGCAGCGCGCGGGTCAATGCGCTCTGCTCGGAGTAGCCTGCACACAGTGCGATTTCGCTGATCGGCGCGGTGCTGGCACGCAGCTGATGCTTGGCCCAGCGCAGGCGGCACGCACTGAGCCAGGCCTGCGGGCTGAGCCCGAACTCCTGCTGGAACAGCGCGTGCAACCGGCTCTCGCTGACCCCGACGAACGCAGCCATGCGCGCCACCGGCCACGCCTGCCCGGGGTCGGCCTGGACCGCCGCACACAGGCCCTGCATGCGCGCGCCACTGCCAGCAGGTGCAAATACCTGCAGCAACTGCGGCAACAGTGCCGGCATCGGCTGCCCTGCCTGCACACTGGCAAGACGCTGGCGCAGCGCCAATGGCAGGTAAAGCCAGCGTTGGCGGCACAGATGCTCCTGCGTGCCGTCATCGAGCACGCCCGGAGGACAGTCAACGATCACGAAACCATTGGGACCATCAGCCATCTGGTCATGCGCTTCGCCAGCGGCAACGAAAGCCCCCTGCAACAGGTCCAGCCGACCGCCGCGCCCTTCCATCTCGAACTGCAGCTCACCCTGCAGCGGCAGCACCCACTGCGCGTAGTCATGGCGGTCCAGGCCAGTGGCCTGTCCGTAGTGCCGCAGATGGAAGATGGCGCCCATCCGGGCAGTGTGCGCGTGTAACAACGGCCGTGCAAACCGTTGCTATAGTCGATCCGTCATCCAACGCAGGGAGTGCAGGACATGACCCATCAGCAGGTGTCCCTGGTGCTCGCCACCAGCCTCTGCCTGGTGCTCGCAGCTTCGGCCTCCGCACAGGAGCGTACGCCACCGGCTCCACACTGCATGGACGCGGTCGGCGTACAGGAAGTGGAGCAGGCATCACCGCGCTCGATCGCACTGCGCGCCGCCTCCGGCCAGGCCTATCGGATCGACTTCAACGAAGATTGTCCCGGCGTCCGCGGTGCCACTTCGCTGAAACTGGAAGCCCCCGCCGGTTGGGCGTGCGGCCGCCCCAGTGAACGCGTCGTGGTCGACGGCCGCCGATGCACCGTCAGCGCGGTCACCCCGCTGCAGGATCGCGACTATGCCAGCGTCGCCCGCGACAGCGACCGCCTGCGCACGGCCACCCTGCCCGCCGTGACCATCCGCGAACGCAAGGAGGTACGCCGCAGCTTCGGCGGCTCACCGTCCTACTACTTTGCCACGCGCAACGTGCGTGCCTGGTCATCCGACCCGCAGGGCATGCTGGTGGAGACCAATCCGCACCGTAATGGTGGCCATCGCTACTACCGGGTCGAACTCGGCAGCCACTGCCGCCAGCTCGACCGCGCGCCGCAGCTGAGCTTCCACTCGGGCCTGCAGAATGGCCTGATCTGCGGCAATCCTGGCGATCGGATCATGACCGCCGAGTTCGAGACAGACGATCTGCGCAGTGAAAGCATCGCCCCGCTGCCGCAGTACACCCGCGGCAGCTGCACGATCCAGGCGGTCTACCCGGCCTCCAGCCAGGCGTCGAACTAACCGTCGACGCCGAGGAAGGTGAACGGTGCGCTGGGCACGAACTGGCCCAGTGCATCGCCGGCAAAGGTGTTGCGCTGATCCTTTCCAAGGTCGAGCTTGAGCACCTTCCCGCCGAAATCGACCTTGTTCAGATCGACCCAGAAGGTGTTCGGGGTCAATGCCGATTCGAAGAAGTACAGCCGCCGCTTGTGGTCGGCCACGGTGCGCCAGCGCGTGGATGAGATGTTCGGCTCACCCGGGGTGGTGATGCCATACGGCACCGACGCGTTGCGGATCACGCTGAACACACTGGCCAAGGCCTCTACCGGATCCTCGGCCTTGGGAATGGCGTTGATGTAGAACGAGGCGCGCGCGAATCGGTCGGCGGAGCGGTTGGTGCCCGGCAGCATCACCGTGCCGCCGATCTGCTGCCAGTAGCTGTTGAGGGCCAGCTGCTGCTCGAAGATCGGTGAGTTGGTCATCACCTGATAGCGCCGGTCATGGTGGATCACCTGGCGACCGCCGATGTACTCGACGATGGCACTGTCGCCGCTGGCATCGGACAGCGACAGGTGCAGCGTCGCCTGCCGATCTTCGCCAGGCACCTTGTCGGTGACGATCGAGTACGGTTCGCGCGTCAACGCGGTGACCGCCTCTTCCACGGTAGCGAAGTTGTCCAGCACATACTGCGCCCACAGCGAAATGGCCAGGCCCGGCTTGTTGCCACGCTGCTGCGGATACTCCGATTCGACCAGCCACAGCAGGTTGGCCACCAGGCCCTTTTCGTTCATGCCATCGGTGGTCGATACGTCGTAGCCGGTGGCCACCACCGAACCGTAGCGCGCGGTCCACGCCAGCGACTTCGGGCCGGCCTGGCCGCTACGTGCGATACCGCGCGGCAGCACGTAGAGATTGGTCGCTACATCGACCTTCCAGTCCATCGAGCGCGCGGTGATCACATCGCCGTTGTCGCCCAGGTACACCGCACGCGTGCAGGCCAGCGCCGGGGCTGCTGCTGCGGCCAGTGCGACCGCAAGCAGTGCCCTTTCCTTCCACTTCATCCGTGCCATGTCGTTACGCTCCTTTCCCCGTGATCCATGGATATGACCCCATGCAGGGTGACACAGTGGTGAAGCCTCAGCGAACCACGCGATCATGCAGCCAGAAACCTGCAAGCATCGCCGGCACGAACCACAGCGCCTCGCGCGATCCCACCGCCAGCCCGGCGATGGCAGGGCCGGGGCAATAGCCTGCCCAGCCCCAGCCGATGCCGAACAACGCCGCGCCCAGCACCAGACGCAGATCAACACCGCGCGCAGCAGGCAATTGGAAGTGCGTTGCGCAGGAAGGACGCGCGCGCCGCAGCACCCAGCGCTGGCCAACCGCGCTGACCAGCAGTGCAGAGGCCAGCACCCAGGCCAAGGTGGGATCGAAATCGCCGGCGATATCGAGGAAACCGAGGATGCGGCGCGGATCGGTCATGCCGGCCAACGCCAGGCCTGCGCCGAAAAGCGCGCCTGCCGCACCGGCGGCAGCCATCGTGCGGCTCATGCGAAGCCTCCGCCGTGACGGATCAGGAATGTGGTCAGCATGGCGCAGGCCATGAACACCAGCACCGCCAGCAGCGACCGCTTTGAGCCGCGGGCCAGGCCGCAGACTCCGTGACCGCTGGTGCAGCCGTTGCCCAACCGAGTACCGAAGCCGACCAGCAGGCCGGCACCGATCAGCTGCCACGCCGGCAAGGCGTCACGCAGCAGGGTGCGGGGCGCTTGCCCTGGCGCCGCCTGCCACCACAGCACCAGCCCTGCAGCAGCCAGCAGGCCGAGCAGGAAGGCCCAGCGCCAACCTCGCTCACCTGGCACTGCACGCACGCTGCCAGCGGCGATGCCACTGATGCCGGCCACGCGGCCCGTTGTGGCCAGCAACAGCACCGCTGCCGCACCGATCAATGCGCCTCCCGCCACTGCGGCCCACGGCAGGGTCATGACCTGCCTCCGCTCATTCCATTCATTCGCTTGCCTTTTGATTTAGTTTTTTCTAAATTAGCTTCATCTAAACCAAAAGGTCAACCATGGCCCGCACCCCGCTCGACAGCGCCGCCATGGCCGAGCACGCTGCCCAGGCTGCGACGTTGCTTAAAAGCCTTGCCCATCCTGCGCGGCTGCGCGTGCTGTGCCGCCTGGTCGAAGGTGAGGCGCCGGTGCCGGAACTGCAGGCACTGACCGGACTCAGCGCATCCGCGCTGTCACAGCATCTGGCGGTGCTGCGCGAACTGGACATCGTCGCGACGCGGCGCGAAGCGCAGGCCATCCACTACCGCGTGATTGAAGGGCCCGCACTGGGCGTGCTGCAGGCGCTGCATGCCGCCTACTGCGGCGGCACCGCGCGTTGACGCTCAACCGGCGTGCAGGGCTGGCTGGACGACGTTGTCGAGCAGATCCACCGGCGTCGGCGCGGAGCGATCGCCCTGGAGGGCACGGGTAAAACCCGACCAGTCGCTGGATGACAGCTGGCGCAACAGCGCCTCTTCCACCGGCAGCGCGCGCATCGACCAGTACGGAAACTGGCGCTGGCCCAGGCGGCCGCGCGCCAGTTCGATGATGTCGACATGGCTGCCGGCCTGCAGGATGCGCTCGTACACCGAATCGATACCGTCCGGCGGCCCCTCGATGTACTGCAGGAACCGCCCGCCGTCGTGCAGCAGCACACCGGTCACGCCCGCCACCTTGTTGAAGCGGGCTGCATCGTCGACCAGCGTCTGCAACCGTTCAGCGGAAAGATCGGGCAGCGCCTGGCTGACGTAGGCGATGGCACGCAGTGGCATGGTGCTTCCTTGACAAGATGTACACCCACGGTAGCAGTTGCGGACGAGTCCGTCTCAGTGCCCGTGGGCGTTTCCTGAAGAATTCAGGTTGCCGCTGCAGGCAGCCCCTCTGCGCGTCTCGGCAACAGGGCTTCGAACACTACCTGCCCGGCCTCATTGCGTGCGGCGATGCGCCCCCCGTGTGCGCGCACGAACTGATCGACGATGTACAGGCCCAGCCCCAGGCCCTTGCTGTGGTGGAAGCTGGCCTTGAACGGTTCGAACAGCCGCGGCAGCAGCGCGTCGTCGATCCGGCCGGCGTTGCTCACCCGCAACAGCACGCTGCGCGGGTCGCGCCCATCCACCTCCACCCTCGCCTCGCTGCCATGGGTCAACGCGTTGCCGACCAGGTTGGCAGCGACCTGGCCGAGACGGTCCAGATCGCCCTGCAGCCGCGTATCACCGTGCATGTCCAGATGGATCCGCTCCGCCCCATGCGCGCTGCCTGCCTCGGCCACCACCGCGCGGGTCACGTCGGCCAGGTCGCAGGCACTGGCCTGCAGGCGCAGGCCGCCGCTGCGGATCCGAGAGAAGTCCAGCAGCTGTTCGACCATGCGTGCCATGCGCAGGGTGCTGGCCTCCAGGTATTGCAGGGTCTGCTGTGCACCCGCATTGTCCTGCGGGATCTCCAGCGCCAGCTTGTCACTGCAGAGCAGGATCGCCGACAGCGGCGTGCGCAGGTCGTGGGTCAGCACCGCTGCCATTGTTTCGTTGAGCTTGAGCGCGCGTTCCAGCGCCTCGTTGCGCGCCTTCAACAGCTGCCGCTGCTGGTACAACTCGATGAAGACATTGACCTTGCTCAGGATCACCTGCGGCGCCACCGGCTTGTGCAGGAAATCGACCGCACCGCTCTCGTAGCCCTTGAACACGCGCAGCGGATCATCCGGAGAGGCGGTCAGGAAGATGATCGGAACGTCGCGGCTGCGATGCGAACCGCGCATCAGTTCGGCCAGGGTGAAGCCATCGATCTCCGGCATGTGCACGTCAAGCAGGGCCAATGCCACCTCGTGCTCAAGCAGCAACTCCAGCGCCTGCGCGCCCGAGCCGGCCAGCAGCAGTTTGACCCCTTCGCGCTGCAGCAGGGCCTGCATGGCTACCAGGTTCTGCGGCACGTCATCGACGATCAGCAGGTTGACCGGGGTCTGCGACTGCGCAGGGTCCGGTGGCAGCAGGTTCATGCAAACAACTCCTTCAGGCGGCGACACATCAGTTCAAGGGGCAGCACGGCATCGGCGCCGGCGTGCTGCAGGGCGGAAGCCGGCATCATCGACGCCTCGGCCTCCTCGGGACATTGCAGCCAGGCATGGCCACCGGCACGACGCACGGCGGCAACGCCTTCGCTGCCATCACTGCTGGCACCGGTCAGCAGCAGGGCCAATACCTGCCCGCCGAACACCGCAGCAGCGGAGTCGAACAGTGGATCGATGGCCGGACGGGAAAACAGCACCGGTGCATCCACCGACAACGCCACCGCCCCCTCGTCCTCCACCAGCAGGTGGTAATCCGGCGGCGCGAACGTCACCGTGCCCGGCTGCAACGGTTGCTTGTCTTCGGCTTCGCGCACCGGCAACGCGCAGTACGGTGCCAGCACCTCGGCGATGCGGCTGGTGCGGTCACGCGGCAGGTGCAGCACGGCCAGTACCGGGACCGGCAGCTTCGCCGGCAGTGCACCGAGCACTGCCTGCAGGGCCGCCACGCCACCGGCGGACGCGCCGATCACCAGCACGGCAGGACGCGCCGGCAGCGCCATCAGGCCACCTTCCGGTACAGGCGGTGCTCGCGCGAACAAACCTCGAAGGCGTCATGGTGGCACCCGAACTGCAGCGACTCCTTGCTGCCGAGGCCGAGAAAGCCACGGTGCACCAGCGCTTCGCGGAACAGGCCGACGGCGCGGTCCTGCAGGTCGCGGTTGAAATAGATCAGCACGTTGCGGCACGACACCAGGTGCACTTCGGAGAACACGGTATCGGTGGCCAGGCTGTGGTCGGCGAACACCACGTTGCGGCGCAGCTGGCGGTCGAACACCGCACCATCGTAGGCGGTGGCGTAATAGTCGGACAGCGACGCCGTGCCACCGGCGGCCAGGTAGTTGCGGCTGAACTGGGCCATCCGGTCGATGCCATAGGCGCCGGCCTCGGCGGTGGCCAGCGCGGCCGGATTGATGTCGGTGGCATAGACGATGCTGCGATCAAGCAGACCTTCTTCGTGCAGCAGGATCGCCAGCGACCACACTTCCTCGCCCGTACTGCAACCGGCCACCCACAGCTTCACCGAGGGATAGGTGCGCAGCACCGGCACCACCTGCTCGCGCAGCTCTCGGAAGTACGCCGGGTCACGGAACATCTCCGAGACCTGCACGGTGAAGAACTGCATGGCCTGGGCGAACAGGTCCGGCTCGTGCAGCAGCCGGTACTGCAGGTCGACCAGCCGTTCGCACTCATAGCGCTGCATCGCCTGGCGCATGCGCCGGCGCAGCGACGACACCGCATAGCTGCGGAAATCGTAGTGGTAGCGCTGGTACAGCGCCTCCAGCAGGACCTTCAGTTCCAGGTCGAACAGCGCCTGTTCGTTCATTGCCGCGAGCACCAGACCCGGCACAGCGAGACCAGCTTGTCCACGTCGATGGGCTTGGCGATATAGTCGTTGGCACCGGCCTGCAGGCACCGCTCACGGTCATCGGGCATGGCCTTGGCAGTCAGCGCGATGATCGGCAGGTCCTGCAGGTGGCGCTGCGCACGGATCTCGCGCATCGCGGCCAGGCCGTCCTTCTCCGGCATCATGATGTCCATCAGCACCAGGTCGACTTCGCGCTCTGCCAGGCGATCCACCGCTTCCTGGCCGTTGCGCGCGATCTCCAGCGTCACACCCAGCGGCTCGAGCACGCTGGACAGCGCGAAGATGTTGCGCACATCGTCCTCGGCCAGCAGCACGGTACGGCCATCGAGCACGGTGTCGCGACGGCGCGCCTCGCGCAGCAGGCGCTGCTGGTCGGTCGGCAGGCTGGCCTCGACGCTGTGCAGGAACAGGGTCACTTCATCCAGCAGGCGTTCGGGCGAACGCGCGCCCTTGATGATGATGCTCTTCGAATAGCGGCGCAGGCGCTGCTCTTCCTCGCGGCCAAGCGCGCGCCCGGTATAGACGATCACCGGCGGGAAGCCGACATCATCGTTGCCGGCCATGTGCTCGAGCAGGTCGTAGCCGCTGCCGTCGGGCAGCGACAGGTCCATCACCATGCAGTCGAAGGTGACCGTGCTGAGCTGCTCCAGCGCACCGGCCAGGGTCCCCACGGCGACGATCTGCAGCTGATCACGGCCCAGCAGCAATTCCAGGTTGTGGCGCAGTTCGCTGTCGTCCTCGACGATCAGCAGGCGCCGCACGTCGCGCTGGCTGGTCTGTTCCAGCTGCTCAATGGCCGTCACCAGCCGTTCGCGCGTGGTCGGCTTGATTGCGAAGCCAATCGCGCCCAGCTCACGCGCCACCTGGCTGCGGTCCATCGCCGAGACCACGTGCACCGGGATATGCCGGGTATCGGGGTTGCGCTTCAGGCGCTCCAGCACGCTCAGGCCGGACACGTCCGGCAGGCCGATATCGAGCAGGATGCCGTTCGGGCGCAGTTCGCTGGCCAGGGTCAGCGCCTCTTCGGCGGTCCCGGCCACCACGCAGTCGAAGTCCAGTTCATGGGCCAGGGTCACCAGCGCTTCGGCGAAGGTGGCGTCGTCCTCGACGGCCAGGATCAAGCGGCCAGCGCGTTGGCGACGACCGCGGTCATCGGCCACGCTGGGCACCGCGGTGGTCGGCGCCACCG
The DNA here is from genome assembly GCF_003970865.1 of Stenotrophomonas maltophilia. GTDB lineage: Bacteria > Pseudomonadota > Gammaproteobacteria > Xanthomonadales > Xanthomonadaceae > Stenotrophomonas > Stenotrophomonas maltophilia_AR. Next base: position 63,478 of record NZ_RXLZ01000007.1, on the reverse strand, counting down.
CAGTCGTTGCAGGCGCCGGCATCGTCGGCGCAGCGGCCGCCATCGGCGACGACACCGGCGCCGTGGAGATGTCAGCGGCATTCGACGCAGGCGCGCCCTGCAACGGCAGTTCCAGGATGAAGCAGCTACCGCGACCCGGTTCACTGTCAACCTGGATGCTGCCGCCCATGCGCTCGGCCAGATCGCGCGAGATCGACAGCCCCAGTCCGGTGCCACCGTAGCGGCGGCGGGTGCTGCCATCGGCCTGGCGGAATGCCTCGAAAATGACCTGCAGCTGCTCGCGGGCAATGCCGATACCGCTGTCGCAGACCTCGAACCGGACGCGCCCCTGGCCACCGGCACGCACGTGCAGGCTGACCTTTCCATGCTCGGTGAACTTCACCGCATTGGCCAGCAGGTTCTTCAGGATCTGCTGCAGCCGCTGGCTGTCCACCACCAGCTGGCTGGGGGCGAGCGCATCGGCCTCGATCTGCAGGGCCAGGCCCTTCTGCCGCGCCATCGGCTCGAAGGTCTCGCGCAGGCGCTGCAGCACGCTGTCCGTCACCACCACTTCATCGGCCAGCTCGACGTGGCCGGCCTCGATGCGCGACAGGTCCAGGATGTCATTGATCAGCGCCAGCAGATCGTTGTTGGATGACAGGATCGCGCGCGCATACTTCACCTGTTCTTCGGTGAGCGTGCCGTCCTTGTTGTCGGCCAGCAGCTTGGCCAGGATCAGCGAGCTGTTCAGCGGCGTGCGCAGTTCATGCGACATGTTGGCCAGGAACTCGGACTTGTAGCGCGAGGTGGCGGCCAGTTCGTTGCTGTTGCGCACCAGCTGGCTCTGCGCGACCAGCAGCGCCTGCTTCTGCGCCTCCAGCTCGTGGGTGCGCTCTTCCAGCTGGACGTTGCTCTGTTCCAGCTCGGCCTGCTGTTCTTCCAGATGGCTCTGCGACTGCAGCAGGCTGCGGCTCTGCTCTTCCAGTTCCTCATTGGCCACGCGCAGCTCTTCCTGCTGGGCCTGCAGCTCCTCTCCCTGGCGCTGGGATTCCTCCAGCAGTACCACCAACTGTGCGCGTAGCAGCGATGCGCGCAGCGCCATGCCGATGGTCTCGGCACAGCGCTCCAGCAGCTCGATGTCGAGTCGATCCTGCTCGCCGACGCGGGTGCGTCCCAGTTCAATGACGCCCACCACCGCACCATCGCTGCTGATCGGCGCCAGGATGCGCTCGCGCACCGGCAACCGCCCCAGGCTGGTCTGCAACTCAAGCACCGCATCGTCACCCCCATGCAGGTGGCGGATGCGTTCGTCCCGCGCCACCTGCCCGGCCACGCCTTCCTGCAATGCCAGCGACGCCGGCATGCCGGACGGCAATGCCAGGCCGCCGGTCAGCTGCAGTCGCCCGCCTTCCAGGCGGTAGACGGCGGCGACGTCGGCCTGCAGCTGGGCCCCAAGGCTGGTGGCCGCCGCCTCGGCGATCTGCTCCGGACCCAGGTCACCGCGCAGGCTCATCGCCACAGCGTTCTCGGCTTCCTGCAGCCACAGCGCCCGCATCGCTTCGCGCCGCGCCTGGATGGCACGGGAGACGATCAGCGCGATCATCAGGAACGCACACCCGCCAATGCTGCGGTTGACGAACGAGAACGCCGAGTTGGAGCTGGCCGGGGCGACGTTGTAGCCAATGATCAACAGGACACAGGCGACGACGGCCACGATGAACGGTGCGCGCGCACTGCGCTGGAACAGCGTGACGCCAACTGCGAGGAAGTACGCCAGCCAAACGGCATAGCCCAGCGGAACCACCAGTTCCAACGCGATGGTCGCTGCCAGCAGTACGGCGGAGGTCATCCAGATCCAGCGGTCACGCGTAGTCGCACCAGGACGCATGCAGGTCGGTTCCAGAAGACAGAGGGTGGGTGATGGTACTCCGTGTCGTATTCAGCGGCACAGGACCATTGGCACGTGCCGCGTCTGCACGCACCCTTCACACTGCACTGCCTAGCTTCACGTCCCTCCCAGGGGTAATGCTCATTTCCACGTGGACGCAGCTGCTTCTACGACGTCCGTGCTGACGGACCCTTCCCGCCAACTGCGACTGCTGATCGACAGTGTGCGCGACCATGCGCTGTACCTGCTTGATCCTGATGGCATCGTCTGCAGCTGGAACCCGGGCGCGGAGCGCATCAAGGGCTATTCAGCCGATGAAGTGGTCGGCACGCACTTTGGCCGTTTCTATCTGGCTGCCGATCGCGAAGCCGGGGAACCGCAGCGCCTGCTCCGCCTCGCAGCGCAGCAGGGCCACGTTGCCAGTGAAGGCTGGCGGGTGCGCCGCGATGGCTCCTCTTTTCGTGCCAGCGTGGTCATCGAGCCGGTCGTCGAAGCGGGCGAGCTGCTCGGCTTCGTCAAGATCACCCGCGACATCACCGAGCAGTGGCAGGCACAGCGACTGCTGCGCGATGCCCAGCGTGCACTGCGCAATACCCAACAGTTCGAGACCGTCGGCCGTCTCAGCCGCGGGCTGTCGCACGAGTTCAACAACCTGCTGACCACCATCGGCAACGCGCTGGACCTGCTGTCCCTGCGCGTGAACGGTGACGATGCGCGCGCCGCCGAGCTGCTGGATGCGGCGCAGACCGCGACCGATCGTGGTGCGCTGCTGACCCGCCAGCTGCTGGCCTTCAGCACCGGCCAGACCCTGATCCGCGAACCACTGGATATCAATGCGCTGATACGGCAGTGGCTGCCGGACCTGCAACGCGCCTGCCCGCCCACGGTGGTGCTGGATGCCCAGCTGGCGCCCGGCCTGCCTGCGGTCAACACCGATGCGCTGCAGTTGCAGACGGCGCTTGCCAATCTGGTCGCCAATGCCGCGGATGCTACCCTTGAAGGTGGCCGCATCCTGATCGGCACTGCGCTGGAGCATCGCCTCGACCCGGATGCGGACTCCACGCTGCAACGTGGCTATGTCACCCTCAGCGTCTGCGATGAGGGTCACGGGATGGCGGCCGACATCGCCGAACGGGCGACCGAGCCGTTCTTCACCACCAAGGACATCGGCAAGGGCAGCGGCCTGGGCCTGAGCCAGGTGTTCGGATTCACTACCCAGAGCGGCGGCTTCGTCGACGTGTCCACCACGCCCGGTGTCGGCACCACGGTCAGCCTGCTGCTCCCCGCAATGGAGGACCCTGCCGATGACCGATGACCCGATCCGCGTATTGATGGTGGAAGACCAGACCGATCTGCGTGAAATGATCGGCCTGGCCCTGCGCGACCTCGGCATCGACGTGGCCACGACCGCCGATGCGCATGAGGCCGCCGCGCTGCTGAAGGGCGAAGCGCGATTCGATGTGGTGTTCAGTGACGTCAGCATGCCCAACGGCATGTCCGGCATCGAGCTGAGCGAGCATGTGGCGCGCGAACAGCCGCAGGCGCGGATGATCCTGTCGTCCGGTTATGCGCGTTCGCAGCTTCCGCCCCTGCCGGAACAGGTGGAGTTCCTGCCCAAGCCCTATCGGCTGCGCCAGCTGGTGCAGTTGTTGAAGCAGGCGTAAGCGGAACAGGGAGGCGCACCGGGAATTGCGACGACTACGCGCGCCCGGCGGCGTCACCGAGGATCTGCGTGCCGAAGTACCGGCGCCCTTGTTCGTATCGCATCAGTACCACCCTGCTCCGCCCGCCGGTAGCCGGTCAGCGATTGCCCGGCATGCCGCCGGAAATAGCGGCACAGGTAGGACGCATCCTCGAAACACAGTCGCTCGGCGATGCGTCCGATCGACAACTCGCTGTAACTCAGCAGCGCCTTGATCTCCAGCACGACCTGGCGATCGATCAACGCTTTGGGCGTTTCGTCGAAGCACTCGCGGGTCAGCTGCGAAAGATAGAACGGGGTGATGCACAGCGCGTCGGCATAGGACTGCACGTCGCGCTGGCGCGTGCTGCGCTCACCGACCAGTTCCCAGAAGTTCCAGGCCAGGCGCTCGCGCCGGCTGACCTGCGTCACGGCCACGCTGCGCGCCGGCAGCAGCGTTGCGAACTTCAGGAAGAACGTCTGCAGCAGGTTGCGCAGCATCACGTGCCGATAGCGGCCGCCATTGTGCTGCGCATCCATCAACTGCTGCAGCCAGCCCTGCAGAAGCGGCACTTCCAGCGGCGACGGCACGCAGTGGGGCTGGTCGTGCAGGAACTTGAACAGTGCATTGGGCAGCACATAGGCCACCTCCGATGCCAGTGCCTTGGGCATCAGGCAGACCACCGCCAGGAAGCCGCGTGAGCGCTGCCGCAGCAGCGCCAGCGTGTCCTCTGCCAGCACCAGCACATCATGACGCTGCACCGCTACCTCGCGGAAGTTCAGTGCAAAGCGCGCGCGCCCCGATACGCATACCAGCACCGCCAGATAGGCGTGGCCGAACGACAACGGGACGCCCTGCCCTTCGGCCAGCGTGCTGACTTCCAGCCGCATGGATTCGTCCTGGTCCAGAAGCTGCGGTACGCGGTCCATGGGCCGATCCGGCTGTATTCCGGGCCCCAGCATACCCGGGCTCGGCCATCAGTTGTTAAAAGTACCGAAACCATCAAGGTCCCGCTCTGGGCCCGCCGCGCCTGGCGACCTAGCCTGTGCACTCTCTTTGTCCCCGTGGAATCGACATGCAACTGCACACCGAACGCTTGATCCTTCGCCCCTGGCGAGACACCGACGCCGCCGATCTGTACGAGTACGCCCGCGACCCGCGGGTGGGTCCGATCGCCGGTTGGCCGGTGCACACCAGCGTCGAGGAAAGTACCGAAATCATCCGCACCGTCTTCAACCAGCCGGAGGTCTACGCACTGCAGAACCGCGAGGATGGCCGCGCCATCGGCTGTGTCGGCATTCTGATCGGCGCTGACAGCAACTTCGAGATCAGCGACCGCGAAGGCGAGATCGCCTACTGGATCGGCGTACCGTACTGGGGCCGCGGGCTGGTCCCCGAAGCGGTGCGCGAAGTGATGCGTCATGCATTCATGCAGCTGGAACTGGAAGCGCTGTGGTGCGGCTACTTCGCTGACAACGTGCAATCGCTCACAGCGCAGAGCAAATGCGGTTTCCAGCATCACCATACCGAAGTGAACAAGTTCAACAGCTTCCTCGGCGACTACCGCACCGAGCACATCAGCCGCATCACCCGCGAGCAATGGTTTGCCCTGCAGGCCGCCACACCGGCTTGAGCAGGATTCAGCCCGACGTGCGCTGCATGAACAGAAGTTCTGGCGTCGAGGACGCTTCGACCTGCTGGAAACCGAGATCGCGGTACAGGGTCGCGGCGGCCGTGTTGTCACGGTAGACGCGCAGGGTGAGGCGTTGGATACCGTCTTCGCGCAGCGCCTGTGTACTCAAGGACTGCATCAACAATCGCCCCAGCCCGCGCCCGCGAGCAGACGGGGAAACAATGATGCGGCCCAGGTGTGCGGTGCCGGCGTCGGTCGTCCAGAACTGGCCGAATCCAACGCAGGCACCCTGCTCGTCCAGCAGCGCCCAGCCCGGGCGCAACGCGAGCTCAAGCACCTGCGCGAACCGCTCCGGCGGTAGTGGAAACGGCACACCCGGGCCCGCCCAGCGCTGGGTGGCTTCGGCAGATTCAGGCCAGCTGGCGACGGCGGCGTAGTTCGAAGGCTGGACGGGGTGAAGGTGCGGGCTCATGACGTTCATGGTGCGTCATTTGCACTGGGCAGACACGCTGCAGGACGGCACTTGAGTTTTGTCATAGGACAATAAACAATTCCCCGCGTCCAGCCATGCTCGCCCAGCCCGGCCGCTCTTTCCGTCGACCATATCGGTAAATCCCATGTTCAAAGGCCTCAGCGCGTTCCCGCTCACCCCCCTCACCGAGCATCAGATCGAGCTGCGCGCGTTCGCCGGACTGGTCGAGCGCCTGGCGGGTTCCGGCGTTGATTCGATGGGCGTCCTGGGCTCCACGGGCAGCTACGCCTATCTTGAAAGGCCCGAGCGCAAGCGGGTGCTGCGCGAAGCACTCGCGCATGCCGGGGGCGTACCGGTGATCGCCGGCATCGGTGCACTGCGTACCCGCGATGTGCTGGAACTGGCGCTGGATGCCGAGGATGCGGGTGCTGCAGGCCTGCTGCTCGCCCCCGTGTCCTACCAGCCCCTGAAGGATCATGAGGTGCAAGCGCTGTTCGAAACCGTATGCGCAGCGGTGCGCACGCCGATCTGCGTCTACGACAATCCGGGCACCACGCATTTCCGCTTTACCGATGCACTGCATGGCCGGATCGCCGCGCTGCCCAACATCGCTTCGATCAAGATTCCGCGCCTCGCAGATGATCCGGCCGAGGCGGCCGGCCGCGTTGCTGCACTCCGTGCATGCGTTCCCGCGCACGTGACGCTGGGCGTCAGTGGTGACGCCTCGGCTGTGCGTGGACTGCTGGCGGGGTGCGATGGCTGGTATTCGGTGACCGCAGGGTTGTTCCCCGAGGTTGCGCTGCAGATCGTGCGGGCCGTGGGAAACGGCGATGAGGAGTGTGCAATTGCCCTCTCCACACGACTGGCGCCGCTGTGGTCGTTGTATGACCGGTTTGGCGGGATTCGCGTCATGGCCTGCGCGGGGGCGCTGCTGGGGCTGTGCGGCGAGGACTGCCTGCCACTGCCGTTGCAGGGGCTGCGTGGTGGTCAGCGCGAGGAGGTGGCGGCGGTACTGGGTGGGCTGGAGTTGCTGTAGAACAACGCCCCAGATCTTATCGCTGACGGCAAATGTTCCTGACGGATTCGAGTGCTGATGCAATCGGTACTGCCAGCCCGCGCATATCTTCAGCCCACCCGCTCAGACCGACACAGATCGCGCCATCTGGCGACAAGGATTTCGCTCACGACTTGCAATTTTTCGAGGACACTCCTGCGCGAACGCATCGAAGGAAGTTCAATGCACCGGTAGCTGACAAGGCAGGCGATGAGCAGCGGCAGCAACAGAGCGGTCGTCAGAGCCCAGTGCGAGGCGGGCGAGAGATCTGCAAAGGCAACCGCACCCAAGCCCTTGTAGGCAAGAAACAGTACAAACCCGTGCAGGAGATAGATGCCATAGGAGAGCTCACCCAAAACTGCTGAAACCCGAAGGGTCAGCAACCCGAACAAGCTGTTACCACACGCAATCGCCGCAAAAAAAACCGACCACAAGGCGACCGCAGCTGGATGCCTAGCTGAATCGAAGCAGATGACCGACAGGATCATGCACGAAATCGCCAGAATCGAGCCCCATCTTCCACGAAGAAAGCTCGCAATGGCCATTCGGGTTGTTGCGTAGTAGGCGGCAACACCACCGACAAAGGGCAACATCAGTACCAGGCTCAAGCGGACAGCCGCATACGCTAGACCGAGTGCAGACAGCAGCAATAATCCGTGCTGCACACGCTGACGCAAGAAATATGCCAACAGCGGCAATACTGCATACCAAACCCATTCATAGGGAAGCGTCCAAACGACTCCGGCCATGATGTAGCGGGTCCCAACAACACCATTGATATCCGGCGCCCCGAGCACAGTGAATGAGAACCACTGGATCACCCCGACTCCGAACTGGACCAATGGATCGACAAGGTGGAAGTCGCTCTCGATCAAGACCAGAAGCAGCACAACAACAACGCAGATCGCGTAGAGCGGAAACATGCGTAGGACTCTGCCGACGTAGAGCCTCGTCCAATCAGTGACGCCACCTGCAATTTGCCGATAGAAGAGAAAAGCGGAAATCATGAAGAATAGAGCAACTGCGGCCTCGCCAAGTTGCGCGTACAAGGCGGAGGCTGGAGACTTCCACTCCCCGCTTCTTGCATAGACATACCAGATTGATGAGTGGTGGACGAACACACTCAGGGCAAGCAGCCCCCTGAGACCATCGATCGAAGTAGCACGCCCCTTGGAGTCCGGTAGCGGCACGAACTTCCCCAATGGCAAAGCACACACCATGGCGAGCAGGGCGATTCCAGCCGGCACGAAGGGCGAATAAAGATCGATCAACACCAAGCAACCTGGAAGCAAGCAGAAAAAGTACAGGCGGGACCCGCTCCAACACCTGGAGGACGAGCTCACCCAGGCACCCACCCTGAATGGTGACCCCGGCCCGATTCGAACGGGCGACCTTCCCCTTAGGAGGGGGACGCTCTATCCAGCTGAGCTACGGGGCCATTGGCAGCGAGGAAGGATACCTCGTCTGGCTGAATGGACCAAGCGCCGGGCGTTCTGAAGGGCCCTCGGAGTCGATATGCTGACCCGCCGCGACCCGTTGTGAACTGGATGTCCGACGCTTGGCGAACCCTCTCCGCCCTCGGCGACAGCCGCTGGCTGCTGCCGATGGCCCTGGTGCTGCTGATCACCCTGCCCCGCGCAGATGTACGCCTGAAATGGCGATGGCTGCTGGCCATCGCCGTCACCGCCGGCGTCACGCTTGCCTCAAAGCTGGCCTTCATGGGCTGGGGAATTGGCATCAAGAGCGTGCACTTCACCGGTTTCTCCGGGCATGCCGCGATGTCCAGTGTCGTCTATCCGGTCGTGGGTGCGCTGCTCGCCGGATCCGGCAAGCACGCACGGGCGATCGGCCTGGCAACCGGCGTGCTGCTGGCCACCGCTATTGCCTGGTCACGAATCCCGCTGCATGCGCATAGCCTTTCGGAAGTAATTGCCGGGCTGGCACTTGGGCTGAGCTGCAGCACATGGGCACTGCACGCCGCATCACCAGTCGGTCGTGCCTCTGCGATGGCCGTTGTCGCTGCCGTACTCGCGGGAATGGTCCTGCCCCTCGCCTTGCCGGACGTCCACACGCACCAACTCGTCATAATGCTGGCAAAGCTCATCTCCGGCAGGGCTGAGATCTTCCAGCACTTCTGAGAACCGCCAACGCGACTACACAATTCCTTCACGTTCCTTGACAGGGCAAATGAATAGCAGCCAACATAGCGGTGGAAAAATTTCCCTCACGGAGTAGGAGACCCCGTAGATGAAGAAGATGATTGCAGCTCTTGCCCTGCTGGGCCTGTCCTCGCCGGTGTTCGCCCAGGAAGCTCCGGCTGCCGCCGAAACCAGCGCTGAAGTTGCCGGTACGGAGGCTGCTGGCGCTGCTGCCACTGGCACCTTGACCACCGTCGCGACCGTGGGCATGGGTATTGCCGCCGCAGGCGTGCTGTACAGTGTTGCTGCAGACAGCAGCAAGGACGACGCGGGCAACAACGGCGGTACCGGCACCACCAACCCGCCGACCGGCACCACGGGCACCACCGGCACGACCGGCACCACCCGCTGATCGACACGCCGATGTAGCACCTCGCCCTCGCCGGGCGTCAGCTCGGCGAGGGTTTTTTCATGCCCGTCCGGGCCAGGAACAGATTTCGATGGACTGCAAGCGTTTCGTAGCCACAATGACGGTGGCACTCACCCTGACCGGCTGCATGTGGGCGCCGGGCCAACATCTTCGCTCGAGCACCTTCGCTCGCGATGATCAGCCCATCGGCAACGACCAGATCGAACTGATTCCGATCACACCCAAGCTGATCGCGATGGAGCGCGCCACCCGCGATGTGGCGGCGCTACCGGCTGCCTTGACCCAATATCAGCCGGGCCCCTATCGCATCGGCGCCGGCGACATCCTCTACATCACGGTTTGGGATCATCCCGAACTGACGGTACCCGCTGGCCCCCAACAGCAATTGAATGCTGCTGGCCGCCCCGTCCAATCGGATGGAACGCTGTTCTATCCCTATATCGGCAAGATCACCGCCTCGGGCAAGACACCTGCAGAGCTGCGTGAAGAGCTGACGTCCAAGCTCGCCCGCTACATCGAGGCGCCGCAGGTGGATGTCTCACTGCTGACGTATGCAAGCCAACGCGTGTGGGTTACCGGCGCTTCGCGCCAGCCCGCCACCGTTGCACTCACTGTCGTGCCCTTGACACTGGGCGATGCCATCAGCCAGGCCGGCCTGGACCCGATGCAGGCGGACCTCTCCGGCGTACGCCTCACCCGGAACAGCACCACCTATACCATCGACCTGGATCGCCTGGGCCGCAACGGCGGCGGCGACACCAATGTGTTCCTGGCTGCTGGCGATCATATTTACGTGCCTTACCTGGATCACAAGGAAGTGTTCGTGGTAGGTGAAGTCAATCAACCCGGCGCACTGAACTTCAAGACCGGCGAGATTTCCCTGAGCCAGGCCCTTGGCCGGGCCCGCGGCCTATTGCAGACCACCTCCAACGGCAACGCAGTCTACGTGATCCGAGGCTCGAACGACCTTCAGACCACGCCGTCGCAGGTATTCCACCTGGAAGCGAAGTCACCCGCTGCATTTGCCGTGGCCAGCCAGTTCGACCTGCAGCCCGGTGATGTCGTGTTTGTCGGTGCCGCTGGCGTAACCCGCTGGAGCCGGTTCGTGAACCAGCTGCTGCCCTTCACCGCCATCATCAGCAACGCCGCCAGCGCGCGTAACGATCTGGACAAGTAACGTGGTCTCTACCGTGAGCAGGATCGCTCAGGCTGCCACCCGACGTGCAAACCGCCAGCGCCACGTAGCACTTGCGTTGCTTGTCCTCATCACGGCAACCAGTTGCGGCGTCGTGGGCAAGACCAGCGTCAAGTCGGTCCAGATGGCACTGCAGGGCAAGCCTGACGTGGAACCCACGGCCGCCGAGGTGGCCGCCAATCGATTCCCCCAGATCAAGGTCACCGGTCCAGCGGGTGGCGCCGTCCTGGTGCTTGGCAACATCGACTCCGGGCGCCAGGCTTGGTACAGCTCCGAGCGAAGCATCGTCTTCCTCAATGATGGTGTCGTCGTCGGAACCCACGGCAGCAGTCCGGAACTTCAGGACATGACGCTCGAAGGAGATTCCCCCTTCCATGCGCTGCACCGGATAGCAGACGGCACGACCGTGCAGCGCCGCTACGACGTCATGCCTGATTACCGGTATGGCATGAAGGTCACCGGCACCCTGGCCATCTTGGGCAAAGAGAAGGTCCACATCCTGGAGAGCAAGCGCGAGCTGCTGCACGTGCGGGAGCGGCTTCAGGGCGACGGATGGAAGCGCGACAACCATTATTGGGTCGATCCTGCCAATGGGTTCATCTGGAAGAGCATCCAGGCCATCGCACCCGACACCAGCCTTGAAGTTGTCCAGCTCAAGCCCTACTCGCAGGACCTGCAGAACCGATGACACTGCGACCGATCATCCTTGGGCTGGCATTGGCGCTGGCCTCCCATGCGCACGCCTCCTCGCCGATTGACGTCGAAGCGGTCGGCCATGTTCGTAATCCCGGCATGCACACGCTTCCCGCCGAGGCCCGCCTCAGCGCAGCCGCACTCGCTGCAGCGCCGGAAGAAGAAGCCTATATGCTGGGCGCCGCCCTTCTTCGGCAACGTGCACTGACGCCACAGACCCGCCTCAAAGCGGGCCTGCTCTTCGATCTTGAAACGCTCGCCTCCCAGCAGGATGCCCCGGAGCTTGCCGACGCGGCCGCGCAGCTGGCGCGCGAGCTCGTTGACCTGCCAGTGACCGGGCGCGAGGCGCAGCTCCTTGATCCGCGTCGCCTGGAAGCCAGTGCATCGGAGAATCGGCCCGCGCTGGCCGGCGACCGCGTCGTCTATCCGGGCCGACCCGAAACCGTGCAGGTTGTTGGCGCGGTAGTACAGCCGTGCAAGCTCGAGCATCAGTTCTCGCTTGACGCTCGACACTATCGAAGCGCCTGCCCCATCTTGCCAGCGGCGAGCCGGGATGATCTCTACGTCATCCAGCCCGACGGCAAAGTGCAGCAACTCGGCGTGGCCCTGTGGAACCGCAGCACGCCCATGCACCTTGCTCCTGGCGCGGTGATCTACGTGCCGCTGGACGCCGCCAAGATCCGCACGATTGCCCCCGATGTCAACGAGGATGCCGTGCGCTTCCTTGCCACCCAGGTGCTGGATGCACCCGGAGTTTCATACTGATGCGCCATCGCTCCATCCCACTGGCACGCGCCAGTGTTGCCCTTCTCAGCCTGAGCGTCAGTGCTGTATTGCACGCACAAACTGCCCCTGCTCCCACCGCAAGCGATTGGGGCGGCGTTGGCCTGCTGCAGACCCCCACCGCGCGCATGGCCGACGACGGCGAGGTGAGCTTCACTGCAAGCCATACCTCGCCCTACAGTCGCTACAACGTGGTGATGCAGCCGCTGCCCTGGGTCGAAGGCGCATTCCGCTATGTTTCGGTAGCGAACCGCCGCTATGGCCCGGAATGGTTGAGCGGCAAGCAGAACTACAAGGACAAGTCGATCGACCTGAAGGTCCGGCTGTGGCAGGAAAGCCGATGGGCGCCCGAGCTGTCCGCAGGCTTCCGCGATATCGGCGGTACTGGCCTGTTCTCCAGTGAGTATCTGGTTGCAAGCAAGCGATTCGGGCCCATCGATGCAAGCCTCGGCCTTGCCACCGGCTACATTGGCAATCGAGGTGATTTCTCGAATCCGCTTCGGGTGATCAGCGATCGCTTTGAAGAGCGCCCGCGCGCGCAGGGCACCGGCAACTTCAACAGCAAGGGCATGTTCCGCGGTCCCGTCGGCATCTTCGGCGGCATCGCGTACCAGACACCGTGGGAACCCCTGCAGCTGAAGCTTGAGTACGACGGCAACGACTACAAGCGCGAACCACAGAACAACAATCAAACACAGAAGAGCCCGATCAACCTGGGCGCAAGCTATGCCGTGAATCCCAACGTGCAACTGCATCTTGGCTGGGAACGCGGCGACACAGCCATGTTCGGCATTACCCTGCGCGGCAATGTGGCACGAGCGAAATCCACGCCCAAGCTGCTGGATCCGCCTCCGGTTGCGCGAGCATCCGCAGCACCCTCTGCGCAGTCAATGGATGATATCGACTGGCCCGCCTTGAGCCGAACCCTGGAAGAGAACGCCGGCCTTCGTGTCACGGGCATCAGCCGACGCGGATCGGAAGTCATCGTCAGCGGCGAACAGCGTCGGTTCTACTACCCGGCGCAGGGCGTTGGCCGTGCGGCGCGGATCCTGGATTCCGAACTGCCATCCGATACCACCTGGTTCACGATCGAGAATACCCGTCTGGGTGTACCCGTCGTGGAAAGCAGCATTGAGCGCAGCACCTTCAACAGCTACCTCGACAATCGTACCCCGCTGAGCGAACTGGCCGGCCACATCGAGCAGGCAGCGCCTGCGCAGCAGCGCCGTGAGAGCCTTTATGCGGCGCCACTTCGGCGCTACGACGGCGCGTTCAACATTGGATACCAGCAGCAGCTCGGCGGTCCTGATGGCTTCTTCCTGTTCCAGGTCGCAGGCACCTACTCGGCCAATTTCCACTTCACGCGGAATAGCTGGCTGAGTGGAACGGTCAGCTACAACGCGTACAACAACTACGATCGCTTCCGCTACGACGCGCCAAGCAATCTGCCCCGGGTCCGCACCAACATCCGTCGTTACCTGACCACGGAAGACCTGACCCTGACCAACCTGCAGTTCACCAGCAATCATCAGCTGGGCAAGGACCTGTATGGCTCGGCATATGCCGGTTTGTTCGAGGCCATGTATGGCGGTGTGGGTGGTGAAATCCTCTACCGCCCCCTCAACGAGCGCTGGGCCTTAGGTGCCGAGCTGAACTGGGTGAAGCAACGCGATTTCGACCAGCGATTCAGCTTCCGCGACTACAGCACCACCACCGGCCACGCCAGCTTCTACTATCAGTGGGGCGATGAGCACAAGATCACCAGCATGATCAGCGCCGGTCGCTATCTGGCAAAGGACTGGGGCGCCACGGTCTCGGTCGCGCGCGCCTTCGACAATGGCGTCAACATGGGCGCATACGCCACCAAGACCGATGTTTCATCCATGGACTTTGGCGAAGGCAGTTTCGATAAGGGCATCTTCATTTCGATTCCCTTCGACTTCCTGCTGCCTCGTTCGACTCGCGCCCGTGCGACGTTCGCCTGGAATCCACTATATCGAGATGGTGGCGCGCGATTGAGTCGAAGCTACTCGCTCTACCAGTTGACGTCGGAGCGGGACCCGGACTTCTTCTTCGACAATCTCGAAAACATCGCAAAGTAAGCCCATGGAAATCGAGCCATCTCGATTCCACCCAATCGAACAGGCAGCATCGAAGTCTGCAAGGAAGAACAGCATGCGTGTAGCAATCATCCACGACTGGCTTACAGTCAATGCAGGTGCCGAGAAGGTACTGAAGCAGATGCTACTGCTGTATCCCCAGGCAGAGATATTCACCCTGGTGGATTTCCTTCCTGAGGAAGATCGCTCTTTCCTTGGTAGCCACAAGGTTCACACCAGTTTCATCCAGAAACTGCCGCGTGCACACAAAAGCTATCGAAATTACCTTCCGCTCATGCCGCTGGCCATCGAGCAGTTTGATCTCAGCGGCTTCGACCTTGTTCTATCAAGCAGCTACGCCGTAGCCAAAGGCGTGCTCACTGGCCCAGATCAAGTCCATGTGTGCTACTGCCACTCCCCGATTCGCTATGCCTGGGATCTTCAACCGCAGTATCTGCGCGAATCCGGGCTGGACCGTGGCCTGAAGAGTGCCATCGCACGGATCATTCTCTCCTATATTCGCATGTGGGACGTTCGGACCGCCAATGGTGTGGACCATTTCATCGCCAACTCGACCTTCATTGCTCGGCGTATTCGCAAGGTCTACGGACGAGAGTCGGTTGTGATTCCGCCCCCGGTCGACATTCCCGAAGCATTGCCAGCGGTTGCCCGCAAGGATTACTACGTCACCGCCTCACGACTGGTGCCGTACAAGCGAATCGATCTGATCATCGAGGCATTCAATCGCATGCCTGATCGGAAGCTGATTGTTATTGGCAGCGGCCCAATGCTGGAGCAGATGAGGCAGTTAGCAAAGCCGAATGTCAGCGTACTCGGGTATCAACCTCAGGAGGTGCTTGAGAAGCACCTTGCGGAGGCCCGCGCCTTCGTGTTTGCGGCTGAAGAAGACTTTGGTATTGCGCCGGTGGAAGCGCAAGCGTTTGGAACGCCGGTGATTGCGTTTGGGAAAGGGGGAATTCTGGATAGCGTCATCGAGGGCGAGACAGGCACATTCTTCGCAGAACAGACCGCCAAATCAATCCGAGCGGCAGTCGTTGAGTTTGAGCAGACATCAATGGAATGGGACCACGAGAAAATCTCAAGGCATGCCCTAGAGTTCCATCCGGAGACCTTCCGCAGGAAGCTGGCAGAAAAAATTAAATCTGCCTTGCAGCACAAATGAATCTGCGCGCCCAAGCATTTTCCGCAGGCAGATGGACCTCTGCATCGCTGCTACTGAGAGCGCTCCTGCAGTTTGCGCAGACGATGATCCTTGCCAGATTGCTGACGCCAGCCGATTTCGGCGTGATGGCCATTACGCTAGCCGTCTATGGCGTCATCTCGCTTTTCGTCGACCTCGGCCTGTCGAACGCCCTTATTCACTTCCCAGAGAGGACAGCGAGAATCCTCTCCTCTTTGTACTGGCTGAATCTTGGCGCAGCACTGATTATGATGCTTCTGCTGATGATTGCAGCGTGGCCATTGGCAAAATTTTACGATCAAAGCGAATTGATACCAGTGATACTCCTGATCAGCCTGGCGATGCCCCTGAGCGCTGCTGGTCAGCAGTTTCGCGTGCTAGCTGAGAAGGATCTCCGATTCCATACACTTGCTGGAATCGAAGTTGCGTCTGCCATCGCCGGTTTTGCATGCGCAATCCTGGTAGCAATGCTTGATGGTGGCGTCTACTCGCTGGTTGCCGCCATCGTTACTACAAGCGCGATCAGCAGCCTCCTGGCATGGGCATGCTTGTCGAAGGGACTACGTCCTGGATTTCATTTCAATCTTCAAGAGATCAAGCCGCATCTCGGTTTTGGCTCCTATCGACTTGCGGACACTCTGCTTATCAGCGCGCAGATGCAGGTAGACATACTGATCGGAGGCGCGGTCGCCGGATCAGCAGCCATGGGCGTATACACACTTCCACGCGACCTGACGCTTCGCCTGGCCAACACCGTAGTGAATCCCGTTGTCACC
Organism: Stenotrophomonas maltophilia; assembly: GCF_003970865.1. Classification (GTDB taxonomy): domain Bacteria; phylum Pseudomonadota; class Gammaproteobacteria; order Xanthomonadales; family Xanthomonadaceae; genus Stenotrophomonas; species Stenotrophomonas maltophilia_AR. The sequence continues at coordinate 47,455 of NZ_RXLZ01000007.1, read as the reverse complement.
CGGGTCGGCTTGCCAATAATGGCAAGAGTGCAGGCAGACCGCTCAGCCCTGAAGTCGATCTATCTGCAAACGATGAGGCTGACCTCCTCAATCAACTTCCCGATCTACGCGGCTACAGCACTTTGGGCTGAGCTCATCGTTGCCGTGGTTCTGGGGCCACAGTGGCACGAAGCGGTCGACTTCATGCGCGTGTTCGCGATATGGGGCCTGCTCCGCTCCACTGCGAACCCAGTGGGAAGCCTATTGAATGCAACCGGTAATGTGCGCCGTGCATTCTGGTGGGATCTGGCATTGCTAGCAATCGTTCCCGCGCTCATGTACCTGGGAGCATTTGCTGCGGATCTGCATGGTTTGGCGATCTCGTTGCTCTTGGTGCAGTGCGCCGCCTTCTACCCCCACTATCGCTTCTTGGTACGTCCAGCCTGTGGAGCAACCTTCCTCGAATACGTCGGCGCGCTCGCGCCCCCAATGATCTGCACCACGTTTGCGGTCGCCGCGGCTTGGGCTGCAATGGCGCTGCCAATCGGCCAAGTATACATACTTGCTGGCACCAGCATGGCAGTCGGCGCATGTGTGTATCTGGTCGGCAGCACCTTGATCAATAAGGCCTGGCTGAGGGCAATGATGGAACTGCTGTCTCCATTGCGTCGTTCACCGAACGCCCAGAGGTCAGTCACGCCAGATCACATGGAATGAGCCTACCCCATTCAAACTGGTTGCTGACGCAATCCAATTTCCGGAAGAACCGCTGATGAACTATAGAAGCATTGATGACCTTTCGCTGTTGATCAGCAGGAACCTGCACAGAATTCCGCAAGATACTGAATTGGTTGTGGCGATACCCAGGAGCGGCATGCTTGTAGCGAGCATTGTCGCGCTGAAACTCAACTTGCCGCTGACAGACCTGGCATCCTTCGTCAGCAATAGTGACATTGCGAAAGGAAACAGTCGCTCGTACAAGATGAACCACCTGGTTCGCACTGGCGATGCGCGTCGAATTCTGCTGATCGACGACAGCGTTTCATCGGGAAATGCAATAGCATCGGCCAAAGCTCAACTGGCCACCTATGTCGAGAACGGCGGTCGAGTCACGACGCTAGCCGCATACGCAGAAGCAAAGAGCAGAGATCACGTTGACATTCACTTCGAGTTGCTGCCGCAACCGCGCGCCTTCGAGTGGAACATCATGCATCATCCCCGCCTTTCCGAGGCGTGCCTGGACATCGACGGAGTACTATGCGTCGACCCAACCCACGAACAGAACGACGACGGTCCGAAGTATCTTGAGTTCATTGAGAACGCAGATCCGTTGATTCTGCCGACCGTCGCAGTCAAGCACTTGGTGACAAGCAGGCTTGAGAAGTACCGTCCTGCCACCGAAAAATGGCTGGAACGCCACGGGGTCAAGTATGGATCACTGCAGATGCTCAACGTGGCCACAGCAGAAGAGCGCAGAAGGCTGAACCTGCACTCCAAGTTCAAGGCAAGCGTATACGCAAGTGACACATCGGCAACGCTTTTCGTTGAAAGCGAGTTGCAGCAGGCCATAGAGATTGCCAACTCTGCAAAGAAGCCGGTCTTCTGTACAGCGAACAATCGGATGTACCTACCAGGAGCAAGTCTTGGCCGAGCCATGGTTGCCACTGAACAGCTTCTTTCGAAGATAAAGCGCAAGATTCGGAAGACGCTACTGCCATAGACCACTGAAAGCCCCCTCCTCCAAGGGACATGTTAATGAGCGAAGAAGTAGCGATCGAGGAAATCAGACGCCGGACTTCACCTCGTAAGTTGGCCCAGGCCCTAGAGATCAAACCAAGACAAGACCAAGGGGATGGCTGCCAGTTGCCGGCTCGCCCCAGCGCTGGCGAAGAACCAGTGCTAGGGCGAGAACGGAAAGCAACGCATGGCAAACAATGGTTCAAGCCTAAGGAAATGTGCTGGCAGTACGAGCGCAGCTGAAAGATCTGTCGAAAGTCTACGTTGAGTCTGTGCTGAAGTCCCTGCAACAAGAACGCTGGGACCCTTGCCAGAGAAGGACTAGAGAAGATGCTTTCGGGCCATTGCGACTCGGAAGGGCCAGAATGCCGGCGTTCCGCTGATGGAGCTGTTCCGATGATTCGGGCTTGTGCAGCGAACGGCGACCCTCAGGGCGGCTAGGATGAAAACCAAACTAGTAGAGCCGGTCGATGTAGGAACCGAAGCAGAGCTTCGAATGGCCATCTTACTGCGACTGCATCGGTACACATGTGCAAAACTACCGCGCAACAGATCCATCCACTGTAACGCCGCTAGGTTCCCGGGCACTCTCCCAGACAGCGACCGTGGATTGGTCATGGTTTCGGGTCAGCGCTGGGCCGCGGATCTGCGCCGCGGCATGGAGGGCCAAAATGGCTTGATTGAGCCTTGCACTGGTCATTGAATCGGGCGCACGACAAGCCACTTGGCAGGGACTGACCGCTAACCTGCAAGGCCAGCGCTGCCTGCACCGCGCCGCAATAGTTACTCGTCAAACGCCACGGCACTCTGCGGTATGTGCCAGCGCCTTCCTACTCAGCTCGAACAACAGGTTGGTGTTCCCTCACTGCGACCGCAAGCCATTGGATAGTATCGTTCCAGGCGCCACGCTCACGTAGCGCATCTCGCTGCAAACTGCATCAATCTTTATCCTGACCAACACCCCTCCCAACACCGCTACAACAGCCTCATAATGCAAAAAACAGGTTTGCCATTACACACCGTGGCGAGCGGGCAGCCCGACTGTAAGACATCACGAAGTTTGAGAGATAGGCGAATAGCCCGAGCCATCCATTCCCCGCCCCCCTCCGTACGCCAAGAAATGGAAATACGCCAGAAACGCGAGCACCGGAACAAGCCAAAATGGGTAAAACAAAATTTGATTGAAATTTCCAGCAAATACGACTGTTATCACACTGTAAATTACAGTGCCCCGATAGAGAAAAACCCTATCTGAACTGAGTCTTCTATCAACATTCCAGAGCCAACTGCAAACAACCCCGATCAGCACTATTGAGCCAGGCAGTCCGAAGCTCGCAAAGAATACCTGAATGCTGGAGTCCAATCCAACCTTGCCCCCGCGCATCTTGCGAGCCGGCTCGTTCACATAGTTGTATCCGAAGCCGAGTATCGGCTGATCGGCAATAAGCAAATTTCCGATCTCAAAAGACTTAACCCTGGAAAGAGCGGAGCGATCCTCCTTAACGCCAGTGAATCTGGAAGCAGCTCTCTCTACGAAGGGTGACAGTACCAATCCAGAAACAGTGATGCCAGCGATCGCGAACAAGGCCGCAGCGGCTGCGCCGTAGGAAAATTTCTTTCTAATTATCCTCCGAGCGTTCGCAAGCGAAATTGCAATAAGAACAAGAACAAGAAGCGCCATTCCACTTCGTGACACTGTCATGAGCAGGCTCACAACCAGAATTGCCATGCACACCCAGCCCGCTTTCCAATAGCTTGTCGTGTACCAAGCAAGCAAAATTGGCAGCACGATGATGCAGGAGTAAAAGTTTGGATCAAAGTATGGAGATATCAGCCTTCCATTGTGTGGATCCCCCTGAAAGTCCACGCCGGAATCCTGCATGACCTTCCACAACTGGGATGTGTCCGGAAATATTGCAAATAACACAAATGATGCGAGAGCTAATACGGTATAGGTAACAACAATTGCCTTTACGAGCGCTCGATAATTGTCTCTATAGAGATGCCACAATGATCTCGCAAGAACAACTCCACCTACCAAATGCCCACAAAGCCTAATATTGTACGCAAAGGCCTCTCCGCTAAAGCCAAATTTCGAAAGGCCGACTACAAATGAAAGAATGCAAGCCCCCACCGCAGCCACCAACGCGCGGACAGACAAAGCAGACCCAAGAAACGCTAATCCAAGCGTACAGATGCACAACAGCCAGGCGACTTCACCGCCGTTTATCGCCCCACCAATAGCCGGGATCATACGAGGTAGGTTGCCGGCAATCAGGAAGAATGCCGAGACGACGCAGAGCAGTAGTGCCAATCGGCGCCGAAGGGTACTGGAACTCAATTTCGACATTTAATAACTGACCTAAAATTCTGCAATCACGCAAATCAATCCAAGAGCCGTATCACTGCAAGCATCAAACGGAAGAATTTGCGTCACGGAGAATTCCCCAAATCACCGCCATTCTCGATAGCATGTTGAACCAACCTAGCAACCTCCTCCCACTTGAACGCTTTGACACGCTCAAATCCGAGTCTCTGTAGTTCTCGCCGTACATCCAAAGAACTCACAACCGTTTCGATGCATTCAACTATCTCGGCGTCCGACTCAGGATCAAACAGTAGAGCGGCGCCATCTGCGATCTCGCCAAGTGCAGATGTTCTAGACGCAATAACAGGACAGCCAACTGCCATTGCCTCAATTGCTGGAAGGCCAAAGCCTTCGTAAAGTGAAGGAAACACAAGAGCTGCTGCGTTGCGATACATTTCCGCTAGCTGCTCTTCACTAAGTGCCCCTGTAAAACTCACCCGACCAGACACGCCAAATTCCTCTGCGAGCTCATCCAGTGCATCAGAGCTGTCCCCGGAGAACACCAGGCGAATCTTCGGATATCTACCCAGCGCCGCCAACGCTCGAATTGCGGCACCTTCGTTCTTGTGAGCCTTTCTATTACCCACGCAGAACAGATAACCATTAGATGGATCACGACTGACATCGTTCTTCCTCGCCCCTAGGAATCCATCCGAGACTCCATTTCCCACGACCACGACCTGCTCCGGACTGGCCCCAGACCATTCCATAATTCTCTTTCTAGAATAGTTGGAAACCGTAAGGACTCGTGCAGCTCGCCTACATGCGCGCTTGAGCACGAAATTGTAGTAAGCACGCTTCAGGAATCCAGAATTGTACGGAACGTCTATGTGGTTCAGGTCATGAACCGTCAAAACAAAGCGTGAAAGTCCCACGAGTGGCGAATTGAACCCTGGGGACAAGACAACATCGTGCCGGTTGAACAGCATGTACAGCGAAAGCCGGATTACGTCCAAAGCGCCAGCAGGATTTCCAGATAGCGGCAAAGCCGAGGCCTTTCCGAGCCTCACGCCAACCTCTCTACTGAATCGACCAATACCCGTAGCCCCAAACCAACGCTCATCGTAGAGAATCCGCCCATTTCGCGCAGCAGCAGTTGGCTTTTGAACGCTCATGACAGCATCCCCGCGACCGCTGACTTCTTCATAACGCCCGTCGTTACAAACGCACGGGTACCGATACGTGCGTCGCCCCCAAAACGCCTTCCATGGAGGCCGCGCCGACGGACCGATCCAGGATCATGCAGCACCCCCATCAGAAGTCCGCCCTTGCTTGTCTGTAAACGTCAACGTAGTGCCCTGCAACAGCTCGCTCGGTGAAATTGTTCGCGTAGGCTTTGCAGTTGATAGCGAGACATTCAAAATCCGTTCTATCAATTTCTGCCAAGGCACCAAGCAAGCTCTCAGCATTGAACGGATCAAAGACAAAGCCAGTCTGCCCGTTCCTGACGATTTCGCCCAGCCCGCCCAATCCGGAAGAAACAACGGGAACACCGTGCATATAGGCCTCAATCGCCACTCGCCCGAGGGGCTCAGCCCACAACGATGGAATGATCAGTACATTTATTCGGGAAAAGAATAAAGAAGGTGAAACTTTGCCAAGAAACTCCACGTTGGATGGGGCAGAATGACGGAGCGAATCCACATAGCACGACTCCCCATCGCCCGCAATAACCCAGCGCCGTCCGGGCAGCATTTTTGCCGCCTCAATAACCCTCTCAACGCCCTTTGATGGATCCAACCGACCGATGAAACCATACACTTTGTGGCCATCGAGAACTGCCGGACGGTACTCCATATCGGGGGAATTCACTGAATTGTAGATTACACTGGCCGGGCAGTGATTAAATAAGCCCGAGCGCACATGCACACCCCTCACATATTCACTTATTGCAACAAAATGACTTACCTTTTGGACAAAAGGCCGCTTGCCAGCAGCCCACAGCCTTGTACTTAAAGAATAGGAATCCTGAGATTTCCCATTTGCAAAGAGGGTAGAGTTAGGGTGAAGCAAATGATAATCCCGAGCCGTATGAACGATCGGAATGCGCAGGCGAAAGGCGGCTTCCCACGCAGAAGCTGAGAACCCTGAGATATTGTTGGTATGGACCACATCTGGTCGAATCTCATTAACCACTCGAGCCAGATCCCTGCCCGCCGCCAAGTTGAAGAAGTCTCTCGCATGCCAGAGCATCTTCCGCCACGAAGCACGCTTCTGCTTGGCGCCGAATGGCCAGTAGCCGTTTCTCAAGGGAAATCGAAATATCCTTATTCCGCCCTCGGACTTTACCTCCAGGGATCTACCTTCATGCAGAGTCAAAACCGAAACGTCATGCCCCATCAGCGCGAGCCCACGGGCGAGTGACTCAACGGATTTCTCCGCACCACCAACATGATAGGGCGAGTACAGATTATTCAGCAGGGAAATCTTCATGAATGCACCCGTTTACCGATCAAGCTCCGCATCACTATTAAGCAGCCCAGCAGATTCGAGACGCGATACAGATAACAGTGGACAAGGTCTACAACCAGAGCACCAATAGGGTCGAATCCCGCGCGCAACACTCTCGACGTGGTCAGTCTGATGCCGAATGCCTCAGCCGACATTACCACAAGGCCGAAGAACTCACTCCATACGATGTACAGCCTGCGCACTTTCTGATTCCAACCCGACGTCGAGCTCGCTTGTTCTAGCAATTTTGCGAATTTCTATTCATTTATTGAAGGCGCACAAAATATCATCACCACCTCGCCAACTGGATGCTCTTCGCGCCGAGTGCACATCAATTGCTGGATTTGTACTCGTAGTATCCATAGCTGTAGTAGCCCGTAGCTCGTCGCTCGACAGCATTGAAAATAGCCCCCTTGATTCGAACGTTGTTCTGCTCGAATCGACGCTTTGCCAAAGCAAGCTCCTTGGCTTGGTTCAAGCCAAAGCGCGCCACCATCAGGCAGGTACCAGCGTGATGGGCAATGATCGCCGCATCGGTAACGGCCAAGATCGGCGGTGTATCAACGATGATCAGGTCGTACTGCGGTGCCAGCTCTTCGAGCAACGCGGTAAAATTGGCATGCATCAGCAGCTCCGACGGGTTAGGCGGAACGTCACCACGTGCGATAAAGCTCAGATTGTCCAGGCCAGTAAGGCTTCGTACCACCTGCGAACGATCAATCTTGCCCACCAGAAGATCCGACAAACCCGGCGTCTGCGCTGCCCCCAGTGCCTTATGCAGGGTTCCCTTACGCATGTCAGCGTCGATGATCAGCACACGCTGACCGGCCTGCGCGATCACCGCCGCGAGGTTGGAGGAAACGAAAGTCTTGCCGGCGTTCGGGCTCGCACCGGAGATCAGAACGATATTGTTCTTGGCTTCAAGGCGCGCGAAATGCAGGCTTGTACGAAGACTACGAACAGCCTCAATCGCGAGGTCCGCCGGATCCTTGACCGCCAGCAGATGCAGCTTGCCGTCGGCGCGGAACTTGCCGCGCACCGAATCGGTCTGCTGTTGTGCACTGACCGGGATCGACGCATAAACGGGCAAACCAAGCTCCTCGATCTGCGCCGGATCCTCGACGCCACGGTTGAGCATCTGCTTCAGTAGAACCATAGCAACTGAAAGGAATGCGCCCAATACCCCGCCAATCAGCACAACCAGCGCCTTGCGTGGCCGCACAGGAGTCGTCGAATCCACCTCCGCCGCATCCACAATGCGCACATTGCCCACCGTACCCGCGCGCGCAACGTCCAGCTGCTGCGCCTGATTCAGCATGCCGGTATACATCTCGTTGCTGACCTGAAGATCGCGCGTCAGGCGAAGCAATTCCTGCTGTGCTTCGGGCAATTGCTTCACTTGCCCCTGGAATCCGCTCTTTCGACCCTCCAGCTCTCCGATCTGCCGCATCAACGCCTGATATGCCGGATGATCACGCGTGAACTTGCGGTCCATCTCTGCCTGCTGCAGGCGAAGCTGCTGGATACTTGTCTCCACAGCAACTTCCTGTTCCAGCAGCCCCTTGGTCTGCAGGGTCAGATCCACGGAGTTGGCGCGCGTCTGGTAGGCACTCAGCGTCTTCTGTGCGGCGTCCACCTGATTACGCACGTTGGGCAACTGCTCTTTCACGAAGGTCAGCTGTGCGGAGGCTTCGGCCGAATTTCGTTCCACGTTCTGCCGCACATAGGCCTGGGCAACCTGCTGCAGGAAGCGCTGCGCAAGTTCAGGATCTGCATTCTCATAGGCCAGCGTCAGGATGCCCGACTCCTTGCCCGACTCGTTTACGGTAACCTTCCTCTGCAGCTCGCCCACCACCGTGAGGTGGCGCTGACGGGTCACTTCAAAGCGCATGCCTGGGTGCGCGCGCATCTCCGCAACCTGCATCGCAATTCCCTTTCCGACTGCAGGCTTGCCAACCTGCCCCCTTAATAGAAGGTTGCTGGAATCATCTAGCAATTCGTACGTACCGCTCTCGCCCACGATCACGGTCAAGGGCTCGGCAACCAGGTGGCGTGGCAAGTCCAACTGGAACACGTCCAACTTATCTCCGCCCCAGCCGAATCGCGACATGCCAAAGCGCACATCCGCCAGCGCTTCGGGATCCGAGCGCTCGGCCTTCCGCGCAAAGTAGCCGCCCAGCAACGGGAAACGATTCGGCTTCACCTCGACATCAAGCTTCAGCGCATCGACAGCGCTACCGACCACCGCGCGGGAGGTTATGAGCGCAATCTCGGTTGTCGCCTCCGCTGTGCCACCTCCGATCCCAAGCGACTGACTGATGTCAGAAAGGCCGGGCAAACTCGGCACCTTCGATTCAACCTGCACAATGGCGTCAGCACGATAGATGGGTGTCGCCAGCAGCGTATATGCGGCAGCAACGGCGAAGAACGTCCCCGTAATGCCAGCGATCCACCATTTATGGTCAATCAGCGTACCGAACAACTGCCGCAGATCGATTTCGTCAGTATCGTCCTGCGCAGGACTACGGGTATCGGTGGTCATCAGTAAGAACTCTTCAATTGGATGTAGGTGCAGTCAGAGATGAGAAATCAGCGCTACAGGTGCCGCGCCCAACTCTCCACACCCTCGGCCATCAACTTGTAAACATGCTCAAACGCCGGGCGCTGTTGGCGGTACGGATCGGGAATCTCCCGATCCTGCTGCCATTTGCCCAGCAGGAAGGTTTTTCCGGACGCCTGCGGCGCGATCTCGGCGATGCGGCGCACGTGCTTGCGCTCCATGGTCAGCACCAGATCAGCGGCTCCCAGGATGGCGTCATCAATCTGACGCGCGCGATGAGCAAGGCCATCCATGCCCTGCTCAACCAGCAGCTCCTGCGCCGTGGCATCAATGCCATGCCCAACCAGCGCACCGAGGCCAGCAGAGGACACCTGGATCCCCTTGCCCTCGACCGCCTGGCGCAGCATCACCTCTGCGGAGGGACTGCGGCAGATGTTGCCGACACATACAAAAAGAACGTTCTTGAACACTGACCTGGATCCTGTGGCATTCCTTGCGGCGCACGCGACCAGAACACCCTAGGTCGGCGGCAGCCGAACAGCATACCTTACAAGCGCATTACAGGCGATGAAATCGCCAACAGATTCATGGGATTACGTCGCAGTTCCAGAAATCGACCACCCTAATACGCCGACTTCTGCCCCAGCACCTTCAACGCCGTCAGCACGATGATCCGCACATCCAGCGTCGGGCTCCAGCGCCGGATGTAATCGATGTCGTACTGCACGCGCTTCTTCATCGAGCGTAACTCCGGTGTCTCACCGCGCAACCCGTGCACCTGCGCCCAGCCGGTAATTCCCGGCTTGACGTAGTGGCGGTGCATGTAGCGTTCGATCACCCGCTCATAGTGGTTGTTGTGCTGGATCGCGTGCGGCCGCGGCCCCACCACCGACATGTTCCCACCCAGCACATTGAAGAACTGCGGCAGCTCGTCCAGGCTGCTGCGGCGCAGGAAGGCGCCAAACCGGGTGACGCGTGGATCACCGCGCGTCGCCTGGGTGATCTGCCCCTCCCCCTCCGCGTGCACACGCATGGAGCGGAACTTGAGCATCCAGAACTCTTTACCGCCAAGGCCATGACGCTTCTGGCGGAACAACACCGGCCCCGGCGAACTCAGCTTCACGCCGATGGCCAGCACGGCAAACAACGGCGCCAGCAGGATCACCGCCGCACCCGCGACGACAATGTCCTCGACCCGTTTGAACACGCGGAACCGATGATCCACCAAGCCTTGACGTACGCCGATCATCGGCACATCACCCACCTGGTGCACGCCCGGATTAAGCGCCCCCAAACCCGTGGTATCGGGAATCAGGCGCACCGGCACCGGAAATCGCTCGATCTGCTTGAGCATGTCCTTGATCGCGGCCGCGTGCCCCATCGGCATCGACACCCAGACCTGGTCGAATTCTCCGCGGTGCTGATCCATGTACTGCGGAACGTCTTCCAGCCGCCCCAGCCTGCACGGCGCATCCCCACCGCGACGGGTAGCGATATCGCCCGCACTGGCGAAGTAGCCGATGACGTCTTTGCCAAGCTCTGGTTTCCCACGCAGCAGGCGGTGCAGCCTCAAAGCAGGCGCCCGCAGCCCGACCAGCAGGATCCGCTCATGGTCCATCCCGCGTGAACGCAAGCGATGCAACTGCACCCTCAGCAATACGCGTAATGCAGCCATGGAACCCAGGCCAAAGGCATACCAGCCAACCAGCCAGGTAGAGGGGACCGCATCGGCAAGTCCGACCAGGACGACGTAGAGCGAGAACAACGCGAAGGTGGCAGACCACGCCAACAGCAGCAGCCAGAGATCGGCCAGCAACCCGCGCATCCGCCAGTTCCGATACAGCGGCGCGACAGAGAAGCAGACGATGGCGCTGAGAATCACCGCGCCGAACACGATGCGCTGGGACGAATCCGGCGCAGCCGTGCCATACAGAACGATGTGGGAGAGCACCGCCATACCCGGCAGCAGCAACAGATCGCCCAGGCGCAACCCTAACTCAAGGGCCGCCCGGGCTTCGACGCGGCGGCGGCCCGCCCGGGCCCGCGCTGCGGGGAGGTCTTCTACCGATCCATGTAGCAAAGCACTTCTCCATTCACGACTCGACCGAACGCTGAATTGTTCGTCTTCACGTGCATGGACTCCCCAGCCAGCACGCGACTGTCAAAGGTTTGTCAATCAGGCGTGACTGAATTGTGAATGATGTCTGCGGCAAAAGATAGGAATTTCAAGTCGGGGACTGACTGAACATATCGCCAGGAGACCACGTAAGCCCTTAGAAATATTACGAATTTAACATGTGTCGCAATGCATCAATGTGCGTCACTTTGCGTCGCGATCATCCATCCACGTCCGGATCGCAGGTCGGCAAATTGACAGCCTCGAGCTCGCCCCACCCCGCACCGCACCAAAGCCCCACCACCGCCCTCTGCTACCATCGGCGGTTCTGTTCATCGCATCCCCCACCTGCCCGCGATGGCGCCAAACAACGTAACGAAACACAGGAGTCTGCATGTCTTCCGAGCTGCTCAAGTCCCTTGGCCTGGACGCGATCAACGCTGGCACGTACCTGGGCAACGGGGAGTGGTCGAGCGCGACCAGCGGTGAGCTGATCACCCCGGTCAACCCGACCACCGGCGAGCCGATCGCGCAGGTCCGCGCGACCACCGAGGCCGAGTACGACACCGTCGTCGCCCGCGCCCAGGAAGCCTTCAAGATCTGGCGCACCACGCCGGCCCCGCGCCGCGGCGAAGCCGTGCGCCTGTGCGGCGAAGCACTGCGCAAGCACAAGGACGCGCTGGGTTCGCTGGTTGCGCTGGAAATGGGCAAGAGCAAGCCGGAAGGCGATGGCGAAGTGCAGGAGATGATCGACATCGCCGATTTCGCCGTGGGCCAGAGCCGCATGCTGTACGGCTACACCATGCATTCCGAGCGCCCCGGCCACCGCATGTACGAGCAGTACCACCCGCTGGGCCTGGTCGGCATCATCTCAGCCTTCAACTTCCCGGTCGCGGTGTGGAGCTGGAACTCGTTCCTGGCCGCCATCTGCGGCGACGTGTGCATCTGGAAGCCGTCCAACAAGACGCCGCTGACCGCCATCGCCTCGCTGAAGATCTGCAACGACGCCCTGCGCGAAGCCGGTTTCCCGGACATCTTCTTCCTGATCAACGACGCAGGCACTGCGCTGTCGGAGAAGATGGTCGATGACCGCCGCGTGCCGCTGATCAGCTTCACCGGCTCGACCCAGGTCGGCCGCACGGTCAACGAGAAGGTCGCGCGCCGCCTGGGCCGCTGCCTGCTGGAACTGGGCGGCAACAACGCCATCATCCTGGACGAAACCGCCGATCTGAAGCTGGCCGTGCCGGGCATCGTGTTCGGCGCCGTCGGTACCGCCGGCCAGCGCTGCACCACCACCCGCCGCCTGATCGTGCACCGCTCGATCTACGCCGACGTGCTGGCCACCCTGGTCAAGGCCTACAAGCAGGTAGAAGGCAAGATCGGCGACCCGACCGATGCCGCCAACCTGATGGGCCCGCTGAACAGCGATGGCGCCGTGCAGCAGTTCCTCGATGCCATCGCCCAGGCCAAGGCCGCCGGTGGCACCATCGAAACCGGCGGCACCCGCATCGACCGCGCAGGCAACTTCGTGCTGCCGGCGATCGTCTCCGGCCTGAAGAACAGCGACGCCGTGGTCCAGCACGAGACCTTCGCGCCGATCCTGTACGTGATGCCGTACGACACCATCGACGAAGCCATCGACATGCAGAACGGCGTGCCGCAGGGGCTGTCGTCCTCGATCTTCACCCAGAACCTGAAGACCGCCGAAAAGTTCCTGTCGGCGGCCGGCAGTGACTGCGGCATCGCCAACATCAACATCGGCACGTCCGGTGCGGAGATCGGCGGCGCCTTCGGTGGCGAAAAGGACACTGGCGGTGGCCGCGAGTCCGGTTCGGATGCATGGAAGGTCTACATGCGCCGCCAGACCAACACCATTAACTATTCGGATTCGCTGCCGCTGGCCCAGGGCATCAAGTTCGATCTGTGATGGCAAACGACGCCGAGACGTCTGTGGGTCAGAGCCCCACAGGGGCTCCGATCCTCGATTTCACCGGCCGCCGCGTGCTCATCGCCGGCGGCAGCAAGGGCATCGGTCGTGAAATGGCGCTGGCGTTTGCCGGCGCCGGTGCGCAGGTCGCGGTCTGCGCCCGCGGCCAGGCCGGCCTGGATGCCCTGCGTGCCGATGCACAGGCGCAGGGCTTCCAACTGCACACGTTCTCCGCCGATCTGGCCGACCCCGGCCAGATCCAGGCCTGGCTGCAGGCCGCCGCCGATGCACTCGGCGGCATCGACGTGCTGGTCAACAACGCCACCGGCTACGGCATGGCCGACGACGAGGACGGTTGGGCCGCCAGCCTGCAGATCGACCTGATGGCCGCCGTTCGGGCCTCACGCCTGGCCCTGCCCTGGCTGCGCGCGTCCAGCGATGCCTGCATCCTCAATCTGTCGTCGATCGCCGCACAGCAGCCGCGCCCCGGTGGCGCGCCCTACGCCGCCGCCAAGGCCGCGCTTTCGCACTACACCACCTCGCAGGCCCTCGCGTTGGCCAAGGACCGGATCCGGGTCAACGCGATCGCACCGGGCTCGATCGAGTTCGACGACGGTCTGTGGGACCGCCGCCGCACCGAAGACCCCGCCCTGTACCACGGCACCCTGGCGAAGATCCCGTTCGGTCGATTCGGGCACCCGCGCGAGATCGCCGATGCGGCCCTGTTCCTGTGCTCACCGCTGGCGCGCTGGGTCACCGGCAGCGTGCTCAACGTGGATGGTGGCCAGGTGTTGATGGGCTGATACCGCCCCCGGTAGCTGCCAACCTTGGTTGGCATGCCTTTCGTCGACCAGGGTCGACGCCTTCCATCGCATCCGCCGGGCATGGGATTGCCCGGGCAGAGGCACTATCATGTGCACACTGCCAAGGAGGACCCGATGAGCGTGGCACCCCGACAGACAAGCGCCCTGGCCGTGGTCAGCCTGGTCATGGGCATCGCCAGCTGGACCGTCCTGCCCTTCGTGGCCAGCATCGTGGCCATCATCACCGGCCACATGGCCCGCGCCGAGATCCGCCGCCGCCCGCATGAACTGGAAGGCGATGGCCTGGCCGTCACCGGCCTGGTGCTGGGCTGGGTGATGGTCGGCGCCGTACTTGCCGCCATCCTGGTCTTCATCCTGTTCTTCGGTGGCCTGGCGTGGCTGGCGGCGGTGTCGAACTGACGCCATGACCGCCTCCGACAGCACTGAACGCTTCAGCAGCCGCGTCGCCGACTACGTCCGCTACCGGCCCGATTACCCGCCCGCGCTGCTGGGCTGGCTGCACGGCCCGATGGGCGTCAGCCGCGAGGCTCGGGTCGCCGACATCGGCGCCGGCACTGGCATTTCCAGCCGTCAGTTTCTGGCCAGCGGTCACCCGCTGGTAGCGGTCGAGCCGAATGCCGCCATGCGCGCCGCCGCCGAACACTGGCTGGCACCCCAGTACCCGCGCTTCTCCGCCGTCGATGGCCGCGCCGAGGCCACCGGCCTGGACGATGCCAGCGTTGATCTGGTCAGCGTCGCGCAGGCCTTCCACTGGTTCGACACCGTGGCGGTGCGCGCCGAGTGGCAGCGCATCCTGCGTCCGGGTGGCCAGGCATTGATCTACTGGAATTCGCGCCTGCTCGATGCCAGCCCGTTCCTGATCGGCTATGAACAGCTGCTGCTGGACTACGGCACCGACTACACCGCTGTAGCCGAGCGCTACCAGGACGATGCCACCATGCAGGCCTGGTTCGGCCCCGGCCTGCGCGGCATGGTGGAGCTGCCGAACGTACAGCATCTGGACTTCGATGCCCTGCGCGGGCGCCTGCTGTCCTCCTCCTACGCACCCCAATCCGGTCATCCGCGCTATACGCCGATGATCGACGCTTTGCAGGACCTGTTCGCCGCCCACGCGGTCGACGGCCAGGTCGCTTTTGAATATCGAACCCGAGCCTTCCTCGGCACGCTGGACTGAAACCAACGCATGTATTCGCTTGCCCGCCCCTTCCTGTTCTCGCTCGACGCCGAGCGCGCCCACGGCCTCGGCCTGTCCGCACTGGACCTGGCCTATCGCACCGGCACCACGCCGTTGCTGGCCGCACGCATCGCGCCGATGCCCAGCACGGTGTTCGGGCTGACCTTCCCCAATCCGGTCGGCCTGGCCGCCGGCCTGGACAAGAACGGCGAGCACATTGATGCATTGTTCGCGCTCGGCTTCGGCTTCGTCGAGATCGGCACCATCACCCCGCGCCCGCAGGCCGGCAATCCGCATCCGCGCCTGTTCCGCCTGCCGGCGCACAACGCGATCATCAACCGCATGGGCTTCAACAATGCGGGCGTGGACGCGCTGGTGCGCAACGTCGAGCGCGCGCGCAACCGCCGCGGCCTGCTCGGCATCAACATCGGCAAGAACAAGGACACCCCCAACGAACAGGCCGTGGACGATTACATCGCCTGCCTGGACAAGGTCTATCCACTGGCCGACTACATCACCGTCAACATCTCCTCGCCCAACACCGCCGGCCTGCGTGAACTGCAGGAAGAAACCGCGCTGCGACAGCTGGTCAGCCAGCTGCGTGACCGCCAGGAAGACCTTGCCGCCCGCCACGGCCGCCGCGTGCCGATGCTGGTGAAGGTGGCGCCGGACCTCAGCGAGCGCGACATCGATGCCGCCGCCCGCGTGCTGGGCGAGCTGCAGGTGGACGGCGTGATCGCCACCAACACCACCATCGACCACAGCAAGGTGGCCGGCGATCCGCTGGCCAACGAGGCCGGTGGCCTGTCCGGCGCGCCGGTGCTGGAGCAGTCCACGCTGGTGCTGCGCCGCCTGCGCTCGCGCCTGCCCGAATCGGTGCCGTTGATCGGCGTCGGCGGCATCCTGTCCGGTGCCGACGCGGTAGCCAAGATGGCCGCTGGTGCGGCGCTGGTGCAGTGCTACAGCGGCCTGATCTTCCGTGGCCCGGCGCTGGTCTCCGAATGCGTGGAGGCGATCCGTCGCCGCCGCGAAGCGCCGAGCCGCGGCGCGGTGGCCCCACTGTGAGCGCGCCCATGGATACCGTCGACGGCAACGCCCCGCTGCGCTGGACGCTCACCCGCAATGCGCCGCTGCAGGCGCTGAACACCTTCCATGTGCAGGCCAGCGCCGCGCAGCTGCTGGAACTGCACGATGCCGCACTGCTACCGGAAGTGCTGGCATTGCCCGAAGTGGCCAGCGGCCCGCTGCTGGTGCTGGGCAGCGGCAGCAACGTACTGATCGCCGAAGATCTGCCCGGCACCGTGCTGGCGTTCGGCAACCGTGACATCAGTTTCCTGGAACACCGCGCCGACCATGCAGTGATCCGCGCCGGCGCCGGCGTGCCCTGGCATGGCCTGGTGATGTGGTCGCTGCAGGAAGGCCTGTCCGGCCTGGAAAACCTGGCGCTGATTCCCGGCACCGCCGGTGCCGCGCCGATCCAGAACATCGGTGCCTACGGTGCGCAGGTTGGCGAGTTCATCCAGGCCGTTGAAGCTTGGGACTGCGAGGAACAAACCTGGGTACGGCTGGACAACGAACAGTGTGGCTTCGCCTACCGCGACAGCGTCTTCAAACAGCAGCCGGATCGCTACCTGATCACCGCCATCGAGCTCAAGCTGCCGCTGCTGCACGACCTGCGCATGGACTACGCCGGCATCCGCGAGGAGCTGCAGGCACAGGGCGTGGAGCTGCCGAGCGCAGTGGACGTGGCCAACGCAGTGATTGCGATCCGCCGCCGCAAGCTGCCCGACCCGGATGTGCTGGGCAACGCCGGCAGCTTCTTCAAGAACCCGGTGCTGCCGCTGGAACAGGTCGACGTGCTGCTGCAGCACTTCCCCGAGCTGCCGGTGTTCCCGGCAGACCGCGAGGACAAGTGTAAGGTCTCGGCGGCATGGATGATCGAGTCCTGCGGCTGGAAGGGCTTCCGCGAAGGCGATGCTGGCGTGGCGCCGAGCCACGCACTGGTGCTGGTCAACCACGGTAACGCCACCGGTGCTGAACTGCTGGCGCTGGCGCGACGCATCTCCGCTTCGGTGCTGGAGAAGTTCGGCGTGCCGATCGAACCGGAGCCCCGCCTGCTCGGCGCACAGTGGTGAACAGCCCCGCCCTCTCCCCTAGCGCCACCCCGATGCGGGCGGCGCTGCTGATGCTCGGCAGCACGATGGCATTCGGCCTGATGGCCGTGGCCATCCGCTACGCCACGCGCTACGTGCCGACCCAGGAAGTGGCGTTCTTCCGCAATGCGTTCGGCCTGCTGGCGTTGCTGCCGATGCTGCTGCGCCCCGGCCACGCGCCGCTGAAGACGCAGCAGCTGCCGCGTTATTTCGTGCGCAGTGCGATCGGCCTGGGTTCGATGCTGTGCGCATTCTGGGCACTGGGCCACCTGCCGTTGGCGCAGGCAGTTTCGCTCTCGTACTCCACCCCGTTGTTCGTCACCATCGCCGCCGTGCTGTGGCTGGGCGAGACCGTGCGCGTGCGCCGCTGGGCCGCGGTGGTGGTCGGCTTCATCGGTGTACTGGTGATCGTCCGCCCCGGCACTGCCGGCTTCACGGCCGGCAGCCTGGTCGCTGTCGGTGCGGCCGTGCTCAGTTCGCTGGTGGCGATCCAGATCAAGCAGCTGACCCGCATCGACAGTGCCGACACCGTGGTGCTCTACACCTACGTGTTCTGGGTGCCGCTGTCGCTGGTTCCGGCCCTGTTCGTCTGGGTCTGGCCCACCGGCGTGGCGTGGCTGTGGCTTCTGGCCACCGGCGTGCTCGGCACCATCGGCCAGCTGCTGTGGACGCGTGCGCTGCGCCTGGGCGAAGTCTCCGCCCTGACCCCGATCAGCTTCCTGCAGCTGCCACTGGTGACGCTGTGCGGCTGGCTGCTGTTCAACGAAACGGTGGATCGCTGGACGATCATCGGTGCCGGCATCATCCTCGCCGCCAACGCGTACATCGCCCATCGCGAGGCCGTGTTGTCGCGCCGCGCCGCGAGCGCAGCGGCCTCGGCAGCGGCCAAGCCCGCCGAATGAAAACCGCCTCGATGGACAAGTCCCTGGTAGAGTCGACTGCTAGTTGTGTAAACCCACCACGTTGTTCAGCGGGATTCTGGAAATAGGCGGCTGGCTGCCGATCCCCATGTGGGGTCGGTGCCAGTTGTAGTGATGCAGCCATTCAGGTAGCACGGCATCGCGTTGCTCTGACGAAGCGTACTCGCAGGCGTAGGCCCATTCGCGCAAGCTGGTCTGGATGAAGCGCTCGGCCTTACCGTTGGTTCGCGGGGTGTAGGGCTTGGTCCGATAGTGCTTCATGCCCAACGAGGCGACGAGTCGAGCGAAGACGCCGGAGCGATAGCAGGCGCCGTTGTCAGTCAGGACACGCTGGAAGGTGACCCCCAGCGTCTTGTAGTACGCCAAAGCGGCCAGCAGCGCTTGGCAGGCCGTTGAGCCCTTCTCATCGGTGTGAACGCTACTGAAGGCGACTCGGGAGTGGTCATCAATGGCCACATGGACATAGCCTCAGCCACCGCCGCCAGCATTGCCACGCCGATTCGGATCGACCCGGTGTCCGGGCCGGTGGAAGTTGCCGAGTTTCTTGATATCCAAGTGCAGCAAGCCGCCCGGGCTGTCGTACTCATACCGGACCGCCTTCTTCGGTGGGTCCAGAAGGCACAGGCGATTGAGTCCTCGTCGGCGCATCAGCCGTGAAATGGTGCTGTGAGCCACACCCAGTGCCTTGGAAATGGTCAGGTAGGTTTGCCGTTGACGTCGACGCTGGACGATCTGCTCTACCAGTGCCTCAGGGGTGCCATGGGGGCTGCGGCTTGGCCGAGAGCTGCGGTTCTGCAGCCCAATCAGGCCCTCGGCTCGATACCGGGCCAGCCACTTGTAAGCCGTGCGTACACTCACCCCGCAAGCCTGGGCGGCCTCTTCTGGCCGAAGGCCTTGCTCAGTGATGCGGCGGACAAGAAGTTCTCGACTAAACGGCGTCAAACGGGCATTTTTATGGTGGTTCATCCGGGCTCTTTGGGGACTGGATAGGTGTGGTAACCACCATTTTCCAAAGATGCCCCGGATGAACAACCTACCGAGAGATCACAGCTAGTCGACTATCGCGCGCAGCGCGGGCTTTGTCTGTTCCAATCGAAGAGCAGTCGACTAACAGTCGACTCTACCCGGGGCGATCCTGGCAACGGCCCAGAACCTAGTCCAGCGCGCGATACACCCGCTCCGCCGCATCGAACACATTGCCCGGCGCGAACTGCTCGCCCAGGTAGTGCAGCGACTGTCGGCGCAGCTGCGGCGAACGCTCTTCTCCATCGCTGCCCAGCAGCACCTGCTGGAACTCGATCAGGTCCTGCAGAATGCGCCAGTGCCGGTACCAGGCGATCCAGCGCGGGTCGCCGCGGTCGCTGCCGTAGCCGTCCTCGAAGCCCAGCGGATTCTCGCGCCCCCAGCGCCCGCCAACGGCCGCGCCGATGAACATCAGGTCGCGCTCGCGCGGCGCCAGCGACAGGCCATCCCAGTCGATCAGGTGCAGGCCCCCGTCATTGCCCATCAGCAGGTTGCCGGCATGCAGGTCGGTGTGGCACAGGTACAGGTCTACCGGCACATCCTGCAATGCCGCGAGCAGCTCCCGTGCCTGCGCATGCAGCGCCGCGATGCGCGCATGCTGCTGGTCCCACACCGAAACGAATGCGCGGCCCAGCCCATCCTTCGCGGCCGCCAGGCCTTCGCCGGCCAACCATTGCCCGACGGTCTCCAGCGCCGCGGTTTCCAGCCGGACGATCGGCAGCGCCCGCTGCAGTTCCACCGGCAGCTGTGCGCCGTGCAGGCGGCGCAGCACCTCACCCAGCCGTTTCCACTGCGTGCGGCTCAACGCCGCCTCGAACCCGGACTGGCCTTCCACATAAGGGAACAGGGTGAACTGCAATCCCCAGCGCTGCACCGACGCACCACCGGTCAGTGCCGGCCAGGGCGCCACGATCTCATCGATACCCAACGTGCCGCGCATCCAGTGCAGGCTGTCCCACACTGCTGGGTCGACCTGGTAGGTGCGGCACTTCAACCACCACTGCCCGTGCCGCGCATCGACGCGATACACGCTGGCATTGGCGTCGGCACCCACCGGGCGTGGCACCACGGCGGTGGGGGTGATGCCATAGGATTGTTGCAGGACTTCGCCGAGATGCTGCGCCGAAGCGAATGACATGGATGCAAGCGGAAAGTGTTACCTGCCACCACTATCGCAGATGCGCTCGCCACGACACAGACATGTCCGTCACAACATCGCCTCGGCACGACCAGAGAACTAGCCTGCGATGCGCCGCATCACCGCCTCCAGCGGGCCGCGTGCGAACTGCCACGACCACAGCCATGCCGCGCCGGTCGCCAGCATCAGGAACAGCAGTGCCCACAGCAGCACCGACGCGAGCGATGCACTGCCATCAAGCAGGCCCAGGCTTTCCAGTGTGCCCATGCCCAGCAGGATGTGGCCCACGTACAGGGTCAGGGTCATGCGACCGGCCGCGGTGAACGGCTCCAGCCAGTCACCCGGTCGCACACGCGTCAGCCACAGGCAGGCGGCAATGACACTGCACGCTGCGCCCGCACCGGTGAGTACGTAGACCGGTCCCGGCGGCATCGGCTGCGTTCCCAGCCACGCCTGCCAGGGGGTTCCCTGCGCAAGCTGCTGCACGCCATGTCCAGCCGCGATCAGCAGCAGGCCCAGCACCAGCAGCGCGCGCTGGACCCGCGGTTGCGACAGTTGCAGCCGTGCCAGCAACATCCCCAGCAGGAAGAAGCACAGCCACGGCAGCAGCGGATGGAAGCCATTGAACAGCAGGTTGCGGGCCGCGCCCGGCCATTGCCACAGACCGGCGTACTCCAGCGTCTGCCAGTTCCATCCCTCGCTGTAGTCCCAGTGCAGCAACGCCCAGAACGAACAGGCCGCCAGGCCCACGATGCTGGCCAGCAACACCCGCGGGCAGGCACGCAGCCACACCACGGCCAACGCGAAATACACCGCGTAGTAGTGCAGGATATCGGCCGGGAACAGGGTCAGGTTGAGCAGGCCCAGCACCATCAGGAACAGTGCGCGCCGCCAGGTCTGCACACTGGCCGGCCACCAACCCTGCCGCTGCGTGGCCAGCACCAGGCCAAGACCGGCCAGAGTGACGAACGTCGCCGAGGCCTTGCCTTCCAGCAGATGGAAGAACCCTGCCAGCCAACCCTCACCCTCTGCGGGCACGGCCATCGCCAGGCGGAAGTTGACCAGCACCATGCCGGCCAGCGCCAGGTAGCGCGCCAGGTCCAGCCCGTGCAACCGCCGGTCAACAGTGCTCATGCGCGCGCCCCGAGCAGCAGCGCGAGCAGGCCTGGATCCAGCGATGCCTCATCGGTGCCATCGGCTTCGCCCAGCCCTCGACGCAACGCATCGCTTTCGATGGCATCCAGCAGCACCTGCGCCTGCAGTGCCGGGGCCAGCACGGGACACCGACGTTCGCGCTGTGCCACCTGCTGCAGGGCTTCGGCCAGGGTTGCCTGCAATTGCCTGCGATTGGCCGCAAACGCCTTGGCCACGGAAGGATTGCGTGCACTCTCGGCCAGCACTTCGACGGCGAGCGTCGCCCATTCCGGCTGCCGGCACAGTGCGTGGAAGTCCCGAAGGAACACCAGCACCTGTGCGCGCTCGCCTTCGGACGCAGCCAGTCGCTGCAGCAACGGTGCCAGCTCTTCGCTCTCGGCCACCGCCACGGCAAGGATGATCGCTTCCTTGCCCGGGAAGTGGTTGTAGAGATTGCCCAGGCTGACACCGGCCGCCTGCGCGATGTCACGCATGCTGGTCTGGTGGAATCCCTTTGCGAGGAAGCACTGCAGGGCGGCCTGCAGGATCTGCGCGAGGCGTTGCTCGTTGCGGTCGGCTCGGTTCATGGCGCAAAGACTGAACGAACGTTCGTCCAATTAGAAGACGGCAACCCGACCATCATCGGGCTTCGTTCAGCCAGCCTTGACCTCAACCGCTGTTGAGGCCCGATGCTGCGTGGCCCGCCCAACGCTCAACCCGGAGTTCCTGCATGCCACGGATGATCACCACCCTGCTCGACAGCCGCGTGCTGTGGTTCCTCGCCCGACTGCTGCTGGCCGTGGTGTTCCTGTCCTCGGGCCTGGCCAAGCTGCTGGCGTGGGACAACAGCGTGGCCGAAATGCAGGCGGCCGGGCTGCAACCGCCCGTGCTGTTCAACCTCGCCAGCGCCGTGGTGCTGCTGGGTGGCTCACTGTGCCTGCTGCTTGACCGTCTGCTCTGGCTGGGCAGCGGCGCGCTGGCGGTGTTCATGCTGCTGACCATCGTCATCGTGCATACCTTCTGGACCAAGCACGGTGCGGAACAGCAGCTGGCCCTGTTCTTCGCGCTGGAGCACCTGAGCGTGGTCGGTGGCCTGATCTGCGCGGCCATCGCCAGCCACGCGCGGGCTCAGAAGAACTCGTCGAGCAACCGGTAGAACGCCAGCCGGCGCTCGTCGGCCACCACGCCGTAGCGCTTGAACAGCGGCGCCACCCAACGTGTGTTGTCGAAGTTGTAGACAAGGCTGCGCGCGGCCAGCGCAAGGTCCTGGTAGCGGTCGGCCACACCCAGCCGGCCACAGTCGATGAAACCACTGAAGCGGCCCTCGACCGCCATCAGGTTCGGCAGGCAGGCATCGCCATGGCTGACCACCAGGTCTTCATGATCGGGCCGGGTGCTGCACAGTTCGGCGAAGACCTGCTGCGGACTCTGGCCCAGGCGTTCGTCATCGAAGTCATCGGCGTCTACCCGCCCCGCCTCGACCCGTGCCTGCGCGGCCTGCAGGCGCGAGGCCAGTCGCTGGTCGAACGGACAGGCTGCCACCGGCAACGCATGCAGCCCGCGCAGCGCGTCGGCCAGCAGTTCCACCAGCTCCTGCGGTGCGAGTTCAGGCGACGAAGCCAGGTCGCGGCCGGGCAGCGCGCTCATCAGCAACCAGCGCCGGCCCGCCTCTTCGGCGGTGGCAATCACCGTCGGCGCCGGTTGTCCCTGTGCCTGCAGCCAGCGCAGGCGCGCGATCTCATCGCCCAGCTCACTGAAGGCGTCGATCACTTCCGACTTCACGAAGGCATCGGCCTGCCCCGGCCGCTGCACACGGGCTACATCCGCGCGCGAAACACCGATCGACTGGCGCTCGATGCGCGCATCGGCCAACGCTTCCTGCCATGCCCACGGCAGTGGCATGCCATCAGTGAAGTGATTGGGTGCTTCCATGCCGGGGTGTTCCTGTTGCCGGTGACCCCACGGATTCTCGCTCATCCTGCACGAACCGCGGCCAACAGCAGCGCGGAAAGGTACATGCCCGCGCCGAACACGCTGTGCGCCACCAGGCTGCGCAGGCGCGCCTTGCCCGGCGCCGGGGTCTTCGAAGCGGCAATGCCGGCACCCATGCCCGGCTGCAGGATGAGGAACGGCGCGGCAACGCTGAGGATGCCGAAGGCCAGCGCCGGCCACAGGGTGGGTGCCTGCACCCAATCGCTCCCTACCACGGCCAGCAACAACGCGGCGAACACCACCCCGATCACGTAATGCGCGGTCCAGCCCAGCGCGCGCTCGCCACTGACCGCTGCCGCGCGGCCGATGCCGTCGTGGCGGAAGCGCCCGCGCGGCAGGTGCCCCAGCCATCGCCCGACCATCGCGAAATCCAGCGAGGGAATACCGAGCAGCCGCCGCTGCACCAGTGCCCACAGGTCCATCACTGCGGTTGCTCCCACGCCGACTACCACCGCATCCATCACGAATGTCGCCACGCCAACCATATCACTTACCTTCAATTATTTGCTTGAATGATAGAGCGATGCTAGCGTGCCCCGCATGAACGCTGCAACAGAGCCACCACCCTCACCGCTGGAGGCCTTGGCCGAGATCGCCCGCACGCTCGGCCATGCCCATCGTCTGGCCCTACTGGAGCACATCGCCCAGGGCGAGCGCGCCGTGGAACGCCTGGCCGAACTGACCGGGCTGTCGGTGGCAAATACCTCCCAGCATCTGCAGCAGCTGCGCCGTGCCGGCCTGGTACAGACCCGCCGCGATGGCAAGCGCATCCTCTACCGCAGTGGTGATGGCCCGCTGGGCAACCTGCTGGCCGCGCTGCGCGACTATGCCGACCACCAGCGCAGCGAAATGCAGGGCGTGATCCACGACAGCCTGCAGCGCCGCGAGGTGCTGGAAGGACTGACCGTCGAGCAGCTGCTGGAACAACGCAGCAGCGTGGTGCTGCTGGATGTGCGGCCGCGCGAGGAATTCGATCTGGGCCACCTGCCCGGCGCGCTGAACATTCCCGTTACGGAACTGCGTGCACGGATGGACGAACTGCCGCGTGCCGTCCACATTGTCGCCTACTGCCGCGGTCCCTACTGCGTGCTGTCCAACGATGCGGTGGCGATGCTGCGCGAGGCCGGACTGACCGCGCAGCGGCTCGCCGCCGGTTACCCCGAATGGAAGGCCGCCGGCCTGCAGGTGAACCTGCCTCGGCACTGAGCGAGACACCGGTCATGGATGATGTGTTTGCCCCGTTGATCGATGCGACCTGGCGCGGCGTGTTCTCCGGGCAGCGCACGCTGCAGGATGATCCACTGCTGCAGTTGGCGTGCAGCGATGATTTCGACGAGGGCGAGGACGGCATGCTGCTGCATCCGCTCGTCGGCCCTGCGCGCGCCCTGCTGCGCCCTGCCCTGGCGGCTCGCCTGCAACTGCACGTGCAACCGCACTGGACGCTGGCGCAGCTGCAACAACGTCTGCAGCAGCTCGGCCAGCGCACCCATGGCGCAGATCGCGTCTTCTACTTCCCTGCCGCAGAACTTGCGGCCCTGGCCGCGCGCCCTGCACCGCCACATATCCGCCGTCTCGACCCGGCCGACGCAGCCGCGTTCGACGTGTTCCAGGCCAGCGCCAGCGAAGAGGATCTCGATGCCGCCTGGGTCGAGCTGGACCACTGGCAGGTGTTCGGCGCCTTCGATGGCGAGCGGCTGGTTGCCGCGGGAAGCATGTACCCGTGGAGCCTGGATCCAGCCCTGGCCGACATGGGCGTGCTGACCCTGCCCGAGGCCCGCGGTCGCGGGCACGCGCGCCAGCTGGTACACGCCATGGCCGTGTCCGCGCAGGCGGCCGGGCTGCAGCCTCAGTACCGTTGCCAGCTCGACAACACCGCCTCGATCATTACCGCCGAGCGCAGCGGCCTGCGTGCGTTCGCCGACTGGGACACCGTTCTGGCAGCCGATTGAGGCTGCCGCAGTACAACAAGGAAGCAACATGAAATTGATGGTCATCGGCGCCAGCAGGGGCCTGGGTCGGGCGTTCGTGGAAGGCCTGTGCAGCGCGGGCGACACCGTCATCGGAGTTTCGCGCAAGCGTCCACGCGATCTTGAATGCCCTGAGGGTGTCACCCTGCAGTGGATCGAAGCCGATCTGTCCCAGCCCACCCTGGCTGCCAATCACATCGCAGCGCAGGCACCGGCCGATCTGGATGTGCTGATCCACAACCTGGGCATCTGGGAAGAGACCGCCTTCAGCGATGAGTACGCCTTCCTCGACGAGAGCGATGCCGCGCTCACCCAGCTGGTCGACGTCAACATCACCGCGACCCTGGTGCTGCTGCAGCGCCTGCTGCCACGGGTGCTGGGCGCACCACGCCCGCAGCTGGTGCTGACCGGCTCGACCTCGGCACTGCCACGCAGCGGCCGCCCGGAAGTGGCGTTCGGCGCATCCAAGTTCGCACTCAACGGCATCGCCGATGCACTGCGCGAAGGCTTCCGCGATCGCCGCCTGGCGGTGACCAGCCTGCAGCTGGGCTACCTCAACACCGACGATGCACTGTCGGTGCCGGTGGCAGAGGCCGCAGCGCGCGGCGACGGCGAACTGGTGCCCGTGCATGACGTCGTTGCGATGGTGCGCGCGTTGCTGCAGTTGTCGCCGTCCGGCTTCGTGCGCGAACTGGTGCTGCCGGCCATCGCCGACCCGCGCTACTGACTACCGCTGCGCAGGCCAGGCTCGACCTCTTCGCGCAACAGGTACCCCAGCACGATGGCGGTCAGCACGGTCGCCATCGCCAGGACAAACAGCTGGCCACGGACGGCCTCCATGTACGCCTGGGCCAGCACCGTTCTCGAAACGCCGGGCAACGCCTCCACCGCTCCGCCCAGGTCGCCCATGGACAGCCTGTGCACGGCGGCACGGGCCACGACGCCGGCCTCCAGCATCATGTTCCCGCCGATCCGGGCCGAGAGCATGATGCCGACAAGCGCGAGGGCAATGGAATCGCCTGCCAGTCGCATCGCATTGAAGATGCCAGCGGCCATGCCGGCCTGCTCCTTGCCGACCACGCTGACCGCCAGGCCATCCATGATCCCCCAGGGAAGGCCGATGCCGATTCCGATGACCAGCATCGGCATCCAGCGCACCGACGGGAACTGGAACACCTGCGCCAGCCATGCCAGCCCAACAGCGCCGATCAGCAGGCCCGCACAGCACAGCGTCCGCGCCGGAATCCAGCGCAGCAGGTAACCGGCAACCAGGGGAACAACCAGCAAGGGTGCAGACAGTGCTGCCATCGCAAGTCCAGCCTCGGTGGGTCGTAGTCCTTCTACACCGATGAAGCCAGCCGGCAGCACGACCAGAAGGACGACGTAGGAGAACGCAGGGGCAGCGGCCAGAATCTGCACGCCAACAAAGCGCCGGTTGCGGAACAGGCCGAGATCCAGCAAAGGTGTTCGATGGGAGCGCTCTACGGCAATGAACACGCCCAGCAATACCACCGAGAGCGCCAGCAGTACCAGCGTCTGCGGATGCAGCAGGCCACGTTCCGGCAGCACGATCATGGCGTAGGTGAGTGAGCCCAGCGCCAGCATGAAGGTGATGGCCCCCAGCCAATCCAGGCGTGGCGAACCGGCGTTTCTCGATTCGGCGGATGACAGGGCGACCAGCGGTACGGTCAGGGCCGCCAGCAACGCAGGCAGGAAGAACACCCATTCCCAGCCCAGCGCATCGATCAACCCGCCCGCCAGCAGCGGACCGCCTGCGGCCCCTGCACCAAAGGTGGTGCCGATCAGGCTGAAAACCCTTGCCCGCGCCTGGCCGTCGAACACCTGCGCCAACGACGCCATCGCGCCGGCAAACGCTGCCGACGCCGCCATCCCCTGAAGCAGTCTCAGGACATTGATCCACGCCACATCGGGCATCAAGGGAATCAGGCCGGTGACGAGTGCAAACAACGCGCCGCCCAGAATCCAGATCCGGCGCCTGCCATGCAGATCGGCCAGTCCACCGGCCACCAGCGTGGTGCAGCCGTAGGTCAACAGGTAGGCGTTGATGATCCAGGACAACGCCGCAGGGGAACCGCCCAGCGCGTCCCGGATGGCGGGAATGCCCACGGCGGGGCTGGCAATGCTCAGGGGAATGGTGAGCGCCGTCAGGCAGCCTGCCAGCACCACTCCAAAGCGTGATGATCCGGCCGTCTCAGCAGAGGCAACAGACATGTCGATGAAACTCGAGCGTGGCCAAGCGCCACCGCATTGATGCTATCGGCGACGTTATTTCGTAAGAATCCGTCATTCAGTCCATACTTTAATGACACAAACGTCATCAATGGCCACGTCATGGACAGCTTCGCCGGTCTCAGCCTCTTCGTTCTGGTCGCCGAGGCACGCAGCTTCGCGGCCGCAGCACGACAGCGTGGCATCACCCCTTCGGCCGCAAGCAAGACCATCGCCCGGCTGGAAGAGCGCCTGGGCGCCCGCCTGCTGAATCGCAATACCCGCAGCGTCAGCCTGACTGCCGAAGGCGAGCAGTTCCTTGAACGTTGCCGCCGCATCATGATCGAGGTTGCCGCGGCAGAGCGCGAACTGACCGACGCCCAGGCCGCCCCCAGCGGTCGCCTGAAGGTCAGTCTTCCACTCGCCAGCGGACTGATGCTGCCGGTGCTTTCAGCGTTTGCGCACCGCTTCCCTGCCATCGAACTCGACCTGCACTTCAGCGACCGCCTGGTCGATGTCATCGAGGAAGGCTTCGATGCCGTCGTCCGCACAGGCAGCCCCGCCGACTCCAGGCTGCACGGCCGCAACCTCGGCAGTGCCCGCCTGCTGTGCGTGGGTGCCCCTGCCTACTTCGCCCAGCGCGGCACGCCGCAGCACCCGGACGAGCTGAGCGGCCACGCATGCCTTCTCCATCGCTTTCCCGGCACCGGCCTGATCGAACGCTGGCCACTGCCCGTGCATGAGGGAAGCGCTGAGACGCGGCTGACTGCCGCGATGACCGCCAATCATCTTGAGACGATCCTGCACATGGCCATCGATGGCCATGGCATTGCGTGCCTGCCCGACTTCGCCACGCGTGATGCGCTGGACCGCGGTGCCCTCGTCAGCGTTCTGGAACCATGGAGCACCGAGCGCAGCACCTTCTGGGCCCTCTGGCCAAGCCATCGCCATCAGCAACCGCGTGTGCGCGCGTTTGTCGATTTCATGGCCGAACACCTCCTGCCCGAACGCAGCCAGCGCAATTGAACCTGCGCCCTGCTGCGACTACGCTGCTGGTCACTGGCCGTCGGTCACAGGCGGGAACCTGCTATGGATGCGCTTTCACGGGTCTCGGCCCAGGTCCTGGACAGCGCCCTGCCCAGCCTGCCGCTGTACCTGCTGCAGGCCACGGCGGTGATCGGCATGATCGGCGTGCTGCTGATCGCCACCCGCCGCGCCGGCCACGCCATTGAAGGCCGCCGCCTGTACGTGGGCGTGGCGCTGGGCCTGATCTACCTGTTCAACGCCTGGTTCGTGGCCCGCTACACCCAGGGCGTGGTCAAGCTTCACCTGGGTTTCGACATCCTGCTGGTCAGCGGCCTGCTCGGCGGCTGGCGCGGCGGCCTGGCCTGCCTGGGCGCCAGCCTGCTGGCCCGCTATCAGTTCGCCGGCACCCAGTACTTCCTGCCCGCCGGCCTCGAGGCCACGCTGCAGATGCTGGCCGGCGTCTGGCTGCGCAGGCGCCTGCACCCGCGCATGCTCAATGAACTCTCGCTGCGCATGATCCTGCAGGCCTGGGGCGTGCGTATCGCCGTCACTGCGTTGGGCCTGGCCCTGGGCGTAGCAATCATCGGCGCCCATCAGCTGCCCGTGGATGAGTTGGCAATCCAGCGCCTGCTGGCACTGCCACTATCACTGCTGATGCTCGGCGCGGTGTTCGCACTGGTCTACAACGATGCGCAGATCGATGCACAGCGCCAGCGCGAACAGGCCTGGCTGCGCATCGATCCGATCAGCGGCCTGCCCAACATGCGTGCGCTCGGCGAACGCCTGCAGCATTACTGGCGCGACAACGACGGCATCGGCAAGGCCTGCCTGATCGTGGCCGAGATGGGCAACCTGCGCGATCTGCGCCTGCGCTACGGTCCGCTGCAGGACAACGGCCTGTGGCAGCGCGACAGCACCGAAGAGGTGCATCGGCTGCTGCCCTCGCTGCCGGCCGGGCAACTGGAGATCTATCAGTTCGGCGATGCCGCACTGGCGATCCTGGTGCGCGACCTGACCTTGTCCGAACTGCGCACGCAGCCGCAGATCACCGAGCTGGCCAGCAACCTGGCCGATCGGGTCGGCCGCGATTGGCCAGGTTTCCGGCCGCTGTTCCGCTGTGCAGTGGTCGAATTGAAGCCCCCCGTGGATGCCGACGAAGGACATCTTCCGTTCCGCGCGATCACCGTGGCACTGAGTGCGATTGAATCCGGCGTCGTGTTCTTCGACGACCCGATCCAGCGCGACAGCGAGATCGACGCCCTGATCGAAGTCGCCCTCGAACGCTGGCTGCAGGAGGGCGACGCACCGCTGTGCTACCAGCCCAAGCATCGCCTGCAGGATCGCCAGCTGGTCGGCGCCGAAGCACTGCTGCGCATGCGCGACGGCGAGGGCCGGCTGATCGCGCCGATGCGGGTGATCTCGCTGCTGCGCCGGCAGGGGCGGCTGGCTGAACTGGAATGGGCCACGCTGCAGTCGGCCATCCACTTTCTGCAGCAGTGCCGACGCGACGGCTCGCAGCTGAAGATCGCCGTGAACGTTTCGGCCGAGTCACTGCGCCTGCCCGACTTCGGCCTGCGCCTGCAGGAACTGCTGGCACTGCACGATGTGCCCGGCGTGATGCTGCGCCTGGAGATCGTCGAATGGACCGAGATCGTCGAGCGCGACGTGGTCGATGCCAACATCGCGCAGCTGCTGGCGGCGGAGGTCACGCTGTCACTGGATGATTTCGGTGCCGGCTATTCAACCCTGATCCTGCTCTCGCAGCTGGCCATCGCCGAGGTGAAGATCGAGCAGGCGCTGATCGCCACGCTGTCCGACGCCAAGTCGCAGTCGATCGTGCGCTTCATCGTCGAAGTCGCGCACCGCTGCGGCGCGATCGTGGTGGCCGAAGGTACCGAAACCCTGGCGCAGGAGCAGCAACTGCGCGCACTGGGTGTGGATGTCGGCCAGGGTTATCTGTATTCGGCGGCGCTGCCGGCCGACGAGTTCCGCCGCTTCGCCGCCAGCTAGACCGCGTAGAAACCCAGGAACATCGCCACCGCCGATTCGGCCACGCGTGCACGCTCCTGTGCGTTCAACGGTGCGTGCCCCATCGTCACCTGTGGCCAGAACGCAAAGCTCTTCACCAGCCCGTGCAGCTGGTGGCCGGCGAACTCCGGATCGACCTCGCGCAACCGGCCATCGGCGATGGCCGCGCGGATCCACGCACTCTCGCCACTTTCCTTCTCGCCCATGCGGCAGACGATGGCCTGCGCACGCTCCGGTGAGTGGATGATCTCGGCCATCGCCACCCGCGCCAGGTCGATGAAGTTGGCATCGCTGAGCAGTTCCAGCTTCTGGCCCAGCAACTGCAGCAACTGCGCCTGCAGCGGCTGGTCGGCACGGTACGGCAATGTGTCGCTGGCCACGCTGCGTTCCCACAGCTCCTCCAGGATCATCGAGAACAGCGCTTCCTTGCTCGGGAAGTGGTTGTAGACGGTGCGCTTGGAGACCCCGGCCGCCTCGGCGATGCGGTCCATGCTGGTCGCCTCGTAGCCCGATGCACGGAACTCCTCCACCGCCGCGCGCACGATGGCGTCGCGTTTACGGTCGGTCAGGCGTTGTGGGGCACGGGGCATGGCGGGAACCGGATAACTGAACGGATGCCTCCACATTACACCCGGCAGTGTACTTTTGAAAAGCGCGAAACTACACTGTGCAGTGTACCCAGCGGACGTCACCCATGAAGCGCCTGCTCCTTGTCCTCCTGCTCGGAATCCTCGCCGTGACCGCCTACACCTTCTGCAAGTCCTGGTCCCTCCCCGACTTCCCCGATTCGCCGCAGTACCGTGATGGCAAGTTCCGCAATGCCCTGCCGCGTCCGGCGATGGGCCTGCGCGACGGTGCGGAGATCTGGTGGACGTTCCTCTTCAACAAACCGAAGGGCACCGTGCCCGCTCACCCCATTCCGGTGCAGCCGCTGGACCGTGCCACACTGGACGCCGCACCGGATCGCAGCCTGTTCCGGCTTGGGCACTCCACCATCCTGCTGAAGCTGCGTGGCCAGTACTGGCTGACCGATCCGGTGTTCTCCGAGCGCGCCTCGCCGGTGCAGTGGATGGGCCCTGCACGCTTCCATGCGCCACCGATCAGCATCGACGCGCTGCCGCCGATTGCTGGTGTGATCCTCTCGCACAACCACTACGACCATCTGGACCATGCCGCAGTGATCCAGCTGGCCGGCAAGACCGCGCGCTTCATCGCCCCGCTCGGCGTCGGCGACCAGTTGATCGCGTGGGGGGTGGATGCGCGCAAGGTCGAGCAGCTGGACTGGTGGCAATCCACCGAAGCCAACGGCCTGCGCCTGACCGCGACCCCAGGCCAGCACTTCTCCGGCCGCGGGCTGGGCGATAGTGATCGCAGCCTGTGGGCGTCATGGGTGATCCAGGACGCTGACTTCCGCATTTTCTTCAGCGGCGACACCGGCTACTTCGACGGCTTCAAGGCCATCGGCGAGAAATACGGTCCGTTCGACCTGACCATGATCGAGACCGGCGCCTATGATCCGCGCTGGGCGTTCGTGCACATGCAGCCGGAACAGACGCTGCAGGCGCACCTGGACCTGCGCGGAAAGTGGCTGCTGCCAATTCACAACGGCACCTTCGACCTGGCCCTGCACGCATGGCAGCAGCCGTTCGAGCGCATCACCGCATTGGCGGCCGCGAAGAACGTGCCGGTGGCTACGCCGATGATGGGCGAAGCGCTGGACATGCAGGCGCCACTGGCGGGTACACGCTGGTGGGAGACGGTGGAGCTGTAATGCGGCGGGCTCCGATTCTGGCCGCCGCTACGTCTTCGGGTGAAGCCTGCGCCCTTCCCGGGCCAGATTGAGCTGCAGTGCAGCGGCGGCAAGCTCGGTCATTTCCGTCGTGACTTTCCCGCTGCCGCGCGCTCGCAGCCAACCGAGAATGTCGACGAGATGCCAGATCGAGGTCGAGCCGTCATGCACCGGGGACGGAAACGACTGCGGGTTGGCCAGCATGAGCTTCCGCATGTTCTGGCGCGACATTCCGAGCAGATCTGCGACGTCAGTGAGCCCTACCAGATCGGGGCTCACTTCAACCAGTTCGGCACCGGGCACGGCCCGCTGCACATCGTTCAGCGCCGAACGCAGGGCAGCCCCTGCGCTGTCTGCTTCGCGGCAGAACGCCAGGGCCAGTCGTCCCGGCAGCCCAAGGCCCACAAGCGCGTCGTCACAGCCACCTTCGGCCAAGCGCTGCTCGAGGACGCCGATTTCA
The DNA here is from genome assembly GCF_003970865.1 of Stenotrophomonas maltophilia. Classification (GTDB taxonomy): domain Bacteria; phylum Pseudomonadota; class Gammaproteobacteria; order Xanthomonadales; family Xanthomonadaceae; genus Stenotrophomonas; species Stenotrophomonas maltophilia_AR. The sequence goes on along the minus strand of NZ_RXLZ01000007.1, from coordinate 14,460 downwards.
TTGCCTGTGTCCGGCAAGCGGTACTTCAGGGTGAAGTTGAATTCCATGATTGACCCCTTCGCTTCTGACGAAGCCTGATCTCATTGCTCACGACTGCAGTTCTCGACCACACGCCGCAAGGCCCTTGCATGATGGCTGCCGCTTCGCGGCGTGCTCCAGATGCTCACGATGCAGAACTCCCCGCATCGGCAATCGGTGTCGTTGTAAGGGCAATACATCCGACCCCACGCATGGCCGTCCGCCATACGGAGCCTCCACCCACGATCCTCCGCGAACTGCAACGCCGCTTCGATGTCCTTGTCTGGATGACGCGCTCGAGACATTCCTTGTTCTCCATAGTCTGCACACGGCTCACAAAAGTTGTCAAATGACAACCAACTTAAAAGGCTTGCGATGTGACCCTAGCCAATCCGCGCTGCACGTCCAGAGCCACATCCGTCAGCCCTCCCGCGATGGCAGCGCCAGCGTCCAGCGGCGCTGCAGTGCGTCATGTAACCGATTACATCCCTTGCTAGCGTAGCGCTCGCCCGATTCCGGTCGAACCTGCGAGGCTGTCCGTAATGACGTTGCGCGCCGAACGCTCCAAGGTCTCCACACCGCTTTTCCCGTTGCGCCCTGCCACTGCCCTGCTGTTGGCCGCCCTGGCCTCCAGCGCACAGGCACAGACCCTCCCCCCGCGCAGCCAATGGCAGGCCAGCAGTTCCTCGCAACAGGTACCGGCGATGGCGATCAGCCACCTGATCGACGGCGACCCGAAGACCGTCACCGGCGGCGCCTTCAGCCCCGGCCACTGGTTCCAGATCGATCTGGGCGCGCCCACCCTGCTGGCCGGCGCGCGCCTCACCTGGGATGTATCGAACCCGGAAGGCTATTCACTGCAGACGTCAATGGACGGCACGCAGTGGCAGACCGCATACACCATGGCCGATTCGCTGGGCGACGTGGAAACGCTGTACTTCGCACCGCGGCAGGCCCGCTACCTGCGGCTGGCCAGCCCGCAGCGCACCTCCGACTGGGGCGTGTCGATCTTCGAGATGGAGCCGCTGGACAGCACGCTCAGCGCACGCATCAGCGGTATCGATGCAACGCAGGCAGCGGCGCTCTGGCAAGGCGGCGGCACCGTTGCGGTTCCGGCCGGAAAAGGAGGCGCTCACGCGTTTGAGATCACCCTGCCCCGCGCGCAGTCCACGGCTGGCCTTGTAGTGGAATGGGCGGATGGCGCGCGCGGCGCTGCTCGACTGCAGGCGCAGGACGCGCAAGGCCGTTGGCAGGACCTCGCACATGATGCGCAGGCGGCCAGCCGCCGGCAGAGTTGGCTGGCGGCCGACACGGCGCAACCGCTGCGTGCATTCCGCCTGAGCGTGGACGGCGCTACCCCGCAGATCGCGCGACTGCGCCTGCTCGGCCCGAAAGCGGTGATGACACCGATGAAGCAGTATCAGATCGCCGCCAGCGGCGCGCAGCGCGCGCTGTTCCCGGCGTCGCTGCAGATGCAGCAGACCTATTGGACCGCCGTCGGTGTGCACGCAGGACGACAGAAATCGATCTTCGACGAATACGGCAATCTGGAAGCATTCAAGGGCGCGCCGTTGGTGCAGCCGATCTGGCGCAATGCCGATGGCCAAACCGCTGGCGCGGCAGGACAGCCGATACAGCACGCGTTGCGGGATGGCTGGAAGCCGATGCCGTCCGCTACGTGGTCACCGCAGCCCGGGCTGGAGCTACGCAGTGAAGTGTTCGCCATCGAGCGCACCGGCCAGCCGGTGACCTTCCTGCGTCATCGCCTGCACAACACCGGCAAGACCCGGATCGACGGCACGCTCAGCCTGGTCGTGCGCCCGATACAGATGAATCCACCGTGGCAGAACGGCGGGCTGTCACCCATCCGCGATGTGGCGATCGATGGACAGGCCGTGCGCATCAATGGCCGCATGCTGCTGCAGTCGCTCACGCCGGTGACTGCGTCCGGCACGGCGCCGTTTGGCAAGGATGGCGCAACGGAAATCACCGCGAACGTCGCTGCCGGCCAGCTGCCCTCCACGCAACAGGCGCGCGACGACGAGGGTCTTGCCTCGGCTGCGTTGAACTACCGCGTATCACTGGCACCGGGCGCCAGCGATGCCATCGTGGTCGCGTTCCCGCTGGGTACTGCCGCCGCCGATAGCAAGGGCGCGCTGCCCGAAGCGCCTGCGCTCGATCTGGCTACGCTGCCCCGCGATGCCAATACGGCGTTTGATTCCCTGGCCACGCAGGCCTCCGCGGACTGGCAGGCACGGCTGGGCCAGGTCGGCCTGCGCCTGCCCGATCCCTCACTGGTCGACATGCTGCGTGCGCAGGCCGCCTACATGCTGATCAACCAGACCGGCCCTGCGATGCAGCCCGGCCCGCGCAACTACAGCCGCTCCTTCATCCGCGACGGCATGGCCACCTCGGCGGTGCTGCTGCGCATGGGCGAGGCCAAGGTCGCGCGCGACTACCTGGCCTGGTACAGCGAACACGGCGTGCATGGCAACGGCCTGGTCTCGCCCATCCTCAACGACGATGGCAGCGTCAACACCGGCTTTGGTTCGGACATCGAGTACGACAGCCAAGGGCAGTACGTCGCGTTGGTGGCCGATGTCGCGCGCCTTGATGGTGGACCGGAATCAGTGCGTGACTACCTGCCGAAAGTGAAGGCCGCGCTGCACTTCCTGCAGGAGCTGCGCGAGCGCACGCTGGTGCCCGGCTACAAGGCCGACCAGCCATCACCGGAGCGCTTCGCCGGCATCCTTGCACCGTCGATCAGCCATGAGGGCTATCCGTCCCCTACCCACAGCTACTGGGATGACTACTGGGGCCTGAAGGGGTGGCACGACGGCGCGTGGCTGGCCGAGGCGCTGGGCGACCACGAGACTGCTGCCTGGGCGCGCGAGCAATACAAGCTGCTCTACGACGCGCTGCACGCCTCGATCCGCGCCACGATGGCGTGGAAGGGCATCGACTTCATCCCGTCCTCGGCGGATCTGGGTGATGGTGATCCCACCGGCGTATCGATCGCACTGGACCCCACCGGTGCGCAGAGCGTGCTGCCCGCCGAGGCACTGCGGACCACCTTCGCGCGTTATCTGGAGGACGTGCGCAAGCGCAGCCAGCCCGATGCGCTGTACGCCTATACGCCGTATGAGATCCGCAACGTGCTGAGCTATGTGCACCTGGGCCAGCCGCAGGTGGCCGATGAGCTGCTGCAGGGACTGCTGCATGATCGGCGTCCGCTTGAGTGGCAGGTTCTGGCCGAGGTCGTGCACTCGCGCCTGCGTTTCCCACGCTATCTGGGCGACATGCCGCACACCTGGATCGGCGCCGAGTACGGCCGCACGCTGTTCGGCATGCTGATGCGCGAAGACGATGATGCGTTGTCATTGCTGCCGGGCACGCCGCCGTCGTGGGTTGCTGGCGAAGGGCTGGCGGTGGAGCGGCTGCCGACCGCGTATGGCACGTTGCAGATGCAGGCGCGGCAGCGCGACGGGGTGCTGACGGTCACGCTGGGCAAGGGGTTGCGCAGCGGGACGGCGGTGAAGGTCTGGTGGCCGGCGCGTACCATGCCGAAGACGGTGCGTGTGGATGGGCGTAGCGTTTCCGACTTCGATGCCGAGGGTGTGCGGCTGGAGAAGTCGTTCAGAACGCTGGAAGCGCGTTGGTAGAGTCGAGCTTGCTCGACTGCATTTCGCCGATCACCATGCGCCAGTCGAGCAAGCTCGACTACAGGGGCCCGCCGGGCCACGCCCGGTGTCATTGCAGCGTCGGCAACCCCGGCGGATTGGTCTGCGACTGCGGCACCGCTTCCTCGGCCACATTCCACCGCTTCAGCGCCTGCGCATAGGTGCCGCTGCCGATCTGGGTGTTCAATGCCTGCGTCACCGCATCGGCCAGGCCGCTGCCCTTGCGCGTGGTTACCGAGATCGCCGCAGCGTTCGGCCAGCCGCCAGGGAACAGGCCTACGCGCCGCACCTTGCCGTCGCGTGCCGAGTACGCGCCGGTGGCATTCGGTTCGAACGAGACATCCGCGCGGCCGGTGATCACCGCCAGCCGGCCGACCACGGCGTCATCGAAGTACTGGTACTCCACCGGCTTCAAGCCGGCGGCGATGTTCTGCTGGTCCCACTGCCGCAGGATCTGGTCCTGGTTGGTGCTGGCACCCACCACCACCTTCAGCCCTGCGACATCGGCGGGTTTTTCGATCTTCTGGATCGGCCCATCTGTACGCGTGTAGATGCCCAGCAGGTCGTAACGGTAGCTGGAGAAATCGAATTTCTTCTTGCGCTCTTCGGTGACGGTCACGTTCGACAGCACCGCATCGTACTTGCCTGATTCCAGCCCCAGCGGCCAGTCGGGCCAGGCCACCGGTACGATCACCAGCTTCAGGCCCAGCCCATCGGCGATCAGCCGTGCGATGTCCGGCTCGATGCCGACCACGTCCTTGCTGTCGGCACCATAGTCGGCCAGCGGCAGCTGCCCCGGATGAGTGGCCACGGTGAACGTACCGGGGGTGACAAAGTGATAGTCGGCCGGGATCAACGCCTGCGCCTTCGGGTCAAACGTGCCCTTCAAGGCAGCGGTGTTGCCGCTTGCCAGGCTGGTCGCGGCTACGGCGGCGGCATCCGGTGCCTGGCGTACGCGCGAATAGACGATGCCGGCGATGCCGATGACCAGCACGCCCACGATCAACAGGGTGCTGCGCGAGGGGCGACGCGGTGCTGCAGGGCTCATGGTGTTCCTTCCGGGGTTACAGGGTCTTGGCCAGGAAATCGGCAGTGCGCTGCTGGCGCGGGCGCTCGAACAGGGCCTCGGGCGTGCCCTGCTCGATCACCCGGCCCTGGTCCATCATCACCACGTGGTCGGCCACGCGACGGGCGAAGCTCAGTTCATGGGTGACGATCACCAGCGTGGTGCCGGAACGGGCCAGCTCCTCGATCACGCTCAGCACTTCAGCGACCAGCTCCGGGTCCAGTGCCGAGGTAGGCTCATCGAACAGCAGCACCTTCGGTTGCAGCGCCAGTGCGCGGGCGATCGCGATGCGCTGCTGCTGGCCACCGGACAGCTGGCGCGGGAAGGCATCGGCCTTGTCGGCCAGACCGACCCGCTCCAGCAGCGTGCGCGCCTGCTGCTCGGCCTGCGCGCGCGGCACGCCACGCACTGCAATGGGTGCCTCGATGATGTTCTCCAGCGCGGTCAGGTGCGGGAACAGGTTGAAGCCCTGGAACACCATGCCCACTTCCGCACGACGGCGGCGGATCTCGCGCTCGGGCAGCTCGTACAGGGTGTCGCCATCGCGGCGGTAGCCGATCAGCTGGCCGCCGACAGTCACGTAACCGCTGTCGGCGCGTTCCAGATGATTGATCAGTCGCAGCAGCGTGGACTTGCCGGCGCCGGACGGGCCTATCAGCACCGTCACGCTTCCAGCGCGCAGATCCAGGTTCACGTCTTCCAGCACCGGCTGCTCGCCGAACACCTTGCCCACACCGTGCAGCGACACCGCCGCACCCTCGCCCGCTTCAACCTGGGTGGCGATGCGCGGGCGGCTTGCCACGCGCGGCGCAGCATCACTGGATGTCCGCACCGGTGACGACACCCGTGACACCGAACGCTCGCGCTGCAGCTGGCCGCGCGCGAAGCGCTGTTCCACGCGCCGCTGCAGCAGCGACAGCACGGTCAGGATCACCAGGTACCAGACCGTGGCCACCATCAGCAGCGGCACCACTTCCAGATTGCGCCGGTAGATCACCTGCACGGTGTAGAACAGCTCCGGCAGCGCCAGCACGTAGACCACCGAGGTGCTCTTGGCCAGGCCGATCACATCGTTGAACGCGGCCGGCAGGATCGAACGCATCGCCTGCGGCAGGATGATGCGGCGCACCTGGCGACCGCGCGGCAGGCCAAGCGCGGCTGCGGCCTCGTACTGGCCGTGGTCGACCGAAAGAATGCCACCGCGGATCACCTCGGCCGAGAACGCCGCCTGGTTCAGGGTCAGGCCCAGCACCGCGGCGGTGAACACACCGATCAGCTGCGTGGTCGGGTACGAGAACAGGCTGATGCCGGTGAACGGCACGCCCAGCTCGATGGTGCTGTACAGGTAGCCCAGGTTGTTCAGCAGCAGCAACAGCACCAGCAGCGGGATCGAGCGGAACAACCACACATAGCCCCACGACACCGCCGACAGCAGCGGTGAACCGGACACCCGGGCCAGCGCAAGCAAGGTACCCAGTGCGAAGCCGAGGCCGGTACCGAGCGCGGTCAGCAGCAGCGTGCGGCCCAGGCCTTCCAGCACAGGGCGTGCGAAGAACCACTCGGCGAATGTGCCCCAGCCCCAGCGCGGATTGCCCAGCACGGATTGCAGCCCGATCAGGATCAGCGCCAGTGCCAGCACCGTGCCGAAGACCTGCAGCGGATGCCGGGCTGGCACGATCTTCAGCGCCGGTGCTGGCGCCGGCCGGGTTGCAATGCCATCCAGCGCGGTCGAAGGCGTGCTCACGCGTGGGCTCCTTGCAGCTGGGTCTGCGCAGGTACGATGACGGGCGCCGGTGCCCGCAGGTGCTTTTCGAACGGCAGATGCGCAACGGTTTCCGGGTCGGCCTCCAGATCGAACAGCGCGGTGTAGCCATGGCTCAGGTACAGGCCAACCGCTTCAGGCTGGCGGAAGCCGGTGGTCAGGAACACCCGCTGGTACCCCTGCCGCGCCGCCTGCTCTTCCAGCTCCTGCAGCACGCGCCGCGCGATGCCCTGGCGGCGCAGCCCGGGTAGCGTCCAGATGCGCTTGAACTCGGCGGTATCCGGATCGCGGTGCGGCATGAACGCGCCACCGGAAATCGCCACGCCGTCGCGCAGCAGCAGTACGAAGGCACCGACCGGGGCAGCAAAGGCCTGCGCCGGGTAGCGCTGCAGCTCCTCGCGGGCGCTGCCACCGATGCGTCGGCGCACGTCGGCGTAGCGGCTGTCGTACTCCTGCTCCAGGCCATCAAACAGCGGCCGCGCCAGCGGATCATCCACCGAGGTATAGAGGAAGCGTTCGTTGCTGCTCATGCCACGTCCTTCACCAGATAGTCTTCGGCCAGCCGCGCCCACAGGCTAGCGGCTGGCGCGATGGCCGCGTCGTTGAACACGTAGCGCGGGCTGTGCAGCGGTGCGCTGTCGCCGTTGCCGACGAACACGAAGCTGCCCGGCCGCGCCTGCAGCAGGAAGGCGAAGTCCTCGCTGGCGGTGCGCGGCGCGAATTCGGGCACTACGTGTTCGCTGCCGAAGCCCTGCAGCGCCACCTCGCGGATGTAGGCGGTCTGCTGCGGGTGGTTGATCACGCTGGGGAAGCCGCGTGGGAACTCGATCTCGGCGCGCGCACCGAACGCGGCGGCGGTCTGCTCGGCGACTTCGGTAACACGGCGCCGCAGAGTGTCACGTACTTCGGGAAGGTAGGCGCGCACGGTCAGCTTCAGCTCGACCACGTCCGGAATCACGTTGGCGGCCTGCCCGCCGTGGATCGAACCGACGGTGACCACGCCCATCTCTCGCGGATCGACATTGCGCGACACCACGCTCTGCAACGCCGTAACGATGTGCGCCGCCGCCAGGATCGGGTCGACGCTGCCCTGCGGCTCGGCGCCGTGACCGCCCTTGCCGATCACCTTCAGCCGCGCCCAGTCCACCGACGCCATCGCCGGGCCATCGACGAAGCCGAAGTGCCCCGCCGGCACGCCCGGCCAGTTATGCAGCCCATAGATCGCGTCCACCGGGAAGCGCTCGAACAGGCCATCGGCAATCATCTTCGATGCGCCCGAACCCGTCTCCTCGGCCGGCTGGAACACCAGCTGCAGGGTGCCGTCGATATCACCGTGATGGGCCAGGTAGTGCGCGGCGGACAGCAGGATGGCGGTATGCCCATCGTGGCCGCAGGCATGCATCAACCCCTCGGTCTGGCTGGCATAGGCCAGGCCGGAGTTCTCGTGGATCGGCAGTGCATCGATGTCGGCGCGCAGGCCGAGACGACGGCTACCCTGCCCACGCTGCAACGTGCCGACCACGCCGGTGCCACCGAGGCCGGTGGTCACCTCATAGCCCCACTGCTGCAGCAACTCGGCAACACGGGCGCTGGTGCGGTGCTCCTCGAAGGCAAGCTCCGGGTGGCGGTGCAGGTCATGACGGATCGCGATGGCCGCCTCGGCGCGTGCCGCGATCTCGGGCAATATGCCCGTCGATTGGGAATTCCGCCGGGAATGGCCCGGCGCTACTGCGGATTCTCCGCTCATCGCCCTACCCCGCCTTCCGCGCCGGTTCGGCATTGGTCGCATGACGGCTGGCCTTGTACGGCAGGCCCAGATGCTCGCGCAGGGTCTGTCCCTCCAGCTCGCGCTGGTGGTAGCCGCGCGCCTGCAGGATCGGAAGCACCTGGGTCACGAAATCGTCCAGGCCTTCGCGCTGTGCGGCGAATCCAAGGATGAAGCCGTCGCTGGCACCGGCATCGAACCAGCGGATCAGCTCATCGGCCACGTGCTCCGGCGTACCGATGAAGTTCGGTCGCGGGCTCACTGCTTCCAATGCCACCTGGCGCAGGCTCAAGCCCTTCTCACGCGCATCCTGCTTGATGCGGTCGGTGGTGGAGCGGAACGAGTTGCTGCCGATGTCGCCCAGCTCCGGGAAGGGTGCATCCGGATCGTACTGGCTGAAGTCGTGGTGGTCGAAGAAGCGCCCCAGGTACGCCAGTGCATCCTCCAGCGTGGCCAGCGCGGCGATTGCCTGGTACTTGGCTTCGGCTTCCTCGGCAGTGCGGCCGACGATGGGGCCGATACCCGGGAAGATCTTCACGTCATTGCCGCTGCGGCCGTGCGCGATTGCCGAGTTCTTCACCTTCTGGGTGAATGCGCGGGTCTCTTCCAGCGACGGCGAATGGGTGAACACCGCATCGGCGTACTTGCCGGCCAAGGCAATGCCATCATCGGATGAACCCGCCTGGAAGATCACCGGCTGGCCCTGTGGCGAACGCTGGATGTTGAGCGGCCCTTCCACCTGGAAGAAGCGGCCCTTGTGGTCGAGCCGGCGGAATTTCTCTGGTGCGAAGAACGTGCCGCTGTCGCGCTCGCGCACGAAGGCGTCGTCGTCCCAGGAATCCCACAGCCCCTGCACCACGTCCAGATACTCGTCTGCGATCTGGTAGCGCAGCGCGTGCTCCGGGTGTGGCCGGCCATAGTTGCGACCCGAACCTTCCAACGGCGAGGTCACCACGTTCCAGCCGGCACGGCCGCCGCTGAGCAGATCCAGCGAGGCGAACTGCCGGGCTACGGTGAACGGATCGCTGTAGGACGTCGACAGTGTGCCCGCCAGGCCGATCTTCTTCGTTGCCGTGGCCAGCGCCGACAGCAACGAGATCGGTTCGAAACGGTTGAGGAAGTGCGGGATCGACTTCTCGTTGATGTACAGGCCGTCGGCCACGAAGCCGAAGGCGATGCCGTTGTCCTCGGCGGTGCGCGCAATGTCGATGTAGAACTGCAGGTTGACGCTGGCATCGGCCGGATTGGACGGGTGCTTCCAGGCATGCATGTGGCTGCCAGGGCCCTGCAGCATGATGCCGAACGGAATGTGGCGCGGGGTCGTGCTCATGGGAATCGCTCCTGCAGGTCAGGCCACCGCCGCGCGTGGCGCGGGCGACAGCAGTTCAAGGGATGTCAGGCGTGCGTCGAGATCGGCCACCGGCGCATCAAGGATGAACTCGCCCACGCCGAAGCGCCGGTGCAGCGCATCCAGTTCGTCACGCACGTGCTGCGCATCACCGGACAACACGCTCGGGCGTGTTTCCTCGATGCGGAAGTCGGCCACACCCACCTGGCGTGCGTACTCGGCAGCCGCTTCGGGGCTGGGCAGGTTCACCGTCTGCCCGGGACCAAGGTGCAGCTTGTAGACGCGCAGTGCGCCGATATGGCGGGCTGCGGCTTCGGCAGTCGGCGCGGCGAAGGCCACCGTGGCCAGCAGCGGAGGCTGCGAGGAGATGCTGCGGTAGGCGTCGAACGCGGCCTCGATGTGCTTCGGGTCGCCATCGAAGTGCGCGGCGTAGACGAAACGCCAGCCCAGCTCGGCTGCCTGCTTTGCGCTCTGCGGGCTGGCGCCGAGCAGGAAGCGCTCCGGTGCCTGCTGCGGAACCGGCCGCGCCAGCGCCTCGCTTTCGGCGCCGGACAGATAGCCTTCCAGGTCGCGCAGTTGCTGGTCGAAGTCGGCAAACGGCGGACGCCCGGCCGCCAGCGCGGCAGTCGATGCTGGCAGGCCGCCGGGTGCCTTGCCCACGCCCAGATCCACCCGTCCTGGCGCCAATGCCGCCAGCAGGTTGAAGTTCTCTGCCACCTTGTACGGCGCGTAGTGGCGCAGCATCACCCCGCCACTGCCGATGCGGATGCGCCGGGTCTGTGCCAGTACCCAGGCCGCCAGCACTTCCGGTGCGGGGCTGGCCAGCGTCGGTGCGGCATGGTGCTCGGCAAACCAGTACCGGTGATAGCCCAGCTGTTCGGCGCGCTGCGCCAATTGCAGGCTGTTGCGCAGCGCCTGCTCCGGCGAGGCACCTTCGGCCACCGGGCTCTTGTCCAACACGCTGATCTGATAACTCATGGTCGCGTCCTCGCTCAGGGGTGGGCCACGGGAATGCCGAGCAATCCGTTCAGCGCGGCCAGGATCGGCTCGGCACCGGAGATGTACTGGCGGTCCTGGTGCGCGCCGCTGGCAAGTTCGCTGCGCACGCCCTGCGGCAGCACCAGCTTCGGCAGCGACTGGTCCTGCTCGCCGATCTCGGCGATCACCTCGCGGCGTGGCCGCGCGAAACCGATGCGGCGTACATCCAGCTGCGCGTCGAGGCCGTCGATGCTCGACAGCGCACCCTCCAGCAACAGGCTGTGCCGGCAGAAGAAGCGCTGGCCGGGAATCTGGCCGTCCTCGAACTCGCGGTCGAGCAGGAACAGGATGGGTTTGCTTGCTGCGTCGAGCGTCACTGGGGGGTCCTCATCTGTGCCGGCAATGCGATGCCGCTTCGATATCGATGCTAGAGATGCCAGCGGCTGCCATAGCGCTGCCTGGCGACAATCGGCGGTCAGATCCGGCCACGCAGATGCGCCTTGGCCATATGCAAAGCGCCGCCGGTTATGGCCTCAGGCGATGCGTCGCAGTGGCGCCGCTACCGCCAGCGCCTGCGTGGCCAGATGCCCGGCCGCACGCTCGGTCGCCAGCGCGATGCGGGCCTGCAGCGCTGCACTGTTGATGTGCTCGCCATCGAAGTCGGCAGGCGTGGCATACACCCCGATCGGCAGCGTGTGCGCCTGCAGGAAACTGAACAACGGTCGCAGCTGGTGGTCGATCACCAGTGCATGCCGTTCGCTGCCACCGGTCGCCGCCAGCAACACCGGCGTATCCACCAGCGCCTCCAGTTCGATGAAATCCACCAGGTGCTTGAACAGCCCTGGATACGAACCACGGTGCACCGGTGCGGCCACCACCAGCAGCTCGGCGGCCTCGATGGTCTGCAGCGCCTGCTCCACCGCCGGTTCCACCTCACCGCGCGACAACGACTGGCCGAGCGAGCGCGCGATCGGCGCCAACTCCACCAGCTCCACGCTGGCACGCACGCGCTGCTGCAGCGACGCCAGCAGATACCGCACCAGCAACAACGTGCGCGATGTCGCCGAACTGGTCGGCGACCCCACCAATGCAACCACCTTCAATGCAGAAGACATGAACTGCTCCTCGATGATGCCGAACTACGTCCGGCTGCCTTTGGCATGAACCTCAGAACCGGTAACTGACCCGCCCGTACCAGTACGCACCGACGTTGCTCAACACATCGCCGCTATCCCACGTCGTCTCGATGCTGGCCACATCGGTGGCACTGCGCGCGTACTCGGGCACCTTGCGGGTGCGCTTGTCGAACACGTTGTTGATGCCCAGCGCCGCACTCCAACCCTCGCCCAGTTCCACGCCACCGGACAGGTTGGTCACCAGCACCGGCGGCTGCTTGTACTCCACGCCGTTGTTCAGGCGCTTGATCGGGCCGTAGTAGGTGAAGTCCAGGTTCGAGCGCCAGCGTCCGTTCTGCCAGCCCAGCCCAGCCACCTGGGTATAGCTGGGCGTGCGGAAGCGCAGCGCGTACTCGCTGGTCTTGGTCAGCAAGTTGATGTTCGGCAGCCCCTGCAGCGCCCCCGGAATGTCGCTGACCTTCTGGATGGTGGTACGGCCGACGTTGGCCGCATAGCTCCAGCGCAGCTTGCCCCACGTGGTTTCCTGATTCGCCTCCAGGGTCAGCTCGACACCGCGCGTGCGGGTGTTGCCCACGTTGGTGAAGTAGCTGGCATAGAACGCATCACCCGGCAGGATGCTGATGCCGGCCGACCCGAGCAGCGCATCGATGGTGTTCTTCTGCGCCGCACTCAGCACCGTGCCGCTGTTGTCGGTGACACGCGCCGGATCCTGCGCGTTGTAGCCGATCTGGCTGGACTGCCCCAGCTGGCCGCGGATGTCGATCTGATAGGCATCCACCGCCAGGTGGAACGCCGGGCTCGGGTCCCAGGTCATGCCCAGGCTGTAGTTGGTGGCCTTTTCCGGCTTCAGCGGCGTGGCACCCAGCGCGATCGCCGCCGGCGAAGACACCTGCGCCACCAGCGTGGTGCCGCACGGGCAGCTGCCGGTGGCCTGGTAGAACTGCGCACCCAGGCTGGGCGCGTGGAAGCCGTTGCTGACCGTGGCGCGCACGCCCAGCGCATCGGTGAAGTCGAAGCGCGTGGTCAGGCGGCCGGTGGAGACACTGCCGAAGTCGGAATGGTCTTCCCAGCGCGCGGCCGCATCCAGGTACCAGCGCGAGGTGATGTTGGTGGCCGCACCCACGTACACCGCCTTGCTGTTGCGGGTCGCCTTCACCGCGTCCGCAGTGGAATAGCCGACGAAGGCCGCAGCACCAAAGCCGGTGTACGACTCCCACTGCCCTGCCCCACGCTCGTACTGTTCGTGCTGGTACTCGGCGCCCGCGCTCACTTCCAGCGGCGAAGCAAAGGCCGCCACCTCGAAGCCGCGGCGCAGGTCCAGGTTGGCGATGCCCTGCTGGTAGTCCAGCTTGCCGTCATAGAAGTCAGTGGGCGAACCGGGGTATGGCAGCGAGTAGTTCACCGAGTTGCGGGTATAGGTGCGTACCGTGCTGCGGTTGCCGGTCAGGCTGGCGTCGTAGTCCCAGCCCGCGATCTGGCCTTTCACACCGGCCGTACCGGTGTACTGCTTCTCCTTGGTTTCCAGCACCGGCAGGAAGCCATCGGGGAACACACTCAACACGCCGGGTGCCTTGTAGGTAGTGAAGATGGTCGCCGGCAGGCGGAAGTTCTGGATCGCCTGCGCGGTGCGGTCACTGGCCGTGGCGTTGGCGTAGAACTGCGCGCTTTCGCCCAAGCCATGACCCACATTCACCGCAAACGCCTTCAACGCATACGACGGCGAGCTGAGGATGGTGTTGGCTTCGGCATCGCGGTTGGCCTCGGCCGGGTTCGGCGATGCACCTGCCGGTAGCCGGTTGTTCGGCCGCAACGCCACCAGATTGCCGTTGCCATCCACCGCCGGGTAACTCAGGTAGCCGTCGATATAGCGGCGGGTACGGATCGCATGATGCTGGCGGGTGGTCTCGCCGGACAGGTTGACGAAGCCATCCTGGCCCCATGGCAGGCCCACGTTGGCACGCACGCTGGTGCGCGAGCCATCGCCATCGATGCTCTGCCCGCTCTCCACGGCAAACTCGCCACCGTGTGCCTGCGATTTCAGGATCACGTTGACCACGCCGGTGATCGCATCCGAGCCGTAGATGGCCGAAGCGCCATCGCGCAGCACTTCCACATGGTCGATGGCCGAGACCGGAATCAGCGCGAGGTCAGCCCAGGCGTGCCCTGGAAAGCCACCACCGTTGGCCCCGCTCACATAGGCACTGGCATTACGGCGCTTTCCATTCACCAGCACCAGCGTGTAGCCCGGTGACAGATTGCGCAGCTGGTAGCCGCGGATCAGGCTTTCCTGGTCGCTCTGGTAGCCGCCAATCTGGCTCAGCGACGGCAGGCTGCGCTGCAGCGCTTCCAGCAGGTTGCCCTGGCCGGTAGCAGCGAGGTCCTCGGCGGAGATCACATCGATGGGCGTAGAGCTGTTCTTCACCGTGCGCGTGCTGGTGCGCGAACCGGTCACCACCACCGCATCCAGCGTGGATGCTGCCACGTTGGCCGTCGCGGCGGTGGCAGCAGGATCCGCATCGGCTTCAGCCGCATGGCTGGGCGAAGCGGCGAGGATGGCTGTGATCAGAACAGCGAGAGTGCTCAGGACAGGGGCGTGGGCGGCAGGCATGGGGGCTGGTTCTTAACCACAACTCCGACCCCCGCATACGGCCTCCTAACTGTTGCCCCTTTTCTCGCCTCACAAACAAAAAAACTAAAAGCCAAACGA